>JBIIBO010000015.1:0-53354 GCA_044239355.1 Ilumatobacteraceae bacterium
TCAACACCTCGACATCAGGGTCACCATTTATTTCATCTACTGGTGGTGTCAACCACGATGCTTATGTAGCAAAACTAAGAAGCACAGATGGCTATACCGATACGACGGCACCAACGGGGTCTTTGCAAAACAAAACCATTCGAAGTGACACCCGGTCAATTGGCCACACCATCTCTGAAGAGGGCATTTTGTACCTTGTGCGAGATTCGGTAACTGTGACGAACCTTGCGAGTATCACCAGTGCGCCAGATGCCGATTGGAACCCAACAGGAGTAGTGACTGCGGGCTCAATAAATTTGCCGGTTACTTCAAATGGTCTTCGTGACGGCGTTTACTACGCATACGGATTAGACAAATCGGACAACCTTTCAACTCGATACACAGGTGCAATAACAATCGATTCGACAACTCCGGTCCCGAGCATCTCCATTACCCGGTCAGGGTCGGGAACGTTGACTGCCGGTCAATTTACAACCCTCACGATCACCTCGAGTGAAGACCTGGTGAGTATGACCAGTTCATTTATAACGAGATCTGCTGGAACTGTGGGCCCCCTGACGAAGGGTGTGGGCAATTCATGGACAGGGACATTTACGCCACCTAATAACTCTTCTGGAACGGCGCAAATCTCCATGACCGCAGGCCGTGTGCAGGACTTGGACAACAATGGCAACGAAGTACCGCAGACCTTATCTATTGATTACGACACGCGTTCAGACACCACACCACCGACAGTGTCAATAACTCGAGCTGCGTCAGGTTCATTGGGTGTGGGTGGTACCGATGTGCTGACTTTTACATTGTCTGAGGCTTCAACTGATTTTCTAGTGGGCGATATAACTGTCTCTGGTGGGACGTTGTCAGGATTCAGCGGTTCAGGCACCACGTACACAGCGACGTTTACACCAACATCTGGTGCGTCAGGTACCGCATCGATCTCGGTTGGTGCGGGAGTATTCACCGATCTTGCCGCGAATGGAAATACTGCAAGTACGGCCTTGACTATTGCGTACGACACAGTTGTTCCGACTACCACCACTACCACGACTACAACCACAACGGTGGCGCCGGCGACTACAACGACCACAACCGTTGCTCCCACGACCACGACAACAATCGCGGTAGCACCAGCAGTGAGAACTCCAGCGACAACAACGACGACAACAACAACGGCCCCCAAAAGTGCTTATAGCGATTGGACCATTGCCGTTTCGCCGTCTTCCGTCATTCCAGCTGGAAAGTTCACAATGGAGGTGTCGGTGACATGTCCAAACAAAATGAGTAACGGATTCATGTATGGAAAGCCCACTGGAACACCGCTATTCAAATTCGCGATAGAAAACTCTTCAGGAACCTCTTTTGGTGGCGGCGACGTCTGGAAAGGGACACAGGCTTTATCGAACAACAACTACACAGTGACATGGACCCAAGATGTCGTTGCCCCGACAATTAATGGGGACTACACCGTGGAGGCCTATAGCGCTGGGGCGGCGGCTGACTTCATCTACTGCAAGATGCAGATGAACGGCCGCACTAATGGCCCGAAAACTTCACTTGTGGTTGCTGCGGCGGTA
This sequence comes from Ilumatobacteraceae bacterium, assembly GCA_044239355.1. Taxonomy (GTDB): domain Bacteria; phylum Actinomycetota; class Acidimicrobiia; order Acidimicrobiales; family Ilumatobacteraceae; genus UBA2093. The sequence continues at coordinate 1,575 of JBIIBO010000015.1, forward strand.
GTTCCGACAACAACGACTACTACGACCATAACGACGACGACGACAGTTCCAGTAACGACGACCACATCAACGACGATTCCGTCACTTCCCGAGTCTCCCGGCTCACTCAATCGTGAAACTCCGTCACAACCGGTCGTACTCGTTGGTGGAGTGGCCACGACGCCAGAAGTATTGCAATCGCCTTCATCCTTAACCGTTACAGCAGGAGGGGTAGAGGTTTCTCTTGGGTCGGTGACGAATTCGAATAACAAGATTGCACTGACGGTTGATGGAGTAGTGCCGGTTTCCTCTAATGACAATCTCTCTTTAGAGGTTGGTGGTTTTGTTCCTGCAACGAAAGTTGATGTGTGGTTGTATTCGAAATCCGGAAACGACCCGCGCTACTTACGTTCGTTCACCGTGTCGAATCTTGGGACAACTTCGCTCAAGATTGACATGCCTGATGATGTTGAAAGCGGTGCAGGAGACATTGTCATTAGCGGTACCAATGAATTTGGCAAGAGAGTGACAGTGGCTGTGCCAGTACAGATCACCGCGATGACCAAATCAAGTGGCTTCACCTCGTCATTGCTCGGTGGTTTTCTCTTTGCTATCGGTGGATTCTTTATCTTTTTGGTATTGCGCCGCAGGGACGAAGAAAACGCATTGAACTAGGCGAAATCATCAAAGATAATGACGCAAAGATTCCGACCATCTTTGAGGGCACCTCAGAAATTCAGCAGCTGGTGATTGCTCGTGCAATCTCGGGCTTGCGCATCGAGTAAAAACGTTAGAACGTGACCGACATGAGGTCGCGGCCTACTAGGCAGTTACCGGTGTAGCCACCTGCCTTGACATCGTCTGAAAACCCTTGTTCTTCGGCTTCACTTTGAGGTGGAGGCCCAAGATGAGTGAGGAGCAGCGTGTTAACTTGCGCACGTTGCGCCATGGCACCCAAGGAGATTGTGTCGGCGTGATAGTCAAGAATTGCCTGGATACGTGGAACATGTTCGATGAACTGTTCGAGGGGTGCGCGGCGAAAAGCCTCGTGCACTAGAACGTCTGCATTGCGACTGAAATCTTCTACCTCCTGGCACACGCGGGTGTCGCCAGAGATAACCACTGACCCGTCTGGTGTTGTGACCCTGTATGCAACTGCATCGGGCACTGGTTCATGATGCACTGCAACAGCTTCCACTACTACTGTGCGGTCTGCAGACACCCAGATTTCTGCTGACGTAAATGAGGCAGGAAACTCACGAGCATCAAGCACTACTTCACGTGAACCGGTGTGTTCGCGACGAAGATGCGTATCTTCTTCATACGGTTCGAGCATTCTTTTCACAAAACGTGCCGCTCCACCAGATGGCGCAAAAATTGGAAGTGGAGTAGCAACTTTGTCGAATTGAGTCTCAATCCATCGCGACAAAACAAGTTCAGCTAATCCGAAAACGTGATCACTATGAATGTGAGTGATGAATACCGCATCAAGGTCAGCCAGTCTGAGGCCTGCTTCAATCAACCGGTTACATGTGGCGCGGCCAGCATCAAATTGCACGACCACGTCATTGTGTTTTACGAATACACCAGCTCCAGCACGACCTGGGGCAACATTGGGTAAACCCGTGCCGGTGAGTGTGACTGTTGTTGTCATGAGGTCAGTACGTCTGATTCGAGTTGTCTTGCGACGAGCGAGACAATATGACTGAACTTTTCCAGATCTCTTGCTGGTATCGCGTCGTACATTCGCGCACTTTGTTTGGCAATTAACTCAATGATTTGATCGGCTACTTCAGCGCCGCTCTTAGTGATTGAAACGAGAGAACTGCGACGATCTGAATCGTCAGCACTCCGGGTGATATGACCGGACTTTTCGAGTTGCGTGAGTCGATGTGTAAGACCGGAGGGGGAGACCATCGCAACTTCAGCGATGAATGAGGGAGTCAATGTGCTGGCAGTGCCGTGACGGCGCAGAGTGGCAAGTACGTCAAATTCGCCGATGGTGAGGCCATGGGATTTTGTGATGATCTCAATCTTGGCCATCGCAGCTTCAGCCATGGCATGGAATCGCAGCATGTAGCCCATAGGTGCCAAGTCCAGGTCGGGCCTTTGTTCCTGCCAGGTTGACACGGTCTCATCTACGTATTTGCCGATTTCCATGCCCCGTATTCTAGTCAGATAGTTTGACATCAAATAGTTTGATGTCGTACTATTTTTTCACTTGGCCCGGCGAGGGGTCAACACAACAATTCCATCAGTGATGGCGTTGCAGAGGAAGGTCACAGCACATGGCGCTTAACGGATTATTGGATATTCAAATTGCGGTCTCCAATCCGCAAGAACTCTTCGACTTCTGGTTGCAGCATGGAATGAGCGCAACCGCTGACGGTGTGCTCGGCACACCTGATCGCCCTGTGCAGATGAAGATTTCGGAAGGGTCGTATCGTCACCTTTCTTCTATGCATCTCAGTTGTGAGACTGAAGCTGACATTGCTGCGATTTCAAAACGATTGTCAGACGCCGGAATCGCATCCTCGTCCGATAGCACAACATTGCGATGTGTTGACCCAGTATTTGGGCACTCCATCGTGATCGATGTTGGTTCGCCACATTCACTCACGCCAACACAAACGCGAGCATTCAACGGCCCAGGGGAACGTACACGTGTCAACACGCGTTCTGATGCGGTGTTCAACACAGAGACACCCATTGTGCGTCGTGTTGGTCACGTTGTTCTTGGCACGCCTCATCTTGCTGAGGCAGTTGATTTCTACGCCAATGTTTTGGGCTACCGCATTTCAGACCAAATAATGAAAGGGTTTGCAACCTTCATGCGTGTTGAGTCTGATCATCACAACTTGATGATTCAACCAGGCCCCACGTCATATTTGAATCACTATGCAGTTGAAGTTGACGACATTGATGCTGTCGGTCTTGCTGGTTCGAACGCGCTGAAGGACGAAAGAGTTTCTAGCGTCATCGGCGTTGGTCGACACAGTCTCGGAGCAAACGTGTTCTGGTATTTACAAGATCCGTCAGGAAACATGTTCGAGTTTTTCTCCGACATGGACCAGATTGTTGATGAAGAAGTATGGGACCGAGTGCATCGACGTCTCGATTGGGAAGGTGAAGATGGCCCTGCAGGCTTTGCTGCGTGGGGTCCGAACGAACCACCAGAAGTGTTCTTTAGTCCTCCTGATCTTCCTTCCATCGCAGCAGCTCGTGAAGCAAGCGGATTGAAATAACTCAATGGATCTAGGAATAAAAGGCCGTTGGGCCATACTTGCTGGCTCCAGTCGTGGGCTTGGGCGAGCATGCGCAGAAAGCATTGCGCGTGAAGGCGTCAATGTTGTTCTCAATGGTCGCAACCAAGCAGACGTTGACATAGCAGTGGGGGAACTGCATGCGCGTTATGGCGTTACGGCGATTGGAGTAGTGGGCGATTCGGCAAGATCAAATGTGCAAGATGAGTTAATGACCGCTTGCCCAACACCAGACATTCTTTTGCTGAATGGTCAAGGGCCATCACCAAAGTCCTTTCTTGATATTGAAATCGAAGACTGGAATGCCGCTGTGCTGCAAGCACTCACTGGTCCTCTAGGACTTGTGCAACGTGTTGTGCCCGGCATGAGAGAGCGCAGGTTTGGTCGCATCGTTGCCGTTAGTTCAGCAATGGTGAAATCACCTAATTCCTTAATGAGTTTGTCGCACGGAACTCGGTTAGGTCTCACAGGAGTTTTGAAGGGTTTGTCGAAAGACCTTGCACGATTCAATGTGACAGTGAACCAGTTGTTGCCTGAAAGATTTGACACTGCACGTCAGGAACAAATGGCTCACGTCGCAATGAAAAGACTTGGAATCACCTATGAAGAAGCGCGAGCGCAACAGGTCGCATCAATAAAAGCGGGCCGACTTGGACGTCCCGAAGAATTCGGTGATGCGTTTGCATTTCTCTGTGCAGCACAAGCCGGATACATCAGTGGTCAAAATCTGCAACTTGATGGTGGCAGTTATGAAGGAGTTTTCTAATGACAATGACAAGTTCTCGCACAAGTAATCATGTAGCTAGACCAATTGAACAGTTGGTCAGTGAGATCTCTGCATTGCATTCACAATTTGATGCAACTGCAGCAGAGTCGGAAGAACTGGGTGATGCGCCCCAGGAGTTAGTAGACCTCATGCGCCAGATTCGGGTACCGATGATTAAGGCACCGATTGAGGCAGGTGGTGATCGACTCTTGTTGGCCGATCAGTGTCGCTATTTCACTGCATTGAGTTATTCAAATGCGACAGCTGCGTGGACTGGCTTTAACCACGCAGGTGCTGCAGCTGCTGCTGGGTCACGGCTTAGTGATGATGGGGTTGAATTGTTATTCGGTTCCGACCCATCTCCGTTTCTTGCTGCGGTCGCATTGCCAACAGGAACATTTACCCGTGTTGACGGTGGCGTATTGATGAACGGCACGTGGAACTACGCAAGTGGAGTTCGCCACGCAGATTGGGCAATGTTGACTGCGATTGAAGCTTCAGACCAACCTTCGGTCACTCTTGCAGTCATTCGTACAGCCGAAGCCACAGTGCATGGTGATTGGAATGTCATGGCGCTGAAGGGAACCGGCAGCGTGTCAATCACAGCGAAAGATGTTTTTGTTCCAACGGCATTAACAGTCGACCCGATGGAACCTCCCAAGCGCGGCGGTGCAATTTATGGGCTGAACTACCCAGTATTTGTCGCTGGCGAAAACCTTGGATTTACATTTGGTGCATGCACGCGATTCATTGATGAACTTGTTGTGTATGCACGCGGTAAATCACGCGGTTTTGATGGCCGACTTGCTGATCGTGGTGCATTTCAATATGAACTCGGTCGCAGTGCACAACAACTAAAAGCGGTACAAGCCCATGCACTTGCCACTCTCGCTGAAGTTGATATTGCTATGGAAAATGGTGGTGGATTCAGTGCGAGAGATGAAGCTGGCGTTACTGCTATGACTGCATATTGCACAGAGACCGCTGTCGCTGCCATTTCACGACTCATGAGTTTTGCCGGCGCTGGTGCTTTGTTCAACACAAGCCCTTTGCAGCGTTGCTTCAGAGATGCCCAAGGCTCTGCACAACACCTTGTGGCATCGAATCAGTCGCTTGATAAATACGGCGCTGTATTGCTGGCGGATATGTAGTTATGAGAATTGCAATTGTTGGTGGTGGGATTGGCGGGCTCACAGCAGCTCTTGCTCTTTCGCAGAACTCGCATGATATCACAGTTTTTGAGCGTTCTGCGCGAATCAGAGAAATTGGCGCAGGGGTACAAATCAGTCCTAATGCCGGCCGTCTCTTGCATTCATTAGGCCTTGGCGCTGCGTATTCGGAAATCTCTGTGAATCCACACCGAGTGGTCCTTCGTCGATGGGAAGATGACTCCATTATTCGAGCAACCGACATTGATGAAAGTTTCATATCTCAACATCACGTTCCGCTTGCAAACGTGGCGCGTAACGAATTGGTAGAAATTCTCGGGAATGCAGTTGCTGCTTGCACAAATGTGACATTGAAGTTCTCAACACATGTTGTCTCGGTCGAACCAGGGGAGTCGTCATCCATAGTTCTTTTCTCAGATGGTTCTTCGCAATCATTCGACATCGTGATCGGTGCTGACGGCATTCATTCAGTTATTCGTCGATGCGTGGGGGGCGTTGATGAGCCTCGCTTTAGCGGCTCGGCTGCGTATCGCGCGTTAGTGCCGCGCAGCGCAGTGGAAGATTTGCCAATTGATGTGACGAACCGCATGGGGCCCGACCGGCATGTCGTGAGTTACTTCATTGGTCGAAATCGCAGTCACCTCAACCTTGTTTGTATTTCGCCAGAAAATTCATGGGAGCCCGAATCATGGACTGAACAAGGAACGAAGGAAGATCTATATTCACGTTTCGAAGGTTGGTCTTCCGACTTCCTCTCGCTGCTCGACCGAGTGGAAGAACCAGTCTTTCGGTGGGCGTTGTATGACCGTGAACCATTGGAGCAGTGGGGATTAGGTACGACCACTTTGTTGGGTGATGCATGCCATCCGATGCTTCCATTTATGGCGCAGGGCTCCTGCCAGGCAATAGAAGATGCCGTAGTTCTTGCTCGTTGTTTGTCAGATGTAAGTATGAGTGATGCATCTAAGGCATTGCGTAGATATGAAAATGTTCGACAGGGTCGTACAGCACAGGTGCAAACGTCATCAGTCATGAACAGAGACCTGTTCCATATGGTGGATGGTCAAGAGCAACGCGACCGAGACATGATCTTTTCGATAAGCCCGCCGGGAATGTCCATTCTCGATTGGGTGTATGAGTACGACGCGCTCACAGTTGCTATTTAGGGAATCCTAAAATAACGGAAGAAAGTTGTGATGTTTCTACCAATCGACCGTCAAGCATTGCAGCACGACTCACTCGTGCAATCTTTGGATTGCGCTTTGAGGAAAAGTTTTAGCTGATGATGTCGGAGATCTGCATCACTGGTGTGATGTTGGTGTAATTAGCAACATCAGCCATTACTTCGCTAGTGAGCGGTGAACTCATTGCTGTAGTGAATTCGTCCATTGATGGAAACGTCACGTGTACTGCAGCAACGTGTGGACCATTGACACCCTTTTCAACCGTGGTGGAGGTTGGGCTCCAGGCTTTTTGCACCAATGGCACATGGTTGGCGTGGTAGTAGTCGTGGTCAAAGGTGGAACCTTCACTGGACGGGTAATAGACACTTACTTGGATCATGTCGATGAAACTAGCCTCTTGGCTACACGTGCGCAATCTGTGGCGTGACTATTGAACAAAGCCCCAGAAGCATTGCTCAAGATACACATATGGCAAGTTTCAGGAAAAGAAACCACGCACGGACGCTGCCATTTGGGTGCGATAGCTTTCGCCCGACAGAATGACTCCGACCATCGAAATTGAAGTGTGGATGTGCCCGGGGGCTTCGATGTGATGAACATCAACACCTGCTGCCGCCAATGCGTGCGCGTACGCGTTGCCCTCGTCACGTAGCGGATCAAACTGAGCAGTGATGACCGTTGTGGGTGGCAGACCTGCAAGCGACGTGGCTTTGAGTGGTGAAGCTTTGGGGTGTGCGCGATCTGATGCATCGGCGTAGTGATCCCAGAACCATTCCATGAGGGACCGCGTCAACATGTAGTTTTCTGCATTTTCATTCATAGACGGGTATGTCTTGGTGCCGTCGGTGACTGGTGTGAGCAACAACTGACCAGACAGACGAGGACCGTTATTGTCGCGTGCGAGCTGTGCTGCCACAGCAGCTACGTTTGCACCCGCGCTCCAGCCGGCCACTGCGATTTTTCCTGCAATGCCACCGAGTTCAACGGCGTGGTCATTTACCCATTGCACTGCAGCAAAACCATCATCGGCTGCGGCAGGGAAGCGTGCTTCTGGTGCGTGCCGATAGTTAACAGATACAAAGATTGCATCGGATTGAACGCACACATCACGAACCATTGGTTCGTCGCTGACTTGGTTGCCAATTACCCAGCCACCGCCATGGAAGTACACAACGATGGGGTGTGGGCCCTTTGTCGCTGGTCGATATAGCCGGTACTCAAGCTGTGTTCCATCTGCACCTGGCAATGTGCCATCTACCATTTCACCGACCTCGGGGCCAGATGGGCGAGCTGCACTACTTGCCATGCTGAACTCACGCGCTTGATCTGGCGTCATTGATTCCATTGATGGCAAACCCATCTGGCTCATCATGTCGAGCACAATAAAGACATCGGGTTGCAGTTCGCGCACGATGCCGTCGTTGCATTGTGTGGTGGTGTTGTTGGAAAGTGTGAACCCCAGATAATCACGCTCGATCACTTCGTTACAGATGCGACGATACCCATCCACACCGCCGAGATAGGGCAACATCACCCGTGGCTTTCCGGGAACGTTTGCACCCATGTACCAAGAGTTGGTGTCCTTCATCAGTGAGATGTTTGCAAAGTCTGCACCGTGTCGCACCCAACCGTCTTGAGCGGTGGGTGTTGGCTCAATTGTGTTGAACCCTTTGTCACGCATGTACACCAAAGTGTCGGTGACCCAATCAACATGTTGCTCAATAGAGACCATCATGTTCGAAAGCACACTTGGGCTGCCCGGACCAGTAATCATAAAAAAGTTAGGGAACTCGGTGGCCATAAGCCCAAGGTATTGAAGTGGGCCGTGCTCCCATTTTTTCTTGAGCGTTGTGTCATTTTTTCCAGTGATGTCGACGTTCACGATTGCGCCAGTCATTGCATCAAAACCAGTGGCATACACGATGTCATCGCATTCGATGCTCTCGTTGCCAAAGTTGATGCCATGTGTAGTGATGCGTGTGATGGGCGCGGTGTTTAAATCCACAAGGCGAACATGGGGCATGTTGTACGTAGTGAAATAGTTGGTATCTAAACAAGGACGCTTAGTACCAAAAGGGTAAGACTTTGGACTCAGGAGTTCAGCAGTCACGGGGTCAGTAACAACGTCGCGAATTTTTTCGCGAATCATCTCTGAGACGATGTCGTTTGCTTCGCGGCTCGTGCTTTGATCTAAGAACATCCCAAGAATTGAAAACAGTTCTCCACGCTTCCACGCCTCTTCAAAAATCTCGCGGCGTTGTTCTGGGGTTGCGGTCAACACAGAGATCTCAGAGGCAGGAAGCGGCACACCGCCGCGGGTCCACTTTGCAGATTCACGATAGGCACCACGATCAGCGAGGAGGGGCGCTTTGCGGTCCTGACTAACTGGTCCGTTGTATGCAGGCACTGAAAAGTTCGGTGTTCTTTGAAAAACTGTGACTTCACTGGCCTGTTGGGCGATGAGTGGAATCGATTGAATACCTGATGACCCTGTGCCGATTACCGCCACGCGGCGGCCAGTGAAATCAACTTCATCATGTGGCCAACGCCCCGTGACATACATGCCACCCGTGAAATCTTCGTTACCTGCAATGTCAAGATCTTTTGGCACCGAAAGACAACCAGTAGCCATGATGTAGTGACTGCAGATGATGGCCTCACCAGTGCTCGTTGTGATGGTCCACTTCTTTGTTGAATCGTCCCATGCCGCGTTTTTCACACTTGTATTGAAATTGATGTGCGGATACATATCGTGTTTGTTCGCTACGAACTGTGCGTATCGAAGAATCTCAGGTTGAGTTGCGTACTTTTCTGACCATGTCCATTCATCTTCAAGATCTGGGTCCCATGAGTAGGTGTAATCAGTTGTAGGAATATCGCAGCGTGCGCCTGGGTAGCGGTTCCAGTACCAGGTGCCGCCAACGTCGCCGCCGGATTCAAGCACGCGAAATGAAAACCCTGCGTGACGCAATTTGTGCACGAGATAAAGACCTGAAAATCCAGCTCCTGCTACAACAACGTCGACATTGTTCTCAGACATAACTGCCCCCTTTTGACCATCTAAGAGATGGTCGATTCCCCAGCGGAAGTCTCGCAGACCTAAAAGTAGGTGTCTAACCCAAGGATCGGCACCTCTTGCTAGCCCGGATCAATCACAATCATTGGATAACTGTGTGTACGCGGAGTGCTGTTTTTTGTAGGGAATTCATCAAACTATGACTCTCAACCACTACTTGAGGGTCATAGTTTTGGGTCATTAACACTGCTCTAAAGCCTGATCTCAAATGTGAGTTTTAGGTAGTGGGTTCTATTATTTATAGGTGCTTAAGTGGAGTCTATTTTCTAAACAGAGAGGTCGGCTCCGCTTTGCCACGAACGCTTTGCCGGTCGCGCTTGTGGCATGTCTTGTAGTTGCATTTGTACCTACCACTGCAGCAAGCGCCGAGGTTATTGTCGGCCACACTTTCCTGTGTTCTGAAACATTTACTGTGCTCACCGATGCTGATGTGGTGTTGCCCGCGCAATGTGCGCAAGCCCCACAAAATGTTGTCGCACGTGCCATCGATAACGGAGTTGTTGTGTCGTGGGATCCACTCACTGAGAACTCCACGCCACCGCTTTCGTATGTCGTTGCAGTTGAGCCTGGCGGGATTGAAGTTGTTTTAGATCCCACACAGACAACGTCACAGATCAACGGACTCGTCAACGGTGCGTCGTACACAATTCATGTGGCTGCTCGAAACGAAGTCGGTATGAGCGAACTGGCTGGTCCACTCACCGTGATTCCGACAAATGGTTTTGATGGCCCCGTGAGCCGCTTGATTGTGCAGTACGAAACTGGCGTTGAAGCGGATCAATCAACTGGCGTTGCCACTGGGTCTGGTGTGGTTGACGGCGTTCAACTGGTTCCCGAATCTGATCTTGGTGATGGGTTGCACACTGTTCGGTTGGCTGAGCCGGTGTCGCGGGAAGCGTCTCAACTCATCATCGAGTCTTTAGAGGCGGACCCTCGTGTGAAGTGGGCAGAGGCTGAAGAAGTTGTGACGACTACCCAAAACGACACCGCCGACCCGGAGTATTCATCGAAGCAATGGAATCTATGGTCGTCATCAGGGGTATCAGGGCAGCACATTTTCCCACCTGCCTTTGGGCGTACACCTCAAGACTTAGGTGAGGGCTCAACAGTTGCGGTGATTGACACAGGCATCACGCGCCATGGCGACTTTGGAGATCGAATCTTGGACGGATTCGATTTTGTTTCCAATCACGCTGAGTTATCAGCTGTTCGTACACCCGGGGAAGCCGAGGTGGGATTTGATGGCGACTATGTAGACCTTGAGACCTATGGCCAACTCGGATGGGATAGAAATCCAAGCGATCCGGGTGACTGGCGCGGACTTGACCCAGTTCGTAATAGCTCCTGGCATGGAACCCACGTGGCTGGAATTATCGGTGCGCAGATCAATAACTCTCTTGGCATCGCTGGGCTTGTGCCGTTGGCCAACATCGTGCCTATTCGTGCGATTAGTTGGCGAGGAGGTTTGTCTTCCGACATCGCAGCATCGATCATTTGGGCCTCAGGTGGTCGCGTAGAAGGAGCAGTGGACAACCAGAATCCAGCCGATGTCATCAACTTGTCTTTTGCCACAAAGGGCGCATGTAGTTCAACCTTCCAAACTGCAATTGATATTGCAATCGCGAATGGAAGTGTTGTTGCAGTTGCGGCAGGAAATGCAAATAGCGATGTGAGCCAGTACTCACCTGCGAACTGTGATGGAGTTATTGCTGTCGGTGCTACTGATGCTTCAGGCCAGCGCGCGCATTATTCAAACTTTGGTAGCGGTATTGATATCGCAGCTCCGGGTGGCGACCTCAATGCAAGTGGGGACCTTGGAATCTATTCGCTATCAAATGCAGGAGAACAAGGACCAGGCGCTGAGAGTTACGCCTATCGACAGGGCACCTCAATGGCTGTGGCACATGTGTCTGCAGCTCTTGCACGACTTGCAGCATTGAATCCATTGGCAAGTCCTGCAGAGTTACAAAAATTGTTGACAAGTACGTCATCGCCGCAGCCACCTGTGCAAGACGCATGTGATGTTGATGCGCAAGAAACGTGCGATGTCGAAATTGTGCAGATCGCTACAAGTCCATTGACTCCTGGTCAATTAACTGCAACTGCGGGAGTGAATTCGGTTGCATTGAAATGGCCAACATCGTTAAACACAGCAGTGACAGGCGTTCGAATTAAATGGGGGACAGACCCGAATGCTCTCACGAATGAATTTGGAATCGGTGGCCGATTGACGGACTCATTCGTTCACATGGGTTCACCCGCACGTGTCATCAGAATTGCCCTGGGAACAAATATTGCAACGCTGACGACTGCAACTCCGCACGGATTAAGTGTTGGTGATTCTGTTGTTGTGTCCGAAATTGATGCAACCTTCAATGGAACGTATGTAGTGAGGTCGGTGACTTCAACAACTTTCACCTATAACCGAACTGCAGCGAACGTTACTTCTGCTGCACTTGCAATTGCCGGCAATGCTCAACGTGCAAACTCTTTGAGCACGGGGCAAACGTATTACTACCAAGTTGCGTATATCTACACCGACAATACGCAAGCGTGTACAACAACATGTCTCACTGATTATTCAACAGCTGTTTCTGCCCAGACTCAGTTTGTGAATAGCACCGTGTTCTCCCACACGGGTGCACCGCAGCCATATGTCGTGCCGCAAGGAATTACAGGTTTAAACGTCACCGCAATTGGAGCTTCTGGTGGCGCCACAACTTTTGCTGCCGGCCGTGGCGGACAAGTTGATGCCATCTTGCCTGTAACCCCAGGTGAAGTGTTGTTCTTTTTTGTCGGAGGATCCAACAATGGTGCGGCTGGCGGTTGGAACGGTGGCGGTGCAGGAAGTGCGCCTGGTCAAGGTGGAGGCGGTGCGAGCGATGTTCGTCGCGGTATCGCAATCACTGAAGCGTCGCTGACATCAAATGTCGCGAGACTCACCTCGTCAACTGCACACGGGCTCGCAGTAGGAAACTCCATTGTTGTTGCGGGCATCGGCAGTCCCTTTGACGGCACCTATGCAATTACTTCAGTGCCCAACACGACATCGTTTACCTATTCGCGCACACATGCAAACGTTGCATCAGCAACTGTGACGGGCGCAGTCATTCAAGCAGTGCCAACGTCTAGTTGGGCACGGCGAGTTCTGGTTGCAGGTGGCGGAGGTGGTGCAGGATCACACGCAGGCGGCGGCTCAGGCGGGGGGCTTACTGCACTTGCAGGTTCTGCATATGGCGGTAACCCAGGTGGTGTTGCAGGAACGCAGTCAACTGGTAATGCCATTGGTGTAGGTAGTGGTGGAACTACCAATGCCGGCGGTGGCGGCGGTGGCTACTGGGGTGGCGGCGGTGGCACTGCATATGCAGGCGGTGGTGGCGGTTCGTCGTTCACTGGCACAGGTGTGTATGGAATTACTCACACGCCTGCTGTTGCCTCAGGTGTCGGCTCAATACGGGTTCGCATTCCGCAGACAACAACCATGGCTCCTCCCACACAGTTCACAGGTAAGGGTTGGTCGCGCTCTAGCGAACTCACTTGGGTTGTTCCACCACTTGATGATGTCACGGGTTATCGCATTAGATGGGGAACTGATCCTGCGCAAATTGTGAACCAATTTGATGTGAGTGGAGGAGAGACGAATTTCTTCACTCACTCAGCTACACCTGTTTCAATTGTTTCTAAAGCAAAGACTGCAACTGTGGCAACGTTGACTACCTCTGTTGATCACCGTCTATTAGTTGGACAAGAGATTTCAATCAGTGGAGTTGATTCCTTATTCAACGGGATTGTTCGCGTAGCGACTGTGCCCACATCAAAAACCTTTACCTATGCATTGACGGGTACTTCGGTTGTAGAGAGCGTGGTGAGGCCCACTGGCCTCGTGCAGCGAACCTCTCATTTGCCAGTTGGACAAACGTATTACTACCGCATTGCCTCGATCTATACAGATATCTCACAACCTTGTGGCAGCGCGTGTTTATCTGCATATTCATCTGCGATTACCGTCGACGGTCGCTTTGAGACATCACAAAACTTTCAGTTTGTTGAAGCACCAGAGACCTACAAAGTGCCTACGGGCGTCACCCAAATTCGTGTTGATGCGCGAGGTGCTGCTGGTGCGAACAATTCCGAAAAGACCAGCGGTAGAGGTGGACGTGTAGTTGCAACAGTTCCCGTGACGCCAGGCGAAACATTGTTCATTTATGTCGGTGGTGGCGGCGGAAACAATTACCCGTTCACCTTTAGATCCAGCATTGTTGCTGGTTACAACGGTGGTGGAGTAAGTACTGGTACCGGCGGTGGCGGTGGCGGTGCAACAGATATTCGACGTGGCTTTGCCGTGACAAACGCTGCCCTAACGAGCAATGTCGTCACACTGACCACTTCTGAGCCTCATGGTTTTGCTGTGAACAACCAAGTGGTGATTACTGGTCTCGGTGATGTCTACAACGGTACATATGCCGTTGCTTCTGCCCCTACATCTACAACTTTTACCTATGCAAGAACTAATGCAAACATCGCATCTGCATCAGTAGATGGTGCGGTATTTTTCTCTAACCCCACATTTGGACTTTCACGGCGAGTTCTTGTTGCCGGTGGCGGTGGTGGCGGCGGATCTCATGCCGAAGGTGGTGCTGGCGGTGGTCTGCAAGGCGCGGCAGGAGCCAACTACAGCGGCCATCTCGGTGGTGACGGCGGCACACAATCAGCAGGCTCTCGAAGCATCGGCCTCGGTGGCAGTGGTGCCACTAGTGGCGGTGGTGGCGGCGGCGGTTACTGGGGTGGAGATGGAAGCGTTGGCTACGCGGGTGGCGGCGGCGGATCTAGTTGGACCGCATCAAATATTCAATTTGTTGCACACACGCGAGGAGAAAATACTGGCAACGGTGCTCTCACCATCACAACAGCACAAGATGCAACAATCCCGGCGCCAACAAACCTTGTTGCAACTGGTTGGAACTATCGCGTTCATGTGTCATGGACGCCGTCAACAAATAAGGAAACAACTGGTTATCGCATTAGATGGGGTACGTCATCGGGCGCTCTTACCGAGGTCATAAATGTTTCTGGTGCAAGTACATCGGAGTACACGCATGCAAGTCGCACAATGGGCACTCCCTACTTCTATTCCATTGCCACCGTCTATACAGATGTGAACCAGGATTGCGGAACTGAATGTTTGTCGGAGTTCTCATCGGAAGTGTCGGACTTCCCGCGATTTACTGCAGCGGCAACTTATGAATTCACTGAGACAATTCAGTCCTACACCGTTCCTGCCGGAGTATCAAAGATCAACGTGTCTGCAGCTGCTGGGCAAGGCGGAAGTAACGCGGGTCAAGGTGGTAGAGGTGGAGTAGTGGCGGGATCGATACCTGTTACCCCAGGCGAAACGTTGTTTGTTTTTGTTGGTGGCGGTGGCGGCAACAATCATCCAGCCGGATATCGCGAATCTACTGTTGCCGGCTGGAATGGTGGCGGTACTGGCACTGGTACTGCAGGCGGCGGCGGTGGCGCGAGTGATATTAGGCGAGGTGTCTCGGTCACAAATGCTGTATTGACATCGCGCGTTGCCACTCTCACTACTGCTTCACCACACGGTTTTGTTGCAGGAAATTCTGTTGTTGTTGCAGGTGTGGGTGCGTCGTATAACGGTACGTATACGGTTCTTGCGTCTCCGGCGCCAACAACAACCACATTCTCATATGCAAAAACTGAATTAAACATCTCTGCTGCTGCTGTGAGTGGTGCCGTTATTCGCAATTCGACAACTACAAATATCGATCGCCGACTCATTGTTGCTGGCGGTGGCGGCGGTGCCGGCCACACCAGTCACGCAGGCGGCGGCGGCGGTGGCCTTGTTGGAGCCGAAGGCGTCAGCCATCAGTGCGCAGATGGAATCAATGGGTACTGCTCTGGTTTAGGTGGTAGCCAGACATATGGCAATGCGCTAGGGCTCGGTGGTTCAGCGAGCACTGCTAGTTCAGGCGGCGGCGGCGGCGGTTATTACGGTGGTTATGCAGCAGGTCGTAGTCCACAGCAATATCGAATCGGTACTGATGGATATTCAGCAGGTGGTGGTGGCTCCAGCTGGACTGCTGATGGTGTGAGTTTTGTGGCTCATACGCAGAGCGCAAGAACAGGCAATGGTGTTATTTATATTTATGCACCTGAAGGTGGATCTCTCAGCGCGCCGACCGAATTTGATGCATACGGTTTTCAGGCTCAAGTCATGCTCAACTGGACTCCATCAACTCAAGCCGCAGTAACCGGCTACAGAATTTCGTGGGGAACTTCCCAAGGAGTGCTGAACCGGACAATTGATGTTCCAGGAAGATTGACACAAAGTTTCAATCACCACGGCAATACATTCGCAGTCACTGCAAAAGCAATTACAACAAATATTGCAACATTGACAACGGCAACTGCCCATGGAATCTCTGTGGGTTCTGAAATTATTGTGCAAGGAGTGGGCGCACCTTTTGATGGCACCTACATTGCAACCACCGGCACCACTGGCACCACACTGCGATATTCGGTCGTGCATGCCAACATTGCCTCTGTCGCAGTGACTCCCACCGGAGTTGTGTCGCTCACGAAGAAGCTCGACATCAACACCACGTACTACTACGAAATTTCTGCAATCTTTACCGATGCCACGCGTCCATGTAATACGGCATGTGAGTCAGCGTCATCCACGCAAAGATACGCAACACCAATCTTCACTAAAGACGTTTCCTTTAGCGCGACCGACACTGTGCAGACATACACAGTCCCCCCCGGTGTGTCTTGGCTTCAATTTGATGCACAAGGTGCAAAAGGTGGAACGGGAAGCACAGCTGTTGGCGGCAATGGAGGTCGCATTGAAGGGGCCATTCCTGTAACTCCCGGGGAAGAGTTGTACATCTATGTCGGTGGCAGAGGTGGCGGAGACCGTATCAACACACAAAATGTGGGTGGATGGAATGGTGGTGGCATCGGTTCTGGTGTGGGTGCTGGTGGAGGCGGCGGCGGAGCCACAGACATTCGTCGCAACAAATTGGTTGTCACCAACAAGATCATTCAGAACAGTGTTGCCACGTTGACAACTGCAGAAACTCATGGGCTAATTGTTGGCAACAGAGTCATCGTGGCCGGCGTGGGCGATGGACTCGACGGAACCTTTGTATTGACTGCTGTCAATGCCACTGAAAAGACAATCTCATACTCGGTATCAACTGCAACTCTCACGGGTCGTGCGTCATCGGGAACCGTTTCTGGTCCAAGTGCCTGGGCAACTGCGGCATCTCTTGCCACACGTGTAGTGGTTGCGGGCGGTGGCGGCGGTGGCGGTCACACCACTGGTATAGGCGGAGTGGGCGGTGGACTCGTGGCAGGCGAAGGCGTGAGCCACAATAACGCTTGTTCCACAGGAGCAGCTTCAGAAAACTGCTCTGGATATGGCGGTTCACAGACATATGGAAATGCTCTCGGCACCGGTGGCCGCGCAACAACTCCGTCATCTGGTGGCGGCGGTGGTGGCTACTGGGGTGGTTGGGCCGCAGGCCAATCCCCACAGTTGGCTCGTGTTGCAACGGGCGGGTACTCAGGTGGAGGCGGCGGCTCAAGCTTCGCCACTGCTACTTCACTTTCTCTGTCGGATAGTCGCACGATTGCCGGAGTGATGCACACTGGTGGATATAACACGAGTGGCGGTTCTCTTACTTTGTCGGTTCCGACTCGGGCATATCCAACGGGTGTTGAAGCACAAGGGTGGAGTGGATACAACGCGATCAGTTGGGATCAGTCAGATATTTCTGGTGCCTCGATGTACAAGGTGTATGGAGGAACAACACAAAATCCTTCAACACTGCTAGCAACTTTGCCATTCGGGGTGAATGCTTTTGATCATCACGGGCCAAGTTTCGTGGCGACAAACATCTCTCTGACAAGCAATGTCGCTGTTGTGACGACATCGACAGCCCATGGTATGTCTGTAGGTAATCGAGTAGTCGTGAGTGGAGTTCACTCGACAATGAATGGCACTCGGGCTATCACTGCGGTAACTGCCACCACTATTTCGTTCGCAGTGACTTCACCAAACATTGCTTCACGCGCCGTCAGCACTGGCGTTGTGCAGCTTCAAAACAGACTTGCGATGGGAACACAATATTTCTACCGCGTATCAATTGTTTCTGGAGTCATCGAATCTCAAAAGTCAACGGAAGTGACAGCCACGCCATCGCTGAGCAGTAGTGAAGTCTTTAATGCGACTGGTGCCGTGCAGGAATTCACTGTTCCCACAAACGTCGACAAGATTTTTGTGACCGCAGATGGCGCCATGGGAAGTACAGGAGCTCCGGCCGTTGGTGGCAGGGGTGGTCGCACTCAAGGTGCAATCTCAGTTACTCCTGGGGAAAAGTTGTATGTGTATGTCGGCGATGCGGGCGGTGATGATCTTCCATCCTCTAAGCACGAGGGCGGTTGGAATGGTGGTGGCAACGGTTCCGGGGCATCTGCAGGTGGTGGTGGCGGCGGCGCTACTGATATTCGGCGCAACAAATTAATTGTCACTAACAAGATCATTCAGAACAGCGTTGCCACGTTGACAACTGCTGAAGTTCACGGACTAAGTATTGGCCATTCAGTCATTGTCGCTGGTGTGGGTGCTGAATTTGACGGAACGTTTGTATTGACAGCAATCAATGTCACTTCAAAAACAATCTCCTATGCGGTAGCAACAGCAACACTTGCAAGTGCAGCGACCACAGGAACTGTGAGTGGTCCAAGTTTGTGGAGTACACCTGCGTCGTTGGCAACACGATTGATTGTTGCTGGCGGTGGCGGCGGTGGCGGTCACTCCACTGGTATTGGTGGCGTTGGTGGCGGACTTACAGCAGGCGAAGGCGTGAGTCACCTTAACGGTTGTGCCACAGGAGCAGCTTCAGAAAACTGCTCTGGGTATGGCGGTTCACAAACATATGGAAATGCTCTTGGCACTGGTGGCCGAGCAACAACTCCGTCATCTGGTGGTGGCGGCGGTGGCTATTGGGGTGGTTGGGCTGCCGGTCAGTCTCCTCAACTTGATCGAGTCGGAACCGGTGGCTACTCAGGTGGCGGTGGTGGCTCTAGCTACACAGCACCAGAAGTGACATCTGCATTCCATACACAAGGGATTATTGCAGGCGACGGACTTATGGAGATTGCGTGGTCTTCCTCACCCATCGCAACAGGCGTACAAGCAACTCCTCTCGACAGAGCTATATCTGTGAGTTGGAACGAATCATTCCTTACTTCATTAACCGGTTATCGCGTGTATGGCGGCACTACTGCAAACCCAACCACACTGTTGGCAACAGTGCCAGCAGGAACACTTGGCTATACACACACGGGGCTTACAAATGAGACGCCGTACTTTTATCGAATCGCGCCCATCGTCACTATCAACGGCGTCACCAGCGAGGCGCCTTTGTCGGGAGATGTCACAGCTACTCCAACAGCATTAACCACAGTGACTACTGCTTTCTCGGGATCTGTAGTTCCTTTTGTTGTACCTGCGGGAGTGTCGTGGCTTCAAGTTGATGCCATCGGTGGTCAAGGTGGAACAGGTAGCTCTGCTATAGGTGGTAGGGGTGGTCGCACTCAAGGTGCAATTCCGGTGACACCTGGAGAAACGTTGTATCGATACGTCGGTGGAGCAGGCAATAGCAGTACTGGCGGTTGGAATGGTGGCGGCAACGGTTCTGGTGCATCAGCTGGTGGCGGCGGTGGCGGTGCTACTGATATTCGTCGCAACGTGTTTAACGTGACAAACAAAATCGTGCAGTTAAGTAGGGCGACGTTGACGACGTCAAGTCCGCACGGTTTCAGTGTGGGTCAGACGGTCATTGCATCAGGACTAGGAGTTCCTTATGACGGCACTTTTGTGATCACTGTTGTTCCATCAACAACAACTTTCTCCTACGCAGTGACAACTGCATCACTTGCAAGTGCAGCGACCACAGGAACTGTGAGTGGTCCAAGTTTGTGGAGTACACCTGCGTCTTTGGCAACGCGATTGATTGTTGCTGGTGGTGGCGGCGGTGGCGGTCACACCACTGGTATTGGTGGAGTTGGTGGCGGGCTGATAGCAGGCGAAGGCGTGAGTCACCTTAACGGTTGTGCCACAGGAGTATCCGGAGAGAATTGTTCTGGGTATGGCGGTTCACAAACATATGGAAATGCTCTTGGCACGGGTGGCAATGCAACAACACCGTCATCTGGTGGTGGCGGTGGCGGCTACCGGGGTGGTTGGGCTGCAGGTCAGTCTCCTCAACTTGGTCGAGTTGCCCAAGGTGGCTACTCAGGTGGAGGCGGCGGCTCTAGCTACACAGCACCAGAGGTTGCGGTGCCGGTGCACACTCGTGGGCATCAAACTGGCGCTGGTTCGTTGACCATGAGTTATTCCGTCGACAACACCGCGCCTTTGGTGTCGGGTATTTCTTCTCCGAATCCTGCAGGTAATTACCTTGCGGGACGAGAAGTGATTGTCAATATTGCATTTACAGAAGCGGTCATTGTGACGGGTACGCCAACTCTCACATTGAATGCGGGAACTCGCGACGCAGTTGTCAATTATGTATCTGGAAGTGGCTCATCCACATTGTCATTTAGATATGTGGTGGCAACAAGGGATCTGATCTCAGCTCTGGATATCAAAGACACAACATCACTTGCACTCAATGGTGGAACTATCAAAGATCGTGTCGGCAATGACGCTGATGTCACGCTTCCCGCACCCGGAAGTAGTAATTCTCTTGTAGGCAGCAAGTCGCTCGCAATCGATGGCGATGTTCCCTTGAAGCCAACCGTTCTTTCTGCATCAGGTGTTGATGGCATTGCACTTGATTGGGCCGACAACGCTGAAACAGATTTGCTGGAGTACCGCATCTACTCATGTTCTGGCCTATTCGCCTCGAGTTGCATTAGCCAGTCATCTTTTAGTGTTTTGAGCAGTGTGGATGACAGTGTGAGTGCTTTCGAACACATTGCTGTGGGTCGTGGGCTCACGTACTTCTACTACGTCACTGCGGTTGACCTACGTGGAAACGAGAGCCCTGCATCTGACGTGGTGTCATGGATACTTCCGATTCCCATCATGGTGGTGACACCGTCGATAACTGGTGTCACCCCGACCAGTGATCTCACGCCATTGATTACAGGTGCTGCAGATGCGGGTGCCACAGTTCTCATTTTCATGGATGGAAGTAGTACTCCACTTGGATCGACTGTCGCAGACAACTTTGGTGCGTACTCTTTCTCGCCATCATCAGATCTGACACCAGGTCTTCGCACCTTTAGGGCACGAGCCACTGTGTCGGGAGCTAAAACTGGATCATCTGGCGTGTCTTCGGAACTCACCATCATGATCGACACAACAGCTCCAACATTTACGAGCGTTCTTCGACAGGCACCGTCCTCGCAAACAACTGGACTTGATGCACTCTCGTTCCGCCTGACATTCTCAGAACCCGTCAGTGGATTAGATAGCAGTGATTTTGTGGTTTCTGGTTCAACTGCGACTGTGTCTCGTATAGCGATGGTGAGCGGAACTCTTGGCTCATATGACGTGACAGTGAGTGGGGGCGACCTTGCATCGTTAAACGGCGTGGTGGGATTGGGCTTTGTGGCAAATCCCACTGTCACTGACATTGCAGGAAACTCCCTAACTGGAATTGTTCCCACAGGCGTCACGCAGACATACACACTTGATAACCGCAACCCTGTTGTCTCCATCACCTCTAGCGCGACGACACTAGGTGGCACCGGCACTGCGGTGATTACCTTTACTCTCGATCAAGCAAGCACAGACTTCGGTGTAGATGATGTGGCTGCTAGTGGTGGAACCATCAGTGGTTTCACTGGATCTGGGATGTTGTACACCGCATCGTTCTCCCCAAGTTCAGGTTTTTCTGGGACATCACAAATTTCTGTTGATGCAGGAGCCTTCAGCAATGCAAGCGGGGTGTTCAACACATCGAGTTCATTAAGCATTTCTGTGGACACCGCAGCGCCTCGAGTAATCAGCATTCAGTCATCAACAAGTAATGGAATGTATAGAACTGGATCAATTATTGATCTGACGGTGACATTCAACGAGGCAATCACGGTCAACACAGGCGGTGGCGTGCCATCGCTGATCTTGGAGACGGGGGCCACTGATCGCTCTGCAAACTTTGTAAGCGCCTCGGGGGCAGTTGCCACTTTCCGGTACACAGTGCAAGCAGGTGATCTTTCCTTAGATCTTGATATTCAATCAGCAGATGCCTTGGTCTTAAATGGTGGAACCATTCGAGATGTTGTGGGTAACACAGCTAACAGGGCATTGATGAGCCCCGGAACAGCGGGATCTTTGGCGGCGAATGCGGCGTTGATGATCGACACGGTTGCACCCACAGCTCCAACTGGAATTGTGTTAACACCTGTGGGTGGCACAGTGAGCACCAACAAATTGTCCGCAACAAACACGAACCTGACAGCGACTGCGACAATCATTCCTGGAGAAGCAACGGATGGTTCGGCAACGTTGTACCTCGACGGCGCGCTCATAGCTACTGATGCCACAATTTTGTCCACAGACTCCACAGCAACATTTACTCTGGGGGCCACCACAGCTGCACAGTTGCAAGCACTCGTCGCGGGAAGTGGCGTTGTGACTGTGAAACTCGCAGACCTTGCAGGAAACGTCTCCCTCGCCAGTTTGGGAGTGTCGCTTTCAGTTGACTATGTCGTGCCCACCATTGTGTTGAGCAGTAATAGGACTTCAGTCATCGTGGGTCAAACAGCGCTCGTCACCGCCACCTTGAGTGAACCTTCTGTGAACTTCGATCTTGGAGACGTCACAGTTGTGGGTGGAACTGCGGGAACGTTTAGTGGTTCTGGCACTAGTTACTCATTTGTTCTTACCCCAACATCAAATTCCACAATTGCAATGGTGACATCGGTAGTAAGCGGAGCATTCACAGATGCGGTAGGTAATCCAAATGAAGTGAGTAACACAGTTACAGCAACTGTGGACACCGCAGTGCCCGTGGTGTCCTCTGTGTCGTCGTCCACCGCAAATGGCGCGTACAAGGCTGGATCCATCGTAGATATCGCAGTGGTATTCACAGATGCGGTGACCGTACAAACCGGTGGTGGCATACCTTCTCTTGCGTTGAATTCAGCAGCGGGTGCAAGTGCAACCTATGTCGCAGGTTCTGGCACAAGCACGCTCACGTTCCGGTACACAGTCTTGACGGGTCATACAAGTGTTGATCTTGACTATGCGACAGTGAATGCGTTATCGCTTAATTCGGGAACAATCCGAGATTCTTCTGGCAACAATGCCTCGGTAAGTTTGCCTACGGTTGGCGGTGCCTCATCACTTGCGGGCAACAAGGTAATCGTGATTGACACCTTGGCCCCAACGTCTCCCACAAACGTGGTTCTCACACCTGTTGGTGGCACTGTTGTGGCCAACACGCTTTTGGCTTCCACAACGAATCTGACAGCCTCTGCAAGTATCACTGCCGGTCAAGCAACAAATGGAACCGCCAACCTCTTGTTAGGCGAGACGGTACTTGCAACAGATAGTTCAATTGGCTCCACAGAAACAACTCTTGAGTTCTCGCTTGGCCTTTCGACCACCACTGCCCTGCAAAGCGCAATCGCAACTGGCGGTGCTGTCACTGTGCAACTCGTTGATGCGGCAGGAAACGTGTCTGCGTTAAGTTCTCCTGTGACGCTGGTTGTTGATTACGTAGTTCCCACAATCACTGTGACTTCTGCGAGTACGGCTCTAAAAATTGGTCAAACCGCTGTCATGACAGCGACATTGAGTGCGCCTTCTTCAAATTTCGTTCTTGCAGATATTTCAACAAACGAAGGCTCTGTTTCGGACTTTGTTGCAGTGTCATCAACGGTCTATAGGTTCACGTTCACACCCACGCCAGGTCGCAACCAGGTCACTGGATCTGTGTCCGTACTCTCTGGTGTCTTCACCGATGCCGCGGGAAATGGGAATGCACCAAGTGCTTCTGTGTCATTTGCAATCGATACGTTGGCTCCTAACGCGCCAGTAATTACAGGAACTTCACCCATCACCACGAACGATGTATCGCCCACAATTTCAGGCACGGCAGAAGTTGGATCCAGTGTGGTTATTTATGACAACTCCTCTTCGCCGACTACAGAATTAAAGACTTTGGTGGCAACTGATGGAACTTGGTCCTTCACAGATGTTGCGCTACTTGATGGTGATCATGTCATCACGGCAGTGGCGACAGATGTTGCGGGTAATGCCTCAGCAGTTTCTCAAAACGTCACATGGAGAATCGACAGCGTTCCTCCTGTTGTGACGATGTCGGCAGTTGCTGGAAATGATGACGTCACCATTGCGGAAAAGAACGCAGGCATCACGGTTTCGGGCACAGTGGAAAACAATGCCACTTTGACGCTCACATTTGTAGGGCTCACAAAGTCGATTACACCAGTCTCTGGTTCTTGGTCCTACACCCTGACTTCAAGTGATTGGACTCAGATTGCCACTACAGCACTTGTGGTGTTCGTAGCCACCGCAACAGATGTCGCTTCTAATGTCACCGAGAGATCACGATCAGTTGCGATGAACCTGTCGTCAGTTGTGGCACCAGGCGTTCCGCGGCTTCTAGAGGCAGATGATTCTGGAACACCTGGCGATAGTCGCACGAATCTACGAACAGTTCGCATCAGCACTGCACTCACTAACAGTGGAAATCTCGTTCACAAGCCAGGGCAGTTACTCCAATTGGTAGATCTTTCCGGTGGGGTAGTGGCATCGCGTGTTCTGTCAAGTGCAGATGTTGCTGCAGGAAAATATGAATTCACTGTGTCATCTCTTGATGACGGCACATATGGCTACCGAGCCAAGGTGTCAAGTGAGGGAAATAGTGCGGTTTCTACAAGTGATTTGATTCTTCTGATTGATAACCGGGTTCCAGGAACCCCCGGCGCACCAGATCTTGAAGCAAGCAGCGATACGGGTATCTCATCTAGCGACAACGTCACCAACAAGAACGATGGATGGTTCTCCATCGCAATTGATGGTGTGCAAATTTCAGGGAACGCACTTATTGCTGGTGACAAAATCAAATTACTTAATGGATCTAATGTCGTTCATACCTCAACACTCACCAGTGCTCAAATCACTGCACAATCAATTCGTGTTCAAGCAGATTCAGTCTTCTCGCAGGGCGCACATGTCATCAGTGCTCAAGCAGAGTCAGCTTCTGGCACAAGTGGCACACCCTCTCAAAGCATCACTGTGGTGGTTGATAGAACTGCCTATGGTGCTCCTGCTGTTCCAAACCTTGCGAGTTCTAGTGATTCAGGGCTATTGAATTCGGACAATGTGACCAACATCGTTCAGCCCACGTTCCAATTCTCCCTTGCTTCGCTGGGCGCTGTAGCTAACGATTCACTTTCGCTTCTTGATGGTTCCAACACGGTGATCGGCGAAGTGGTCATTACACAACAAGATGTGCAGGCAGGTCTCGTGGAAGTAACCATTGATGGTGTTTTTGCCGACGGTACTCATGATGTGTCAGCCAGAATGACTGACCGAGCAGGAAACATCGGCGCTATCTCTACTGGTCGAAGCGTGCTCATCGACACCACGGCCCCATCTACATCGACGCCAGTGTTGACTGCCTCGTCTGACACAGGATTCTCCTCGACCGATCGCATCACCTCTGTTGTGAGGCCAACTTTTTCCGGAGTGGGCACAAACGATCAAAGAATCAACATCTACAACGGATCTAACCTCCTTGGAAGCACCACTGTTTCAGCCAGTGCTTGGAGCTACACCACCCCTAGCAACTTGACAGATGGATCACATTCGATCCGCACCAAAACTATGGACGTGGCTGGCAACGAAAGTTCGTTCAGTTCTTCTGTGGTCGTAGTTGTTGACTCAGCACAGCCGTCTGACCCTACTTTTAACAACAACATCATGATTAAGAACTCAGCCACCCCAGTGCTGACAGGTGCCGCTGAGGCAGATGTTTTTGTCACCGTGCGATCTGGGGCCCTCTCGTTGGCCACAACGCGAGCCGCGGCAACTGGTACGTGGTCACTTGAGGTTGCTAGCCCACTTGCACAATCTGTGTTTGCTCTTGATGCAACTGCAACAGACCTTGCAGGTAACGAAAGTTCTGGCGTGTCGAATGCTTCTCTCACCATCGATACCACTGCGCCTGTGGCGCCCACCATCACCGCGTTTAATGCAGTGTCATCACCGCTCACGCTCAATGGCACTGGTGAAGTAGGGGCCACGGTGTCCATCCTTGATGGGGCCACTGTTATCGGCACTGCTGTTGTGGGTGCAGGTGGCACGTGGACATTTACGATTGCAGCCTTAACTGAAGGCGCACATTCGTTTACTGCAATACAAACTGATGCTGCGTTGAACACAAGTGTGGCGAGTGCTCCGGCGCGAGTGATTACTGCAACACAAACCGCTGCAATCTTGGGTGCAGACGCAAGTAACAACAACAACAATGTGGCATTGACGGCCTCACAGTATGTTGCCGATGGCATCACCGCCATTAATACTCCGGCAAAAGCTGGACTGATGAACGACGTTCTTGATGAATTGTCCGTCACTGCGGTGGACACACAATATGAACTTGTTTCAATTTCAGAAGTAGTAAATGCCATATTTGCAGCGGCTTCCGGAACACCAGTTTCACCTCCATTGACAGCGGCATCGCTGGCTCTTCTTGGCATTCCTGGCGTCACAAGTGAAAACTTGGACGCAGTGCTTGCCGCTATTGCTGCGACTCCAGATGACGGTTCAGGGGTTGACTCATTTTCAGAACTTCGTCAACTGATCGATGACGCCGTAACCGATGCTGCAGCTGCGCTGAGTGTTATCTCAAGCTTTACTGGCAGCAATGTCGCACCAACATTGTCCACCTATACCGATGCTGCAATCAGCGGAGTTACAGTCGCAAACATTGGTGCCGTGAACACACTTATTGCCGAACTTGCATCCTCTGTCACTGATACATCTGCCGAGGTGCAAGAGGCAGTGAATGCGTACGTGGCGCTGCTGAACACGGCTGATGGTGTGGCAAATGGTGTCGACGCCATCACCTTGGCACAGTTCCAAACTCTTGGTCTCGGTGTCATCAACACTGCTTCAGAGAGTCAGTTGTTGAACTCTGTAATTGATGTTGCATCAGTATCAAGTATTGATACGTGGGCCGAGCTGGAATACTTGGCACAGATTGTTCATCGCATCAGCATTCTTGCCGCTGGTGGAACACCATCACCAGCATTATCAGCCGATGATTTTGCGCGACTAGGAATTAATGGTGTAACCACAAATAATTTGACGGAGATTCTGAATGCCATTACTGCTACTGCGGACAATGGAAGTGGTGTTTCTTCCCTTGCTCTTCTGCAAAACGTGGTGGATGTGGGGATTGCAAATGCTGTAGCGAATTCACGTGCAGTGATTGCTAACTATGAAGGCTCGGCGGGAGTTCCATCGCTGGGGGACTTTGCAAACTCTGGCGTCACCGGAGTTACTAGCGCCAACCTTGCCTCTGTGAACTCATTCTTGGCTGTCATTGCTTCGCCAGATAGCGATTCTCAATCCGAAGTGCAAGCAACTGTTGATGCATTGAGCAAAATTGCAGCGGCAGCAAACGGTTTTGCAGATGGTGGAGCCTCGCTGAATGCCACAGATTATGCGGCACTTGGACTCTCTTCCATCAATACTGCTTCGGAAGTCAATCTTCTTAACGACGTATTGGATAGCAAAGCAGCCCACGCAGTTGACACCTATTCAGAAGTATCGGCAATTGCATCAATTGTGCAAAGAATTATCGGTGAAGCCTCAGGAACTGTTGCCTCTCCCGAGTTAACGCCTCAGGATTTTGCCGCACTTGGAATCTCGGGTGTTACCACCAACAACATCGAAGCGATTCTTTCAGCAATTCGCGGTAGTAACTCGAATAACACGCCAATCACGGATCTGAGTTCGTTGCGAACGTTGGTTGCCTCAGCGGTTGAACAAGCGCGAGATGCTGCAATTTTGGTGATCAGTCAATTCGATGGTTCGCCAAACTCGGTAGCACCTTCGCTGGCAGATTTTGCAAACGCAGAAGTCAGTGGAGTGACAATAAACAACATTGTGGCCATCAGAACAGCTTTTGCTGTCATTGAGGGTTCAGCTAGTGATTCAACAACCGAAATATCTGCTGTTGTGAATGGTTTTGTTGCTGTACTTGCTGGTGCTGATGGTGTAGCTAATTCCAATGTGTCATTGTCGGTTGCTCAGTATCAAGGGTTTGGAATCAGGGCCATTGATACGCCAGACAAGGCGACATTGCTCAATACGGTTCTTGATCGAAAGACTTTGACATCAGTCGATGAGTATCAAGAAATCGTTGTGTTGTCCGAGATTGTGAGCGACATATTCCTGCTATCTGCCGGAAGTGAGCCACTTAATGAGATTTCAATTGAAAGATTGAATCTGTTGGGGATCTCTGGAGTAACACCTGAGAACATTGCCTTGGTTCTTGCAGCAATTGGAGACTTAGACGGCAACACTGGCGGCCTCAACTCGGTGGCGAGACTGCAAAACATTGTGGATACAGTGCGCACGAACCAAGCCAATGCACTCATCATTATTAAGTCATATGACGGGGCGAACACTGTTCCACAGCTGTCCACTTTCGAGGCTCTTGGAGTGACTGGTGTTGATAATCGAAACATTGGACTGATCAATCAATACTTGGCAACGATGTCGGTGGCACAAACCGACTCACAAAGTGAGGTGCAGGAACTAGTAGATGCTGTGGTGAAACTTTTGGTCTGTGCAGACGGAATCGCAAATCAGAATTGTGCTCTCACTGGTGCTGAATATCGGGCTATGGGTTATGTCGATATTGATACAGACGAAGAAATTGAAGCAATGAATGCAGAGATGGACATTCTTGACTTGTCTCCAGCTGATTTGCACAGTGTCACAGCTCAGCTAGCTATCGACATCTCTCAGCGATTCACACCAGTGGCACCTTCTCCAGCTCCGGTGAACCCGCCAACAGTTGATGTACCAAACTTCATTCCTGTTGTGCGCCCAGTGGAAAATCCAAGCACGGTTGTTCCAGTGACGCCTACCACTGTTGCTGTGACCACTTCTACGCTGTCGCCCACAACCACGGTTCCACCTCTTGAGATCTTGGACATGAGCGGGGGAGTGCAAGTGGCCCCTAATCGTGGTGTGGTGTTGATTAACGATGTTGTGCAAGAAATGCAAATATCTTTTACCGAGGGCAATATGGCAACTGCTCAGATTCCGGGTTTGTTTACTGTTCGTCTGGTCCCTCAACTTCTGGAAAATGACCCCGCAATCACAGGCCGTGACTCTCAGATACTTGCTTTCAAGGGTCGAACAATTCAGATCTCTGCCGAAGGTTTTGCCGCGCAAAGTGATGTCGAAGTTTGGGTGAACTCCACACCTGTTCTGCTTGGAACGGTCACTACCGATGCAGTAGGAACCTTCACACAAACCTTTGATTTACCTGCGGGAATTGAAGTGGGAGACCACATCCTCACGTTGAGTGGCACTGCACAAAGTGGCAGCGAGGCAATTGTGTCCATTGGACTCGCAGTTGTGGATATTTCTTCATCTACAGAATCTGAGAATCCAAAAGAAAATTCATCTAATGCTGTCAATACAGAACAAGAGCCTTTTGATGCTCGCTCAGAACCAAAGTCAACTGTTGCGTTACTTGGAGAAATGGTGGCACTTCTTGCTCTTGCAGGACTAGCCGGTTCGTCGTCATCAGGCGGTGGCGGTCGTCGCAATGAAGAAGATGAAGACGGTGATGGGTCTGATGACCGTGGTTCAGGAGAAGTTGCAGATGTATCAGCAGGCGAAACCGGTGAAAATTCGGAAAATAGTCAGGACATCTTGCGTCTGCCACGACTTGGATTCTTAGACCGTCTTATGGTCAATTTCCCTCGAACAATTTCGCAGCCATCACCGCTATTAGGAACAATTCTGGCTGATGCGGTGTATCTGCGCGCATGGCTCGGGAGCATATGGGCAATGGTCCCAGTGCTGGGTGTAGTCACCGGTCTTGTTGCTGCCGTGAATACCCAATTTGAAGTCGTGATGCCAGCTCTGTTCATACTCACATTGATTGTGGTGATGAGCGTGTTTGATGCGCTCTTTGGCTTCCTTGCTGTGGTGACGTTTGGGCTTGCTGTGTTGTTAGGTGGCGGTGTCCATTCGGCCGACTCAATTCGTGGATTACTTGGAATGTTTGTATTTAGTTTCGCTGTTCCTTTGATTTCAACTGCGTCGAGGCCATTCCGCCGCCTTGCCACAAAAGGATTAGTTGGATTATGGGATCGCGCAGCTGACTTGGTGTTAATCACATTGTTCGGAGCTTGGGCTGGTGGTTCAATGTTCTCAGCACTTCCAGGACTCATTGGTTTCCGTCCTGACTACGCAGATCAAATTTCACATATTCAAATTGCAGTAGCGATTGCACTGGCGGCGCGTTTTGTACTTGAAAATGGCGCAATAGTTTTTGTTCCATCGCAACTTCGCGCCATGACGGTGACGGATTTATGTGAACCAACAGCTCGTCAAGTGATGTTCTCATCGGTTGTGCGAACTGTGATGTTTGTATTTGTTGCTGAAGTATTCATTGGTAACAACTGGGCTTTGTGGATGGGCGCAATTTTGTATCTCATTCCCAAATTGGTGCCCTTGGTGCAAGATTCCTTGCCCAACGTGCCATCTCTTCACATCTTTATGCCCCGTGGCCTCTTGAAGATTGTGGTGTTATTGCTGCTTGCTAAATGGTGGGGTGGAGTTCTCACTTCAAATATTTCCAATGCTGATCAGATGGTGCGCATTGGGTTTGTGTTCATGGGTGTACCTAGCCTGGTTGCAACTATTTGTGGATGGTTCGGCAGATCGAGCACCCATCAATGGAAAGAAAACTGGCTTACTCGAATTTCAGGTCTGGTATTGCTAGTGGTTTTGTTCCTGATGGTGCAAGGAATCATTCTCTAACCTCTCAAGACCCCGGGCCTCATTGAGATGGACCCCAGAGATGTAGTTAATTGTGTTTAGCGTGCGCCGGCTCGTTGATACAGACGAGTTGCTATCGGAGCAAAAATCACGATCAATGCAACTGCCCATATCAGTGTGTAGAGAACACTGTTTTGCAGTGGCCACGCAGTGGCATCAGGCGTGCCTACAGGGATGTTCCCGAATTTCACACGCACGGCATGTGTGAGTGTAGAAATGGGATTCCATTCAGCAATTGTGCGAAGCACACCTGGCAAGTTGTCGGATGGGACAAACGTATTTGCAATAAATGTCAACGGAAACAAGATGACAAATGATGCATTGTTCACTACTTCTGGTGTGGGTACTAGCAACCCCACACAGGCCATCACCCACGAGAATGCATAAGAAAAGAACAACAACAGCGCAAACCCTGCGATTGCATCAAGCACAGAACCTCTAATGCGCCATCCCACAATGAGTCCTGCGATGGACATCACCAATATGGACAGTGCGTTATAGACCACATCGCTGGCTGTGCGCCCCGCCACTACCGCTGAACGCGACATCGGCAGCGATCGAAAGCGATTGATGAGTCCCTTTTGAAGGTCCTCTGCAAGACCAGCGCCCGTGAAGGTTGCACCAAAGACAACTGTTTGAGCAAAGATTCCAGCGATAAGAAACTCTTTATAGTTGCCGCCTGGGATATCAATGGATCCACCGAATACATAGGCGAATAGCAGCACAAACATCAAGGGCTGAATGAGCACGAATGCCATGACGTCGGGTACTCGTCGAATACGGATGATGTTGCGATGTGCAATAACGAGGGCATCACGAACTGTGCTCATTTGTTTTCCTCCACAGTGGTGGCTTCATGACCAGTAAGTTCCATAAACACGTCGTCAAGGGTGGGGCGACGTAATCCGATATCAACGATGTCAATTCCGGCTGACTCCAAACTGCGCAACACAGAACTGAGAGCTTCTACTCCATGTGGTACGGGGGCTGAAATCTCG
This sequence comes from Ilumatobacteraceae bacterium, assembly GCA_044239355.1. Lineage (GTDB taxonomy): Bacteria > Actinomycetota > Acidimicrobiia > Acidimicrobiales > Ilumatobacteraceae > UBA2093. The sequence goes on from JBIIBO010000015.1 coordinate 33,107, forward strand.
CCGTCTTCGGCGTGTACACGCAATGCACCATGAGCCACGGTTCCCAAGATCTTTTCTGCTTCGGTCACACGTGTAATGTCGCGAATGCGTACATCAAGATGTTCGCCACCCACGCGCCGTTTCAATTCATCGGCTGTTCCTCGCGCAATTGCGTGACCGTGGTCAATCACCACGATCTCATCGGCAAGTTGGTCTGCTTCTTCTAGGTATTGGGTAGTGAGTAACACGGTGGTGCCGAGTTGCACTCGTTCGCGGATGATGTCCCACAAGTCTCCGCGGCTTCGCGGATCTAAACCTGTTGTGGGTTCATCGAGAAACAACACCGGAGGGTCTGCAATCAGTGCACCCGCTAAGTCGATGCGGCGTCGCATGCCGCCAGAAAATGTCTTTAGAGGTCGATGGGCAGCATCTGACAAACGGAACTGATCAAGAATGACTTTCGTGCGTGTCCGCGCCTCGCGCCATCTCATGCCATAGAGACGTGCAATCATTTCTAAGTTTTCTGTTGCGGTGAGGTTTTCATCTACTGCTGCATATTGGCCAGATAAACCAATGCGGCGACGTACTTCTTTTGGATTGGCCATTACATCAACGCCGGCCACTGTTGCCGAACCAGAATCTGGTGTCACCAATGTGGTGAGAATAGAAACCGCAGTTGTTTTTCCCGCGCCATTTGGGCCAAGAAGGCCAAGCACCGTGCCGCCTGCGACATCGAGATCTAAACCGTTTAACGCAACTACGTCGCCATATGTCTTTATGAGTCCACGTGCATGGACAGAATTATCTGTGGGGAGAGTCATCATGAACTCTTGAGTATAGATGCTCTAGTTTTTAGATGAAACAAACTCGTTTATGAACGGGACAATCTTGTCGGCAAGTAATGGCTGTAACCATCGAGCCATGACGTCACTGATGTGATTGTCATCGCGATACACGCTGATGTTTCCCACAATGACGGGACATAGATTGTTGTGACAGAGCCACTTTTGGGGATCAATCATGCTGACATTCTCATCGCGGGCTACCTTGCGCAGTGCATCCATCACATCGACCAGTGTTGACCTATTCAACGTGGCCACACACTGAGAGACATTGCGTCTATTGCTTGCAATGCAATCGGGTGGAACACCAGGAATATCTGGAGTGTCACCAAAAAGAATCGGCTCTATAGACGCAGCACGAAATGTTTGTATCAACTCGGTGTAACCCAGTCGCCATTGGCGCGAGGACACAATTCCACCGGTATCAGCATCGCGATAGCGCACGTATTGGCCGGTGACAACAAAATCCACACCTTCGTCTTTCATGTATTGCACAGCATTTTCGCGCCATGGTGTGCAGTGTCTGTAGACGCCGCCATTTTGCACGTTATAAATCGATAACTCAATGGGGGTACATCCACCTTGAGTAATGGCAATAAGGCGCCATTTGTTCGCAATGGCAATCTCATTAAGCGGCGAGAACCATTGAGCGGCATGTGAGTCACCGTAGAGGGCGACAGTGATTTCACCAGTGGGATCACCAAAGACGCAATCCTTTTTCACTGTCTCTTTGAAGAATTGATGACAGTCGTTGTCGTAGGTGATGTTGGTGTTTGTCTCAGCCTTGTTGGTGGATGGGTCGAGATTGTCGGGGGCGACAGAGATAGAAAGCCCTTCAATCACCGGCGTGGGCGCACCATCGCGTGTCATGGAAATGGGTTGAGGTCCAGATGGCGTGGCGAGCGTGGTGGACGTAGCCGTTGCTGCAGCAGTTGTGGTGGTTGCAAGTGTAGGAGTGGTGACTACAACTCCAGTTGATTGGTTGGGTTGTATATATGCAGCTGCTGCACCTGCAAGCACTCCCGCCAGAATCAAAAATGCTCCAATATTTAAGGTGAGTTGTGTGTGTTGCACGAGAAACGGTGAACGTCGCACGGGGTTTTCTAAGAAGTGATGTGTGATCTCAGTAGCGATGAGTACCGCGGCAAGAATCCATAAACGATCCGTCACAGTGAGTGAATCTCCACGCGATGCTTCCATGATGATGAGCGGTGGCCAATGCCATACATAGAGGGCATATGAACGGGCACCGATGTATTGCAGAGGTTGAAATGACAACACTCGGTGAACCGACAACGGATGCATTGTGGTGCGTGCATTGGCACGACCAGAGGCAATGATCAGCGCAGTACCGATCACTGGAAGTAGCGCAAGATAGCCAGGGAATGCAGTTGCACCGTTAAAAGTGAGTACGGAGAACACGATGAGTGCAGCACCCATCCATCCAATCCATGGTCTCAATAACCCTGTGCGGGATGCGAAAAATGGCCACAACACGGCCAACAGCGCACCAATCCCTAACTCCCAGGCACGTGTATGCAATCCAAAGTACGACCATGACGGTTGCGATGTAGTGAATGCCACACTCATCACAAATGATGCAACAACAATCGCACTCACAAGCAAGAACACACGCTGGCGCACCAATGTGCGACCTCGCGTGGCCAGCACCATGAGCACAGGCCAAATTGCGTAGAACTGTTCTTCTACTGCAAGAGACCAGAAGTGTTGGAGTGGTGATGGTTGAAGTTGCGACTGCAGATAATTTGCACCACGTGAGGCGAACAACATGTTCGGGAAAAACAGTGCAGCTGCCACAATTTCTTCGGCGAAGTTGTCAAGCCGTGCCGGGCTCAGCCACACAATTCCTGCAATTGCAGTGACGGCTACGACAGCAAACGAAACTGGCAGTAGACGCCGTATGCGGCGTGCGTAGAAATCTCGCAGTGAGATTGTGCCAGTTGCTTCTTTCTCACGCAGTAAGAGTGCGGTGATAAGAAATCCTGAGATCACGAAAAAGACATCCACGCCGACGTATCCACCGTCGGTGCCTGGTACTCCAAAATGGAAAAGCAATACCGCAATAACTGCGATGGCGCGTAGGCCTTCTATGTCGGAACGGTGCTCCACGCGTTATTCACTACGTACAAGATCAAAAAGGAGAATCTGCCCGCTGTAGCAGGCAACCCACACCCGGTTTTTCACAGCCTCATAGGTAATACCAATGGGGCGCCAACAGGTATTGATGGTTTGGATTGTCTTGAGGTTCTCGGCCTTGAGGACATTGATTTGGTTCGCCGCGTAATTGACGAGATACAACGTTGTGCCATCAGGGGAGATATCTAAGGTGCGAGGCCTCTCGGTGGTGCGCACATTTTTCAATAACTTCAATCCAGGCACACTCAATTTGGACACTGTGTTGGACAAGTTAAAAGTGATGTAGAGGAATTGTTCATCTGGGCTCAGAACAATATGTCGCGGAGCAATACCAGAAACTTTGGTTTTGCTGACAAGTTCCAAAGTGGTCAAGTCAATCAGAGCAATTTGCGCAAGACCCATCACGCTGACATAAGCGCGCAGTGAATCCTTTGTAATGGCAATACCGCGAGGGTGTTTTCCTAACTCAAGGGTTTTGATGGTCTGCATGGTGTTTGCATCAACAATGCTCAGAGAAAAACCACACCAGTTGGTCACAAGTACGTACTTGCCATCATTGGTTGCTTGCACATATTTGGGTACAGAACCCACTCGAGCAGCGGCAACAACTTTCAATGTGGCCATATCAATTTTGTAGAGATATGAATCGTCGAATGTGTTGCCGGCTTGACACTCATCGTCGCCTTCGTTGTTGAACTCTCGGCCATACATTGAATAGTTCGAGACATAGGCAAAAGATCCATCAGCACTGAAGTCTGCTTCAACGGGCGAGCCAGTCACTTTGCCTTCACCTTCGAGTCCCAGCATCGATCGTGGCACTTCATCAGAGATGCGCTTTACTGGCTCACCTTCTGAGTCATACACACTGATTCCGTGGGTGTACATCATGTTTTGTCCAATAACGAACCCTGTATTGGAGGCGACCACGGATTTAGGGGTGATCTTGCCGCCAATTTTCTTCACTTGGTTGAGCTGGTATTCCACTGCGGGAAACGGCAATGGAGTAGGTGCAAGTTTTGGGGGAAGTGTGGTGGTCGTTGTGGTCGTGGTTGTCGTGGTGGTGGTTGTCGTGGTGGTGGACTGAGCGATACCAAGAACCGAACACGACGACAAAAAAAGACTGGTGGCACATACGGCCGCTATCGGACGGAACATCATGGAAACGCTACTTCGTCAGGCGTCGTCGGCGGGGTCTGCGGGCGTGGTCTCATAACCAGCCTCAGCAAGGCGTGCCAATAACTCGTCTCGAGGGCTCTTACCAGGTGCCCGGGCTTTTTCGCCGGCCACCCGCCAACCATGGCGAGAGGAATACACAAGTGGCGCCTCGCGGAGTCGTCCGTATCCAAAGTCGGTCACTCGGGCAAAGAGCAATTCATGATCGGCCATTGTTTTTGTCTCAAAGATCTCTGCATGTACCCACGACAAGCAATCCACCACAACAGGATGATCCTTGACAGTGGTGAGGTATTCAGGAGCGATGTAGTGAAATCTTCGTCCTGGATATGAAAAGTATTGGCCAACGTGCACCTGATCGCCTGCCAAAAACGACACAGTGAATTGGTTGCTAGCAATCATGAGTGGGTAGGTGTCGTGCTTGGGAGACACACTTGCCATGATGATGGGCTCTTCGAAGGACACTTGGGTGACCCAATGTGAGGTGTAGGCCCGAGTGATGCCTTCGTGTGTGGCGGCTACAACTTCTACTGCTTTTGCAGCTTGTCCAAGTGCGCGCTTGAGTTCTGGATCAATCATCACGAGAAACGCTAGGGCCAGATGTGCCCATCTCGGTGGTGAGATGTTTCATTGGGCCCAATAATCCGACTAGCAACGTGACAGAAATGAACAACAGACCAATCACAAGCAAGGTGAGTGGAACTGATACCGAAGCAATAATCAAACCAAGGGCCAATGATCCCACTGGCTGAACAACATGTGTGAGCGAGAACAAGGTGCCAAACACTGGGCCATGGAGGTTTTCGGGAACACGACGTTGAACAAGAAAATTACTCATCGGACTGACAGGTCCGAACACTAAGCCGAGTGCAAGTCCAAGACCAACAAACCAGAGTGCATCGGGCAACAATGCCATGGCGCACACCACCAGGCCAATGCCACTCATAGAGGCCATCACCAAAGTGGGTGGAGATAGATGTGCAATCACACGGTGAAATTGCAATGCGCCTATGACTATGCCGATTGACATTGACGAGAGAATGAAACCAAGAACGTGGGGCTGATCAAGATCTTTGAAATGTCGAGACAGAACAATGGTTTCTACTGGCATGTAGATGGCAGTCAGCATGGTGTACAAACCCACCAAAGACAACAGAGGTTTGTCGCGCCAGAGCACACTCATTCCCGTGCGTGTCTCATGCATCACATTGGACACAGTTGCTTTTTGCGGGCTGGTAGCAGAAGTTGTGTCAGTGCTTACTAAACGCACAGTTGCAGAAGCAAGAACAAAAGCTGCGGTGATAATCACAAATGTTGTATCTATGCCAACAAGTCCAATAAGAAGAGCAGCTCCTGCTGGCCCTGCAATAGTCCCTGTAATTGCAGATGCTTCGAATTGACCATTGAATTTTTCAAGCGAAAGGTTTTCTTCGGTAGCTACGCGTTGAATCATCGATTTACGTGCCGTGGCGCCGGCGGGATCAAACATTGCACCAAAGATTGCAATCAGCAATAGCCATAAAAAATTCAATCCCACAGTGCCATTCACAATGGGAAACAGAATGACCGATGTAGCCGAGATGAGATCGGACCACATAGAGACACGACGTGCTCCAAGAACAGCAATCACTCCTCCAATAATGGGAGCGGTGAAGATGACAGATATGCCACTAATGCCCAACACAATTCCGGCTTGTGCTGATGAACCGGTGATTTCTAAGACCAACCAAGGAACAGCCACATGTACCGCCGAGTTACCTGCACTGCCCAAAATTGCAGATATCTGCAACAAGCGGCTGTTTTTGGGGCGCATGACTCAACATTAGTTCCACAGATGTTCAATAAATAAGGTCTGTTCGCCCCCTATTGCTGATGCTGTGGGATTTCATGACAAAGTGGGGATGTGCAAGGAGCAATGCGATGAATGGTGACCAGATGATGCGGGCACACTCGGCATCTTTGCCGGGCCCTACTTTTGACAATCCTGCATGGGTGACTCCTGGTCCATTGCGTAAAGCACGCGTAGCAATAGTGACGTCTGCTGCGTTGTACGCATCAGGAGATGATCCCTTTAGTGCCACGGATACAAGTTTTCGTGTCATCGATCTCGATCGACGCGATCTCGTGTTGGGGCATTGGAGCCCCAACTTTGATTCTGTTGGTGTGAAGTTAGATATCAATGTGGTCTATCCCATCGATCGACTAGAAGAACTTGCCGCAGATGGTGTGATTGGATCAGTTGCACCGCGACATATTTCTTTTGCAGGTAACCAACCCGATGATGTAGCAACAATTCGATATGACTCTGGTCCGGCCGCTGCAGCACTTTTGCGTCAAGACGGCGTAGATGTCGTCATCTTGACTCCTGTTTGACCTCTTTGTTCGCGCACCGTGAGTGTGCTTGCGCATATTTTTGAAGCAGCTGGTATTGCCACCATCGTGTTGTCTTCCATCCGTGAGATGACTGAAAAGGTTGCTCCTCCACGTGCATTGCATTGTGAGTTTCCATTAGGTCGCCCACTGGGGATTCCTAATGATGCACAATTCCAACACGACGTCCTGCAAAAAGCTTTTGTGTTGTTAGATGAAACACAAGGACCAGTTCTTGTGGATTACCCAGTTGTGATTGAGGCAGAAACAGAAGCAGTCGCGTGTACTCTTCCTCCACGATTCGATCCAGATGCACTTCCTGCTGTTGATGAAGCTCGGGGAATTCGCAAGGCCTATGACCGAGCCCGCGAAAAACGCGAAGTAACTTCAGTGGGTCGTGTCATTTCTGCCGATGACATACCGGGTGCGCTTGAAGCACTGCAACGCGTTGTGAATGGTGAGCCATGGGCCGAGGTATTGCCAGTTCCCAACACCACTGCAATCTGTCACGACATCCGCACTTATTACGAAGAGGCAGCTCTTGAATTGGTGGATGGTCCAGCCCCAGGTGGCCGGGCCATGGAAGATTGGTTCTTTGAAAAGACCGAAGCGGGCCAGTTAGTGCTTGCAGCGCGCGCCGCTATTCGAGATTCTGGAGCAAAATTTCCAGTGTGGTTCTACATGACTCCAGGTCATCGCTAGTTCTGCCACAATGAACTTATGAGTTCACAACAACCTGTTTCCGTCATCCGAGACATTGCTGCAACGCCCGAAAAGATTTGGGAGATGGTGACTGATCTTCCACGTATGGGGGAATGGTCCCCAGAGAATCAAGGTGGTACTTGGGCAAAAGATGCAACTGGTCCAAGCGTTGGCGCCACATTCAAAGGCCGTAACAAGAACGGCAAAAAGGCATGGTCCACATCTGTGAAGGTCAATGGTTGCGAGGCTCCACGACATTTCTCATTCGGCTTGATGGTGGGCAGCAAGAACTGGTGCGATTGGGTCTATGACATTGAACCCACCGCAACGGGTTCACGCGTGACACACAGCTGGATTGATCATCGTTCAAAGATTGCCTCCACATTGGGCAAGTGGGTCAGTGGCGTGGCTGATCGTGCTGCACACAACAAGGCCAATATGGAAGTCACCATGGACAACCTCGCCAAGGCTGCCGAAGCGTCGTAACCCGCGAAATCATTGATGCACTTGGCCCAATTGGGGCAGTTGAGCACCTCTGTGGCATCGTATGGGGGTTATTTCTAAGGAGTGCACATGGAAGTCTTGACCGAAATCACCAACAATATTCTCGTCATCACGTTGAATCGCCCTGAGGCAGGTAACGCTCTCAATGGTGCACTCAGCGAAGGTTTGTCTAACGCTTTGTCAGATGCTGCGACCAATGATGAGGTACGCGCCATTGTGATCACAGGCGCTGGCGAAAAAATCTTTTGTGCAGGCATGGACCTGAAAGCATTTGCCGCCGGTGAAGATTTGGCCAAGATTGGAATGGGCTTTACCGCATTGCGTTCATGCAAGAAGCCTTTAGTCGCCGCGGTGAACGGACATGCTCTTGCAGGCGGCTTTGAAGTGGTGATGATGTGTGATCTTGTTGTGGCCGTTGAGACTGCACGATTCGGTATTCCAGAAGTGAAGCGCGGTCTGTTTGCAGCCGGCGGCGGTGTGCGTCTTCCTGCGCGCATTCCTTTGGCAATTGCCTTGGAGATGGGCCTTACCGGCGATCCCATTGATGCACCACGTGCTGCAACATTGGGACTCATCAATCAAGTTGTTCCCGCAACGCAATTGCGTGAAGCAGCACTTGCCCTCGCTGGTCGCATTACTGCCAACGGTCCATTGGCGGTACAAGCAACTAAAGAGTTGATGCTTGATGAAATTGGTTCTGGTAACCCAGCCCTCATGGGAGAGTTACAAAAGAAAGTCTTTTCCAGCGAAGATGCCAAAGAGGGCGCAACAGCGTTTGCACAAAAGCGCGCACCTGAATGGAAGGGTCGCTAGTTGACCATTCTTTCGCGGCCTTCCCAGTAAGGCGCACGAAGGTCCTTCTTCAGGATCTTTCCACTTGGGTTGCGGGGAAGTGCATCAATCCAGTCCACTGATGTAGGGCACTTAAACTTTGCAAGGTTTTCTTTTGCAAATTCGATGATGTCATTTTCTGACACCTCAACTCCTGCTGCCTTTACAACGATTGCCTTGACGGTTTCGCCCCACTTCTCATGTGGCACACCGATCACTGCAATGTCTGCAATGCCTGGGTGACTCATGAGTGCACTTTCCACTTCTGCTGGGTACACGTTTTCGCCGCCCGAAACAATCATGTCTTTTACGCGGTCGTGAATGTAGATGTAGCCATCGTCGTCTTTGTAACCCGCATCACCAGTCTTGAACCAGCCATCAGCATTGATTGATTCATCGGTGGCCTTTTGGTTGTTCCAGTAGCCCTTCATCACTTGTGGGGATTGCACCCAAATTTCGCCAACTTCGCCATTGGGTACTTCGGTGTTTGTGGCGTTGTCCATAATGCGAATTAACACGCCAGGAGCAGGAAGTCCACATGAGCGTAAGCGATGTGGATTGGGGCCCTTTGGATCGTGATCTTCTGATGGCAACAATGTGGTGGCACCTGTTGTTTCTGTGAGGCCGTAGACCTGCATGAAATCACACTTGAAGGTTTCCACGCTCTTGGTGAGAACTTCAAGAGAGATAGGTGATGCGCCGTACACCATCAAACGCAAGCTGGAGAAGTCTGCATCATTGACGTTGGGCATCATCAGCATGAATTGCAAGACGGCAGGCACTAAGAATCCGTGTGTGATTTTGTGGTCTTGAATCAAGTTGATTAACGCTGAGGGATCAAGATCACGCATGATGATGGATTGCGCACCGACGTATTGTCCAGCAGTTGCCCAACCGCCGCCACCAATGTGGAACAGTGGCATTGCAACAAGATTCACCATGTCATCGCTAAGTTTCCAGAACTCGCGCGCACCAGGCAACAAGCAAAAGAAGTTGTGGTTTGTGAGCATGACGCCTTTAGGGCGTCCAGTTGTTCCACTTGAGTACAACTGAAATGCAACATCGTGATCTTCAGAAACAACGCCTGGGTCTTGAGTGGAAGCGCCTGCAAGCCATGATTCATAATCAGTGTCGCCACCGGCTCCACCAATGATGACAATCAGTTGTGTGCTGGTGAGATTTGGGCGAATTGCTTCGATGACTGGAAGAAAATCTGCATGGGCCACAAGAACTTTGGCCGATGCATCGTTGACAATGAATTCAACTTCTGGTGCGGCGAGTCGCCAGTTGATATCTACTGATACTGCATTGATGAGCGAGCAACCATAGAAAATCTCAAAATGCTCAATGCTGTTTTTGTCCAAAAAGGCAACACGATCTTGTGCCGATACTCCAGCTTCACGCAGTGCATTTGCAACACGTACCGAGCGGTCTAGCAATTCACCCCAAGTACGTGTGCGTTGGCCTTCCACCAAAGATGTGGTGCCGGCCATGTCTTTGCCATGGGTGCGAATAATGTCTGCGATGGTGGTGATTTCCCTACTCATAGGGACAAAATCTATACCGCAAAAGTGACGTTCGGCACGAAAAAAACGACCTGTGTATTGAGGTGAAGAGAACTACACCTATTTACTTATGCGCGAACTAATCGGCCAGGTCGTTCCCCGGTGTCTGCGCCGTTTCGTCGTGTAACTAACCCATTCACAATGGTGGCGACATAGCCATGAGCCGACTGAAGCAGGCGACGACCGCCGGCAGGGAGGTCATTGACGGCTCTCGGAGCCTCAAGTGTCAAGTTCTCAAAGTCGATCACATTGATATCGGCGCGCATCCCTGGTGCGAGCACACCGCGGTCAGTCACGCCCATCACTTCTGCTGTGGCCGAGGTTTGCAATCGCACAGCTTCTTCAATGTCCAAACGTGGGCCGCGTTCACGGTCACGTGCCCAGTGAGTTAACAGATACGTAGGAATAGATGCATCGCAGATCATTCGCACATGTGCGCCACCATCACTGAGTCCATTGATGGCAGCAGGGTGGGTCAACATCTCGTAAATCACATCATGGTTTTCGCCCACGTAGTTCAATGTGGGGAACATCAAAGATGCAGTGCCACCTTGCTTGTTCAACAAGTCGTATGCGACTTCGAAAGGAGAGACACCTGCTGTGTCGGCGAGGGCCTTGACGGACATGTCATGGGTGGGTTCATAATCCACCTTGTCGCCCATGGAATACAGCAAGTGCGGAATCATTCCTAGAGCTGGACCAAGACCATCAAATTGAATGTTGGGGTCAGCGGCAATATCTGATTCAGAAAGAATTTTTTCGCGGACATCTGCTCGAGCCAGCTCTTTGCGTAAATCATCGAGAGACAAAGATGATGACAATTCAATAAATGTAGGTCGCTTTGTAAACGGGTGATAGCCCGCCCAATTAATCATCATGCCGAATGGTCGCGCAGCTACTTGCGGACGAAGGTAACCACCTTTGGCCAAAACGTCGCTGGAGAAATCAAGTGCGTACTTCCAAGCATCGGGCATTGTCATGTATTGCAGCAATAGATAAGTGACTTTGAGATCTGTACGCAGTGCAAGATCTCCCATCCATTCCATTTCTTCTTTCATTCCCATGGTGGGTTGATTTCCTCCATCGGGAAGCACTTCGGGTGCAACTTCAAAAATCCCACCACCACCGGCAACTAATGCATCGGCAAGTGCGTTCAATTCTTCGCTGTTGGCAAAAGTTCCAGGTACGGGCTCGCCATCTTTTGCTTTGTGTCCCATGGTACGACTTGTAGAAAATCCGATAGCCCCGGCCTCGCGTGCTTCGCGCACGATGCGTGCCATTTCATCAATGTCGGTGGCAGTTGCATCTTCGTTACGCGCACCACGTTCTCCCATGACATATCCGCGCACGGCACCATGAGGCACATAGGCAGCAATGTCTACGGCATAACGTCGTTGGTCGATTGCGTCGAGATATTCCGGGAAAGTTTCCCAGTCCCATGAAATTCCTTCATGCAGGGCAGTGCCTGGAATATCTTCCACGCCTTCCATGAGTTGCACGAGCCATTCCTCTTTACCTGGACGTACAGGAGCAAATCCCACTCCACAGTTACCCACTACCACCGTGGTGACACCATGTGCACTTGATGGCTCCAGCAAAGTATCCCAACTGACTTGACCGTCGTAGTGGGTATGGATGTCAATGAAGCCCGGAGTCACGAGTAGGCCGTGTGCATCAATCTCTTCGTGTGCATCGGCGTCGATATGGGTGCCCATTTGTGCGATGTGGCCGTCCTGGATGGCAATATCTCCGACCCAGCGTGGTGAACCGGTGCCATCCACGATGGTGCCGTTGCGAATGATGATGTCAAACATGACTTACCCCCTGTGCGCATGGTAGTCGTCTTGAGTGAGATGAATTCTCCCTGGAGAATGCCAAGTTCGACTCTTTGATTTTGAGTGTTTCTTCCTAGTATCGACAAGGCAGACAAGGGGGCACTATGGCTCTGACGCAGACAGCGACACCAGGAATTCGCCAGGGAATTGAGCATTTTGATGTCTTGATCGTGGGGGCAGGAATCTCTGGGATTGGCACGGCCTATCACATGAAAGATCAGGCACCCGACAAGAGTTTTGTCGTTCTTGAGGCCTATGAATCTTTCGGCGGTACATGGCACATGCACAAGTATCCCGGTGTGCGCTCGGACTCAGACTTGTACACATTTGGGTATCGCTTCAAGCCTTGGACGGGCACCCCCATTGCGTCCTCTGCAGAGATCAAGAAGTACATGGGCGAAGTGATTGAGGACAACAACCTCAACGAACACATTCGTTACCGTCATCGCATCACCGGCGCCTCGTGGTCAAGTGCAGACAATCGTTGGACTGTGGACGTCACCAACTTGGCTACCGGTGAAAACTTCCAGATGAGCGCAAATTTTCTGTGGATGTGTCAGGGCTACTACAAGCACTCCGAGGGTTACACGCCTGAGTGGCCGAACATGTCCTCGTTTAAGGGACAGATTGTGCATCCACAAACATGGCCCGATGATCTGGATTACACAAACAAGCGTGTTGTTGTGATTGGTTCTGGTGCAACATCTGCAACACTGATTCCCGCGATGGCGAAAGATGTTGCACACATCACCATGTTGCAGCGTTCTCCTACATATTTTGTTCCAGGTCGTAATGCCAATGAACTGGCCGACACTCTTCGTCAATTAGAGATTGATGAAATGTGGATTCACGAGATTGTGCGTCGCAAAGTCCTGTTTGATCAAAAAGTGATTGCTGATCTTGGTTTCCAACAACCCGACTTTTTGAAAGAGCAATTGTTGGAGGGAATTAAACCGTTACTTCCCGAAGACTTCGACATGAAGCACTTCACGCCGAATTATCGCCCATGGCAACAACGTCTTGCATTTGTTCCTGATGGCGATCTTTTCGCTGGCATTAAGTCGGGCAAGGCAAGCGTGGTCACAGATGAAATTGACACGTTTAATGAAAACGGCATTCTCACTAAAGGCGGTGTGCAATTAGATGCCGACATCATTGTGACAGCAACTGGGTTTCATCTGTCCGTACTTGGTGACATTCCATTTGTTGTAGATGGCAAACCTTTGGAGTGGAGCCAGACAGTGACCTATCGAGGAATGATGTTCACCGGTGTTCCTAACCTTGCATGGGTCTTTGGCTACTTCCGGGCAAGTTGGACTCTACGTGTGGACATCATGGCCGATTTTATGATGCGAATGTTTGCACTCATGGACAAAAAAGGTGCACACAAAGTCACTCCGCAGTTGCGCCCTCAAGATGCTGACATGGAGATTGGTCCATGGATGGATCCTGAGAACTTCAACCCGAACTATCTCATGCGCGCACAACACCTAATGCCGAAGTCAGGCAAAAAGGATGAATGGATGCATAACCAGGATTATTGGTTAGAAAAAGACATTCTTCCTAATGCTGATTTGGAAGACGGTTGCCTTCAATTTGAGTAATTGCTAGCTCTGGTGAGCAGGGCAGATACCAATCTTTTTGTAATGGCACCAGTTGCACAGGTTTGTCACATTGCAGACAAATTCACCGGTCTCACATGCTTTGTCCAGATTCTCTTTTGTTTCCACAATGGTGCCTTTAGCAATGGACAATTTCACAGGTGTCACTTCAAGTTCCAACTTTGTGGAATGGGCCAAATACAAAAGCTCTAGTTGTGATGTTGGAAGATCATCGGATGATTCCAGCATCAGTGCGTAGGCAAGCAATTGGAAAAATGTCTTATCTTCGGAATCAAACTTTGGGTTAGGCACTTTGCCTGTTTTGTAATCCGAGATGATGGCGAATTGTTCATCGTTGACGGTAATCCGATCGATGATGCCTTTCATGCGGACACCTTCAACTTCGGCTTCTACTGCTAGTTCCATGTCGTCAAGATCGGTTTCTACGGGATCTTCTAGATTCCACAAATTAGTCATGTTCTTGAATGCGGCGATTTTGAAATCTTTTGTGCTTCCCAACGGCTCAGCAAGTGTGGTGACTTTGTTTTCCCAGTCACTCGAAATCCAAAGATCGCCAGCCAATGTGCGCAGCGAATCTACATTGCGTTCTTCGTGTGGTAATTGGTATAGGTGTTCAAGAACTTCGTGCACAAAGGTTCCAATGTGCATCTGCCATGTGGAAGGTTCTTTGATGTTGTCGAAGCGACCGAATTTGTATTTCTGTGGGCAATCCTGAAAGGTGCGTATTGCAGATGGCGACAGATACTCCGGTGGCGTGAACATCTGCTCAGTTTGGCAGGTTTTTGGCGCTAGCCGGTGATTTGGTTCAACGCTCCGCGAGTGTGAATACGTTCGAGAAACTCTGGCTCGTATGCAATGGAGGGATCCTTGCGCACTTCTTCGTCGAGTACCACAGCATCATCACCAACCAGAATGCGCCACTTTCCTTTTGCTACTTCGGAAAGAATGTGCGCCGATGCGTCTGTAGCGGTCATTGGTGCTGCATCGCGGAATCCTTCGGCTCCCATCTGCAACAGCACACGAATGTCTTCGTCGCTCGCAGATGATGTGTCGATGCCAGATTTCTCGTAGCGCTCACGAATTTGTGCAATTTGATCTACGGTCATCTCTTTGGGGTCGTTGCCGTGCAACTTGCCCGAGTTGATCATGATGCTTGTGCCGATATGGCCTGGCATGACGACTGAGACACCCAAGGTGGGGGCTGTGAGGCGAAAGTCAGTGATTAATGCTTCGGTGAAACCTTTGACGGCAAACTTTGCGGCGCTATATGCCGAATGCGACACGCTGGGTCCAAGTGATGCCCAAAATCCGTTCACCGAACTTGTATTCACAATGTGTCCAAATGGCGCCTTTAACAAAAGAGGCAAGAATGCGCGGGTGTTGAGATACACGCCACCCCAGCACACGTTGAATGTTTTTTCCCATTCTTCGCGTGAGTTATCAATCAAGCTTCCGCCGCCACCGATACCGGCGTTATTGAACAGCACATGCACATGTGGTTGCCAAGCAGCTACTGCATCTCGAAATGCAAGCACTTGTGTTTCATTGGAGACATCAGCAACAAAAGTCAACACTTCACCTGGGTGTGCATCGTTCACACACAGTTGTGCTGTCTCTTCAAGATTCTCAGCGATGACGTCACATGTTGCAACATGGCATCCCTGCTGGGTGAGTTGACGAACTAATTCGCGTCCCATTCCGGTTCCGCCACCAGTAACTACTGCGACAAGACCTGCATAACCATTGGAAAAACGTTGCGACACGGAGCCCCCTTTGTATTCGTTGCATTCAACAACACAAGTACATTAGTGCGCCCTGGCACCTCAGGAACAAGGCGACACATCCCCTCCATAGAGTGAGGGCATGCGTAGATTCAGTTCCCGTCTTGTGAGTTCCTCATTTTTGGCTATTGCCATCTCTATTTTCGTGGTTGGCGTGGTGTGGGCAAGTTCTGGGGCACTACAAACATCTACTAACAGCTCCACAGTGGTCACCACAGCCCCGGGCGATGAAGAAGACCAAGATGGTGGCGACGGTGATCTGCCGGGAATAGATCCTGGCGATGAGATCGATGAACTACGTCGATTAGTTGTAGATCTCACAGATCAAGTGGAAAAACTCACCGAAGTAGTTTCTGCGCTTGGGTCTGAAGTCTCAGATGTAGAAGGTGTGGCACGCGATGCTGCAACGGCTGCGGGCAAGGTGAAAGCTATTGCCGATGGTGCAGCCACAGATGCCGAAGAAGCGCAACGCGTTGCCAATGAAGTATCGAGTCGTTTTGGTGTCGTTGAATTGCGCACATCAAAATTGAATGACGAAGGCGTCTATTTAGGTGCCATCAATCCGAATCAATTGTCACGCAGAATGACTCCCGCAGACATGACAGGCAACTGGCCACTTGATCGTGTCACGGGAGATTTAGAAGCCAGGTATTTGCTCTTGCCATTTTCTGGAAACTGTTCAACGCGTTATGGGTTTTACTCAGTTCTTGTAGGCGATCCATTTCGCCGCTTGGCATGTGAACGCATTGCCAGCCAGTAGTTCTTATTGTGAAAGTCGAAGTGTGCGGATCTGAAATGCTTCAACAGTGAGTTGAATGGCGCCATCTGCTGTGCGCCAAGCATCGCCGTTGGGTACTTCTAATGCATCACACTCAGACACCACTGCAAAGCCAGGCACCGACAAGGTTCCTTGTGCGCGACCGCCAGTTGTTTCCCACAGGCGAACAATGATGTCCCCATTGTCATTATCTGCCGGCTTTACCGCGCTAATCATCACGCCTTCAATATCGAGATCAATATGAAGAGGTGTCAGCGCTGGTGTTCCGTCCACAATGCGTGGTGGATGTGTAATGCGAGCTGCTTCTCGTTCGATTCCATGCACGATGGGATCGCCTTGGGTCAACATCACTGACCATTCAATTTTCTGCCGACCTCGATCAGCAAATGGATCAGGGAAACAGGGAGCACGAAGAACAGTAAGGCGAAGTTCATCGCCGCGTACGTCGTATCCGCGTGGACCGTCGGCTAACAGTGCGACGCCAAAGCGTGGCTCATGTACTGATGCATAGCGATGACCACACACTTCAAACTGGGCAAGATCCCAACTTGTGTTTGCATGCCGTGGTCGGCGTACATGGCCAAACTGGGTGCCAAATACTGCTTCGCGCGAATGGATATCGGTGGGCAAACCCCACTGCAATCGTTGTTCGTGCTCTTGCCAGTTGGCGTCCAAGGCAATGTCAAGGCGAGGGGAGCCTGCACTGATGGTGTAGCGCACGGTGAACTGTGAAGCCTCTGTTGCATATGAGCACTCCACAATTGCTCGCATGGGCGAGTGTTCCACAAGTGCGGCAACACCATTGCGCAATGTCATTGTTGGAGCAGCATTGGCATCTGCCATGTCAATGTCCCACGCGTCATATTCGGCTGGGCGATCATTACGCAAGGTGAATGCGGGGAATTGTCCCTCGGGGAGGACATTTCGCGCACCATTGCTGAGTGATGTGATGGTTCCGTCGTGCGAGATGGATACATACAGATGGGAATTATGAATGCGCCATTCGTTCTTATCTTCTGTTACTTGCACAATGTCGCTAAACCATTCAGGAAGAACTGACTCTGGCGCACAAGCGCTAAATGCAGCCACATCAACCCATGCAGGTGAACCATCTACATCGATGACTTGTTGGAGTGCAACAGGCGCTGGGTTCAACACATGTGTTGGACCTTGTTCCACAGGAATTAATCGCGCAAGAATGATTTCAATCTCTTCTGCAACAGCTGCGAACTCAGCTTCAGCATCTTGGTGTACCCAAGCGATAGATGAACCAGGGATGATGTCGTGGAACTGTTGAGTGAGAACTCTTTGCCACAGTTCATCAATGGTGGCGGGGCGAAATCCCACAGCAGCTGACCACAGTTCAAGTTCATGGAGCAATCGCTCGCTCCATCGGTTGCCTTGTTTGGTTCCTAGCTGTGTGGAGTATGTGCCGCGATGTTTTTCAAAGTACATCTCACCGTTCCACACCGGGGCACTGTCTTGGTATTCATCCATGAGCTGAGTGAAAAAGTGATCCACCTTGTCAAAAGTAACGCGCGGTACTTGATCGAGGTCATGGGCAAGACGTCCGCGCTCAATCATGGTTTGAGTAGGACCGCCTCCTCCGTCACCATGTCCGTAAAGAACCAATGAATGTGAAGAACCCGCGTGATCTCTGTAGTTGTGTTCAGCGAAACGTAACTGCGATGGAAGTAGAAGTGCGTTGTAGGTATCGATGGGGCTGAAGTGGGCAAATACTTTTGTGCCATCAAGTCCCTCCCACCAAAAACTGTGGTGTGGCATCTTGTTGGTTTCATTCCAACTCAGTTTCTGTGTAAAGAACCATTCGCAGCCTGCATGGGCAACAATTTGAGGAAGGCCTGCGGGATAGCCAAAATCATCTGGCAAAAATGCACCACGGCATGTTGTATTGAACCACTCTTGAAATGATCGTTGGCCTTGCACAAGTTGTCGCAGCAAGCTCTCGCCAGAGGGCAAGTTGAGGTCGGTCTCTACCCACATGCCGCCGACTATTTCCCATCGTCCCAGTGCAACGAATCTTTTCACTTCTTCGAATACCTCAGGTGCATCTTCGGCCACCCATGCATAGTGCTGTGCTTGGCTATGGCAGAACACATAATCCGGGTTGGTCTTCAAAAGTGAGAGAGCATTTGCAAAGGTACGTACCACTTTGCGACGTGTCTCACGAATAGGCCATAGCCATGCAGTGTCAAGGTGGGCGTGCCCAGTTGCTGAGATGCGATGTGCGGCGGGACCATTACCCATTCCCAGAACAGCGTTGAGTTCATTGCGTGCTTGAGGCAAGGTGGCAAAGAAGTCATTGGTATTGAGAGCTTGGTCGCATTTTTCTAGCGCGGCAAAGATACGTGCACGCGCCGGGGCATGTGTATCAAGATCGAGGCACAAGTTGATGGTTGTGTGCAGTGCAATAGCCATCTCTTGTACATCTGCATGGAACACACATAAGCGCGCGGTGCGAAATGTGTACAACGGATTTGTGGGAGCAGTGGCCGGATCGCCAAAAGGTGTGGGGCCATATCCGTGTTCGTGCCCGGCGATGATAGGAGTGGCTGCTGCTTCAATCCATAAATCAATCACGTCACCTTTTGATGGTGTACCAAGATGCACAATGCGGCGGTCAGGTTGCACGGCTTGTATGCGTGAGCCGTCGCGCCAGGCCATAGCTTCTACCTGGAAACCATCGCCACCGCCGATAAAACCCACATCAAGATGTGCAACTAGTGGCTTTCCTGCGAGTTCGCTCGGAACAGTGGCAGTGAGGTGGAACCAACGTGTGTGCCACGGACGTCCCCATTTTGTGCCCAATGCAAACTTCTGTAGTGGAGATGAAACTGCGTCGTGATAGTTGGGTGATGTAAAGAACTCTTCGGTGGCCACCACGTCGAAGTTCAGACCATCTCCAAAAATACGGTGATTAATGCGTTGGTCAAGCAAGCGCTGTGCGCGTTGCATTGCCGGGGCGGTTACACGGTGTGCCATGTCAATAACTCCTTACGGTTCAACTATGGGAAATCCGGTTGACACTTCATCCATGTTGCCAAAGACGATCAACAGGGCTGCTCCGTCACCTTCAAGGGTGATCTGACCTGCTTGTATCTGGTCCATGAAAGTGGTCTGTTGGGTGATGACGTCAATAAATGTGGTGCGTCGCATAGTGATAGACACCGCTGCATCTGGGTCATGACGACCGGGGGAATACCACAACGTGCGATTAGAGACACCAAGCACCCATGTTTCACCCACATCTTCAAATGTCCAGTTCATGGACATGCGTATGCCGCCGAGCTCTTCTTGTTTGATGCGTACCGAAATGGAATCGAATACTTGCTCGATAGTCATTGCGCGAAGTAACCCACGAGCACGTAGCGCGCCAGAGGTGGGTCTTGGTGGCCCCTGGCGTAGTTCCTGGGCGCCCATGAGGTAGGCATTGCGAA
Organism: Ilumatobacteraceae bacterium; assembly: GCA_044239355.1. Classification (GTDB taxonomy): domain Bacteria; phylum Actinomycetota; class Acidimicrobiia; order Acidimicrobiales; family Ilumatobacteraceae; genus UBA2093. The sequence continues at coordinate 52,704 of JBIIBO010000015.1, forward strand.
ATGTTGAGGATTCGCTTTGGTATCCCAGTTGTTCAAGTGCGTCGGCTTGTAGTTCTCGAGCACCTGTATTTGTGGGATCTGCAAACACCAGATGATTCACGATTTCTACAACCCAGCGATAGTCGCCTTCTTGGAATGCGGTTCGAGCAGATGTGAGCAATGCATCAGCCCCACCTGCGAGTTGCACATATCTCTTTCCTGCTTCGATAGGTGAGTACTTATTGAGGTTTGCTGGATTGCCGTCATACCAACTGAGGTATCTCTGGTACACCGCTTTGGAGTTGTGAATCAGATCTCCGTAATAACCACGGGTGTGATCATTGGCGAGAAACTCATCAGGCAATGAAAGAGCTTCGGCAATTTCAGTGGCCACATAGCCCTTGTTGGCTAATCGCATGGATTGATCATGCATCCACTTGTACATGTCGCGCTGATTGCGCAGAAATTCATTGGCGTCATCGTTGCCCCAACGTGGCCAGTTGTGTGAAGTAAACAACACATCAATCTTTGCTCCAAATAAATCAATGGCTTCGTTGATGTACTTTGACCACTTCAATGAGTTGCGTACAAGAGCGCCACGAATAGGAACAAGGTTGTGCATCGTATGACTGCAGTTTTCAGCCATGCACAGTGCACCTAGGTCAGGAAAGA
>JBIIBO010000016.1:0-47008 GCA_044239355.1 Ilumatobacteraceae bacterium
AACTAGATGTAGAGGGCGATCTTCTCGTCGTACGCCTGGGCATTATTGACGCAATGTTGAGCATGCGCTCTACTATGCGTTTCCCGCTCACATCAGTAAAGAATGTGTATGTTGACCCCGTAGCGGGTGAGGAACCCAAAGGTTTTAAAGCGCCCGGAACTGCAATTCCTGGCACTCTCACCAAAGGAACTTTTCACTTTGATGGAGTGAAGACGTTTTGGAATATCTGGCGCGGGACGCTCGTGGTTGTTGTGGAACTCAGCAATGAAAAATTCGATCGGCTCGTGATTGAACAAGCCAATCCCGAAGCAATTGTGGGCAAGATTCTCAGCGCAATAGAGCGCTGACTCCAGAATCGGTCAATCGGCACCGAAAACCCGTAGTAGGTCCCGTGTACAACGGGAATTTCAGAAATGGCCCGCGATTCTGCGGGTCCCATTTGACTAGGGTATGCACCGTGATTCTTTCCGACAAAGACCTGCGTGCTGAGCTCTCAGCTGGCCGCATCATTATTGAACCCTACGACGACACCTGCGTGCAGCCCAGCAGCATCGATGTCAAAGTGGCGCCGTATTTTCGAGTGTTCCGTAATCACAGCGCTGCAGTGTTGGACGTGAAACAAGATCTCACCGGTCTTACCGAATTAGTAGAAGTTCCCATGGATGGCGTCTTCATGTTGCATCCAGGCGAATTTGTATTGGGTTCCACTTTGGAGCGCGTTGGTGTTCCTAATGATTTAGTTGCACGCGTAGAAGGAAAAAGTTCACTTGGTCGTTTGGGATTACTAATTCACTCCACTGCAGGATTTGTGGACGCCGGCTTCGATGGCCACATCACATTGGAATTGGCCAACGTGGCCAACTTGCCGATCACGTTGTATCCAGGAATGAAAATTGGTCAGGTGAGCTTCATGAAGATGACGTCACCTGCAGAAAAGCCTTATGGCTCGGGTGCGCAAGGTTCTAAGTACCAAGGTCAACGCGGACCAACACCAAGCCGATACTTCGAGAACTTCCGCTAATCATGGATGGCGACATTCAGCAGTCCAAGAAATTGAGCAATGTGCTCTATGACATTCGTGGACCAGTCTTAATTGAAGCGAAGCGCCTTGAAGAACAAGGCCATCGCATCATGAAGCTCAACATTGGCAATCCTCATCCATTTGGGTTTGAAGCACCACCAGAAATTTTGGTCGATGTCACTCGCCATCTTCAAGAATCGCAGGGCTATTCAGATTCGCAAGGTATTCGTTCTGCACGTACAGCTGTTGTGCAGCACTATCAAGATCGCGGTATCGATATCACAGATCCCGACGACGTGTGGCTAGGCAATGGAGTGAGTGAACTCATTCAGTTGGCACTTAATGCTTTGTTAGATGAGGGCGACGAAGTGCTCATTCCCGCACCTGATTATCCGCTGTGGACTGCATCGACAAGCCTTGCGGGTGGCCGCCCTGTGCATTATCTCTGTGATGAAGATGACGACTGGAATCCCAACATGGATGACATTCGCGCAAAAATCACTTCACGCACGCGCGCCATCGTGGTGATTAACCCGAATAATCCCACAGGTGCGGTCTATAGCCAAAAAGTCTTGCGCGACATTGCAGATTTTGCACGTGAGAGAAATCTTGTGGTGTTTGCCGATGAGATTTACGACAAGATTTTGTATGACGATGCTGTGCATCACACCTTTGCTGCACTTGCGCCCGATGTATTGACTTTCACGTTTAATGGTTTGTCTAAGGCGTATCGTCTTGCGGGTTTCCGTTCCGGATGGATGGTGATGACTGGGCCTCGTGCACATGCAGAGAGCTACATAGAAGGCATCAACATGTTGACCAATATGCGCTTGTGCGCAAATGTGCCGGCCCAACATGCAATTCAGACTGCACTAGGTGGCCGCCAAAGTATTAAAGATCTCATTCTCCCTGGCGGGCGTTTGCTTGCTCAACGCGACGCGGCCGTTGAAGCTTTAGAAAAGATTCCAGGCGTGACGTGCGTGAAGCCCAAGGGTGCGTTGTATGTGTTTCCGCGACTAGATCCCGAGATGTACCCGATTGTTGACGATCGCCGATTTGTGCTGGATTTTCTACGGGCAGAAAAGGTGTTGGTCGTTCAAGGAACGGGCTTTAACTGGCCCAAGCCAGATCATCTGCGCATTGTCACCTTGCCATGGGCAAAAGATCTCACCGAAGCCATTGGCCGCTTGGGCAATTTCTTGTCCACCTGGACACCACCAAAAGATTAAAAATCTTTCGGTTGGTTGTATTTATTCGCCGGGGCTAGCTGCCAACGGTGCTTCTTGTGCGGCAAGAGCCTTCTCGCCATTCTCCAGTGCTTCAAGTACGTGGATTGCAATGTCTGCAACCTTCACTTGATCCTCTTCAGCACCGGCAGCCTTCACGCCGTCATCGAGCATGATGTAACAGAACGGACATGCAGTAGCGACGCGACCTGCACCAGTTGAGATTGCCTCTTGTGCACGCTCGTCGTTCACCTTCACACCAATGGACTCTTCCATCCACATGCGCGCACCACCTGCGCCACAGCACATTCCCTTGGTGCCGTTGCGTGGCATTTCCACAATCTGGAGACCCTTAATGGATCCCACGACTTTTCGTGGTGCCATGTAGACATCATTGTGGCGACCGAGGTAACACGAGTCGTGATACACGATGCGATCTTCAAGTGATGCACTGCGCATATCCAGTTGACCTGTATCGATGAGATGCTCGAGGAATTCTGAGTGGTGCACTACTTCGTAGTTGCCACCGAATTGTGGGTACTCGTTCTTCAATGTGTTGAAACAGTGTGGGCACTGCGTGATGATTTTCTTCACGCCCATGCCGTTCATCATTTCGATGTTGGGCATTGCCAACATTTGGAACAGATACTCATTGCCTGAGCGACGAGCAGAGTCACCTGTACACATTTCGCTTGGGCCCAAAATTGCTACGTCAACGCCTGCGCGCTCGAGCAACTTGGCCATTGCTTGGGTGACCTTCTTGTTCTTGTCATCGAATGAGCCTGCACAGCCCACCCAGTAGAGGTATTCATGGTTGAAAGGTGAGCCGGGATCGACCACTTCAACGTTCATGTCCTTCGCCCACTCAGCACGATCGCCCTGGCTCATACCCCAAGGGTTTCCTTGGTTTTCCATAGCGCGGTATGCGTTACCGAGTTCTGCGGGAAAATCGCTTTCCATCAACGACAAGTAGCGACGCATGTCGAGAATCTTGTCGAGGATTTCAATATTGACCGGACAGATCTCATCACATGCTTTACATGTGGTGCATGACCACACTTCTTCAGCGGTGATGCGCTCAAAGATGGAGTTCACACCAATGGTGATTTCAGAATCAACCGACAATGGTGGAGACACTTTTCCACCTGGTGCGTGCGCTGCAGTTGCAGCCATTACTTCACCGGTCTTCAACACAATCTCGCGTGGGTCAAGTGGCTTACCTGTTGCGTGAGCGGGGCACACGCTGGTGCAACGGCCACACATGGTGCATGCATCTGTGTCCAACAACTGTTTCCAGGTGAAGTCTTCAATGACGGCTGCACCAAATGTTTCCAAACCAGTTTCGGTGAGGTTTGGCATAGCGCGCATTGCGCCTTTTGGACGATCACGATCTTTGAGGTACATGTTCAACGGTGAAGTGAAGATGTGACGCAACATGGTGATGGGCAAGATTGCTAAGAACGCAATGAATGTCACCACGTGTGCAACCCACCAACCTTGGTGCCAAGTTTCCAATGTTCCCAAGCTTGCGCCGTCTACCAAAGTGGATAGCGGGTAACCAATGAACGACCACTTCTCAAAGTCCATGTTCTTGCCGCTTGCAGTAGATGCAGCAATGCGGAACATTTCAGCGCCGTAACCAGTGACGCTGATGGCAAGCAATACACCCAAGATCACGCCGTGCTCGGCTTTAGTTTTAATACGAATGCGGTATGGCTGTTGTACGTAACGACGAATGATTGCCCACAACACACCAACGGTGAATACAAGACCAGCAAAGTCACCAACGAATGCGTATGCCTGGTACACGCCGCCATGTAGGAACTTGAGCGACGGTGGCAAAACATGGTCGACTTCGAGTGTTGTCGTAACACCCAGCAATAAAAGGAATCCGAAGTACATCATGGAGTGCATGAGGCCTGCTGCACTGTCGCGCAACAGTGTGCGCATGTAAACACCTGCACGGTAATCAGCAAGACGACGCTTCACATTTTTTGGAGTGGTGCGACGACGATCAGGTGCACCGCGCTCCCAGTTACGAATGCGATCCGCAAAACGGAAAGAACCCCAAATGAGCATCACCGGGATGACCGTGTAGAAGGCAATCTTCATTGCGCCTGGAATGCCACCAAAGACATCACGATGAATCTCAGACGTGCTCTTCCATCCGGTCACTGTGGAAAAGATGCCAGAGAACATGGCGAAGGTACCGACGCCCACGCCGAGGGCGATGGACAACTGGTACGGGCGAAGGCGCTTTGGCCCCTTCTCTGTTGCAGGTGCTGCGTTCGTGCTCATAACGAATACAACGCTAGTGCGATATCGGCCCAGACCCCCGACCCATCGGGTCAAACTTGGTCAGTTTGAGGTGAAAAATCAGCCGTAGTGGGCGCGATCAAGTTCACGAACTCGGGTAGCGAGACCCTTGAGCAACTTGGTCGAGATGGCGGGGATGTTTTGAATTGCACCTTTGAGGGCGCGATCTGTCACAACAAGTAAACGCACATCGGTGTCGGCGATAACGGTGGCTGTACGTGGGCCTTTATCGAGCAATGACAATTCACCGATAACTGAACCCACCGAAGCAGTGCCAATCTTTTTGCTATTGCGCTTGATAGTTGCAGTGCCTTCCAAAATCACATAGGCCTCAAGACCTACGCGACCTTGTTCCATGATGACTGTGCCAGCTTTCAACACACGCTCAGTTGAGTTGTCAACAACAAGACCAAGTTCTTTTGTTGAGCATTCAGAAAAGAGTGCAATGTTGCGGAGATGATCGACGGTCGACTTTTTAGATGCCATGTCGGCAAGTGTAATCACACTTTGAGACCCTGTTTTCCGCTTATTGATCTTGGTGCCACATGGGTGGCTAAATACCTAGATAAACGGTTTTAGTGGCCTTTTGCTTGATTTGCGACACCTTCAATGGCAGCCCGAATGGCGTCTTGGTCACCGAGATAGGTCACCTCACCTACTTCGAGGGAGTCCGTCAAGTTGTAGAGACGGGGAATGCCGGTAGGGATGTTCAACTCTGCAATGTCATCTTCAGGAATTGATTCCAGTGCCATCACGAGCGCCCGCAGTGAATTGCCATGAGCGGCAATCAAGACATTCATGCCCGCACGCAATTGCGGCACAACTACTTCATGAAAATGGGGGACAACACGGGCGACAACATCTTTGAGACATTCAGTGGCAGGCAATAGAGACGCATCGATCAACCGATAGCGGGGATCATTTACGGGGTGTTCCGGGCTAGTGCTGTCTACGGGGGGAGGCGGGACATCGAAACTGCGGCGCCACAACTTGGTTTGAGCTTCGCCATGGGCCTCGGTGGTGGCCTTTTTGTCTAAGCCCTGAAGGGCGCCGTAGTGGCGTTCGTTCCATTTCCAGTGGCGCTCCACGGGAAGCCATACCTGGTCCATCTCATTGAGAGCCAAATGGCAGGTCATGCAGGCCCTTGTCAATAAAGAGGTATGAGCCACGTCAAAGACCAATCCGGCCTCTTTCATAGTGCGCCCGGCAGCTCCAGCTTCCTGGGTGCCCTGGGCCGATAGGGGCACATCGTGCCAGCCAGTAAAGAGGTTGAGTTCATTCCAGGTGCTTTGACCATGGCGAAGAAGGACGAGTTTTCCAAGCACGAGCACATCGTATGGCCCTGTTGGGTTCAGTAGTGAATTGTGGGCTCTCAGAAAAAGTACAAATGCTGAGTGGGGTCGTATCAAGTTTTCTGTCACAGAAGTTGTCACTGCTGGTAAGCGCCTTTATTCTGAAACCACATACCCCCCGGCATCGCCGGACAAGTCCAGGAGACCACTAATGGCAAAAGCAGTCGGCATTGACCTCGGAACCACAAACTCCGTAGTTGCAGTTCTAGAAGCAGGCGACCCGGTCGTCATCCCTAACTCAGAAGGTGCTCGCACCACACCGTCCATCGTTGCTTTTTCCAAGACGGGCGAAGTGTTGGTCGGTGAAGTGGCAAAGCGCCAAGCAATCACCAACCCTGATCGCACCTTCCGCAGCATCAAGCGCGAAATGGGTACGTCATGGAAATCCGATGACATTGATGGCAAGAAGTACACACCCCAAGAAATCAGCGCGCGCACACTCATGAAGCTGAAGCGTGATGCAGAGGCCTACTTGGGTACAACAGTGACCGATGCGGTGATCACTGTTCCTGCCTATTTCGATGACGCACAGCGCACAGCAACAAAAGAAGCTGGCGCCATTGCAGGTTTGAATGTGTTGCGCATTATCAACGAACCCACTGCTGCTGCACTTGCATACGGTCTCGATAAGTCGTCACAAGATGAAACCATTTTGGTGTTCGACCTTGGTGGCGGAACATTTGACGTGTCAGTGTTGGAAATTGGTGACGGCGTGTTCGAAGTAAAGAGCACACACGGTGACACTCACTTGGGTGGTGACGACTGGGACCAACGCATCATTGATTGGTTGGTACAGCAATTCAAGGCAGCACATGGCGTGGATCTTGCACAAGATCGCATGGCATTGCAGCGCTTGAAGGAATCTGCAGAAAAAGCAAAGATTGAATTGTCACAAACACAACAGACACAAATCAACTTGCCGTTTATTACTGCCACCGCTGAAGGCCCATTGCACTTGGATGAATCGTTGTCGCGTTCCAAGTTCCAAGAAATGACTGCAGATTTGGTGGAGCGTTGTCGCGTTGCTTTTGAAAAAGCATTGAAAGATGCTGGCCTCACAAAGAACCAAGTGAATCACGTGATCTTGGTGGGCGGCTCCACTCGTATGCCTGCAGTGCAGGAATTGGTGATGAGCCTCACTGGCAAAGAGCCCAACAAAACTGTGAACCCCGACGAAGTGGTTGCTGTGGGCGCTGCGGTACAAGCTGGTGTATTGAAAGGTGACGTGAAAGATGTTCTTTTGTTGGACGTCACGCCATTGTCTTTGGGAATTGAAACCAAGGGCGGCGTGATGACAAAACTCATCGAACGCAACACCACTATTCCGACACGACGCACCGAAGTGTTCACCACCGCGGACGACAATCAGCCATCGGTGGAGATCAATGTGTTGCAAGGTGAGCGGGAAATGGCTAGCTACAACACGTCATTGGGCAAGTTCCAATTGGTAGATCTGCCGCCTGCACCGCGTGGCATTCCTCAAATTGAAGTCACATTCGACATTGACGCCAACGGCATTGTGCATGTAGCTGCAAAAGACCGCGCAACAAACAAAGAACAGTCCATGACAGTGACGAACTCTTCGTCATTGAGCAAAGACAAGATTGAAGAGATGATTCGTGACGCTGAAGCACATGCTGAAGAGGATCGCCGTCGTCGTGATGAAGCAGAAGTGCGCAACAATGCAGACTCGCTCGTCTATCAAACCGAAAAGGTATTGCGTGAACAAGGCGACAAAGTCACCGATGATGAAAAGCAAGCCGTGGAAGGACCACTTGCTGCGCTGAAGTCGGCGATTGAAGGAAATGATCTTGAACAGATCAAGTCCGCTACAGAAACTTTGATGAGTGCCAGCCAGGCGTTTAGCCAAAAGTTGTATGAGACAGCTGCACGCGACAGTGACGCAGCAGGAACATCAGCATCTGGTGCTGGCGCAACAGCTGATGACGACATCGTTGATGCCGAGATTGTGGACGAGCAATAAGTCATGTCTGAAGAAGAAGCGAATCATTCAGAGAATTCTGAAGTGACTGCACAAGAAGAGACCGTTGTCGAACATGACATCGAAGCTCTTCTGAGCGAACGTGATGAGTTCAAAGACATTGCGCTACGACTGCAAGCCGATTTTGAAAACTATAAAAAGCGTGTTGCGCAAGTGCACGCCGATGATGTGAATCGTGCAACGGGAAAACTCGCTGAAGAATTACTACCCGTTCTCGATGCGTGTGAAGCAGCATTTGCTCACGGTGCAGATGGGGTGGAACCCGTTTGGTCTGCATTGATGGGTGCGTTATCTAAGCAAGGCCTCGTGGCAATGGATCTTGTGGGCAAGGCCTTTAATCCAGAGCTGGCAGAAGCAGTGATGCATGAGCCTGGTGACGGCGGAGACCCTGTGGTGGTTGAGGTATTGCGCACTGGCTATGAGTGGAAGGGCCGCGTATTACGCGCAGCCATGGTGAAGGTGAAGGGTTAAGCCGTGACTGCCCAGCGCGAGTGGTTTGAAAAGGACTACTACGCCATTCTCGGTGTTTCGAAAGATGCAACCGATAAGGACATCACCAAGGCGTATCGGCGTCTTGCGCGTCAATATCATCCTGATGCCAATCCGGGTAACGCTGAAGCCGAAGAGAAGTTCAAGCAGATCTCTGGCGCCTATGACGTAGTAGGTGATTCCACGAAGCGTGCCGAGTATGACGACGTGCGCAAGATGGGACCATCTGCAGGCTTTGGCCCAGGGGGTGGATCTTTCAACTTCGACGGTGGAGATGGCCTTGGTGACATCTTGGGTCAAATGTTTGGCGGTCGCGGTCGACGCGGCGGTGCATCTGGAGTTGGCCCACAGCGCGGTGGCGATATTGAAGCCACGCTGACTCTTTCTTTTGAAGATGCCGCACACGGTCTCACGACTTCGCTGCATCTCACCGCCGATGCACAGTGCGCAACATGTACAGGATCTGGTGCACGTCCTGGCACATCTCCCAAAATGTGTAGTGCGTGCGGCGGGCGTGGTTCAGTTGCAAACAACCAAGGGCCGTTTTCTTTGTCATCACCATGTCGATCATGTGCGGGTAAGGGAACCATTATTGAATATCCCTGTGGAACATGTCGTGGCAGTGGTGTTGAGCGTCGACCACGAGAAGTGCATGTGCGTATCCCTGCTGGTGTAGATAACGGACAACGCATTCGTCTCAAAGGCCGAGGAACTCCTGGCCGCAATGGCGGTCCCGCAGGTGACTTATTTGTGGAATGTTTGGTCACGCCCCATCCGTTGTTTTCACGTGAAGGGCTCACCTTGTTGACACGAGTGCAGGTGTCATTCACTGAAGCAGTTCTTGGTTCCACTATTTCGGTGCCTACTTTGGATCACAACGATGTCACATTGCGACTAAAGCCCGGCACGCAATCGGGTTCACGACATCGCGTGAAGAGCAAAGGTATTAGCACCAACAAAGCAACAGGTGACCTGATTGTGACTGTAGATGTTGCTGTGCCCACACAATTGTCTGATGAAGAACGTTCTGCAGTTGAAGATCTCCACAAGGTTCTTGTGAACCCACGGGTGAAGGAGAAGTCATGATGCGTCAACATCATCAAGCGGTGTACGTCATCTCGGTTGCAGCAGAACTTGCGGGGATGCATCCACAAACATTGCGTATCTATGAGCGCCGTGGATTAGTGATGCCCGCACGCACAACTGGTGGCAATAGGCGTTATAGCGATGCCGATATCGCGCGTCTTCGGCGAATTGCAGAGCTTGCCTCTACTGGGATGAATCTTGAAGGAATCCGGCATGTGATGTCGCTTGAAGAAGAAACTGCCCGCCTGCGAGAAGAAGTTGCCGAACTTCGTCAGCGCTTGCTTGATGCAGTCAATGCCATGGAATCGCAATCTCGAGGAGCATTAGTGCCATTGAGACAAGCAGTTGCAGTTTTTGGTGAACGCCCCAGCATTTTTCAACCGCGCCGTTAGTTCGTCGTACACATAAAGGAGTCATCCCCCATGGCTATTGATCCGAAAAAATGGACAACGAAAACCCAAGAAGCAATCGCAGCCGCTGGTGATTCGGCAAGATCGCAAGGTCACCCAGAAGTCACCGTTGATCACGTGCTTGTGGCACTGATGAATCAACCCGACACCGTTGTTCCGGCATTTCTCGCCAAGCTAGGCGTGACTCCTGGAATGTTGCGTGCCAAGGGTGAAGAAAATCTGTCGCGTCTTCCGCGTGCTGAAGGTGGCGCAGAACCGCGCATGACACGCGAACTAGGAAATGTTTTGGCCAATGCAGACACTGCACGCAAGGACATGAAAGATGATTATCTCTCCGTAGAGCACCTTGTATTGGCAATGAATCAGCGCGTGGGTATTGGGTCAGAAGAAATGCTCAGTGCACTGCGTGAAGTGCGCGGTTCACATCGTGTGACCTCGCCCGACCCAGAGCAGCAGTTTGCAGCGTTGGAAAAATATGGACAAGACCTCACAGCACGTGCACGTGAGGGGAAAATTGATCCGGTGATTGGTCGCGATGAAGAAATTCGTCGAGTGATTCAAGTGCTCTCGCGGCGCACAAAGAACAACCCTGTCCTCATTGGTGAACCAGGTGTGGGTAAGACCGCCATTGTGGAAGGACTTGCACGACGAATAGCTGCCGGTGATGTTCCTGAGGGATTAAAGAACAAACGACTGATTTCTTTAGATATGGCTTCGATGGTGGCAGGTGCCAAATATCGCGGAGAGTTTGAAGAACGTTTGCAAGCAGTGCTGAAAGAAATTAATGATGCAGCAGGTGATGTGATCACCTTTGTTGATGAAATGCACACCCTTGTAGGTGCTGGCGGATCAGAAGGTGCCATGGATGCAAGCAACATGATTAAACCCATGCTTGCTCGCGGAGAGTTGCGCATGATTGGTGCAACAACCTTGGACGAATTTCGCAAGTACGTAGAAAAAGATCCTGCATTAGAGCGTCGTTTCCAGCAGGTGTATGTGGGGGAACCTACGGTTCCGGACACAATTGCAATTTTACGCGGTCTGAAGGAGCGCTATGAAGTGCATCATGGTGTGCGTATTCAAGACACAGCACTTGTGAGTGCAGCAGTTCTTTCAAATAGATATCTCACGAATCGATTTCTTCCGGACAAGGCAATTGACCTCGTAGACGAAGCTGCCAGCAAACTGCGCATTGAAATTGATTCTTTGCCGACAGAAATTGATGTGGTGCAGCGGCGCATGTTGCAATTAGAAATTGAACAAGTGGCGTTGGAGAAGGAAACTGATTCTGCATCTCGTGAACGTCTTGCCTCATTGCAAGATGAATTAGTTGAACTTCGTTCTCAAGTTGATGTAATGAAGACTCATTGGGAAGCAGAACGCGAGGCCATTTCGGCAATACGTACTTTGAAAGAAGAACTAGAAACTCTGCGTCTTGCGGTGGAACGAGAGACCGATCTGGAAAAGGCCGCAGAAATGCGGTACGGCAGAATTCCCGAAGTAGAGCGCCGAATAGACGAAGCCACACAACACCTTGATGTATTGCAGCAAGATCAACGCATGTTGAAAGAAGAGGTGGATGCTGAGGACATTGCCGAAGTGGTGTCGAAGTGGACAGGAGTGCCTATCAGCAAATTGCTTGAAGGAGAAATGCAAAAACTTGTGCACCTCGAGGCTTTGTTGCATCGCCGCGTGATTGGCCAACACACAGCAGTGACTGCTGTGGCTAATGCCATTCGGCGCTCACGCGCAGGCCTGTCAGATCCGAATCGTCCGATTGGCTCCTTTATGTTCTTGGGCCCCACGGGTGTGGGCAAGACAGAACTAGCGCGGGCACTGGCTGAGTATTTGTTTGATGATGAAAAGGCCATGGTGCGCATGGATATGGCCGAATACATGGAGAAGTACGCAGTGAGCAGACTCATTGGTGCACCTCCTGGATATGTGGGCTACGACGAAGGCGGGCAGTTAACAGAGGCAGTGCGCCGCCGCCCCTACAGCGTGGTGCTGTTAGATGAAGTGGAAAAAGCACATCCCGATGTGTTCAACGTGTTGTTGCAATTACTTGACGATGGCCGACTCACCGATGGCCAAGGGCGCACGGTTGATTTCACCAACGTGGTGTTGATTATGACAAGTAATTTGCCAGGTGAACCCATCGACTATTTCCGACCAGAGTTTGTGAACCGCATTGATGAAATCGTGCGTTTTCAATCACTGACTGAAGAAGACCTCTCATCAATTGTTGAAATCCAATTGGAACATCTGATTGAACGTCTTGCCGACCGCCGCATCACATTGCAGGTCACACCGGCTGCACGAGTGATGCTGGGCACTCGCGGATTTGATGCAGACTTTGGTGCACGACCGCTGAAGCGTTTGATTCAACGTGAGATTGCCGACAAGGCTGCCATCATTCTTCTTGAAGGAAATGTTGGAGAAGGCGGAATCATTCGTGTGGATGTTGTCAATGACGAACTTGTTGTCACTGGCGACCCAGGAGTGAACTAGCCAAAGCGACGACGAATTGCGTTGCCGTGTGCAGAAAAACCTTCGTGGTCTGACAAGGCAGTGATTGTGTCGGCCATGCGTCGAAGTGCAGGCTCGTTTGCTTTAGCAATTGCTGTGCGCTTTAAAAACGTCTCCACAGTGATTCCAGAAGACACGTGAGCAAAACCGCTTGTAGGCAATGACGCGGGGCAACCAATAACAAAGTTGCCTGCACAAAATGGCGTGTGTTGCCCAATAAGAATCTCACCAGCATTTACCAACAAGTCGAGAAGTTGTTCTTCATGTTGTGGATCAACAGCAATTTGTAGATGCTCTGGCGCGTAGAGATTTGCTACTTCGGCGGCTTCAGTGAGATTGCGTACAACTACCGCACCACCATTTGGCCCTAATGAAGATCGCACAGCAGTCGCACGTACCTCGGGTAGATCACCAATTTGAATTGCTAACTCTGTATCGAGTGCATCGAGCATCTCGGCAGATGTGGTGACAAGAACAACTGAAGAATCCGTGCCGTGCTCGGCTTCAATCAAAAGATCTGCAGCAAGCCGGCCAATGTGTGCGCTGTGATCTGCAATCACAAGACTTTCAGTGGGACCAAGCAACATCATCGTTGCAAGTCCATGACGTTGCATCTCTACTTGGGCCAACGTGACCGCAGGGCTTCCCGGTCCCACAACTTTTCGCACGCGAGGAATGGATGCTGTGCCAAACCCCAATGCAGCGATGCCAGCTGGCCCATTCACACGAAAGACGTTTTTTATGCCCAACAAGCGGCACACCACAAGCACTGCGGGGTCAACTTCGCCTTGACCACCTGGGATGGGAGGCACAACAAGAGAAATTTCGGGAACACCAGCAACTACTGCAGGCACTCCTAGTTGGTAGGCCACAGACGGATAACTGGCCTTTCCACTGGGTACAAAAAGCCCCACACTCGAGATGGGAGTGATTTTTTCGCCTGCAATAAGGCCGTTCTCAATCTCCATCATCCAGTCACTGGCACGCTCCAATAAGTGGTCATTGAAGGCACGTAAGTGCGAAATGGCGTCCACAATTGCATTTTCCAGTGCTGGGTCTACTTGGGCACTGGCAATTTCTTCTTCTGAGACACGGAGATTCTCTGGGGCAACACGAATCCCATCGAAACGAGCAAGGGCATCACAGACTGCTTCGTCGCCGCGGATTCGGACATCTTCGATGAGTTCCCCAATGGATGTGCGCAAACGGGCATCGAAAATGTCATCGAGGCCTCGCCGGCACAGTGCATCGCGCTCGGATGTGGTCATGGAGGACCAAAGTTGTCGTCGAAGTACTGCGCTCACTCCTAAAAACCTACCCGTATTGAGCGATTCAGAGAGGTTGGATTACCTGGAGCAAGTACAGTTAATTTACGTTCCGAAAGGGGAGCGTTCATGGCCGTCACTGTTGTAGTTGGCACCCAGTGGGGTGACGAAGGAAAGGCCAAGGTCATTGACCTCCTCGCCGCCACACACGCAATCGTTGCCCGATACCAAGGTGGTCACAATGCCGGCCACACCGTGGTGATTGGTGATCAAAAGTACGCATTGCAGTTAACGCCCAGTGGTGTTTTTTACGACACAGTCACTCCGGTAATTGGCAACGGTGTTGTTGTTGATCTCCCCACATTGTTCGCCGAGATCGATTCTTTGGAGTCACGCGGAATCTCCACTGCTCGCTTAAAAGTATCGAGTCTTGCGCATTTGATTTTTCCTTGGCATCAAGCAATTGACGCAGCACTTGAGGCTGGGCGTGGTGAAGGAAAAATTGGAACAACGCTGAAGGGAATTGGCCCTGCATATGTCGACAAAGTACGTCGTTCTGGTATTCGTGTAGGCGAAGTGATGCACATTGGCGCCTTCGAAGAAAAACTTCGAGCACGCGCTGTGGCCGCAAACATTGAACTCTCCGACATGGGCGCTACTGCCATTGATGTTGAAGAGGTCGTTAAGAATTTTGTACAACTTGCTCAACGTCTTGTTCCTTATGTTGCCGACACGGTGAATTTGTTGCACGATGCGCGTGAACGCGGCGAAGCAATTTTGTTGGAAGGCGCACAAGCAACATTTTTAGATGTTGATCACGGCACTTACCCCTATGTCACGTCTTCGAACCCTGTATCGGGTGGAGCTGCTGTGGGTTCTGGTCTGGGTCCACGCCACATTGATCGCGTAGTGGGAATTGCAAAGGCCTACACCACGCGCGTGGGAATGGGTCCGTTTCCTAGCGAGTTAACAAACGAACTCGGTGATGCATTGGTCGAGATTGGTCGTGAATTTGGCACTGTCACTGGTCGTCGCCGACGAACTGGTTGGCTAGACACTGTGATGCTGCGTCATGCCACACGAGTGAACTCGCTCACTGATATTGCACTCACCAAACTTGATGTTCTAGACACCTTTGATGAAGTCAAGGTATGTGTTGCGTATCGCATCAATGGTGAAGTAGTTCGACAGTATCCCGACACAGTGGAACGTCTCGCCGAAGTAGAGCCGGTGTGGGAAACATTGCCTGGTTGGAAATCGAGCACAGAAGGCATTACATCTTTTGATGCATTGCCCGATAGCGCACGTGCGCTTGTTGCCATTGTGGAACGCGAAACAGGAATTCCAGTTTCCATGGTGGGTACTGGCCCATCACGCGATGCGATGGTGGTGCGTTCATGATTGCTAGGTATTCAACTCCTGAGACGGACGAACTGTTTTCAGAACGCGCAAAGATGGCGCGTTGGTTAGAGATTGAACTGTGTGTGGTTGAAGCCTTAGCTGATGCCGGTGTTGTTCCTAAAGAAGCCGCTGCTTCATGTCGAGCAAACGCACCAATGATTGATGATGCATTTGTACAGCGAGTACAAGCTCGTGAGGAAATTACTCAACATGATGTTGCCGCTTTCGTGGATGTTGTGCAAGATGCAATTGGTGCCCCGCATGGCACGTGGATTCATTACGGCCTTACGAGCACCGATGTAGTGGACACTGGGTTGTGTTGGGCAATGCGCGATGCTTTCGATCTCATTGAGCGTGAACTTACTGAAGTAATTCATCTGCTGCTTAAAGGTGCATCTCAATACCGATTCACTCCAATGATTGGTCGTACCCACGGCGTTCATGCTGAACCCACCACCTTTGGTGCAAAGGTTGCGTTGTTTGGTTTACAACTTGCGCGTGATCGTGATCGGATGTTGAACGCAACGCGCTCGATTGCGGTGTGCAAACTTTCCGGTGCAGTAGGCACTTATTCAAATATTTCCCCAGAAGTAGAGGCCGCAGTGGCGGCTCGCTTGCGCTTGACCGCCGTGCCCGCAACTCAAGTCATTGCACGTGATCGACACGCAGAGTATTTGTATGTCTGTGCGTCTATTGGTTCCACATTGGAATCAATAGCGGTGGAACTTCGTCACCTGCAACGTACAGAAGTAAACGAAGTACGTGAAGGTTTCGCCGATGGTCAAAAAGGTTCCAGTGCAATGCCGCACAAACGAAATCCCATTTCATCGGAAACCATCACAGGTCTTTCGCGTGTGTTGCGCGGTAATGCACAAGTAGCACTGCAAAATATTCCGTTGTGGCATGAGCGCGACATTTCGCATTCGTCTGCAGAACGTATTGTCATTCCAGATTCAGTATCTCTTGTGGTGTACATGTTGCGTCGCATGGCACGTATCGTCATGCATCTCGAAGTGGATAGCGATCAGATGATTAAGAATCTCAATGCGCTACACGGTGTGGTGTTTTCGCAATCTGCTCTTTTGGCAATGGTGGAAAATGGAATGGAACGCGATGCGGCGTATCGCATTGTGCAATCTGCTGCGCGCACTGCCCTAGAGACCAGTACTCATTTGCGTGATGTTCTGGAGCAGCATTCGGAAGTGAAGCTAACGTCCACACAACTTGATGATGCATTTAATCTTGATCGAGTGTTGCAGCATGCGCACAGAGCAACCGAAGAGTTGCAACGCGTGGCTTCGCAGTATCCGTCAATGTAGAGACTGACTTAGCTCTTTTCGATGCCGGCTTTTTTCAGCACGGTGGGAGTGACACCAAACTCGCGCCATGCGTCATAGGTGATGTCATTGCGCTTGCTAAATGAGCGAGCGACTTTTACAAATTGTGCTTCGGCGGTGGCGATTTCTGTTTTGGATTTCATGCCGGACAATTCACGACGAAGGTTGAGGCGTTCTTGAATGAGACGCACCTTGGTGACTGCATCAGAGGTCTTAAGTTCGGTATTGATTACAGCGAGACGTCGCGCGATGGATTCAGGGGTACGCCGGCGGCCTCGTTTGGGCTTGGTTGCTTCCACAATCTCTAGGTACTCACGAATGACACGACCTTCGCTGCGGCCGTTGGCAAGGGCCTTTTTGTGGGCCGTGCTCATAGCAGCGTTCTTCGGTGGAGATTTCTTGGAGGACATATGTACCTCACCACCTTACCTAGTCAGTTTTACCTAGCCACTGTTTAGTTGCTTTACAGTGGAGCAGATGTGGAGTCCAATGTATGAAGCCCAGCCACATAGATATCGGCAACTAAGGTCGACGAGGTGACTCAAACGTACCCATTCACGCCAGCAGGACTGCCTGAATTGCCTTCTGTGTTGGCCATTTTGCGTGACAACGTGTTTCAACATGCGTTGAAAACAGGGTCTTTCACCCTGAAATCTGGCCGACAGAGCTCATGGTTTCTCGATACCAAACAGACCATGTGTCGCCCTGACGGAATGCTTGCAGTGGCAAATGCAGCCCTGGAGGTCTTGCCCAAAGAAGCCCAAGCCATTGGCGGATTGACCATGGGGGCAGACCCCGTTGCCTACGGCATTGCGGCAATTGCAGCCACACGAGGATCGCATTTACGCAGTTTTAGTGTGCGCAAGGAAGCTAAAGATCACGGAATCACGGGACGCATTGCAGGTGCTCTACAACCCGGCGACAAGGTAGTGATTACCGAGGACACTGTGACACGAGGAACAAGCATCTTTGAAGCTGTTGATGCAGTGCGCGCTTTTGGTGCAGAACCCATATTCATCACGGTGATTGTTGATCGCGGAGGAACATGTGCAGATATGGCCGCCGCTGCAGGTATTGAATACCGACCTTTGTTGACCGCCCCAGATTTAGGCTTCGAATTCGGTTCGTAACGTCAGCACTTAATCCCCGGTGCTGTTTCTTGAAAGAATGAAGACCATGAAAAAATTTTTTGCTGCATGTGCTGTGCTGATGATTGTTGCAGGTTGTACAACATCACAAACTGCAGCCACAACAACAACCTTGGCCACGACAACAACCGTTGCGCCTGAACCACTCGAGATTGAAGTCATTGTGGGGGAGAACTCTGGTGATGAGCGCATTGAAGTGGTGGCACTTGGTGATGAAGTGCGCATCACATTGGTAAATCCCACTAAAGCAGACGAATATCACTTACATGGCTATGACATTGCAACAAAAAAAATGGAACCAGGTGCACCTGCAACATTGGCCTTTACAGCAAACGTTGCTGGTTCTTTTGAATTAGAGAGCCATATCACTAATGACGTACTTGTGGTGTTGGAGATTTCATGAGCCTGGAAAAACTTTTTGAACTCACACCACACGGAATAGATGTAGTAGCAGGCGAAGGTTTTCCGTATCCATGGGGAGGGCTGTATGGGGGCCACATTGTGGCTCAATCATTACGTGCTGCATCTTCCACAGTTGAAGAAGGATTCCTTCCACACTCCGTGCGCGCATACTTCATTCGTCGTGGCGATAACACCGAGACAGTGCGTTATGAAGTGGATCGCATTCGTAATGGAAGAAGTTTTTGTACACGGCGAGTTGTTGCACGTCAATCCAACGGAGCGATTTTAAATCTCGAAGCGAGTTATCAATTGCCTGAAGAGTCACCGCAGATTTATTCGGTGGCTATTGCCTCAAACATTCCCCAACCAGAAGATTTGCCACCCACGGATACATGGTCTCCTCATATTGAACAACGCGAGATTCCATTTGAATTTGTTCCCGCGGAAAAGCGTGACGGCTCTGGACAATTAATGTCGTGGTATCGCGTGAAAGAAAATTTCGGCGATGACCAATTGATGCATCGATGTGCATTGGCGTATTTATCTGACGACTTACCTACTGGCGCAGTTATTCGTGGCGTTCCTGAATTACGCGAACGCTGGAATCAAGAAAATGCATTTTTCTCCGCAAGCCTCGATCACACCATTTGGTTCCACCGTGATATTGATTCAAGTCAGTGGCATCTTTATGAAATGAATTGCCACGCATACATCAACGGTCGCGGCTTGGCTTTTGGTTACGTGTTTTCACAAGACGGCACACATGTAGCAACCGTTGCGCAAGAAACTCTGGTTCGATTGCGCGAGCAATAGATATCTCTGGTGGTCGAGACCGGCGTCGATCCGGTGACCCCACGCTTTTCAGGCGTGTGCTCTGCCAACTGAGCTACTCGACCGTGGTGCCTCTCAGATTTCTCTGAGAAACACAACGTCAATGACGATCCGCCATTGATGGCGGTCCCGACGGGACTCGAACCCGCGACCTCCGGCTTGACAGGCCGGCGTGAACTCCAACTTCACCACGGGACCATGTGGAAACCACTGGTCTCTTGCACCCCCAACGGGATTCGAACCCGTGCCGCCACCTTGAAAGGGTGGTGTCCTAGGCCGCTAGACGATGGGGGCTAGAACGACTCCGGTTGAGAGCAATATGACGCTATCAGCCGAAGGGGCAAATGCCTTCTCCCGAATCTAGGGAACTTATGAGCGTTTTACTCCTCTGTCATCGCAGACACTGTCCATTCAAGGAGCCAACCCAGATATCCATAGAGCTGTGCTTGACCAAATAACGGGTCAGACTCCTCAATGTCATCAGTATCTGCCGATTCATCCACGTCGAGAAGAGTGCCCAGCACCAGACGAAGGTTGTTAATGATCATCATGAATCCATGAAGCTGTGCCTCGGTGAGAGGTTCATCTTGGGCGAGAACATCGCGCGCCATGGCAATTGAGTTGAGTCGTGATTGTTGAAGTTCTTCTTGCATGTAGCCCTGGTACTCCGCATCACGATCGGGATCATCGTGATAGGCCACAGGAAATAGCCGGCGCAGGCGGGGGTCTTGTATGTCTGCGTGTAAAAGCTGTTCCAGCTGATCAATAAACCCCGTCAATGTGTGGCGATCTGTTTCAGGCAAGTTGATGATAAAAGTGCCATTGCCTATTGCCTCAATGGGCCCCGAAGCACGACGGCGCCTCATGAGTCTTGTTGCATGGTTGCCCACAAACCATGTTCATGAAGACGAAAGACATCGAGCTCTGCATGTTCGCGCGCCCCCGTGGAGACAACCGCACGACCTTTTTCGTGGACATCAAGCATGAGGGCGTCGGCTTTGTCCTTTGAGTACCCAAAGAGTTTTTGAAAGACGAAGGACACGTACGACATCAAGTTGATGGGGTCATTCCACACCAGGACAATCCAAGGCTTGTCCACCTCGGTGGTTTCGGTGGTGTCCACATCGGGGTCGGCAATCTGGGTGTCCTGGGAGGACACCGGGATGAGCGATGGGAGGGGTGATGTGGTCAATGACACGGAAACATTCTGCTTGCGATTGGTTGAGATTGCCTACCACCCATACGATGAGTACCCGTGCCCCTCAATGTTCGCCCCGTAGTCCCCTCGCGATTGAAGCGTCGAGGACATGAGTCAAATCGTGCACCCCAGTCCGTCGTTGCGGGGTATATCGCTTTAACAAAGCCTCGAATCATTGAGTTATTGCTCATCACCACAGTTCCCACAATGGTGGTCGCAAAAGGTGGTTGGCCTTCTTTGTGGTTGATGCTGATCACCTTGGTAGGTGGGTCGCTGGCTGCTGGTGGTGCAAATGCCATCAATATGTACATCGATAGGGACATTGATGCCCTGATGGAGCGGACCAAAACCCGACCATTGGTAACGGGCCTGATTGCCCCAAAGAATGCGCTTGTTTTTGCGATTTCGCTAGAAGTAGTGGCTTTTGCCATCTTGTGGGCGGGAGCCAACCTTTTGGCAGCCTGTCTGGCTCTTTCGGCCACCTTGTTTTATGTCTTTGTGTACTCGTTGTGGTTAAAGCGAAATAGCACCCAAAACATCGTGATTGGCGGTGCTGCTGGTGCAGTTCCGGTACTGGTCGGCTGGGCCGCAGTGACGAATTCACTGAGCTGGACCCCATGGTTGTTGTTTTTACTGATTTTTCTTTGGACCCCACCGCATTTTTGGGCTTTGGCGATTCGTCATCGAGATGACTATTCCGCAGCTGGAGTTCCCATGCTGCCTTCGGTGGCCACGCCCGAAAAGGTCATCGCTTCGATGACTCGGTACACAATCGCACTAGTGGTGGCCAGCTTGGTGGTTGTTCCAGTCGCAGACATGAGATGGGTCTATGGCGTGAGCGCAGCCCTGTTGGGTGGCGTTTTCTTGTGGGGCACAATTGCACTAGGTCGTCGCCAGACTCCTGGATCTGCGATGAAGCTGTTTTCTTTCTCCATTTCGTATATTTCCCTACTTTTTGTGGCCCTCACCGTGGACGTGTTCATTCGCTAAAAATGCGCAATTGCACGAAGTGGACGTCGCACGAGGATTTCCCTTTGAGAGGTGAGTGGTGGGTAGTGTTGAGTCGTTACAACTAGGCGCAATCACCCCCGCGTTCTGTAAAGAGCAAAAGGGTGACTCTGGGAGACCATCGGAACATGACCACCATCGACACTCACGTCGGCGTATCGACACACACCACGGGTTCGTCTTTCGTCGCATCCGTAGGCCAATGGGTGACAAGCAGCGATCACAAAAAGATTGGCCGCTTGTTCATCGGTTTGTCGCTTCTTTATGCGATTGCCGTAGCCGCAATTGGTGCGCTTATTGGCTTTGAACGCATTAATCCCGATGGGGCTCAATTTTTTGATGCAGATGCTGCACTTCAGCTGACCCAACTGCATCGCCATGCACTTGTCTTTGGACTTCTTGCACCATTGTTTATTGGTATTGCCATTGCCGTTGTTCCCATGCAGGTGGGTGCACGCGCTATCGCATTTCCCCGTCTAGCTCAGTTCAGTTTTTGGACATGGGCATTTGGTACAGACCTCGTGCTGATTTCGTTTATTGCCAACGGTGGACCTGGTGGTGGAAGCAGCGACATGGTCGATCTGTATCTGTTGGGTCTTGCGCTCACCCTTGCGGGTCTTTTGGCCGGAGCAGTATCTGTTGCTACCACGGTGTTGACATCGCGCGCTCCTGGCATGGGTCTTGCAGATGTGCCTGCATTTTCATGGTCTGCATTAATGGGTTCGGTGGCATCAGTGTTGAGCTTGCCAGTAGCTATTGGAACCATTGCGTATCTGTATGTAGATCACACATATAGCCAAACTGCTTTTGGTGACAACAAAGTCATCAACACTTGGCTTGGCTGGGTGTATGCACAGCCACAGACTTTCGTCTTGATTGTGATGGCGTTGGGTGTACTTGCCGAGATTGCACCAGTAACTGCACGCGTACGTCAGCCATTGCGTCCGGTATTGCTTGCTGGCATTGCCTTGATCACTACCGCAACTCTTGGTGCAGTCACACAGACCGCACATGTTCTTGATCTATCTGGCACCAATGCCGACAAGCTTTCCAGCACGATTTTGTTCTTGTTCTTCAATGGCCTTCCATTGCTTGGAGCATTAGTCACCGTTGCTGTTGCGATGTTGTCGTTTAAGCAAGGCCGACCTGGCGTGAGTGCATCTTTTGCTTTCGCACTGTTGGGTGCCTTGATGCTTCTTGCTGGTATCGCAGGAAGTTTTGTGCAACACATCGGTGATGCCGCACTTGTGGGTACTTCTTTTGGTGAAGGCGTCACTGCATATGTGGTGTACGGCGGATTGCTTGCTGGTCTTGGCGCAATTACTTTCTGGGCACCAAAACTGTGGGGCGTAGTTCTGGATGACAAAAAAGTTCTTGGTCTTGCAGGCTTGGGATTCATTGGTGTTGTGCTGGCGTCACTTCCGCTCTACGTCGCCGGCTTTGCAGATCAACCCGTAGATGCAGTGAATGATTTTGATTACTCAGGCCCACTTGGTCTGTGGAATGTTCTTGCAGGCGCAGGTTCAGCAGTTATTGCACTAGTAGTTCTTGCATATGTGGGATTGCTCGTGACCACAGTGCGTCAAGGTGCTGGTGCAACCGATGATCCTTGGGATGC
This sequence comes from Ilumatobacteraceae bacterium, assembly GCA_044239355.1. GTDB lineage: Bacteria > Actinomycetota > Acidimicrobiia > Acidimicrobiales > Ilumatobacteraceae > UBA2093. The sequence goes on from JBIIBO010000016.1 coordinate 22,640, forward strand.
ACACACACTCGAATGGTCAATCCCATCTCCTGCACCAACAGATAATTTCTCTGCCCTTGCAACAGTGTCCTCTAGCGAGCCACTGTTAGACGTCAAACCATCACAAGAGGTACCCGCATGACTTTGGCATTACCTTCCGCTCCTGCGCCAGCGCCTCGGCGACAGCTTTTCGTTGCAACCGCTTTGGTTGTGTCGGGTGCTGCAATGTTGATGGCAGGAATGCTCGGCATGTGGATGAGATTTCGTGCAGGTGCGCCGTTGCGCACATCGGCAGATGGACTTGAACAAATTAAAGATTGGCTTCCTGCAGCAATCAAAGTTCCAGAAGTAGCTGCCAACACCATGGTGATTACTTTTCCATTTGCGGCATTGATGACGCAGTGGGCTGTGTATGCCACCAAGCGTCGTGACGGCCAGCACCGTTCTTTGGCTTTGTTAATCACTATTGGTTTGGGCATTGCAATTGTGAATGCCCAATTGGCGATTTATGCACAAATGGGCGTTGGTATTTCCGATGGGGCATACCAATCAATGTTCTACGCAATTACAGGAACCATGTTGTTGTTGGTCATTGGTGGAATTGTCTTTAGTGCAGTTGCTTTCTTCCGTTCTGTGGGCGGACGCAACGATGACAGTCATGTCATCTCTGCACATGCGTTGTATTGGTACTTCCTCACGGTGGCATTTACTGCTGTGTGGTTTTTCGTGTACGTACAGAAGTAGGTCGAGATGTTTACAACAGGTTCCAAGTACTTCATCGGTCTCACAGCGCTTTCTGCTGTGGCAGCGATTCTTTACTTATTCCTTGTCAACCCCACCGATCTAGGTGCAATGGCGTTGTTTGGACTTGTCGCAGGCGCGGCTACTTTGGCGGGCTTTTCAATATTCACTATTGACAACGACACCCACACAGCGGAGCAAGCAGTTGATGCAAGCGCTGGCCCAACTTCCTCGTCGTATTGGCCAATCGTGTTGGCATTAGGCGCGGCGATGATTTTGCTAGGTCTTGCAACTGAACCAGTGGTGTTTATCTTGGGTATCGCGGTTGTTGTAGGTGGCGGCGTTGAATGGATGATTCAGGGCTGGGCAGACCGCGCTTCTGCTGATCCTGCGTACAACAGCACTGTGCGTGCAAAAGTTCTTGGCGGAATTGAATACCCAGGATTGTCAGCAGTTCTTACCATCGTGGTGGCGTTCTTGTTCTCTCGAGTTTTCCTTGCGACGTCAAAAGACGTTGCAACCATATTTTTCATGGTGGTTGCAGCTGTCATCTTTGGTCTTGGTTTTGTTTTCTCATCGAAGACGCACCTGCGTAAGAAGGCGCTCAGCGTTGTCTTGCCCGTAGCCATCGCGCTGTTGGCAGTTGCGGGTGTTATTAGCGCCATCAGTGGTGAGCGTGAACAACTCATCGAGGCCGAGAGAGAAGATCATTTTTCTATCGAACATCGTGAGTGCGGCGAAGAAGCTTCGAAGTACTACGACAAGCACGCAAACAACAAAGTTCCTTTGCGTACTTCTGTGATTGCCACCATCACGGTGGAGAACAACGAAGTGTCGGCAAAGATGATTGGTCTTGATCGCAAAGTCGACACCATCACTATCCCACGTTCAAATTCCACCACAGTGTTGTTCCGCAACTTGGACAACTCTGAGCGTCGCCTTGTAGTGGATTTGGGTTCACAAAAAGTGGGTGACACCGATGTGGTGGAAGAACTTGGAACGTGTACCCAACTCACCGGCAAAGGCCAGGAACAAGTTCTGACCCTGACCATTCCAAAACCCGCCACCGCCAACGAGCCTTATTCGTTCACTGTGCCTGGCGCTAATGGAGAGATCAAGTTGGTGGTGCCGTGAGCCACATCAACGAACCCATCACAACGGAGAAGTCAATGGATACCGTAAGTCGCGTGAAGTCATCGCGTCGTCGCATTCTGGGAACCCTTGTTGGTATCGCCGCTAGTGCCACTTTGGCGGGCTGTGCACAAAACGCCCCTCAAGACACGTGGGAACCCAAAGGCCCCAATGCCGAGATGATCCATGATTTGGACAACTTGGTATTCCCCATTGCATACGTAGTGGGCGCAATTGTTTTGGGCTTGGCCCTCTACATCTTTTGGAAGTTCAAAGATCGTGGTCAAGCTATTCCTGCACAAGGACACGGCAAGCCATATATGGAAATCACTTTGACGGTGGTTCCCGCACTCATCTTGAGTGTTGTAGGTGTTTTCACCTTCCGTACCATTTTCGATCTTGCCGAAACACAAGACACTGAAATTGTCATCAACGTCACTGGTCAACAGTGGTGGTGGGAATACGACTATCCAGTTCAACCAGAGTTAGGCATCAACCAGCCAATCGTGACCTCTGGTCAATTGGTGTTTCCAGCCGGCACAAAAGTTCTTCTTCGCGAAACAAGCCGCGACGTCATTCACTCGTACTGGATCCCTGCGTTGAACGGCAAGAAAGACGCAGTGCCGGGACGCGTGCATTTGCTTCGCCTTGAAGCTAATGAGCCGGGCATTTACGCCGGCCAGTGTGCTGAGTTTTGTGGACTCTCACACGCCAACATGCGCATGGAAGCAATTGCATTATCAAAAGAAGATTTCGCCAAGTGGGTTGCTAACCAACAAAAGGCGTATGTTCCACCAGCTGCGGGCACAGTAGAAGCAGAAGGTGAAGCTGTCTATATCGCACAATGCGCACGTTGCCATCAAGTCAACGGACTGCAAGACGCCCAAGGTAAGCCCATTATTTCTGCACCAGATGAGTATGTGTATTCAGGTGCTGCTCCTAACCTCACCGCTTTGATGACACGCAATACTTTTGCTGGTGCAAAGTTTGATTTAGTCAACGAAAAGTGCCGCGCAGATGTGTGGGGTGCCTCAAGCGAGAAGTTTGGCGAGGCCTATCTCAACGGTGTCACCGAAGACTGTTTGAATCAAAAAGATTTGCGTGCATGGCTGCGTAATGCACCGGAAATGAAACCGATGTATGCAGAGCCCAGCTTGCTCGGACCCAGCGATGGAAAATATCGCGGCATGCCATACCTGGCATTGACCGAAGACGACATCGACAAGCTCGTTGCCTACCTACTCACCTTGAAGTAATCGGAGATCACCATGGCAATCATCGAAAGACCCGACACCGCAACTGTTCCCGCAGTAGTGACTCCGTCGCAGGCCTATGGCGTCATCAAGCGTCCGGTGGCATCATCGGGTTGGCGCGAGTGGCTCTTTACTGTCGATCACAAAAAGATCGGCATTATGTACGGCGTTGTTGCGTTGTTCTTCTTCATCGTGGGTGGAGTGGAAGCGTTGCTGATTCGTTTGCAACTTGCTGCGCCAGATGGCCGAATTCTTAGTGCTGACCAGTACAACCAGATGTTCACTATGCACGGCACCACCATGGTGTTCCTTTTTGCCATGCCCATGGCTGCTGCTTTTGCAAACTATTTCTTGCCGCTCCAAATTGGTGCACGAGACGTGGCCTTCCCTCGTTTGAACGCACTTTCTTTGTGGCTGCTTGTGGTGGGTGGATTAATCCTGAACGCATCATGGTTCTTGGGCGGCGCAGCTGATGGTGGCTGGTTCATGTATGCACCCAACTCTGGTCCAGTGTTCTCGCCCAGCAATGGCGTGGATTACTGGGTGCTAGGTCTGCAGGTTGCAGGTCTTGCATCGCTGATTGGTTCTATCAACTTGATTGTCACCGTATTGAACATGCGTGCACCAGGAATGACCTTGATGAAGATGCCAATTTTCACCTGGATGATTTTGGTTGTGCAGTTCTTGTTGGTGTTCTCTCTTCCCGTGATCACCGTGGCGCTGGTACTTCTCATGTTCCAGCGCTCCTATGGTGCAACGTTCTTCGACGTCTCTCAAGGAGCAGACCCGTTGCTGTGGCAACACTTGTTCTGGATCTTTGGACACCCCGAGGTGTACGTGTTGGTCTTGCCGGCCTTCGGAATTATCTCTGAGGTGCTGCCCACGTTCTCGCGTAAGCCATTGTTCGGTTATCCGTTCGTGGTGTTCTCGGGTGCAGCAATTGGTCTTGTGGGATTCGGCGTGTGGGCTCACCACATGTTTGCCTCAGGACTTGGCCCCGTATCGGTTGCAGTGTTCTCTATTGCCACCATGGCAATTGCGATTCCAACTGGCGTGAAGGTCTTCAACTGGTTGCTCACAATGTGGGGTGGCAAGATTTGGTACACCACGGCGATGAAGTTCGCAATCGGCTTGGTCACCTTGTTCACCATCGGTGGTTTGTCTGGTGTGACGCACTCCGTTGCTCCATCAGATACGCAACAGACTGATACGTACTACATCGTTGCTCACTTCCACTACGTGTTGTTTGGCGGCATGGTGTTTGGTCTCTTCTCTGGTTTCTATTACTGGTGGCCAAAAGTGTTCGGCAAAATGCTGAACGAAAAACTTGGTTCGTTGAACTTCTGGTTCATGGTTATTGGTATGAACATGACCTTTGGCCCGATGCACATTCTTGGTCTGCAAGGTCAGCCTCGCCGTATGTACGTGTGGACAGAAGCACGTGCGGGTGAAGGATTCTTCAACCTTGCCTTCTGGAACCTCATTGCCTCAATCGGCTCTTTCGTGTTGGCAGTTGGTGTGTTGTTCTTCTTGATCAACATCGTCCACACTGCAAAGAAGGGCAAAGTTGCCCCAGCAGATCCTTGGGATGCACGCACATTGGAGTGGATCACCACCAGCCCACCCAAGCCGCATAACTTCGATCGCATTCCAGTGATTCATCATCTCGATGAGTTCTTCCATCGCAAGTATGAAGAAGACACTGCGACACACACCATGCGCGCAATTGCAACAGGTGAAGAAGTTGTGAAGGCCGAAGAAGACGCAGCAGATGCCCATATTCACTTGCCATCACCTTCGTACTGGCCATTGGTATTGGCACTGGGCATCGGCGTGCTGTGTATGGGCGTTGTCTACGGCGTACCCGTCATGGTTGTGGGTGCAGCCATCTTGCTCTTCTCCGTCTTTGGTTGGGTGCTTGAGCCCTCCGTCGCAGACGATTCAGAAATCGATCCGCCATCAGTAGATGGCAGCACGAAGGAGATTGCTCCAATTGGCTGAGACCGCAACACACTCCGCTGATCACGCAGCTGATCACGGTCATTCATCAACAGGTATTTCGAATAACAAGTTGGCCATGTGGCTCTTCTTGGGCTCTGAGTGCTTGTTGTTTGGTGGATTGATCTCCACCTACATGCTCTATCGCGGTCGCGTTGCTGACGGCCCGCACCCAGAACAAATCTTTGATATTCCCTTCACATCGGTGTCGAGCTTTGTGTTGTTGATGTCGTCGTTGAGCATGGTGCTCGCCGTGACTTCGGCACAACGCAAGGACTATTCGCGTACCAACTTGTGGTTACTTGTGACAGCAATCTTGGGTGCAACCTTTGTTGGCGGCCAGATTTACGAATTCACAGCGTTCTACCGTGAGGGCCTTGGATTCTCCACGAGCCTTTTCTCATCAAGCTTTTTCACTTTGACCGGTTTTCACGGTGTCCACGTCACAGTGGGTGTGATTATGTTGCTGTCCACAGTGGGCATCTTGAAGAAGAACCGTGCCACTGGCGACAAAGCAGAATCAGTGGAAATTGTGGGCTTGTATTGGCACTTCGTTGACGTGGTGTGGATCATCATTTTCACACTCGTTTATCTGATTCCGGCCTGATCGAAAAGGGGAGAACATGAGCACAGCTACTGAGTCACACGAAGAAGCCCATGAACATGGGATGTCTGATGCGGGCTACATCAAGATTGCACTCATTCTTGCTGCCATCACTGCATTAGAAGTATCGACGTATTACGTAGATTTCGGTCCACTTTTCCTTCCATCACTGATCATCATGATGGTGGTGAAGTTCTTCATGGTTGTGTCGTACTTCATGCACCTTAAGTTTGATAACAAACTCTTTAGTCTGATGTTTTACATCGGTCTTGGGCTTGCTCTCTTCGTGTATTTCACGGCGCTGGCAACATTCAAGTTCTTCATGTAGGAAAAGGAAGTCTTGCCGTGTCCCCCCTCGGCATCATTGCTCAAGTCAATACAAACCCCTGGCGCTTTCAACCTCACCCCGAGGTGTGGCTGTTAGTAGGTGGACTTGTTGCGGCGTTTATTTACGCCATCAAAGTGGTGGGCCCCAAGGTGGCGCCTGAAGGCCAAGTCATCTCCAAGTTCCAACTGCGCATGTTCATCTTGATGATTGCGTTGTTATGGCTTGCAAGCGATTGGCCGATGCACGATATTGCAGAGGAGTATTTGTACTCGATGCACATGGTGCAGCACATGATTCTTTCTTACATGGTGCCACCGCTTGCTTTGCTGGCTACTCCAGAGTGGCTCTTTCGAATCCTTATTGGTAACGGAAAGACCTATCGCGTGGTGCGCGCACTCACACTGCCTGTAGTGGGTGTTGTGGTGTACAACTTGACTTTGTTACTCACCCATACACCTGCGTTGGTGAACAAGAGCGCTGATGGCGGGCCTCTTCACTACTCGTTGCACGTACTTGTGGTGACAACCTCGCTGATGTTTTGGACTCCTGTGTGTGGCCCGATTCGGGAATGGCGTATGAGCGATGGCGCCAAGATGATTTATCTCTTTGGAACGTCTTTGATACCGACGATTCCTGCAGGGTGGTTGACCTTTGCTGAAGGCGCCGTGTACGACCACTATGACCACGGAGTACGCGTGTGGGGTGTGAGCATGTTGAGCGATCAACAGGCTGCTGGTGGCATTATGAAGCTGGGTGGATCGATCTTTATGTGGATCATCATCATTGGTATTTTCTTCCGTCGATTCATTGGAAATTTCTACGCAGAACAGTCATATGACAAGTCGCGCGAGATGCCCGATGAAGAAATTGTCGGTACACAACCGCCTCTGACTTTCGAAGAGGTGGAAGCAGCTTTTGGACGTAGCAAACCTGCGCCCGAGTCCCCTTCCACTTCCGCCTAGGCCCCTTCATGACGCTCGTCATTGGGCCAATGCCGGCCGACAACAATGTGCGATTGCAATCTGCACGTTGGGCAGTAGAGCAGTGGAAACGAGATTTTCCCTACGACACCGTTGATTGGTATCTAAATCTCTATAGCGATGCTGACTTAAGCACTTCGTTGCCAGTGGTGCACGCTGCGTTGTTGAACGATGAGTTTGTGGGAACTGCATCTTTGATTGCTGATGATGAATTACCCGATGCGCCAGAACCTGGACCATGGATTGCAGCGGTATTTGTGGCGCAGTGGGCACGTCGACAAGGCATTGGCGAAGCACTCATTGATTCACTGACGTCTCGTGCACGTGAGTTGGGGTTTTCTACTGTGTATCTCTACACCGAACACGGTGCACCTTGGTACGAAAAAATGGGCTGGACATCTCTTCGTGTCACACGATTATCTGACCACAACGTCACCGTGATGTCGCTGCAGTTGGATACTTAGTTGTTTATGACCAACGAAAGCGTCGCGCAGCAATAAGCGGCGTCAATATTGCCCACACCGCGAGCACTACTGCCGGTGCGAGAAGTTGACCATCACCGTTGAGTGATGAACGAAGGAATTCAGCAAGCGCCGATGAGGGAAGTGCCTCCGAGATGGTTGCCATCGGTCCAGGAAGAGAATCTTGCGAGATGATCATTCCACCCAGCAATAACAACACCAGATATAGACCATTTTGTGCAGCGAGATTAATCTCTGCGCGCAATGATCCCGCCAAGATAAGACCAAGGCCTGCAAACGCAGCAGTACCGAGTAATACCGCCACAATCGCTAAAGCAACAGTGGATCCAGTCGGCCTCCAACCTTGAGCAAATCCAATCGGTAACAGGACGCCAATCTGTACAAGTTCCACCACAAACACTGTGAGTATCTTGGCGATGACTAGTTCGCCACGGGTGAGTGGTGTGGCGCCAAGCCGTTTGAGTACTTGATAGGAACGTTCAAATCCGGTGGCAATGCCAAGGCTCACCATAGACGTAGACATAATCGCCACAGCGATGATGCCAGGTACCAAAAAGTCGATGGAGTCGATATCACCTGTGGGCAAAATATCGACAGCGCCGAAAAACGCTAATAAAACAACAGGAATGACAAGGGTGAGTAGAAGTTGTTCGCCGTTGCGTGCAAGCAACAACAACTCAGCACGTAACTGCACAAAAATTCGTGTCATTGTGCACCGCCTGTGAGACGTCGGTATGCATCTTCGAGAGTTTCTTCGCCAAGATCAATTCCACGTAAAGGAAGTTGCTGGTCACTGAGCCATTGAGTGATGCGTCCGACAAGTCGCGCAGATGATTCAGCAGTGATTTCATACACACCATCACCTTGATGGTTCACTAAACTTCCGATGGCTTGTGACAGCGCCAAGGTGTCCAAGGTGTCTGTGGAGGTGAAACGTAATCTCTTACGTGATTGCGTGATCTCTGCAAGAGGCGCATTGGCGATGACTTTGCCGTGTTGAAAGAGCACAACGTGTGTGGCGACTCTTTGTGCTTCGGCCATGTCGTGGGATGCCAATACAACTGTGGTGCCTTGTTGGGCTGCTTCATGAATAATGGTGCGGATGGTGTCTCGGCCATCAATGTCGACACCGGATGTGGGTTCATCAAGGAACAGAATTTCTGGTTGCGCAGCAAGTGCAAGTGCAAGCGAGAGACGCTGTTGTTCTCCACCAGAGAGCCGACGCCATGTACTTTTTGCGCGTGATGTGAGGCCGACGCGTTCGATGAGATCTGATGCGTTGACTTTTTTGCCGTACAACGCACAGAAATGTGACACCACATCTTTGACACGTGCACTGGGGTAGACGCCGCCCCCTTGCAACATCACGCCCATGCGTTGTGTGAGCTGATGATGTTGGCGACCAGGGTCGAGCCCAAGAACAGAGACCGAACCCGATGTGGGGGTGCGGAAACCCTCACAGACTTCAATGGTGCTGGTCTTGCCTGCACCATTGGGGCCGAGAATGACCGTGACGCCCGCTGTGGGGGCAACAAATGAGACGTCCTGGACAGCGGTGATCTCGCCGTAGCGCACTGTGAGATTCTCCACGACAACAGCCATGTCCTCTACCTTACGAACAAACTCCTCGTAGCCACTCAGCATGGGCAGGTAGCCTCGTGTTCGTGATTGATGTCCGATTGTTGCGTACCCACCTTGACGGTGTGCGGGCCGCTTTGAGCCGCCGTGGCAAACCCGATGTCTTGGGCCAACTCGATGAAGCTGTCGCCCTCGATACTCGCTTGCGGGAGATCACCTCCGAGCGCGATGCTCTTCGGGCCGAGGTGAATGACATTTCCAAGCAGGTGGGCCAGCTGCGCCGTAATCAACAAATGGCAGAGGCCGAAGAGATGATGGTCCGTAGCCGGACCGTTGGAGAAAGAGAAAAAGTTCTCCAAGAAGAAGCCGAATCGCTTGAGGAAAAACTGCGCCAAGTAATGCTGCGGATTCCTAACGTGCCTCACCCTGATGCGCCCAATGGTTCGACCGATGCCGACAACCCCGTATTGAAGGGGCCCATCAATATGCCTGCAACATTTGCAGAGCATCAACGAGTTCCTCACTGGGAGACCGCTGTTGCTTTAGGCATCTTGGATAACGAGCGTGCAACAAAGATCTCGGGTTCTATGTTCACGATGCAGCGTGGGTTGGGTGCAACTTTGTCTCGTGCATTGTGTCAGTACGCACTTGATCGCAATGCAGATGCTTTTGAAGAGATTCGCCCACCCTCTTTGGTGACTACTGCAACTTTGACAGCAACGGGACAGTTGCCCAAGTTTGCTGATGATGCATATGCCATTGAGCGAGACGACTTATGGGCCATTCCCACCGCTGAAGTGCCACTCACTTCGTTGTATGCCGGTGAAGTTGTGGAAGATACAGAACTGCCTGCACGTTTTATGGCTTACAGCAGTTGTTACCGTCGCGAAGCAGGATCAGCTGGTCGTGACACTCGCGGCATGTTGCGTGCACACGAATTCGACAAGGTGGAAATTTTGGCTCTCGCAATGCCAGAGCAAGCCGAAGAGTTGCTGATTGAATTGCGTGATCGCGCCGAAGCATTGATTGCAGGTTTGGGTTTGCCATACCGCATTATTGAAATTTGCACAGGCGATATGGGCGGCAGCCACCATCGCAGCTATGACCTTGAGGTGTATGCACCAGGTTGTGATAGCTGGTTAGAAGTAAGCAGTGTGAGTTGGTTTGGCGATTATCAAGCACGACGTGCAGATATTCGTTTTAAGCGCACGGGGCAAAAAGGCACAGAGATTGCACACACATTGAATGGTTCTGCACTTGCAGTGCCTCGCGTGTGGGCTGCAATTTGTGAGAACTTCCGTCAGCCAGATGGATCTGTTGCGCTTCCTGAAGTGTTGTGGCCCTATATGCGTGGCGCGACATCAATTTCACCAAAGTAGGACGCTGTGGGAATTTCTGATCGACGACTGCAGTACGAAACTGATGGTCTCGATCTTGATGATTTGCTCCCTAATCCTGTTGATTTGTTAATTCGTTGGCATGACCAAGCCGAAGCAGCAGGGGCAGCAGAGCCGAATGCCATGGTGTTATCAACATTGAATGAAGAGGGTCACCCTGATGGGCGTGTGGTTCTTGCACGCGATATATCAGATGTGGGCATCACGTTCTATTCCAATCGTGACAGCGCAAAGGGTCAACAGATTGCACGTGATCAACGTGCGAGCGCAACATTTGCATGGCTACAACTGCATCGTTCTGTGCGGGTGCAGGGAACCATTACCTTGGCCTCCGATGAGACAAGTGATGTCTACTTTGCATCACGCCCGCGAGCTTCACAGATTGGTGCATGGGCATCACCACAATCTGAAGTGATTGGCACACGAATAGAACTTGATGAACGTGTTGCTGAGATAGAGGAACAATTTGACGGCCAAGATGTGCCACGACCACCAAACTGGGGTGGATACATCTTGTCGATCGACTCCATTGAGTTTTGGCAAGGTCGACCCAGCCGTCTTCATGATCGTTTTCGTTATTCACGCCACGGCAATGTGTGGCGCGCAGTTCGACTCGCTCCGTAATTAGTTATCGAGGTGTTGCCATGTACTGGCAGCTTGTGCGAGTGCATCAATGAGCGATTCAGTGTGAGGTGTAAGGCCTGGCCCTTCCCAATCCCACCACAGGGGGCTTGAGCCACGCACGCGCGGGGGAAGTTCCAGTTGCACACCAGCATGTTCCACCACATTCACGGGGTTGTCCTGGTGGAGACCACGCAGATTTTGTGGAATCTCCTCGAGGTCATCGATGATGCGATAGGCCGGAAGGTGAGTACGCAAGATGCCACCCAGATGCTCTGCCAGTCGGCGATTTCGCCCACCGAGAAGCAAAGATGTGAAAAATCCTTGGCGACCAAATCCGTGCACCGTAATCACGATGTCGACGTGGGAGAGAAATGTTTCAAGTAACGGTGACTGATCAGCGGTGACTTTGTGTGAGGGAATGTGCCATTCGAGATTGTCGGGCAATTGAATGCCGTAATACGAAGCACCGCTCATTGTGGCTGCACGCGAGGCAATGATGTCGGTCATCTCTTCCAGCGAACCGCCATGAAAGGCCATAAATCCAAAGGTGGAACGCAGCACACACTCTTCGATGACGTCGGGTCGAGTGAGTAATTCAGACAGTTCCACGATGATTTACTTCACACGCTGAGGACGACGAATGATCAATACTGCAATCACAATCACCACACTGAACACCACAGCGAGCGTGACTGCACCGATATCTCCGAGGAACTCAGCAACATCAGTTTGCATATTGTCCACACGAGTAATGATGTTTCCTGCCCCACGATTTGTAATGGAGCTGTACCAGTACCAGGTTAGGTACACGCCGGTAAGAGTGACAAAGCCAGCAGACACCTTGTCGAACCAGCGCAAGCTTTTCTTCAACGTGGTGAGTAAGCCAACGCGAGCAAACGCAAGTGCGACTGTGAGTGAAGTAACTAACAGTCCCATGCCAAGGCCATACAACGTGATGCTCAATACACCCGAGACATAACCTTGCCGATTGACAGATCCCAAAATGACAGAAGTTAAAAAGCCAATTGTGCACCCGATGGAAGCAATGGCATACACTATGCCAAACAAAAACATGTTCCATGTGGTGCGTTGACGTTGAACAGAAACATCTGGTTGTGCAATGGGCGGCTTCCACCCAAAGAACATCGCCACTCCCATCGCGACAAGAATGATGCCAATCACAAGTGATGCATATTTGGAATTAGTGACGATGGCGTTAGTGAATGCACGAGAGATAATCCCCACCACCAAAAACAGTCCAACAAATCCTGCCGAGACTGCGCTTCCCACAGCAAGGCTGCGGCGCAATGTTGCAGCGCGAGATTCTTCACCTCTGTTCAATTCAGTGCCCAGGTAATACACCAAATACGTCGGTAATAACACGAAACCGCATGGGTTAATAGCCGCCATCACACCCAAGATGAAGCTGTAGGCAAAGTTTCCTTCAATTGCAATCATGAGGTGATTCCAAAGTATTCGCTGATTTTTTTCTCGATATCAGCCAATGTGATTTCTCCTGCATGGGTGGCAACGATCTTGCCTTCACCATTCACAAACATAGTGGTGGGCATGTTGACAACACCGGCGCCAGCTAGTTGATCTCCATCATCGAGATAGTTCGGGAAATCCACTTTGTATTTTTCTAAAAATGCTGAGGCTGACGTGCGCGTGTCGTTGGGGTTGATTCCCGCAAAGTTCACTGCACCTGCATACAACTGTGCTGCGTTGGTAAGTGCAGGCATCTCTCGCTTGCAAGGCTCACATGTAGAGAACCAAAAATTGATGACCATCGGGGTGCCATTTGTGGCCAGTGTGGTGGCGTCTCCAGTGGCTATATCAATCACTTCGGTAAAGGGAAATGTTTTGCCCGAAGAAGGAGCGTTGGTCCCAATACCTGGGGTCTGGACGACCCCAGGATTGGTGAGATTGGCGTCAACGTCATCGGAAGATCGACTCAGGATCAATCCTCCGACGACGCTGACTAGTAGTACGAGGAGTGGAACCGCTACAACGACCTTTTTCCGGTTCCACGACATGTACTTAGGCTACGAGGTGCGCAGGTATCGGTACCTCAGGAATGAGTGTGACGGCTCGCCCATGGACAGGTGGGCGGCCTCGTGGGCGTCTCACAACGGCGATTCGACCCATATCGAGCTCCTCGCCACCCCAGACACCCCAAGGCTCTTCTCGTTCTAGGGCGCCACTGAGGCACGCAGAACGGTCGCTGCATCGAGAACAAATGGCCTTTGCCCGCTGAACATCTACCCATTCCTCAGAAAAGAACAAGTAGCTCAAGGTGCCGTTGCCATCGGCGCAGCGCTTCGCAGACAGAACCAAAGGCTCCTCGGTGAGTGATGTGCCGCCCATTTCGGTGTTGATGGAGGTGTACATGTTGTGTTCCTTTCTTTGGAAGGTGTTGTGAGTAGGTAGGTGGGATAAAACAAAAAGGCCGCTCGGGTGGATTACCCGGCGGCCTTTGGAGACTTGATGATGAACTTGTGTTAGTTCATAACCTCGCTGGGCTGCCGGGTGGAACGCTTATTCGCATGATTCACTGTCGGCGATGACCACATGGTGAATGCATGCATGGCCGCCCCGGTTGTAAAAGACGCAGACGCATACGCAAAAGACACGGCTGTTGCCGTGGCCTGTGATGTTGCGGAGGTCTGATACAAACTCATGAAGCCTCTAGGAAACCATGTTCTGCGGCTGAATTCAACTGAATTAATGAATCCCTTTATTTTCAAGGGTTTTGGTCTCACAGATAGGGTGCAGAGATGTCATTTCGCTCAACTGGTGAGAACTTTGAAATGGCCCCACCCACCGGTGCGGGTCGTGAGTTCACTGCCCAGCGGCGTGTGCGTCTAGGTGATGCCACCCCTAATGGTCGTCTTCGTCTGGATGCGATTGCGCGATACCTACAAGATGTCTCAAATGACGACACGCGAGATGCCAAGTGGAGTGATCCACATTGGTGGGTGGTGCGACGCACAGTGATTGACGTGCATCGCTTTCCGAAATATCTCGAAGAGATTAATTTGACGACATGGTGTGGAGGCATTGGTTCACATTGGGCAGAACGCCGCACACGTATCACCTCACTTGATGGCGAAGTGCTTGTTGATGCGGCCGCACTGTGGGTCCATGTTGATCAACAGTCGTTACAGCCAAGTCGTATTCCCGATGATGTGGTGTCCATTCTTGAAGAATCCGCTCAAGGCCGCACATTGGGTGCACGTTTGTTATTGCGCCAAAAAGATTTCGCACACACGGATGCAACACAATCACCGTGGCCGTTGCGTTATTCGGATCTTGATGCAGTAGGTCATATGAATAACGCGGCGTATTGGGAAATTGTGGAAGAGCATCTTGCACAACATCACGCCTTGCGTGCACCGTTGCGCGGAATTGTGGAACACGTGGTGCAAGTAGAACCTGGTCAACAGCCCGTGCGACACACTGTGGTGCGCAATGATGAATTAGATCTTCAATTGCATGTGGATGACACTGTGCATGCCGCAATGTGGTGCGGCACTTTGCATTAAGCCTCAGTGGGCGTTGCTGTTTTCTTTTTCGTTTCTTCAGCAGATTTGAAGACGCGTTCGCGATAGAACTTCAACTCAGCCACACTGTCACGAATATCATCCATCGCTCGGTGCGTGATGCCTTCGCTCTTTGGTCGTGCATGTTCGAGGCCTGGATTCCAACGACGCACGAGCTCTTTTACTGTGGAGACATCTACACAGCGATAATGCAGCCAGTGTTCAATCTCTGGCATGTACTTATCCAAAAAGGTGCGATCGGTGCGGATGGAGTTTCCACACAAAGGAATCTTGCCTTGTTCGGGGCTGTGCACTTGGATGAATTCAAGTGTCTGACGCATCGCGTCATCGAGGGTGATGGTGGATGCCTTGATGAGATCCAACAAACCAGATGTGGTGTGCATATTGGTGACGAAGTCGTCCATCTCTGCGAGTGCTTCATCGGGTTGATGAATGACCAAATCTGGCCCCTCGGCAATGATGTTGAGCTCATCGTCGGTGACAAGAGTTGCGATTTCCACGATCACGTGGCGCTGTGGATCGAGGCCCGTCATCTCTAAGTCCATCCAGATCAGCACGGCAAATTCCTCATATATTTCAATCTAGTTCCGCGTGTCGTTCTACGCCTTGCCCACATGAAAGGCTAGAGGAATACCGAAAGGAAAGAGATGATTACTTTGGATACGGGACAACACGATCTCATCGGTCGCATTGATGGCTCTGTTGCGATTTTGTCGTTTAATCGTCCTGATCGGCGTAATGCATTGTCCGAACAGGTGTATGCAGGGTTTGCAAAGGTGTTGCCTGAAATTGCTGCACGCCGGGATATTCACGTGGTGATGATTACTGGTGAAGAAGGCGCGTTTTGTGCTGGCGGTGATGTGAAGGGAATGAACGAGTCACACCAATCTGGGGCGGGGAACAGTGTGAGCTTGGAAGAGCGCATTGAAGGACTTCGTTCTCGCCAAAACACAGTGAGTGCTGCATTGCGTGCACTGCCTCAACCAGTGATTGCAGCATTGCCTGGTGCTGCTGCGGGTGCGGGGCTCTCTATTGCGTTAGCGGCAGATATTCGTATTGCTGCTGAGCGAGCCATTGTGATGACTGCATTTGCCAATGTGGGTGCGAGTGGAGACTTTGGTACCTCGTGGTTCTTGCCTCGCTTGGTGGGCGAAGCGAAAGCAAAAGAGTTGATGTTTACTTCTCCACGTCTGACCGCACGTGAAGCAAAAGATTTGGGGATTATCAACGTTGTTCTTCCCGATGAAGATTTTGCAGCATCGGCATTGGCGTGGTGTCAATCTTTGGCACAACGTGCACCGATTGCTTTGCGCTACATGAAAGAGAACATCAATCGTGCCGGCGATGTTTCTCTACAAGCAGCACTTGATGCAGAAGCTTCCGCAATGGTGCGCACTATGGCAACAGATGATCATAAAGAAGCTGCCGCTGCATTCGTCGAAAAACGTGCGCCAAGGTTCACCGGTCGATGAGTGCACCTGTGGTGGGGCCACGACCATTAGAGGGAATTCGCGTTCTTGATTTCACACGTGTTCTCTCTGGTCCGCATTGCACACGCATGCTCTCTGACTTGGGTGCCCAAGTCATAAAACTTGAACCACCCGAAGGAGATCTCACACGTTTTGCATTTCCACGCGTGGGGTCTATGTCTACGTACTTTGCGCAACAAAACGTAGGGAAACTCAATATCTCCATGGACCTCAAACATCCCGAGGCTATTGAGATTGTAAAAAAAATGGTGGCGCATTGTGATGTGTTGGTGGAAAATTTTCGTGGCGGGGTGATGGACAAACTCGGTCTTGGGTACGACGTGTTGAAAGACATCAATCCACGCCTTATTTATGCATCTATTAATGGCTATGGAAGTACTGGGCCATGGAAGAGTCGACGTGCGTACGCCACTGTGGTGAATGCAGAAACAGGGATGACGGGACTGCAGGCACGTGCACGCGGTGGCGTTGCCACCAACGATCCCCATAGCCATGCCGATGTGTACACGGGTATGGAAGCTGCCGCAGGAATTTTGGCGGCATTGTTTCAACGCACATCTACAGGCGCTGGCCAACACATTGATATTTCTATGGCCCAAACCATGTTGTATGTGAATGAACACGTACATAACGAACTGTTTGAAGCAGAGGTATCAGCAAATGTGATCCGGTCTTTTCAACCCGGCGACTATCCCATTTTGCAAACAGGCGACGGAACTTATGTAGTAGTGAGTGGTCACCCAGCTGAAAAAGGGACGTTTGACTTATTCGTCAAAGCGATGAATCGCCCTGAACTACTGCAAGATCCTCGTTTTGTGGATGTAGAAAATCGACTAAAGCATCTTGATGATGTGGTGGCAGAAATTCGCGAGTGGGCGAGATCTGTACAGACAGCCCAAGAGATTGAAGATGTGATGGCGCAATCTGGTTTAGCTATGGGTGTGATGCGCACAATGAAAGAAATTGCCGCTACCGAATGGGCTGACGTGCGCAATGCGTTAATTGAAGTAGATGATCGCTCAGGTGCAACATTTCGCGTACCAAATTCACCTTGGGTGTTTTCAGCCTCTGATACCTCCACGCAAGGTGCAGCAAAATTTCGCGGCGAAGATAACCAAGTAGTTCTCGGTGAACTAGTGGGACTTGCCCCCGATGAAGTGGTGAAGCTCACCGAAGCTGGCGTATTGTCGCAGCGCGTGCCGCGCACAGACAGTTAACGACCAGAGTGACCAAAGCCGCCGCCGCGGTCGTTGGCATCTAATTGTGTGACTTCGCTCCATTGCACGTGTTCAACGCGTTGAATCACCAATTGGGCAATGCGGTCTCGGCGAGAGATGTGATAGGGGCGAGTGGAGTCAGTATTCAACATCACCACCATTAACTCTCCTCGATAGTGAGAGTCAATCAGGCCAGGAGCATTCACCACGCTGATGCCGTGTTTGAGTGCAAGACCACTGCGGGGCAAAACAAATCCGGCATATCCCTCAGGAATAGACAACGCGATGCCCGTGGGCATTAATACACGGCCACCCTGTGGGGCAATCACTGCGTCGTGACGAGCGTAGAGATCAACGCCTGCATCGCCGGCATGAGCGTATGCGGGGAGGGGCAGATCTGGGTCAAGGCGCAGAACTTGGATATCAAGCATGCTCACACCATAGAAGTCAACGACAACGCGTCACAATTTCTAGCCAAGAAGCATGTCGGCGTATGACTCCAACACAGAAGCTGGCCCGCCTACTAAGAAACTAGTGATGCAGGTTTCTCTCCATTTGGCGGCTTCATCGCGGATCTTGTCGGGTGGTCCAATGAGTGCAACATCTTCCACCATCGCTAATGGAATAGCCGCTGCTGCTTCATCTTTTTTGCCGGCTAAATAGAGATCTTGCACTTTGAGTGCCACATCTTCATACCCCATGCGAGCAAACACTTCGAAGTGAAAGTTCGCGCCACGAGCTCCCATGCCACCGGCATACAACGCAAGAAATGGTCGCACCATGTCGGCACATTTTTCTATGTCGTCACCTGGGATCACTGTGAGAACTGCAGCCACTTCAAAACGATCTGCTTTGTTGGCTTCACCACTTTTTGCAAACCCTTCATTGAGACAATTGCGGTAGTACGCATCTTCTTTGGGGCTAAAGAACAACGGCAACCATCCGTCACATATTTCTGCAGACAGAGCAACATTTTTTGGGCCCTCTGCGCCGAGATAAATAGGAATGCTGTCACGACGTGGATGAATGGTGCTCTTGAGTGGCTTTCCTAAACCAGTGCCATCTTTAAATGGCATGTCGTAAAACTCACCATGAAAATCAACCGGTGCGCGACGTGAAATAATTTGTCGCACAATGTCGACGTACTCACGTGTGCGTGCCAAAGGCTTTGGATAGGGCTGTCCGTACCATCCTTCAACAACTTGTGGGCCAGATGCACCAAGTCCCAGAATGAATCGACCATTGCTGAGATGGTCCATTGTCATCGCAGCCATTGCAGTTGCAGCTGGCGTACGGGCGCTCATTTGCACAATGGATGTACCCAAGCGCACGTTCTTTGTTTGTGAACCCCACCATGCAAGTGGTGTGAGTGAATCACTGCCGTATGCCTCCGCGGTCCACACGCTCGAAAAACCCAAGCGGTCGGCTTCAAGAATTGCTTCTAGTGCACCTGCGGGTGGGCCGCTTCCCCAATAGCCAGTGCTGTATCCAAGGGTTACTTCTTTCAATGCCATGTTCTCTCCTAGTTCAACGTGACGCCAAGATGACGCAATGCAATTGCTGAATACACCGCTGTGCCACGGCGCATGTAGTTCTCTTCATACACAGCGCGATTGCTGTGATTGGGTGCAGCTTTCATGATGTCCATACCTTCTGGCATAAGACCTAAAAACATCATGGCGCCTTGCACGCGATTGAGCACGTAACTGAAATCTTCGGCACCCATGACGGGGTTATCCATAATGCGCACATTGCGGTCGCCCGAGATTGCAGTGGCAACATCGGCTGCAAATGATGCGTACTTGTGATCATTCACCGTCACGTCATAGCCAATGAGTAATTCCACTTCGGCTTCCATGCCATGTGCAAGTGCAACACCTTCTGCTACTCGGCGAAGACCATCGTGAATCAACGTGCGTGTGCGCTCACTAACTGCACGCATAGTGCCGTTAATCATTGCGGTTTCAGGAATCACATTGCTTGTTGTGCCGGTGTGAATTTGTGTCACGGTGATCACACCTGGGTCAAAGACATCGATGCGACGCGTGACGAGGGTTTGTAACGCCTGAACGATTTCACACGCAATAGGCACGGGGTCCAGTGTGAAGTGCGGTGCACTACCGTGGCCACCTTTACCTTTCACTGTGATGACAAATGAATCACTCGATGCCATCATGGTGCCACCTTTGAGACCAACAAATCCGCCGGGAATATTTGAGGCTGCATGAATGGCAAAGGCACCAGTGATGGGAGATTCAGTTCCCACATCAAGCAATCCTTCATTAATCATTTCTGATGCGCCGTTGTATCCCTCTTCACCAGGTTGAAACATAAACAGAACTCGACCAGGAATTTCTGATTGCCGTGCAGAAAGAATTTTTGCCGCACCCATCAACATCGCAGTGTGTGTGTCGTGACCACACGCATGCATCACATTGTCTATACGCGATTTAAAGGTGACATCGGTGTCTTCTGGCATGGGAAGCGCATCCATGTCTGCGCGCAACAACACTGTGGGTCCGGGCTTTCCACCCGTGAGCATGGCAGCGATGCCGCTTGTTGTTTCATGCAAAGTGATATCGAGAGGCAGCCCCTGAAGTGATTCGAGAACGCGATCACGAGTGCGGGGGAGATGATTGCTGATCTCTGGCCATTCATGAAGATCGCGACGCAGTGACACCATGTCATCAAAGACATCATTAGCTTGTTCCAATAAACCATCCGGTGCGCCATGTTGTTCGCGAGCATCATCGGTGGTGAGAGTGTTTTTTGCCATACCCCATGGTAGGCACATGGTGATGACCACTTCGACGGCCGCGCACCCCGATAACTCACCTTCTGAGATGGTGGAATTGGTTGACGCTGCGGGAAATGTTCTGGGTCTGGTCACTCGCCAGCAGATGCGAGCAGAATCGTTGTGGCATCGCTCGGTGTTTATTGCAGTGGTATCTCACGGCGGGCAATTGCTGGTGCATAAGCGCGCCGATACCAAAGATGTGTGGCCGGGCAGTTGGGATGTGTGTGTGGGTGGAGTGATGGCCCCAGGCGAAGAATGGGAACACGGCGCGCTGCGCGAGTTACAAGAAGAGTTAGGACTTGAAGGCGCGAGCGTGGAGAGCCTTGGAACTGGCGTGTATGTGGATGACGATGTACGCATCGTGGCGGCATGTTTTGTGTGTCGCACAGATGGACCATTTCATTTCGCAGATGGTGAGATCACAGAGGCTCACTGGGCTCCACCCGAAGAGATTCCTGTGTGGTTAGGGGCAAAACACTTCTTGCCCGACAGTGTTGCGCTTGTACTGCCTCGGCTTCGGCTGTCCTGAGGGGCAGCGGAAGCCTTTAGGCTTTCATGCGTGATCAAGGTCGAATACACAATTGAGCCATTCGTTGAAGGCGAGATTCCCGCACGCGTGACCTTGGCAGCTGCTGCTCTTGAGGCCTTGGGTATCTCTGTCGATATTGGTGTATTCGGCTCTTCATTCGAGGTGGATTCAACGCAGGTGGGCGAGGCGATGTCGGTACTGACGAGTACCGCATATGCACATGGTGCAACGCACGTCACTATTGACTTAGAGGAGATGCAATCGTGAACCTTCACGAACATCCTCTGGTGATTTCGTTGAAGCCCATTCTTGATGCAGTGGGTGCACAACTTGTCTCTGTCGATGATGCCCGCATTAGCGATATCGCTCTGGAATGGGAAGGCAATCTCATAGCTGCGGTGCGTTTACCCCAGCTATACGGGGCTCTCGATCGTCTTATTCGTCAAGTGGAGATCGACTTGGGTGCACCACTTCAAGATCTTTCTCGCTCAGATAAGCAATTCGCTGTGAAATTACTGGATCAACGCGGTGCCTTTATTTTGCGGCGGGCCGTGGAGGATGTGGCAGACGCAATGGGTGTCTCACGTATCACCGTCTACAACTACCTAAACGCTCTCCACCGCTAAACCGGTTACGCAGCCCCCGGCCACACCCCTCTGGCAAGATGTCAGAGTGGAAATGCTTATCGTTGTCTTGCTCGTTGTTCTGATTCTGGCGGTTCTGTTTTTCGGGGCTCGTCTCGTTGCTCGCCCAACACCACAAAGTGTTTCACCCACAGTGATGGCACCTGCAGTAGATATGGCACCGATTGTGGAGGCTGTGAAGGCAGCCATAGATGTGAATGCAATTAGCACTGGAGTGCGTGGCGCAGTTGAAACTCAAATGTTGGCTACTGCTCAGCAAGCTCTTGCACAAAACAACGAACAGGCAAAGCAACAAGCCAATCAAACGCTTGAAGCACAACAGGCTTCACTCGACCAGCAAACAAAACTTTTGCTCCAACCTTTAGAAGAGCGTCTTGCACAACTGAATCAAGCAGTAGGAAGTCTTCACACAAATTACACTGAAGAAAAATCAGCAGTAGAAGCATTGCGTTTACAACTCACAGACTTGCAAACGTCGACAACTTCTCTACGTGAAGCACTGAAATCACCGACCGCACGAGGATCATGGGGCGAAAACCAATTGCGCAACGTCGTACGGCTTGCAGGTATGGAGAATTACTGTGACTTCACCGAACAGTTCACCGGTTCTGAAAATGATCGATTGCAACGCCCAGACGTGGTCATCAACCTACCTACAGGTGGTCGAATTGCAGTTGACTCCAAAGCACCGTTGAACTCTTATCTACGCATGCAAGATGCGGTAGAGACCTCCGTGAAAGAACTTGAACTCAAAAATCACGCGAAAGATTTGCGTAGCCACGTGAAGACACTGGCAGAAAAGAAGTATTGGGATCAGTTCGGACACGACACACCAGACTTTGTAGTGATGTTTATTCCTGGTGAGGGCTTTGTGGCAGATGCAATGAAAGCCGACACTTTGCTTCTCGATGATGCAATGAAGTCTCGCGTTCTCATTGCATCTCCGGTGAATCTTTTAGCTCTTTTGCTCACTATTGCTAAGGGTTGGCAATCTCACAAACTCAATGAACATGCAGAGATGGTGGCCAGAGAAGGCAAAGATCTCTATGAACGCGTGAGCAAAGTGCTTGACGATGTTGTCAAGATGGGCAACGCACTGGGCACTGCCACATCTACCTATGACGCGATGATTGGCTCTATCGAGTCACGTCTCATGGTCACAATGAGGCGCTTGAAGGATTTGGGTGTGGTGCAAGAGAACGCACCAGAAAAGAATCTCAAAACAATCGGGCAAGTCCCAAGAGTTCTTCGCTTGCCTGAGATATCGACACCAATTGTCGAAATTGAATAGCGCGTTACAAACGGCGTAGGTGCACGTCGGTCACGCGGTGATCGTGACCTTTTTGCACTAACAATGATGCACGCGACTTGGTGGGCTCAATGTTTTCCACCAAGTTTTTTCCGTTTATTTCTCTCCAGATTGTGCGCGCTGTTTCCACAGCTTCTTCATCTGTGAGATGTGCATAGTTTTGAAAAAAGCTGTTCGGATCGCGGAATACGGTTTCGCGTAGAGCTTGGAACCTCTCTACGTACCAGGTTTCAATGTCTTGTTCTTCTGCATCTATGTAGATAGAGAAGTCAAAATAGTCAGAGACGAATTCGTTGGACTCTGATCCCACTTGCAACACATTTAAGCCTTCCAAGATCAAAATGTCGGGTTGGCGAATAGAGATGGCATCGCCTTCCACAATGTCGTACACCACATGGCTATACACCGGCGCGCGCACTTCGCTTGCGCCGCTCTTGAGATCGCGAAGAAACTGCAGCAATGCTTTGGTGTCGTAGCTTTCGGGAAAACCTTTGCGGTTCATGATTCCGCGGTCTTGCAACACATCATTGGGGAAAAGAAAACCGTCGGTGGTGATGAGGTCCACTCGGGGGTGATCTGGCCAGCGTGCAAGAAGAGCCTGCAAAATACGAGCAAATGTGCTTTTGCCCACCGCAACGCTTCCTGCAATACCAATGACATAGGGAACCTTTGGTGCCATTGCACCCAAGAATGTTGCAGACACCTTGTGCAAGTTCTGTGTGGCGCTCACGTACAAGTTCAATAAACGTGTGAGAGGCAAATACACCGCAGTTACTTCATCAAGATCAATTTTCTCATTGATGCCTCGAAGGGCTTCAAGATCACGCTCACGAATAGTGAGGGGAGTTGCTGCACGAAGATCGGCCCATTCCTCACGATCAAAGGTGAGATAACGATCTGAATTGTTGGGGTCAATCACGGGCTAAACGCTAGGTGCTAATTGCTATCGATTCCAAGGTGCGCTGGGAGATACTGCTCCTGCACCGCCTGTGAGAACCTCAACACCATCTTTGGTGACCACCATGGTGTGTTCATATTGCGCTGTGCGGCTGCCATCAGCAGTCACTGCTGTCCAATCGTCATCCCACATTTTGTGGCGTGATTCACCACTTGCAGTAATCATTGGCTCAATCGTGAAGGTCATTCCTTCACGCAAAATCATTGTGTTACGTGGGTCGTAGTAATGCAGTACTTGGATGTCGGTGTGGAAGTTCTCACCAATTCCATGACCGATGAATGCGCGCACTACGCCGTACTTGTGTTTCTTTGCATGCACTTCAATAGCACGACCAATTTCATTAATCATCACGCCAGGCTTCACCACTTCAATGCCATGCCACATGCATTCCTCGGTTACTGCCATGAGATCTTTATCTTGTTGTGAAATGTTGCCCACACCAAACGTTGCGTTGGTATCTCCATGCACACCGTTCAAATAAATGGTGACGTCCAAGTTGATGACATCGCCATCTTCTAGAACGCGAGAATCAGGAATGCCATGACAGATCACTTCGTTCACACTGGTGCAGACGCTCTTTGGATAGCCGTGATAATTCAATGGACTTGGGTAGCCGCCCATCTCAATGCACAAGTCATGTACAAAAATGTCAATTGCATCTGTGGTGATGCCAGGTTGAACCATCTCTCCTGCGCGACGCAAAATCTCTTTAGCCGCGGCACCGGCAACACGCATGCGCTCAATGACATCTGGTTCTTTAATGCGGC
>JBIIBO010000017.1:0-46811 GCA_044239355.1 Ilumatobacteraceae bacterium
CTGTGGAGTCAACAGAGCCGTCATGACATCTCGACCCACCTCGCCGGGAGGCGCGGAACCCGAACCTCCATTGTGGGAACAGTGGGCTCAACGTGCACAAGATGCATCCGAAGAAGGTGAGCGTCTCCAAAAAATTCTTGCGCGCGTGGGATACGGATCTCGTCGGGTATGTGAGGAACTCATCGCTGATGGGCGAGTAACTGTAAATGGCGAAATTGCCGTTTTGGGTCGACGTGTAGATGTGGAACGAGATCAAGTCTGCGTCGATGATGCCCCCGTGGGAGTGTTGCCTGGTTTGGTGTATTACTTGTTGAATAAACCGGATGGCGTTGTGACCACTTCGGCCGATACACATGGTCGTCCTACAGTGCTTGAATTTGTTCCCCGAGAACCACGCGTGTTCTCCGTGGGGCGACTCGATATGGAAACAACTGGATTGCTCATCTTGACCAATGATGGTCAATTGGCTCAACATCTCACTCACCCTCGACATGGAGTGGAAAAGGAATACATCGCTGAAGTGGAATGTGGACCAAAAGGAGTCTCTTCCGGTGCAATGAGAGAATTGCGTGAAGGTGTAGAGCTAGATGATGGTTGGACCGCGCCTGCCCAAGTAGGCCAGCCCGATCGGGGCGTGTTGCGAATCGTGATTCACGAGGGGCGCAATCGTCAGGTACGTCGCATGTGTGAAGCGGTGGGCCATGATGTGATTCGTCTTGCACGCACAAGAATCGGCCCTTTAAGAGATACGTCGTTGCCACCTGGGCAATATCGAGAACTCACTGCGCAAGAAGTGAGAGATTTATCAGAGTCAGTCGAGTTGCTGCCGACGGATACGATTTAAGAGTGAGTCAAGATTCAGAAGCAACGTCGCCTTGGGCCAATGTCATTGGTCTTGGCCTCATTGGTGCGTCTTTGTCGTTAGCCCTTGCCGAGCGCGGATTTATGGTGGCTGGTGAAGATAGTGATGCAGCGATATCTGACAAGGCGCTCGAGCGCAAGATAATTTCTCGCATCGGAATTGTCCCGAATGCGGACATCACCTTTGTATGTACTCCCGTTGCCACTGTGGCCAACGAGGTGGGTCGGGCCTTGCAGTACACCTCTGGGATAGTGACGGACGTGGGTTCAGTGAAGGCACGTGTTGCATCATCTATTCGTGATGCCCGTTTTATTCCTGGTCATCCGATGGCCGGATCAGAACTTGATGGTATCGACGGCGCCGATGCCACGATGTTTGATAAGGCCGTATGGGTGCTGTGCCCCAATAGTGATACTTCTGATGAAGTCTTCACTCAGCTGGCTGGACTTGTGACAAGTTTTGGTGCAGAAGTAGTGGCACTCGATGCCGCTACTCATGATGACGTTGTTGCAATTGTGAGTCATGTGCCGCACTTGACTGCAGCAACATTGATGCGTTTGGCAGATAACCATTCTGAGGAACATCTTGCATTATTGCGTCTTGCTGCTGGCGGGTTCAGAGACATGACACGCATTGCCTCAGGGCGACCAGGAATTTGGTTGGATATTTGTGAGCACAATAAAGATGCAATTGTGCATGGACTGTCTTCGCTTATTGAGGGTCTTGAACAGATGCGTGATGTTGTGGCTGGAGGAAAACGTGATGAATTGTTATTCATGTTGACTCAGGCCCGTCACGCACGCACCAATCTGCCAATAAGTGCAGGTCCCGTTGATGACTTGAGTGAGGTGCGCATTCCAATTCCAGATAGACCCGGTGCGGCCGCTGAAGTGTTCACCTTGTCGGGAGAACTCAGTGTCAATATTTTCAACTTTGAAATAGTGCACTCACTTGAAGGCGACCGAGGCGTGATGGTCACAGTGGTGCGAGCTGAACAAGCAGAGATTTTCCGCGGTGGTCTACTTGCTCGTGGATTTAGACCTGCGGTGCAACCCCTGTCATGAGCCGAGCGCATCTTTCTCCACCTGTTGGTCCCATCAATGTAACGATGGGGGTACCAGGTTCTAAAAGCGTCGCAAATCGTGCTTTGGTATGCGCGATGCTTGCCGAAGGAACCTCACACATTCGAGGTCTTCCAGATGGCGATGACACAGAAGTGGTTCTCAAGGTATTGCGCGAGCTGTCAGTTCTTACAGTTGTCGGGGAGGTGCATCAGGTCTCGGGGAATCCTCATCTGGCTCTTCCAGGGATTGTCGATGCGCAACTTGCGGGAACGTCATCACGATTTCTTACTGCGGTAGCTGCTCTGTCGCAGACCTTCACGGTGATCGACGGTGCAGAACCTCTACGTTCGCGTCCGATGGGAGATTTGCACGAAGCTTTGGTGCAGCTCGGGGCAAATGTTGAACCACTTGGCGAACCTGGACATCTTCCTGTGTCTGTTTCAGGTGGCGTACTTAGAGGCGGAACTATCTCAATGAAGGCTGATGTGTCGAGTCAGTTCATTTCTGCCTTAATGCTAATTGCGCCGTATCTGTCAGATGGTCTCACCATTCAATTAGACGGTCCTCAAGTGTCCGGCTCATACATTGCGATGACAGCAAGGGTGATGGCTGACTTTGGTGTGCCCGTAATGATTGCTGGCGACACAATTGAAGTGCCTGAGATGAGATATCAAGCTTGCGATTATGTAGTTGAACCGGATTTTTCCTCCGCGGCATTTCCGATCGTTGCTGTGCTTTTGCGTGGTGGGCAATTACGAGTAAGAGATCTTGCACTGGCAATGCATCAGGGTGATTCTGCAATCCTTGAAATTGCTCAGAAGTTAGGTGCCTCATGGTCTCAAGATGGAAATGACATTGTTGTCAAGTGTCCTTCGTCGGCGCACACACCGTTGTTTTCTCTTGATATGGCTGATTGTTCTGATTTGGTACCCGTTGTTGCCGTGGCCATGACGCAGTGTGTTGACCAGGGGGCGATACATGGCGTGGGGTTTATTCGCAACAAAGAAAGTGATCGTTTGGGCGATGTCGCTGTGGAACTTGCAAAAGTGGGTGCTGTTGTTGAAGTGTTGCAAGATGGATTAGCCCTAAGGGGTTGTCCAGAGTTAACAAGCGCAGTGATGTTGACGCACCATGATCATCGTCTGGCAATGTCCTTCGCATTGCTGTCTTTAGTGGCACCATCAATCGTGATTGATTCACCTGAAGTGGTGAGCAAAAGTTGGCCCGGCTTTTTCTCAGACATGGTCAACATCCTCGGTCCAGTCAAGATAGAGAAGTAATCTCAACACTATGGATGTCACTGTTGCAGTCTTTGATGTAGATGGAACTTTGACTGTACGAGATTGTGTTGTTCCCTTTACGCGGCGCGCGGCCGGCTCGGGGAATCTTTTACTAAGAATGTTGAAAGACCCCAAGAGGTTGCTGTCCACATTGTGGTCGCGAGATCGCGACGTGATGAAGTCTTTTTTCACCGAGATCGCCTTCACTGGCTTAGACGCGGTCGAACTAGATACGAAAGCTATTGCTTTCGCCGATGAGGTGTACAGCGGCTGGATGCGTGAAGACGTCGCCCGCCGTTTTCGATGGCACCAAGAACAAGGTCATGTGGTGCTGTTGGTCTCTGCATCATTTGAGACATATTTGGCGCCGCTTGGTGATCTCTTGGAGGCTGATGCGGTGTTATGTACTCGTCTTGAGATTGTTAATGGACTGACAACTGGACGATTAGAGGGACCCAATTGCCGTGGAGCGGAGAAAGTGCGTCGGATCACATTGTGGTGTGAAGAAACTGGAGTGCCTCTTAATGCGGTGGAATTTGCCTATGGTGATTCACAGGGAGACAGCGAAATGTTGCAGTTAGCGCGGCACGCTTTTTATGTGGCAAAAGACGAGTTAACGGTGGCACCATCATGATCAGAGCACTCATTAAGGAAGCACGTCCTACGCAATGGTCTAAGAACCTTTTGGTTTTTGCAGCCCCAGGGGCATTGGGGGTTTTGAACCAATGGGAGCCACTTGGGAAATCCATTGTGGTTTTCGTAGCTTTCTGTCTTGTTGCTAGCGGCACTTATTACTGGAATGACATTAAAGATGTCGCACAAGATCGACTACATCCCAAAAAGAAGTTTCGCCCGATAGCAGGCGGGCAGATTCCCTTAGGGCTTGCACGCGTTATCGGTACTGGTCTGCTCATTGGTGGGCCGGTGCTTGCAACGCTCGTGCGCCCACAAGCCGGAGCAGTGCTTGCGCTTTATGCCGTTCTCACTCTTGGCTACAGCACTCGTCTCAAGCATGTTCCACTTCTTGATTTAGCAATTGTGTCGAGTGGATTTGTATTGCGAGCCATGGCGGGTGCAGCAGCAACTACAACTCCTATGTCGAACTGGTTCGTATTGTGTGTGACTTTTGGTTCGTTCTTTATTGTGACGGGTAAGCGCTTTGCCGAGTTATTAGAACTTGGTGACTCTGCGGGAAGCACTCGTGCTTCACTGAAGTCCTACACCTTGGATTTTTTGAGGCAGTTACTCGTTATTTCGTGTACTGCAACAGTGATTACATACTGTTTATGGGCGTTTGAAAATGCCACCAACAATGATGAAATCGTTCCGCTTCATGGAGTTTCGATTGTGCCAATGGTGCTTGCACTGTTGCGTTATCTCATGGTCTTGGAAAAAGGCGGTGGAGGAGCCCCAGAGGAAGTCTTCATACGTGATCGCACTATTCAGGTCTATGGCCTGATTTGGGTCATCATTTATGGTCTTGCGGTATATGTGAACTAACTGTGTAGATGGCCGGTGCTATCGCAGTTTTTGGGGTGTGCCTGGGGTCTACAATTGTTCAATGGCTCACAAACGTCTCTCAGGATGGGGTCGCACTGCTTGGACAGTGGCCGATGTTGTGGCTGCCCGTGAGCCTGACGCGATTGCCCAAGCTCTTCGTGATGTTGGCCCGCGTGGTGCAATAGCGCGCGGGTTGGGCCGTTCCTACGGGGCGGCAGCTCAAAACGCCGGTGGCACTGTGATTGAAATTTCCTCAGACTCAGATCATGAGGGTGCCGACATTACGTTTTCGCCAGAGACGGGGATTATTGATGTGGCCTCCAGTGTGAGCCTTGATGCCATCTTGCGTTTTAGCGTGCCTCGTGGTTGGTTTGTTCCTGTTACTCCTGGAACGAGGTTTGTTACGGTCGGTGGCGCCATTGCCTCGGATGTGCATGGAAAGAATCATCACGTAGATGGAAGTTTCGGACAACATGTGCGTTCGATGACGGTGTTGTTGTCTAACGGTGATGTGGTGGAACTCTCGCCACATCAAAATGCTGAATGGTTTTGGGCAACTATTGGCGGCATGGGCCTTACGGGAATTGTGTTGAGAGCCCAAGTTGCCCTTTTACCTATCGAAACTTCTCAAGTTCTGGTCGAAACAGAACGGTTAGGCAATTTTGATGCGGTGTGTGCCGCGATGTCGGCCGAGGGTGACGATGATCGTTACCGCTACTCAGTGTGTTGGGTAGACCTTTTAGCAACGGGTGCATCCATGGGGCGTGGAGTGCTGACGCGGGGCAATCATGCGCAACTGAGTGATGTCTCAGGTGATGAACCCTTGAAATACGACCCACGTCTCCGGGTGGCAGCACCTGGCTGGGTTCCCAATGGTCTGTTGAATAAGTTGTCGATTCGCGCATTTAACGAAGTGTGGTATCGCAAGGCTCCCGCACAGCGGCACGTGGGATGTGAATCCATACCGGCGTTTTTTCACCCACTTGACGGAGTGACGAATTGGAATCGACTTTACGGAAACCAAGGCTTCATTCAATACCAGTTCATCGTGCCTTTGGATCGCACTGATGTTCTTCGGCGTGTTATTGAGACATTCTCAGATGCTGGAGTTGCATCATTTTTGGCGGTGCTTAAACGCATGGGGCCACAGAACTTGGCGCCTATGTCATTTCCCACCGAAGGTTGGACACTGACGCTCGATATGGCTGCTGGTCTCAAGGGTTTACCCGAGTTGTTATCGCGTGTGGATGCGATGGTGCTCGATGCTGGTGGTCGTCATTACTTGGCAAAAGATTCTCATGTGGCACCCAGTGCCGTGCGTCGCGGGTATCCACGACTTGATGAGTGGTTGGCTGTTCGAGACACCATGGACCCAACAGGTATGTGGAGAAGTGATTTGTCTCGTCGATTAGGTCTAGTGCAGGGAGCATGAAATGAAAAATGGTGTAGGTGTTCACCAAAGCATCGTGTTATTCGGTGGAACTAGCGACATTGGTGTAGCAATTTTGCGAGAGGTTCTCCAACCAGGTGTTGCACGTGTCGTGTTGGTGAGTCGTGATGTGGAGAGGGCAGAGATCGCCACACAGGAGTTGTCACAGTCATTTCCTGAGGTTGATTTTTTCCATATTCGCTGGGATGCGGCCGATGCATCCTCAATGCATCACGTAGTGGCTGAGGTTGTCTCGGTCGTGAGCGATATCGATGTAGCGATTGTTTCTCAGGGTCTACTCAACGAGGGCTACGACTATTTTGCAGACCCCAGTGGTCTTGTGGAAATGGCCAATGTGAACTTCACAGGAACAATGTCATTGATGTATGCCTTGGCGGGTCATATGCGCTCGCAGGGATACGGCAAGATTGTGTTGTTGTCATCTGTGGCAGGTGAACGAGTGCGACGTGGCAATCCCGCATATGGTGCAACTAAGGCAGGTATTGATGGATTTGCTTTGGCGCTCGATCATGAACTTGCAGACACTGGTGCGTCTATTTTGATTGTTCGACCAGGTTTTGTTGACACCAAGATGACAGCGGGCATGAAGAAGGCTCCACTTTCTACCGATGCTCAAACTGTGGCGCGTGCAACTGCAAAAGCATTGGCAGGGAAAACCAAAGTGATTTGGGTACCAGGAGCCTTGCGATGGCTCTTCTTGGTTCTCAAAAACTTGCCTTTGCCCATCTGGCGCCGACTTCCTCTTTAGCGGCTATGGGATAGCGGCTCGAACTCCGTACATTCCCGTCACAGCTACAAGTCCAGTTGCCATTACCAGTACAACTATGGGCCACCATTTTTCGTCGTCGTCACGCAACATTCTTGCTACGGGAAACAAAAGCGGAAAGGCAGTAAACAGGAATCGTGGTCGTGCGGTCACGGTGGCTGGAAGCAACATCAAGGCAATGATGATGGCCGAATATGCGATGTACATCAACGGAATGCGGTGTTTCCACAAAGCCACAATGCCAAGAATGAGCGCCAGCATTGAAGCTGCTGTGAGCAGTGATGTAGGCGAACTGGTGGGATTCAAAAAGAAATCAAAAGTTCTTGTCACGGCGGTCGCGCCAAAACTTGTTCCTTCTTTCCATGCTTCGCGCTGCACGCGAAACCATGCCAAATTTTCTCCTGTGTGATGTCGCAGGAACAACATGAACCCTAGAAAGCCAAGTGGTGCTAGTGCGGGTGCAATGAGGGCTTTCCATTCTCGATCTTGTTTGATCGCAATGAGGGCGGCTACTGCACACGCAGCGACAAGCGCAAGACCATTAGGGCGTGCAGCGGTGCCGAAAGCTGCCAAGATGCCTGCAAGAAGCCACATGTGGCGATGAAGTGCAAGAAAACACAGTGCTGCAATGGTGAGCAACATGGCTTCGGAATATGCCCAACTCAACACGAAGCTTCCGGGAAAGAAGGCCACGAGAATCATTGCTTTCTGCGCTGTCTTTACATCAAACAATTGGCGAGCAATGAGGCCTGCAAGAAGGACGAAGGCCGCTCCTAAAACAATGTTGAGGAGCAATGCAATGCTGACGGGGCCACCAGGTACCACCGAGTCAAAAAGGTGCACCACGCGGGGATACAACGGGAAAAATGCTGCTCGAGCGTCAGACACAAAATAGGTGACGTTGGGCATGATGTGGTGTGGGTAGCCGTTGCGTGCAACTTCCATGTACCAGTGGCCGTCCCAATTACTGAGCACCTCCACAAGGCCAGAAAGGCCGCCTGCAGGCTCTTCATTGTTGAGACGCGCCCAGACTGCTTCGGCGGCAACAACTACTGCAACTCCCATGAGGACAAAAACGCGGGAAAGAACATAGGCAATTGCACCGATGCGGAGTGCACGACCCCAAGGGTCAG
Organism: Ilumatobacteraceae bacterium; assembly: GCA_044239355.1. GTDB lineage: Bacteria > Actinomycetota > Acidimicrobiia > Acidimicrobiales > Ilumatobacteraceae > UBA2093. Next base: position 8,056 of record JBIIBO010000017.1, read on the forward strand.
TGGCAGGAGGCAGGACGCGAGAGAGAAGTACTGAAGTTTTCATAGTGTGGCGGTGTGGCAAAACATTACGCCTGTTTCACCTCACAGTTGCGTAATTGGTCGTCTTCACCAGAGGATTCTTCTTTGGGGCGTATTTCTCCGAGGCGATGGTCTGACAGCGGTCGTGGCACGATGTGTTAATGGCCGATGTTGATCTGACGTTTCCGCGCGAGGGGATCGCCCTTCTCACACTCAATAGACCCGAATCCCTCAATGCAATGACATCTGAGATGGTGGAAATGTTGCATCTGCGCCTCGATGAGATTGCAGTGAATCGACATGTGCGGGTCGTGGTGCTCACTGGTGCGGGACGTGGCTTTTGTGCCGGTCTTGACTTGGGAGGGTATGGGACGGCTCCTGGATACGAATGGAAGGGGGCAGTGGAAAAAGGTCTAGCTGTGCAAAAGCACATCGCCTCGCTTATTCCTCATCTTCGTTCTCTTCCACAGCCAGTGATAGCTGCGGTGAATGGTCCAGCCTCTGGTGGTGGTTTTGCTCTTGTTCTCGGTTCAGATATACGACTCGCGGCATCCACTGCTCGATTCAACGCAGCATTTATTCGTATTGGGTTGTCTGCCTGCGATATCGGCACCAGTTGGCTGTTGCCACGATTGGTGGGTGCTGCGCGAGCCCAAGAATTGATGTTGACAGGACGGCTCTTTGATGCAGCCGAAGCATTGAACATGGGACTGGTGACCTCGGTCATGGCAGGGGATGACTTATTAGAGGCCGCATACGCCAAAGCCGAAGAAGTGATGTTGAACACACCTTTGGGTGTTGCCTTGACGAAAGAGGGAATGTGGTCAGCCTTGGAAATCCCTGGACTACAGGCCGCCATTGACATGGAGAATCGCCAACAGATCATGGCGAGTTTTTCCGATGACGCCCGCGAGACGCGCAAAGCTCGACTAGAAAAACGTCCCCCCAGGTACAACGGATAAGACACTTTTTATATTTCGTTCAAAATCGAGTTGAATTCTTCTGAAGGCGGTCGGGGTACTAGTTTGAGTGCGTGAGTGAACGCGAAGTAATGACTTGGGACATATTCGGATCTGCGAGTCGAGAGCTTGCAACCAGCGTGGCGTCGTCTGGATATGAGCCAGACATCATCTTGGCAATTGCACGTGGTGGACTACTTGCCGCTGGTGCATTGGGTTATGCACTGGCTGTAAAGAACCTCTACACAATGAATGTGGAGTTCTATACAGGTGTTGATGAACGCCTTCCTGTGCCGATGATTTTGCCTCCAGTTCCGGATCTTGTGGAGTTGCGATTTGCTCGTGTGTTGATTGTTGATGATGTGGCAGATACAGGCCACACATTGAAGATTGTTCAAGACTTTTTCAAAGGTCGAGTCAAAGAAGTGCGCTCAGCGGTGTTGTATGAAAAGTCTCATTCTGTAGTGCAGTGTGACTACGTATGGAAACACACAGATCTTTGGATCAACTTCCCATGGAGCGATAAAGATCCAGTGGTGAAGCGCGAAGGCATCGTCAAAGACGCTTAATTCTTGGCAGGCGAGCGCTTTAGTTCGCTTTTGTCACTTCACGTCATCAAGAATTGTGAGTGCCGTGTTGCGCCCACTTGAGCCCCACACACCTGCGCCTGGGAAGGTTGCCGCGCCTGTGAGGTAGAGACCTTTAATGGGGGTTTTGTAGCGCGTGAGTTCGGGGGTTGAGCCGAGAAATGCCGCCAATGGTCCTCCAGCAAAACTGGTGGCGTGCCCTTTGGGGAGATGAAAATCTTTCTCGTAATGCATGGGGGTGACGGCACGCCATTCAATGATGGATTCCATAAAGCCAGGTTGCGCCACCTGGGCCCACTGGCGAAGCCAGCGTTCTGGTTCCTCACGCGATTCCCAGCCCTCTGTAAATGAATAGGGAGTAAAGAGAGCTTCCAGACTAAAGACGTGTTGTCCTGCAGGTGCCAATGTGGAGTCTTGTACTGATGGGCTGTTTGCCATAAGTGCCATACGTGGCATTATTTTGCCTTCGTGCATAAGTTGTGCACCGCGATGCAGTTCTGCCACAGATGGACTGATGATGATCGTGGAACCCACTGGGGCGTAGTTGTTGAGATGAGGCACCGAGGAGGTGACTGCGTCAATTTTGGATTCGTAACCTTCGCCTGCGGTGGTTTGGCTCCAACGACTTATCAAGGATTGTGCACGCGATGGAGGATTCTTAATCCAGGTCACAAATGTTCGTCGTGGATCACAAGCAGACACGACCACTCGTGCTGTCACTGATGCGCCGTCTTGGGTTTGCACTGCAGAGACACGTTGTCCTTCGCACACAATTCCCACAACACGAGTACCAGTACGCAGCATTCCTCCAGAAGCTAAAAATGATTGCAGTAGGGCATCGGGAAGTGCACCGCTACCACCTACTGGACGGCCAACTTTTTCTAGATGACGAAGTGCAAAAGAAATAGCTCCAAGGCCGGTTCCTGGTGTCTCCGGAGATAATCCCCACACAACTGGTCCTTCCACCATTGCTGGACCAATAATGGCTTCGTTGTCAAAAAATTGACGCATGACATCGACTGCCGACATGCGAGACATCTTCAGCATTGTGGCCACACCGTTACCACCACGACGCATGACCGACCCAATAAGTGATGCTTTGGTGGGACGATGAGTTGCTGCATCTGTGATGAGACGTGCAACGGGAAGCATCGTTTTGACGTATCTTCTGTATCCCGCAACAGAATCCGGATGGGTATGTGCAAGAGACTCAAGAGTTTGGTCCACGTCTTGCCAAATTTCCCAAGGCTTTTGGGAGGACCAGTCCATGTTCACCTGTGGGGGTTCAACATCGATGTAAGAAAGTCCGTAGGTGCCTAGATCGAGTTCGTCCGCGATTGGGGTAGTGCGAAATGCAAGATGGTCACAGTTGCAGATGTTTACTTTTGCTCCAGCAAACATCTCACTTGATGCGGTACCGCCCACAGTGTCGCGAGCTTCGATGAGCAGTGTGGACATGCCTTTTCGAGCGAGATAGGCCGCGGTCACAAGGCCGTTGTGTCCCGCGCCAATCACAATTGCATCAAAATCGGTCTGGGAACGGCGAGTCACATCCCCATTCTTCCACTCAGATAGGTTAGATGTATGAACTCAACGCGCCATTTGGCTGATTTGCGCGCCCCGGAACTGTCGAGCGCGCTGTCGAAAGACTCCATCATCGTTCTTCCTTTGGGTGCAATTGAACAGCACGGACCGCATTTACCCCTCAGCACAGATTTCGTCGTGGCAGACGCCGCTGCGAATGCGGCGGTACAAGCGGTAGGTGCCGAAGTGGATGCATGGTTGTTGCCTACGTTGCCCTATACAAAGTCGAACGAGCATGCATGGTCAAGCGGAACAATTTGGTTGTCGGCCACGACATTGATGGGAGTCATTGACGACATTGGTCGAAGCATTGCTTCAACGCAGGCACGACGTGTCTTGTTTATTAATGGCCACGGTGGCAACAGCGCATTGGTCCAGGTGATGAATCGAGAGCTACGTCTCAAGTATGGACTTCAAACTTTTTTGGCCCATCCACATATGCCCGCAGACCAAGGTGGTTCCTCGGCGGCATCAGAATTGGGCATGGGTATTCATGGTGGAATGGATGAGACATCGGTGATGCTTCATCTCAAACCAGAACTTGTCGATATGTCTCTTGCTGTTCGTCGTATTCCAGAGGGATTGGCAAACAATGAGCACGTACGTTTTGGTGGCAAGGTGGCATTTGGTTGGCTATCAAATGATTTCTTTCCCGACGGTCACATTGGAGATCCCACGGGAGCAACTGCAGATATTGGTGAACGAATGTTCAATTCGGCAGTAGATGGTCTGTGTGACGCACTACGAGAGATAAGTCGTTTCGATTTTGGTCGATAGTGGTTCTCTCAGCGCAACGAAATAGATGCATCAAGGAATTCATTTGTAGCTAATTGCTCTGCCGTGATTTCTGAAGTTGGCACATTTGGTAAAGCTTGGCGAAATGATGCGAGAAGCGTTGTTAATCGGTCCTTATTAAAAGATCCCAAGACATTGTCAGAACCATGTGCGGTGAGGCCATCTCTCATCATGATGTCAATGGCTGCTTGAGCTTGATCTGGGGTATAGCTCCACGTTGTGTTGAATCTACGAACAGCATCTACCACTCGAGCAATGGTTGACGCGGGTGAATTAATGAAGTCTCGAAGGCCATTTTGCAAAGCAGGAATTAAGACTTCAAAGCATTTCTCGTGCCGTGTGAGTTGTTTTGGTGTTGTTGAAACACTCAACGCATATGGTTGCCAACCAGATTGATGCACATAGTCGTAGGAAATATCTTTCATCCAGTCTCGATAGATGTACCTGTAGGCATATGGGTCAACGGTGGAAAGTCCCTGTTGCAGCATCATGCCGCCAGAGGCAATAAATGGTATGGGTGTTGCATCGTAGGTATTGAGAGGCTGTGTGGATTTAAGTTGTTGTGTAGCAAGAAGGTGATCCATGAAATACGCACCATCGGCGTACATCACACGAATGTCCCAAGATTTGTGGTCTGCGATGGTGGCAGCTGTGGGGTAGATGTCTGGATTCCAATACACAATGTCGGGTGATATTTGTAGTGGCGCAAAAAGTGCTTGAGTGGGATAAGTGCTTGACAGCGCGATGGATTCATCGGTGTCGATAAGACCCAGCAGAATACTGTCGTCTCTATGAAGAATTGCAGAGACTTGTTCGAAGTTGGTGACTTGTCCACTATGTCGAATCTGTATGCGAGATGTGTTGAGATCTGCATGTGAGGTACTTATGCGTGACGTGACAGATTGTGTCACCGGATCAATGACGTAATCGGGGGAGAGAAGTTGATACAGAAATCCCACCTCAGACATTGGGGTGTCTTGTGCCTGAATCACAATGGTCTCGGGACATGTACCAGAATGCTGTGGTGATGTAGTGGGGTTTTTTGTCGAGGACGTGTTGGTTGTACAACTACTCAACAGAACAGCAACCATGACAATGCCCCGGATATTCACGATGACTAATTGTAGTTTGACAATGCTTCGTAGGTCTCAGGCGTTAACAATTGACCATTTTTGAACACGATGCGCCCTGACGGAGCCATAGAAATCGCGTGTCGAACATTTAATGCAGGTATTGCCACAAGATCTGCGCGATGACCAACTTCTAACAAGTGCGGTTTCCTGTAGATGACAGATGCCGCTGAGGATGTCACCATGGACAACGATTGTTGCGTGGATTGATGCGCTGCCATCACGAGTAAAGAAGCAGTTTCAAGTGGGTCTAATCGACCTACTGGATTGAAGGGATCTTGTACGTTGTCGGCACCAGCAGCTACCTGGACCTGGTGTTTTCTTAAAAGCTCAATCGGGGCGATTGCCCGAGATTTTCTTGCGTGCTCTTCACGAGACTGTAAAAACAAATTGGTTTGCGGCAGGACGGTCACTGAAATTGAGGCTTCGGCCGTCTTTTCAGCAATACGTTCGATGTCTTTGTCTTCTCGTACAGATAGTGCAACACAGTGGCTTGCATTAAGAGCAATTGTGGGCCGTGTGCGTAATGCGACATCAGCCAAGGTCTCTAAGTCATGAGAAGTGGGCCGAAGATTTTCATCGGCGTGAAGATCGAGAGGGAGATTGTGGTCGTGGGCCAATTGCAAGAGGATGTCGATGGCCTGTGTGGGGTTGTCGTCGAGGTGAGGGCAACCACCGATGATTTGTGCACCGGCTGCTATGGCATCGAGGGCCAAAGAATGCCTTTGTGCTCCCTGGGCGCCAGTGAGGGGCCATTCCAAAAGCATGGCTACTTGTATGTCTATGAAGTGTGCGCAACGACGTTGTGTCTCGAGTAGTGCCAACAGTGGAGTGAGGCCACCTTCCAAGGTGACGTCTGCATGGCTGCGAATTGCAGTAACCCCATTTTGAGAAAGCGCAATAGCGGCCTGCGTGGCTCGTTCAACAATGTCGTTGAACGTGATGGTCGAACGTATGGCGTCGAGGCCAATGATGGCCCCCATGAGGTCACCTTCGGGATTGTCTACGCGGTCAGCAAGAAATGCTTTGTCTAGATGTGCATGTGGCTCTATAAATGCAGGAGTTAACAGATACCCAGTGAGATCAATGTGTTGTGATGAAGATTCAACACGTGTTCCTGCAGGCGCCACATGTGTGATGAGCCCGGAGTGCTCATCGATGCGTACGTCTACTGTCTCGCCCGACAAAGTGTGGGCCGATTGAAGAAGAAGTTGAGTCACAAACTCACACGAGTGGTTGCAAGTTGGGCAATGGACGACGATCCATCTTTTCACCCAACTTTGGCATGACTTCTTCGGCTACAAGGTGCATCTGTTCATTCATCTCTTCACGAGTCACGCCAGGGAAGTCAAAAAAGATACACAGATGCTTGAGGTCAAGGAGGTCTCGCCAATATCCGATGTTGTCGACAACATCGTCAACCGAACCAATCGCCATAATTTTCTGATTCACCGAATCTTCCACGGTAGGACAGAAATTGAACGGCACTTTTGATCCGTCTGGATTGCGGTAACTAGAGAAACGTCCATATGGAGAGAGGAAGCGAGCAAACTCATCATGGCCAGGGGCGCCTTTTTTCATTGCTGCTTCGCGTGTTTTGCCTACGTGGATATTGAGCACTAAACAGCGGTCTTCACCTGGCGCAACTGGCTCACCCATTTCTTCGCGAATTGCAGCGAAGCGATCCCATTTATCTTTCTGGCTTTCTGCATTCTGCAGCCAGTACACAGCTTTGTGACCAGCGCGAGGCACATACTCAATTGTCTCGGGTGATGTCACAGGTTGATACACATCGATATGACGCTCTGGCCTTGGGATGAGAGTGAGGTCATCGACATATTTGCCACGGTCGGGAATTTCGTCAGGAGGGAAGACAAACTGCTTGCCTCGGTAACTGAAACGTTCGTTACGCCACGCAAGTTTGATGACTTCCATAGATTCTTCAAATGTCTGGCGATTGATGCGATCATGCTCGGCAGACATGGAGTTGTCTCCCGATGCCACCACTGTTCCTAAGCTCCAAGCCTCGCGCGGAACTGTTCCTCGCCCCACGCCAAATTCCATGCGACCACCGGTAATGATGTCGGCCAGTGCGAAGTCTTCAGCTAACCGCAATGGATGCCACTGAGGAATCACATTAAACATCTGACCTAAACGAAGATTTTTTGTTTGCATTGCGAGGTGCTGACCAAAGAGGACCAAGTTAGGGAGCACCTCGTAGCCCTCAAATTGGAAATGGTGCTCGGTGAGCCACATGGTGTCATACCCAAGTGCATCTGCGGTGCGCGACCATGCCACAAGATTGCGATAGCACTCAATGACATCATCATTTCCATACCGACGCTGCGTCGGGTCGATGTTGGGGTCTCCTGCATCGGGCATAGGAACGGTGCAGAAAAAATTGGTATCAACGCGCATAGATCAGACGATACTTCACATTCATCCCATGATGTCGGGTCGCTAAATGAACAAGATGTAAAGCGATTGTGCGGAGTTGTTGGTCACCAATGCCCACGTGCCGTAAAGACGTCACGCAATGCCATGGTGTCATCGCTCATAATCCCGTCAACGCCTAGGTCAAGAAGTCGTGCTATCTCTACTGGGTCATCGATAGTCCATACGTGTACAGCAATTCCTAGGCGATGTGCGGCGTGAACCAGTCTTTGAGTGGCCACAGGAATGGGGCCTTGGCTCACTGGAATTTGGGCTGCCAGGGCTGGACTGGAAAATGGCACAGGTAATCGTGTCGCTGCTCGTGCCACCAAAAGGGCTACTTCTTTGGGACCCATCGAGGTGCAGATCTTGGCGCCAAACTCCTTGCGGATAGCACTGAGCCGTTTGTCGCTAAAGCTGCCAATACACACTTTGTCAAAACAGTTGGTCTTTTCAATGGTGTCAATAAGTGGCTGCAGTGCTTCGTTGGACTTGCAGTCGATATTGAGGCGGGCATCGGGCCAAGTATTCATGATGTCCATCAATGTGGGGATGGGATCTGTGCCGTCGATGCGCGCATCTTTGAGCTGGGACCACGTGGACGTAGCGATGGATTTTTTAATTCCGCACGTACGTTCAAGATCATTGTCATGAAATGCCACCAAGACGCCGTCGGCGGTCGCGTGAACATCGGTTTCTAGATAGCGATATCCCAGCGAATAGGCGTGTTCGAACGCACGCATGGAATTCTCAGGAGCACTTGAGGTGCCCCCACGGTGAGCAAAAGCAATCGGACCTTGGTGATCAAGGTAAGAATGTCGCGCCATTAAATGGAACGACCCGCAGCACTCCAATACTCATCTTTCAAGATGCGCTTATAGAGCTTGCCGGTGGGATGACGTGGAAGTTCTGGTCGGAAATCCACGCTTCGAGGACACTTCACATCTGCCAAATTCTCGCGACAATACGCAATGAGTTCCTTTTCTAAAGCTGCTGCTTCTTCAGCGCTTGCAGGCATCGTGACTGGCTGGACAACAGCCTTTACTTCTTCGCCGAAATCTTCATTGGGAACACCGAACACCGCAACGTCGACCACTTTGGGGTGATTGACCAAAATATTTTCTGATTCCTGGGGGTAAATGTTGACTCCACCAGAGATGATCATGAACGCTTTGCGGTCAGTGAGATACAAGAAGCTGTCCGCATCGAGGTATCCCACATCACCCAAGGTTGACCATCCACGACCTTTCGGGTCACGTGATGACTTCGTCTTTTCGGGATCGTTGTGATACTCGAAGAGTGCTTCGCTTTCGAAAAAGATTGTTCCTGATTCTCCTTGAGGAACTTCATTTCCTTCTTCGTCACACACATGCACGACACCTTGAATGGCCACTCCCACACTTCCGGGGTGGGCAAGCCACATGTCACTGTTGCAATAGACAAACCCATTGCCTTCTGTACCTGCGTAATACTCGTGAATGATTGGACCCCACCAGTTGATCATTGACCGCTTGGTTTCAACCGGACATGGAGCTGCAGCATGGATAGCGGCAACAAGGGAAGATACGTCATATTTGGTGCGTACTGATTCATCGAGTTTGAGCATGCGAATAAACATGGTGGGCACTACTTGGGTATGCGATGCCTTGTACTGTTCTGCAAACTTGAGGTAGCTCTCTGCATCAAAGTGCTCCATAACCACCGTGGTGCCACCGATTCCGTGGACAGACATGTTGAAGCGCAGTGGTGCTGCGTGATACAGCGGCGCAGGGGAGAGATACACCATGTGTTCATTGAATTGGAAAAGTCCCACTGTGAGTAATTGTGACAATCCAGTCGCGGTGCCAAGAGGTGTGCCAGGAAACGGACGCGAGACACCCTTGGGCATTCCGGTGGTTCCACTGGAATACAACATGTCCACGCCGTCGAGCATGTTCTCAAGTGGTTGGGTGGATCCGGCTGCCACAGTGTCTTCGTAAGAGTCATAGCCATCGACAGTGCCGCTGAGCATCAAACGCACAGAGACATTTGGGATGTCGTCGGCTATCTCAAGTGCTTGATCTGCTTTGTACTTGGATGTGATGAATCCTTTTGCGGCGCAATCGTTGAGGATGTAGGTGAGTTCTGCTCGTGTCAGACGACTTGAGCAAGCGGTATAGACCAAACCAGCGTAGTGGCAGCCCCAAATCACCTCGAGATAACGAGGATGATTTTCCATGCATAGAGCAATGTGGTCACCTGGCTCAAGGCCAGCATTTCGCAGGACGTTGGACAACTGAACGGCACGCTCATGCAATTGACCATAGGTGGTGACTTCGCCAGTTTCGGCTTGGATCACGGCGGGGAAGTCGGGTTTGGTCTGGGCAAATACTCCTGGGTACATGGTCACAAACTACTGAATGACACAGGTCATAGTCGCCTTGGGCGAAAACTGTGTCTTGCGTGACGGGAGAAGGCGTCTCAGCGACCTATTATTTGGTCCTGAGGCTTGTACTCACCGGATACAAAGGGGAACCCGCTATGAGCGTTGTTGATACATCCACAATTGATGAAGTACGTATCGCCGAGATGGCTCAAGAACTGTTGGCAGAATTTCCGCCCAACAAAGTCTCCGTTGTTGAATTCCTTGGAGCACAATTCGACAAGGGTCTCGCATGGGTGCACTTTCCAGTGGGCCACGGTGGTTTAGGTGTGTCGGCAAAACTGCAAAAGACAGTGAATGAAGTTCTCTACGCAAAGGGTGCACCAAACCCAATGATGCGTAACCCCATTGGTCACGGTATGTGTGGTCCAACTGTTGTGGAGTGGGGAAGTGACGCTCAAAAGTCTCGTTACTTGCGCCCATTGTTCACAGGCGAAGAAGTCTGGTGTCAATTGTTCTCAGAGCCAGGCTCTGGTTCTGACTTCGCAGGTCTTTCTGCAAAAGGTGTGAAAGACGGTGACGAATGGATCTGTAACGGTCAAAAAGTGTGGACAACTCTTGCCCACCTTTCCCGTTTTGGTTTGTTGGTAGTGCGTACCGATGCCGACGCCGTCAAGCACGCAGGTCTCACTGCTTTCGTAGTGGACATGCAGGCACCTGGTGTAGAGATTCGACCATTGCGTCAAATGACCGGTGAGGCTGAATTCAATGAGGTCTACTTCACTGATGTACGAATTCCTGCAGCAGAAATGTTGGGAAATCCTGGTGATGGTTGGCGCGTGAGTTTGACCACGTTGATGAACGAACGAGTGTCAATTGGTGGAGCAATCCCACAAAAAGGAACTGGTTCTATCGCGCATGCAGTCAAGACATGGAAGGCCATTCCCACGGAATTGCAAGACGATGCATCGCGCGATGAGTTGATGCAGTTGTGGATTCGCGCTGAGGTGCATCGCCTCACCAACATTCGCGCCAATGCTGCTCGTCGTATGGGTGCACCAGGACCTGAGGGATCTATTGGAAAAATGGAGAGCGCCAACTTGAACAAGGCTGTCTATGAATTCACCATTGGTCTCATGGGTGCTGAAGGCATGTTGTACGGCTCATATGAAATGGTGCGCCCAGAAACTGCGATGAGCTTCGACGGAATCCAGAAGGCATTCTTGCGTTCACGTGCAAACTCGATTGAAGGCGGCACCACCGAAGTGATGAAGAACATCCTTGGTGAGCGAATTCTTGGAATGCCTGGTGACGTACGCGTTGACCGTGATGTTGCGTGGAGCAAAGTTCCTCGCAACTAATGACGCGGGCTTAGCCCACGTGTGACATCAAGATCCCTGCGTACGCCGCAACAAGGGACGTCAACAATCCCACTGCGCCACCAATGGCTTTAGATGCCTTTGAGGTGCCTGCTGAGTGCACAATGGTGGCCACAATTGCAAGGCCAACCAACAACATCTTTATGCCAAAGGTGGAGAGATAGGCGCTGCTTTGGTCCGAAACGTTGATGGTGCCTAGTCCCCACATACCGGTGAAGACAATCACAACCATGGCTGGCCAGGCGATTCGCGCGAAGGACTGGGCAACGACTGACATCGATTGTGGTGCGCTTTGACGCAGGGCTGGAACGATTCCGGCGAGAACAATCTGACCGCCAACCCAGATGGCCACTGCCAAAACGTGAAGAAAGATGCGAATGGAATCAAGTGTGGGAGAAATCATGACTCAGAGAGTGCCTCAAGAACGGTGCTGGCTGCAAGTAGGCGGTCATCCATGCCAGGAGTTGACATCACAGAACCACCCGACATTGCCGTGATTGCGCCATCTATTGCTGCCTGAAGATCGCGAATATTTCGTGGCGGGGGAAAGTATTCGTCTTCGTCGGTCACAAAGATTTCCTCGACACCTTGTGTCGGCGATAGTCGTGCAAGGACTTCTTCGACAAGTTCTTCAGGAGCAGATGCTCCGGCAGTCACACCGATAGTGCCATGAAGTGCCTCGGGTAGTTCGTGAGCCGAATTGACTCTAAAAACTTGAGCACATCCTGCTTCTCGCGCAAGTTGTTCTAGTGCGCGAGTGTTCGAGCTGTTTGCAGAACCAATCACGATAAAAGCATTTACTTGTGGCGCAATAGACAAAAGTGCCGATTGGCGATTTGTTGTAGCAAAACATAAATCGCTTCGTCCTGGTGTCCATACATCTGGGAAACGACGTTTCACTTCTACGGCAATCTCACTCCACTCTCGATGGGACAAGGTTGTTTGAGCCAGCATCGCAACAGGTTTGTCGAAGACGGGCAACGCCTGGACTTCATCAATGGATTCCACCCGAGTAATTGCTTCGGGGGCCACCGCCATTGTGCCGACAGCCTCTTCATGACCTTCATGGCCGACATACACAATATGAAAGCCCTTGCCTGCACGAGTCTTGACTTCATGATGCACTTTGGTGACTAATGGACATACCGCGTCCACGACATAACTTCCACGAGCGCGAGCGGCTGCAACAACCTCGGGTGGTGAACCGTGGGCCGACAACATGATGGGTGCACCTTCGGGCACTTCATCGATGGAGTCCACAAAGATGACACCTTTGTCAATGAATCGATCTACGACGATCTTGTTGTGCACAATCTCGTGGTAGCAGTAGACGGGTTCATCAAAGGAGCGCACCATCCATGCAAGGGCTTTAATGGCCATTTCCACGCCCGCACAAAAGCCGCGGGGGGAAGCGAGAAGAACTTTGTCGACAGTCATAGTGACGTTGTCAGACTACCCAAGGAGGTCAGCGATAGCCTGTGACTGGTGAAAACCCCTGTGGATTCCTTACCTGAGATTTCTGAGGTTCTAGAAGCTAGTGCTGGTGCACGTTGTGGGTTGATGGCCGGAGATCGAATTGTCACTGTCAATGGTGTGATTCCGCGTGACATTCTTGAATGGCACCGTCTTGTTGATGACGATGAGGTTGACCTTCACATTGTGCGCGGCCGCGATTCATTGGATATTCAAGTGGCGAGGGAACCGGGTGAGCCACTTGGGGTGTCTATTTCTTCAGCAGTGTTCGATCGGATTCACACGTGTGACAATCATTGTGAGTTTTGTTTTATCTATCAATTGCCTAAGGGCATGCGTCGTAGTTTGTATGTCAAAGACGATGACTATCGATTGAGTTTTCTTTTTGGAAACTTCACCACACTGACTCGATTCACGGAATCTGATTTGGAACGAGTGATTGACGAAAAGCTCTCACCGTTATATGTAAGTGTGCACTCCACAGATCCACAAGTGCGTTCTGAAATGCTGCGAAATGTTCGCGGCGGTCTCAGTCTTCGTTGGATGCGTTTGATGCTTGAAGAGGGTGTTGACATTCGCGCCCAAATTGTTGTGTGTCCAGGAGTCAATGATGGCGATGTGTTGGATAACACTTTGGCCGGACTGCTGGAGTGCTACCCACAGATTGAATCCATTGCTTTGGTGCCGCTTGGTCTGTCTCGTTTTAACACCGAGTCTCGTATGCGTGTTCATAGTTCTCCAGAAGCACGTGACGTAATAGAAATCGTAGAGTCATGGCAATATCGCTACATGTCGGTGTTGGGTCGCCAACCTATTCATCTGGCGGATGAGTTTTATTTGGTGGCTGAATCAACTTTGCCTGATGCAACTACATACGGGGAATATCCGATGTTGGAAGATGGAGTGGGCTTGGTGAGGTCTTTTGTTGATGCCTTTAGTGGAGAAGGCCCAGAAGTGATGGGGCGACACGACGGTTTTTTTGCTTCTGTAGATGTGCGTAATCCCACCGACTACACCGGGGCAATGAACCCCACAGCAGATACGTCGTTGCGTGCATCTCGCTCCGTTGCGGTCACCATTGCTCCTCGATCGAACCAGGTTCAGAAGTCACAAAAACCTCTCGCAATTGTGACTGGGTCCTATGGTGCTCAGATGTTTACGCGCCTCATCAAGGATTCAACATTGGATGATGTGACGATTGTCGAGGTCGTGAATGATCACTTTGGGGGCAACACGGCGGTGGCTGGGCTGATGACCTATTCCGATATTTCTGCGGCTTTGCGACGATTTGGAAGCGACTTTTTGTATCTGCTGCCTGATGTTTGTCTCAATGGTGGTGTTTTCTTGGACGGGGCACGATTGGATGATTTGCAACAAGAATTTGATGTTGAGGTAATTCCCACAAGCGGAAGTGCCCTTCGGCGGCGTATTGAAGCCGCGCATAAAGAGAGTGCTGATGTCTGAGATTGAACAAGAGGAGACGAATTACCCGTCAGTGGTGATTGTCGGGCGTCCTAATGTCGGTAAGAGCACCTGGTTTAACCGTGTTATTGGCGAGCGTGCAGCAATTGTGGAAGACCGTCCTGGGGTCACACGTGATCGTCATTTGCGACTAGCAAATTGGCTTGGAGTTGATTTTTGGATTGTGGACACTGGCGGATGGATGCCAAGTGGATCCGAACTTGATGACAAAGTGAGCAAACAAGTTGAAGAAGCGGTTCGCGAAGCACAGCTTGTGATTTTCATGGTGGATGCATCGGTGGGAATTACGGATGAAGATGAACTCATCGCGGGATGGTTGCGTCGCAGTGGTGTGGAAGTTCTCTTGGTTGCCAACAAGGCCGACAATGAACGTCGTGAACAAGAGCGATGGGAGTTCATGTCATTAGGTCTAGGGGAGCCGTTTTCTGTCTCTGCGCTCCACGGTCGCCGTTCGGGTGATTTCCTTGATGAAGTGGTCTCGCGTATTCCCCATGTTGCACCGCCCGTCGAACGGGAAATTCCGATTGGTGTACACGATGTTCCCCGTGTAGCACTGGTAGGTCGCCCCAATGTGGGTAAAAGCACGCTGTTTAATCGCCTTGTGGGTGAAGAGCGATCCATTGTGCACGACATGCCCGGCACCACTCGTGACGCTATTGACACATTGGTGGAGACTGAAGATGGTCCATTGATTTTTGTGGACACTGCTGGCATGCGCAAACGCAGCAAAGTAGATGATTCTGCTGAGTATTACTCGCTTGTGCGTGCACTCAAGGCAATTGACGAAGCAGATGTTGCGATGTTGGTGATCGATTCCACTGTGGGTATCACCAGTCAAGATCAACGTCTCGCCGAGCGTGTAGATGTGGCTGGCTGTCCCATTCTCGTGGTGTTGAACAAGTGGGAGTTGTTGGAGTCCGAACAACGTCGGCAAGTTGAATCAGATCTTGCACGAATGTTGTATTTCATCAATGATGCACCTGTGCTGAAATTGTCTGCGTTGACAGGAAAGGGCGTTCATAAGTTGCGTCCGGTTCTGCAAGAGGCGATAGATCAATATCACAGAAAAATTCCAACACGTGACGTGAATCGAGTAATTGCTGATGCTCAACAACGTCAACCTGCGGGCGGGGGAGCACGTGTGCTGTTTGCGGTGCAAGGTGCAGCAGATCCACCGACATTTACGTTGTTTACTAATCGTGAATTACCTCAGCCATATATTCGTTACCTTGAGCGTTCGATTCGTGAAGCGTTTGAGTTCGGCTCAATTCCATTGAAGTTGCGTGTGCGCCGTAAGGGTGACTAGCCATGCCGTGGTGTGAACCTTGTGCTCGATATTTTGCGCCTTCTGCGATGTCGTCGGAGGGGCAATGTCCGCAATGTAGGCGTACCTTGGACTCTTCTGTGATAGCAGGACGCGTATCGGCCGACAATCTTGATCTGAAAAAGATGGCGGGTATGGAAGACGAAAAACTTCCGTGGCACTTTAAGTTGTTGGTGTTCTTGCTGGTGATGTACCTGGGATGGCGTCTAGTTGATCTGTTTATGTAGGGGTACTGCACTGCTCAACCGATAAGATTGGTCACCATTCGGGCTGTAGCGCAGCTTGGTTAGCGCGCTTGTCTGGGGGACAAGAGGTCGTGGGTTCAAATCCCGCCAGCCCGACCATTTGACTATGTCGTCTTTGCTTAAACGCAGCGCTGATTCCATCAAAATTGTGGGAGTACGATGTGCGCTATAGCGGCACTTACGTCCGTGCCATTCGATGTGTTGAAAGAAGCGAAAATCATGAAATTAGACGGATGTGTTGCGTTTGTTACTGGGGCTAATAGGGGCCTTGGAGCTGAGTATGTTCAACAGTTGCTTGATCGAGGAGCGTCAAAGGTCTACGCAGCTGCGAGGAATCCAGAGTCGGTACAAAATGCCGGTGCGGTCGCTATTCGTCTGGATGTGACCAACGCTGAACAGATTCAACAAGCAGTTTCTCAGTGTGGGGACATCAATTTGCTCATCAACAATGCGGGTGCAGTTCTTGGTGGTCGCATCATGTCTGATAATTCTCTTGAAAATGCCAAGGTTGAGTTTGAAACAAATGTCTGGGGCCCGTTCAATCTCTCAAAAGCATTTGCTCCAATTCTTGCCTCTAACGGTGGCGGAGCGATTGTTAATGTTTTATCTGCGGTTTCTTGGATGTCAATTAAAGACGTGGCAACTTATGCGATGTCTAAGTCTGCGGCCTGGTCTTTTACTAATGGATTGAGACTTGAACTCGCTCGTCAAGGAACTCAAGTAGTGGCGGTGCATCCAGCTTTTATTGATACAGATATGGCTAAGGGGGTAGATATGCCTAAGACATCGCCCCAGCAAGTTGTTGAGCGAACCTTAATTGGGCTTGAAGCCGGTGACGTTGAAGTGTTGGCAGACGACACCTCAGTGTTCGTGAAAAACAGTCTCCCAAAACACATCGAGACTTTTTATCCCAAATTTGCGCGAAAAGCAGAATAGTAAAAATCTCAACAAGAGTTTTGTGCGGTTCTTTCAGTGTGTGGTCGTTTTGTCGGGAATTATCGAGTCGCTGATTTACTCGAGGAGTTAGGCGAGGCTGTAGAAGATGCGGGCCTTGTCGTGAGGCTTCCCGATACCGAGGAGTATCTCCTTCGTAATTTCAATGTTGCCCCCACAACTGCGGTCCCTGTGCTTGTTACGCGTAATGGGGCAGTTGAGATTGAAATCATGCAATGGGGCCTAGTTCCCTCATGGTCGACAGATCCCCGAGTGGGTGCCAAGATGATTAACGCGCGGGCAGAGACTTTGACTGAAAAAGTTTCTTTCAAGAATCTTGTGCGCTCACATCGTTGCATTATTCCGATGTCGGGGTTTTATGAATGGCATCGCGAAAGCGAGCGCCCGAAAGTGCCGTTTTATGTGACACGCAGTGACCACAAATTGTTGTTAGCTGCGGGGCTATGGACCACATCTGCGGCTGTAGATAATGGTTATACGTGTGCAATGGTGACCCGCGAGAGCGGCGATGACCTGGCGATGATTCATCACCGTTCTCCTGCGCATTTTTCGGCAGAGCTGATGTGTGAATGGATGAACTCAGAAATGGATGTGGGCGAACTGTGTGATGAATCGGTTCAGCCAAGACTCTCATTTCATGAAGTAAGTACTGACGTCAATAGCGTGCGCAATAATCGCCCAGATTTGATAGTGGAAACAGTCAACGAGGTCTCTGAGCCTAATAGTGAGCATCCTCGTCTGTTCTAAATACAGCCGTTACATCAACGCAGCGAGGATCTTTTCTGCGTGTTCATCAAGAATCTCGCGTTCAATCTTTGCTGCAGCGTGTGCGAAGTTGAAATCACTTATTGATGTCGTGGGGATGAGGTGTACATGGCAATGGTTAATCTCATAACCTGCAATCATCATTCCGACGCGCTCGCAAGGGAAGGCCTTTGAGAGGGCCAGAGAGATGCGATGACACACAGAGAACATGTGCTGTGATAACTCGGGCGACATGTCTATCCAGTGGTCCACTTCCTTAACCGGGACAACCAATACATGTCCATCGGTGATGGGGTTTATGGACATGAATGCAACGCAATGTTCGTCGCGATACACAAAGGTTCCGGGAATATCGCCTTTGATGATGAGAGAAAAGACTGTGCTCATCCGTTATAGCCACCCGACACTGTGAAGACGTCCCCTGTGCAATATGACGATTCAGGACCTGAGAGAAAACGAATCATCTCGGCGATGTCGTTGGGTTCTCCCATGTAGCCCTTTGCGATGCGAGTAACGATGCCTGCTTTCACCATTTCACTGAAAGGTGTGAGAAGGGGAGTCTCGATATAGCCAGGGCACACGGCATTCACATTGATTCCTAAATGTGCAACTTCTGCGGCCACTGACTTAGTGAGCGTAATCATTCCGGCCTTTGCCACTGAATAGTGCGAGGCCGCGGCTGATGGTTGTTGACCAAGTATGGATGAAATGTTGATGATGCGACCACTGTGTTGGGGCTGCATGTGGCGCAAGGCAGCACGGCATCCATAAAACGCTCCATAGAGGTGCACGCGCAACATGCGGTCCCATGCTTCGTTGGTGAGATCAATGAGATAGTTCATCGGTTCCATGTCACCGATGCGTCCTTCAAAACGCTTCATTTGGTTTGCGATAGTGAGATCCATCTTGTTGGAGACATCTTGAGGCGCGATGCCTGCGTTATTGACCATGACATCTAGACGGCCAAGTGAAGCAACGCATTGGTCAACGGCGGCATCGAATGCTTCTGAATCGGTGACATCAAAAGGTAAAGCGATTCCCCCGACCTCGTCTGCGATGTTTTGAGCAGCAACTGGGTCCAAGTCATTGACAGCAATGAGGGCGCCATCAGCTGCGAGCCGACGAGCAGTGGCGGCACCGAGGCCCGATCCACCACCAGTGATGAACACAACGGAATCTTGAAGAACTAAAGACATATCAGCACCTTATGTCGTCCACTTCGGGGTCTAGAACATCGGGCTACGATTACATCGTGCCTCTGTCCTCCTTGTTGACGATTCCCAATGCAATCACAGTCGTCCGGTTAGGTCTTTTGCCTGTGTATGTCTCGTTGATGGCTGATGGTCGTGTGGTAGCGGGCAGTTTCTTTTTCGGTGCCTTGGGTTTTACCGATTGGATTGATGGCTATATCGCTCGGCGCTTTAATCAAGTCTCGGAGTTCGGAAAAGTCATTGACCCGGTAGCGGACCGACTCGTGTTCTTTGTAGGAATCACTACGGCGATGTATTACGGCTATTTTCCAGCGTGGTTTGGTGTGGCCATATTGATTCGTGAGGTGTCTATTGCGCTTGTAATGGTGGTGGGCACATTGTTGGGCATGGAGCGTTTCGCAGTGACACGCTTAGGGAAATGGGCAACTTTTGCACTGCTATGTGCGGTGCCTTGGATCACCATTGGTGCCGCAGGCGGTGTGTGGGTCACATTTGAGGTTCTGGGCTGGTTAGTGGGGGTCCCTGGAATCATTGTTTCCTACGTCGCGTTTTTTCAGTACTTGCCATCTGTTCGTGCAAACATGTCCTCGAAGCGTGTCCTGTAGCGAGTACCGTTGGGGTGGTGAACATCCCAACAGACTTGCGTTACACCAAGGATCATGAGTGGGTCCGTATGGCTGACTCCATTGTGCGAGTAGGTATTACCGACTATGCACAAGATGCACTTGGCGATGTGGTTTTTGTGCAGTTGCCAGACGTGGGCTCGGTTCTTTCAGCCCAGCAAGGCCTCGGAGAAATTGAAAGCACCAAAAGTGTGAGCGATATTTATGCTCCGGTTGCAGGCAAGGTTGTGGCCATCAATGATGCGCTCGTAGATCAGCCAGAGTTGCTCAATAGCGATCCTTACGGCGAGGGTTGGATCTGTGAGATTGAGTTTTCACAGATTGATGAAAATCTCTTGATGTCAGCCGAGGAATACTCCTCTTTGACCGGTTCTGGATGAGATAAGTCATGACCTACGTCTTTTGCAACAAGTGCGGACATAGAAATCCACCGACGTCATCGTTTTGTTCTGCATGTGGTGCCGTATTGGACTTTGTAGATGATCGCACTATCACATTGTCCAAAGTTGATCCGCTTCAAGATGCAACAGGGTCACAAGATGACATCCGAGTTGACTTAGATGACATTGAAGCAGGAACTGCAATCTTGGTGATTCGTGGGGGAGAAGAAGAGGGTTCTTATTTTGTGCTCTCTAAACCTGTCACAACCGTAGGAAGATCGGAATCTTCCGATATCGCATTTGATGACATTACGGTTTCGCGTCTACATAGCGAGATTTTACGTCATGAGGGAAATTATGTAGTGCGTGATTCGGGGTCTCTCAACGGTACGTATGTGAATCAACGTCGCGTAGACGTCAGCGAGCTACGACAAGGCGACGAGTTGCAAATTGGCAAGTTCCGTTTGGTGTTTTTAGAAAGCGCTGAGGACATGTCGTGAGCGAGACAATGTTTCTATCTATCGGTGAAGTTCTGGCTCAGTTATTGGAAGAATTTCCCGACGTAACGATTTCAAAGATTCGCTTCCTTGAAACACAAGGCCTGATTGAACCGGAGAGAACTCCGTCTGGATATCGCAAGTTCACAGATACAGAAGTGGAACGTCTTCGTTTTATTCTGCGAGAACAACGGACGAATTATCTGCCTTTGAGGATCATTAAGAATCGTCTGGAAGATGAGAGCACGGACATCAGTCGCGATTTTGTAATTCCTCCTGAGGACATCACAACGTCTACTCATCCTGCGGCCCAAGCCGCGATGCGTAAGACTCAGTCCACAGGTGTTGCACCATCGGCTACACAAGCGGCACAAGTAGAGCAAGATCCGATTGTTCCCCAGTCCATCATGAGAGAACAACGCTTAGCTGCCTTGACACACATGGATAACACAGAGTCCATCCCGCGTGATCAACTCTTGAGCCAGTCACATATTGATCCCGCCTTCTTGAAAGAACTTGAGTCAGCTGGCCTAGTGGCTGGCCATGAAGTGGGGGATACCACTTTTTTTGATGCTCACTCCATTTCTGTGGCCGAGGTTGCGGGACGATTTCAGGAGATGGGAATAGACATTCGCCATCTGCGTTCATGGAAAACTTCTGCAGATCGCGAAGTAAGTCTTTTCGAACAAAGAATTCTTCCTCTATTGCGTCAACGAAATCCTGCAGCTCGCGAGGAAGCGCTCAATATGTTGGTTGAACTCATTGATCTTGGAGCACGTTTGCGTGTTTCACTGATCATGCGTGACGTTGCGCGTTTGACTGAACCCAAGTAGCCATGAAAAACATCTCTGTGCGTTCTGTTCGGCTTGATCGGCTTTCGGGTACGCCAGTAGTGACTTTGCGTGAGGATGAACTTCCTCGGCGTCAATTCGAGATTTTCATTGGGGGTCCTGAAGCTGCGTCAATAAAGTCGGCTCTTGATGGTGAAACAACACCTCGTCCACTGACTCACGACTTATATGTGCACACAATTGAACGTCTAGGGCTAGAGATTGTCCGGGTTGTTCTCACCCATGTCACAGACGGAACGTATTTCGCGGATGTGATTGTGCGGACCAATGACGGGGAAGTGGTGATTTCCTGCCGCCCCTCTGATGCGCTGGCCATTGCTTTGAGAGCCTCATGTCCGATGTATGCCTCTGTGGACCTTTTAGAGATGGTGGGGGAAGTCCCTGACGATGAGCCAGTCAATACAGAGGCCGAAATCATCGATGAATTCCGTGATTTCATTGAAAACATCTCTCCTGAAGATTTTGGTCAGTGACCTATTGACGTTGGGGTGATCACCCCCTAGCGTCTTACATCCACGTAGTTACACGGTTGTGTGTTTCGTGGTGTTACAGATGAGGTCTTTCATGAATACGTTTAGCGCAAGTCAAGCCGCAGAGATTGTGGGCATCACCTACCGTCGTTTGGATTATTGGGCACGCACAGATTTGGTTCGCCCCTCGGGTACAGATGCTGCCGGTAGCGGGAGCCGTCGTTGCTATACCTACCGAGATTTGTTGGAACTGAAAGTCATCAAAAAACTTCTTGACGCAGGCATCAAACTGGAATCCATTCGTGACGTGTTCTCCTACATGCGCGAGCACGTAGATACAGATATCTCTGCTGCACATCTTGTGATTGATGGCTCCAGTGTGGTGTTGTGCAATGGCGACGAACTCATTGACGTGTTACGCCATGGTCAAGGAGTACTCAACATCTTGCCAATGTCTGGTGTACGCGACGAAGTAGATCGCCGCATTATTTCGTTTACTCCTCAAGATGATATCGAAGGTGGCCCCACGACTTCTGTCGCAGTGTGACAATGAAGTTTTCACCACTGGATGCTTCGCATCGGGCACTCGGTGCCAAGATGACCGAGTTTGGTGGCTGGGAGATGCCCTTGTCGTATGCGCAGGGAACTTTGGCGGAGCACAACGCATGTCGCCAAGGTGCGGCAATGTTTGATGTGTCCCATTTGGGAACTGTTCGCATTGAAGGTTCGGATGCCTTAGAGCGGTTGCAGTCTGTTTTGACGAATGACCTTGCAAAGATTCGTCCCGGTCGTGCCCAGTACACGCATCTGTTGGATGAGAGCGATGGGTCCGTTGTGGACGACATCATCGTGTGGTGGGTGAATCATGATCGATTCGACGTGATGCCTAATGCATCCAACACCGATGGAGTGGTCTCGGCGATAGGTGGTGTTGACGTCACCGCAGAACGTGCAGTGATTGCTGTACAGGGTCCAGAGGCTCGCAAGTGTGTCAGTACTTTTTGGCCCGAAGCTGGCGCGGTAAAACGATTCGACGTTCAAGAGTTGTTCTTTGGTGACACTGTTTGTGTAGTGGCGGGTACGGGTTATACCGGTGAAGACGGTATTGAAATTTCTGTTCCCAAACTTGATGCAACACGTTTATGGGATTCGCTTTTAGAGGCCCACGTTGTGCCTGCAGGTCTTGGCGCACGCGACACACTTCGTTTAGAGGCTGGTCTGCCATTACATGGACATGAACTAGGCGCAGGGATTACCTCTTTGCAAGCAGATCTTGAATGGGTAGTGGGGTGGTCTAAGCCAACATTCCGTGGTCGGGCTGCTTTATCGGCAGAGAAAGAACACGGCATTTCACGTCGTCTTTATGGAGTAACGATTGAAGGAAGGCGACCAGCACGGGAGGGAAGTGCGGTGCATGCGCCCACTGGAGAACAGATTGGTTATGTCACCAGCGGAAACTACTCACCATCGCTAGGTCACTGCATCGCTTTTGTGTTGATGTCCGGTGTGTGGAATGTTGGTGACGTGGTCTCCATTGACATTCGTGGAACAACAGTTGAAGGCTCCATCTGCAACATTCCATTTGTGGCAAAGAAGTAATTGCTGAATATTATTTAGGGCTTCGTGGGTTCGGCTGGTGGCGATGGTCGCGACGGTTTGAAACCAAATAGTCCACCTGCGTTTTCTGCCAATGTCGTCAATGGTCCGAGACGTTTTGATAACTCCGTCAATTGTGTTGCAGCTTCTCCCATAGTGGCCATGGCGTTCATGGCATTTCCCACTTGTGGCATCACACGACGCATGGGCTCTTCAATATCATCGAGAAGCGTATTGATACGAGTGGTTGTGCGGTTGAGATTGTCGACAGTAACTGCAAGATTTTCAACGATCGATATAAGTGATTCAGTGGTGCGACGAGACATATCAACTGCTTTAGTGGCAAATTCGATGGGGTCTACCAACGCGAGCAACTGAAAAAGTTGTTCGAGTGGATTGTGAACCTGTGTGGTCTGTGTGTTGTCCTGGTTGGTGGCGTCGTTCTCGTTCACACAGACACAGTATCTGTCTCAAGAGTGCGTGAATAGGCCTCGATGGGGGCACATGTACACACAATATTGCGATCACCAAAAGCGGCATCGATACGCGAGACAGGAGGGTGGTAATGGCGTTGGCGCAGCCATGGAAGGGGAAATAGCGCCTCTTGTCGGGTGTAGGAACGATTCCAATCTTGTGCAATATCTTCAATCGTGTGCGGGCTATGGCGCAAGACAGACTCCTGTGCAGCCGTACCGCTAGCGATCATTGTGTCGATTTCTCGTCGAATAGAAATCATTGAGTCACAAAAGCGATCAAGTTCAGCAAGTGATTCACTCTCTGTGGGCTCCACCATCAAGGTATTTGCCACTGGGAAACTCATCGTGGGGGCGTGGAATCCGTAGTCCATTAATCGTTTTGCTACGTCATCAATGGTGAGACCTGTATTGGCAAGAACTGTTCCCACATCCAAGATGCATTCGTGCGCTACACGCTCATTATTTCCTCGATACAAAATCGGGAAAGAATTCTGGATACGTGATGCGATGTAATTTGCCGAAAGAATCGCATCGGCGGTCGCCTGAAGCAGACCTTGTGGTCCCATCATCATGATGTACACCCATGGAATTGCAAGAATGCTGGCTGACCCAAATGGTGCAGCAGAGATAGCAGGGCGTGTGCTGTTGGTATCACATGGGTCGCCAGGAAGAAATGGCGCCAGATGTGCACGGGCGACTACTGGGCCAACTCCAGGGCCTCCACCGCCATGCGGAATACAAAACGTCTTGTGCAAGTTTAGATGGCTTACATCTGCACCAAAGCGACCCGGTTGGGCCGTACCTACAAGTGCGTTCATGTTGGCGCCATCCACATAAACCTGTCCGCCGTTATCGTGGATTATTGCGCAAATTTCGCCGATGGCTTCTTCGAACACTCCGTGTGTGGATGGATAAGTAATCATTGTGGCTGCAAGTCGAGTGCCCGCTTGTTGTGCCTTTGAAGAAAGATCTGCAACATCGATGTTGCCTTGTGCATCACAGTTCACAACAACTACATCCATTCCAGCCATCACAGCGCTAGCTGCGTTGGTGCCATGCGCACTGGAGGGGATAAGACAGATTGTGCGTTGGGTGTCGCCACGCGATTGGTGATAGGCGCGAATGGCAAGTAATCCAGCAAATTCACCTTGGCTGCCCGCATTGGGCTGCAAACTGATGGCGTCATAGCCGGTGATAGCTACCAGCATGTTTTCCAATTCGCCGATGACGGAACGTATTCCTACAGATTCGTCTTCGGGTACAAAGGGGTGTAGTGCTGCGAACTCAGGCCATGTCACGGGTTCCATCTCTGTGGTGGAGTTCAATTTCATTGTGCATGACCCAAGAGGGATCATGGTGCGATCAAGGGCTAAATCTTTGTCGGCCAGTGAGCGAAGATAGCGCAGCATCTCGTGTTCACTTCTGTACTTGTGAAATACAGATTGAGCCATGTACGTGGACGTGCGTTGATGGGTGCCAAGTGCCGAAGCGTTGTCATTGGTGAGAGTGGCCTTCCATAACTCAACGAAATTTCTCGCTGTAGTCCACGTAGTTGTCTCATCAAAACTAAAAGATATTGACGAGTTGTCAAGGATGCGCACATTGAATCCATGTGCTCGCAAATGTGCAGATGTTGTGGAAGCATCGGTGACTTGTACGGCAACTGTGTCAAAAAATTCGTCATGCAATACCGTGTGTCCTGCTGTGCGAAGCGCACGTGCAGTAGCAGTGGCAAATTGATGGACTCGATGGGCAATCGCTGAGAGTCCATCAGGTCCATGCCATACGCCATACATTCCAGCAAGGTTTGCAAGAAGTACTTGGGCAGTACAGATGTTTGACGTTGCTTTTTCACGACGGATGTGTTGCTCACGGGTTTGCAACGTGAGCCGTAGTGCAGGTCGGCCTTCTGTGTCCGTGCTCACTCCTACGAGGCGACCAGGCAATGAACGAGCGTATTCCAAACGAGTTGCCATAAATGCAGCATGAGGGCCACCAAACCCCATGGGCACGCCAAAGCGCTGTGATGAACCTACGGCAATATCGAAATTCATTTCGCCCGGTGGAACAATGATGGCGCATGCCAACAGGTCGCATACCGCGATAGCAAGCGCATTGTGTTCGTGTGCGGCATCAACGACGCGAGTTAGTTCTGCTGTGTTAGGTAAGGCACCATTGCTTCCTGGCATCGAAACCACCACTGCGAAGTGATCAAGTGGCTGCATCTCGGTGACATCTGCAAGTTCAATGGTGAGACCAATTGGCTCAAGGCGCGTAGCAAGAACAGACAAAGTTTGTGGATGGATGTTGCGATCGACAAGCACGACATCTGTTGATCCTTTTGAGGTGCGATGCGCCATGGTGACTGCTTCTGCGACGGCGGTGGCTTCATCTAGTAAAGATGCATTGGCGAGTGGTAACGCAACGAGTTCTGAAATCATCGTTTGAAAATTCAAAAGTGCTTCAAGGCGTCCTTGGCTAATTTCTGGTTGATAAGGGGTGTATGCGGTGTACCACGCAGGGTTTTCGATCATGTTGCGTCGCAATACTGGAGGAGTAATTGTGTTGTAGTAGCCCTGTCCAATCAGTGAAGTACGTTGCACGTCGGAGGTAAACTTCTCTTTGAGCACTGTGAGCACTTCATGCTCAGCAACGGCGTGAGGGACAGATAACGCATCGGTTAATCGAATGGATTGGGGAATGGTCTGCGCCAGTAGTTCTTCAACAGATGTGGCACCGATGGTGTCCAACATGTGGCGGCGATCTGTATCAGTTAATCCAAGATGGCGATATGCAAAATCGTTAGGGGAGAAACCAGGTGTCGTTAATGAAGGCGTCGAAGTGTTCATGGGGTCTCCAATATGGTTGACCCCCGCTGTCTTTGATGCCTGAGAGCTTCACCTGTGAAGGCTTTCCCCGTCGGCGGAGGAGTGACCCTCTCTTTCCAGCGTTTAGTATCTGTTTGGTCCTTTTGCCTGAGAGATTCCGGGGCGGTTGCTCCTTCGGCGGCACATTGTGCTCTCTCCCAAACAGATGTTTTCTTACACAGTAGTCGTTAAAGAGTGTGTCCGAGGGAATCGACTTACTCCGTGGAGGCGTAAGAGCCCATTTCGCCAGATTGCCCATTAAGAGCAGCGACGCATTCGTCGAGATCGATAAGAAACTCATCCACACGCGTGGCGTGCACTGCATTGACCGTGAGGTGGATACTGGCAGGGGGGCCTTGTCGATCCATGTACCAACCGCGTGCAATGAGTAGGTCCGCAAGTGCGAAAACGTCATGACGCTTTTCATCAACCGTGCCAAAGGAGAGGAGAGTGGAGTCTGGCTGGGCGCGCAGCACCAAATCTGGATGTGCGCCAATATGTGCAGCCAAGCGTTGCGTTGATACTCGAGAACTGCGCGTTGCTTCCATGTAACCGTTCTCGCCTAGAAAACGCATGACGGCCCATGCAGAAGCAATGGGTCCTCCTGATTTAGTTCCCAAAATTCCAGAAGAGCCGTACATGCCACCGAGCCAATTGTCTGTCACGAATGTTTGATCACTACGTAGTTGTTTATTGCGGTGAAGCAATACACCTGCACCTTTAGAGGTATATCCGTATTTGTGAAGGTCGATAGAAATCGAACTGACTCCCGGTACGCGAAAATCCCATAATGGAATACTCTCTCCAAGCTTTTCGAGGTACGGAAGAGTGACACCACCCATGCATGCATCAACGTGACAGTTGATGTTGTGTTCGATAGCCAGAGCAGCGATTGCTTCAATGGGGTCAACCACTCCTTGTGGGTATTGGGGAGCCGATCCCACGATGAGAATTGTGTTCTCATCGATCGCGGCTGACATTGCATCAACATTTGCTCGCCAGTCCGCACCCACCTCAACACGGCGACTCTCTACCGAGAAGTAGTCAGCACCTTTTTCCAGCGCTGCATGAGCAGATGTGGGCAACACCATGTTGGGCGTTGATGTCAATCGACCTTCACGCCGAAAACGCTGCACCGCAGAACGCACCACAAGAACGAGACTCTCGGTACCACCAGAGGTCATAAAACCGGCCGTGGCATCATCGCCATGACACCAGGTGGCCACAGTGTCTACTACCTCTTGGGCCATGTGGCGTAGCGAGGGGAAGGCCGCGGTGTTGAGAGCATTCTCGCCTGAGAAGCGTCTGTAGGCCTCCTCAGCGACTGCTAAAGCTTCAGTGCCTGCGCTATAGGCGAGGGTGAAGCTTCGACCATCACGCCACTTGACGTCGTGGGTTCGAAACGATTCAAGCTCGTCAAGAACTTGCGACTGGGAAACTCCGGTACTGAGATGGCGTGTGGTCATCTGGGCACCTTAGGTGGCTTTTCGCAGGGGATAAAGCCTGCAGTAATTGATAAACATAATAATTACATAACGGACATTATGGGCGTACGGATGGAGTCAGGGAAGCGGCTGCTACGGGCTCGGCTGCATCAATCAGCCAGTTCAGTATTTCCCGCAGGCTGTCCTTGGTGTGTCGCTCATGTTGCAGATCCGTCTTGGCATCTGTGAGTGCACAGTGCAATACAAAGATTTGATCTTTCAAAGTGTCGAGTTCATCGCGTGTCATCACCAGCTCATTTTCGGACAACTCCAGATCGGCTGCTCGTTGTCGTGAGACCCAATCCCATTGACGGCATTTCTGGCTACAAAACTCTGCTTTACGTCCCGGTCCGTTCTTGGTGGCCAAGGTGTGGCGACACCAGCGACATCGACGTGTCTTCTCGCCGTCCTCTACTCCATGGGCATATTTCGTCATGACGAAATAATACGGACAGATAGTGTTTGCATGGTGAATTTGCCCACGCCTCCCGCACGTTTTTTTGCCAGTGACAATTTCAGTGGCGCGCATCCTCGTTATGTCGAGGCTGTGAGTCGTGCCAATGATGGTCATGTCCCCGCCTACGGCAATGATGCTCTTTCTCATCGCGCCAATGAACTCTTCAATGAGTTGTGTGGTGTTGATGTGGAGATGTTGTGTGTATTCGGTGGTACGGGATCCAATGTTGTTGCGCTGGGAAATGTGTTGCAACCTGCTGAGTCTGTTTTGTGTACGCAGTGGGCGCATATCAATGTGGATGAAACTGGTGCACCAGAAAAACTTCTGGGAGCCAAACTCCAAGACGTTGCCTCTGTAGACGGCAAGCTTCGGGTGGCAGATATTGAACAGGCAGCTCACGCTCTGGGAAATATTCATCATGTGCAGCCTGGTGTTGTCTCCATTACGCAGGCCACAGAGTTAGGCACTTTGTACAGTGCTGAAGAAATCAAGTCTTTGTGTGATCGCGCCCATTCCTTTGGGATGCGTGTGCATCTCGACGGTGCGCGCATCGCAAATGCTGTTGCGGCACTTGGTGGCAATGCAGCAACTTTTCGTTCGTTGACATTTGACGCCGGTGTTGATGTGGTGTCTTTTGGCGGAACAAAAAATGCCATGTTGGGCGCCGAAGTTGTGTTGTTGCCCCGCACACCAAATAGTGCTCGAGGAAAATTGATTCGTAAACAGTTCACACAAATGCCGTCGAAACAAAGATTCATCAGCGCACAGTTTGTGGCGGCCCTTGAGGATGGTTTTTGGATCGAAACTGCAACACATGCCAATGCCATGGCCATGCGTTTGTACGAGGCTTTAGCTGACATTGACTCGCTGCAATTGGTGCGACCCGCAGTCAACAGCCTCTACCCCATTGTGGAACCTTCGCTAAAAGACGCATTGCAAAAATGGAGTTTCTTCTGGGATTGGGATCTTTCAACGCACCAAGTGCGATGGATGACATCGTGGGATACCACTGCCGAGGACGTGGACATATTTGCTCAAGGCGTGCGAGTAGCCCACGGATTGTCGTAGTTTTCGCTCCTCTCCCCTGTGGATAACTTTCCCTAAATCTCAGAATTGACTGACGAGTAAATTCCGCTAATCTGTCTCAAGAGCACGGCGAAGTTGGGGGACAACCATGGCCATTGGCGATCTATTCACATTCAGAGAATGGGATGACACAAGCTGGTCTGGTCGTGCAGAATGCCGTGGTTTGTCTGCCATTTTCTTTCCCCCTGCTGCTGAAAGACCACAGGCTCGCGAACGCCGTGAAGCACAAGCTCGCCAAGTGTGTCAAAGCTGTGTAGTCATGTCTGATTGCCGAGACTTCGCACGACGTAATCGTGAATATGGTTTCTGGGGTGGCGAATCAGAAGAAGAGCGTCATGCCGCAGGTTTCCGTTTGATTGCGCCAATCGGTGTGCGCGCTCGCAATATTTCTTAACGTTCGTTTTTCACAAGAACAACTGCAGTCCATCCATCATCATCGACGGTGTCGAGAAGGTTGAAGTCTGGAAAGTGTTGTATCACTTTGTCCAACTGTTCAGTACGCATACCGCTCAAGATCACTACCCCGCCGGGCCGCAATGTTGAGCTGATTTTTCCTGATTCTTCGATAAGGACGGGGGCGAGAATATTTGCCACAACTACGTCCATCAATCGGTTCGGGTACCCCTCGATCCATGACACCTCAGTGACGGCGTTGAGGTCAGCGTTGAGGCGAAGTGCTTGTTGGGCGCCATAGGCAATGTCGTATGCCAAAGATGAGCAGTGAAGAAATTTGGCGGCAGCAATTGCCAGAATTCCCGATCCAGATCCCAAATCAAAAATTTCCGAACCATTTGGAATGTGTCGAATGCACAAGCGAAGAGCAAGAGCAGTTGTTGGGTGATTACCAAGTCCAAAAGTATCGAGTGGTTCGATGGTGAGCACTTTTGAAGCCTGAGGCGTTGGCAGCCACTGAGGCACAATGACAAAGTCATCTTCAATCCATGTTGGTTGAGCGAATTGTCGCCAGGTCTCACTCACAGATTTTTCAACGTGAACAATTGTCGCAGTGATCAGTGGAAAGGTCCTTTGCAAGAGTTCAAGAAATTCCTGCGGCTGCTCGCCGACGCTTGAACGCAGGCGCATCGTCTGTGCATCGAAAGGAATCTCTTCGATAGCGACAACTCCATGTGACCACAAAAAGTCTGAGACAATTTCTGCCTCATGGTCGCTCACCGTGACATCAATAAGAGTCCATTGGGAATTGGGCAATGAATTAGTCAATGCGGCGAAGTTGGGAGCGGAAACGATCACCTTTGTGGATGTAGGCCTTGACAGCCATCTCGATGTCGGCCTGGCGCGCTTTGTTTTCTTTTATGACTGCTGGCGCTCCGACCGCAAGTGCTCCTGCGGGCACGTGCATACCATTGAGCACCACGGCATTAGCTGCAACGATCGCTCCGGTTTCCACAATTGCACGATGCAGCACAATGGCCCCTGATGAGACTTGCGCAAGATTGTGAATGATGCATCCTTCAAGATGCACGAGATGGCCAATGACGCAGTCATCCCCCACGGTGGTGTGATCAAAAGGTGTGGTATGCACCACCGTTCCATCTTGAATACTGGTGCGTGCACCAATCACGATGGCTCCGTCGTCACCGCGCAAAACCGCCCCAGGCCAGATGGAACTTTGAGCGCCAATGGTGACAGATCCAATGACGATGGCGTCGGGATGCACATATGCGCTGGGGTCAATTTGGGGCACTTGGTCCCCTAATGCGTATAAAGCCATGACCCGACACTACTGAACAGGGTCAGTCTCTTTGATGGTCAGGGTAAAGAATCAGATACCGTAGAGTCCCTATGTCACGGCGAATTGAGATTGAACTCACCAGCAAACGCGAGGACGGCACGTGGACGTGGCGTGCCGCAGGAGCGCTTCAACCCAAAGGTGTCGTTGATGATGCTGTAGTCCCTGCCGGTGTGGCAGTAAAAGATGTGGTGCGAGCCGAGGTAGAAAGCGATCTTGATGGCACCCGCGTTCTTTCGATAACACCACCAAAGCAAAAAGCAGAACGAACAGGCATGCTCGAGATCTTGCCATCTGCCAAGCCATTCGAGCCGGTCACTCAACAACTTCGTAAGAAGGGTCCACGTGACGGCGATAAGCGCCGTAAAGGTGGCTCTAAAGAACGCGGTGAAAAAGGCCCTCGCAGCGAAGGTCAAGATCGTCCTCGCCGTCAATTCTTTGATGCACCACCTGAGTTGCCACAGCGTCCTAAGCCCAAGCGCATCAAAGCGCGCCGCACCAATGTTGATGCAGTGCTCGCAGAGTTACCTGAGGCTCAGCGCACAATTGCTGAAAAAGTTCTCAATGGCGGAGTTCCTGCCGTACGAGTAGCTATTGAAGAACAAAACAAAGAAGCTGTCGCACAAGGTAGAGAGAAAATCCCTGCAGAAGGTCTCATCCAAATCGCAGAACAGCTTCTCCCCCGTTTGCGTGTTGCTGAGTGGCGCGATCGAGCATTAGGTGCTGAATCCATCATCGAAGAAGTTGATCTGCGTGATCTGCGTTCACTAGTTGTCTCTTCAGAACAACTGGTTGCGATTGATGAAGAAACTCGTGGTCTTGTAGCCAAAATGAAACAAGCACTTGTTGTACGTCAGGAAACCGAGATTCGTTTGTGGCTCGAAGATATTGCGACAGCCACAAAAGTTGGTCGTGTAGTACGTGCCTTGCGCCTGTCTTCCCAGCCTCCCAAAGCTGGTGTTCCCTTCCCGCCACCGTTGGCCACACAACTCGTTGATGCAACTGTTGCAGGACTCACCCCAGATGCCCCTGCAGAGCGTTGGATCGCTCTGATGGAGGCCGCTGCGTTCTCTCCCGTGCATGGCAAGGTATTGCCTCCTGCAGTACCAGCAGTGGTGACAGATGAGCTTCTCAAGACAGTGACGCGCCTTGGTCCATTGATGCCTCAGTTGGCCGCTCTATTTGGTGTCATGGTTGATCCGAAAGCCAGAGCTCCTCGACCATTACCTATGGCCCGACCTACGCGCCCGAAGAAGAAATCGGCTTCTGACGTGAATAAAACTGCAGATGCAGTGAAGACGGAAAAAACAACCGCCGAATAAGAACACCTCGTAGTTGTCCACTACCGTGGCGCTATGTCTGAAATGGTTACTTATGAAGTTCGGGGCCAAGTGGCCCTCATCACGTTGAATCGTCCCGATGCGCGCAATGCAGTTAATGACGAATTGGCGCAAGCCATGGAGGCTGCAATTGACCGTCTCGAATCCGAGACCGATGTGTGGGTTGGTGTTCTCACCGCAAATACCCAAGGTCATGCCAAGCCCGTTTTTTGTGCCGGAGCAGATCTGAAGGCATTGAATGCTGGTGGTCAAACCCTTGGCACAAAACGTGGTGGCTTTGCAGGCTTTGTGTATCGCGAACGTACTAAGCCAATAATTGCTGCGGTTGACGGATTGGCAACCGCTGGTGGTTGTGAAATTGTTTTGGCTGCCGACATGGTGGTGGCCACCACTCAATCTTCATTTGGATTGGCTGAAGTGAAGCGCAACCTCATCGCCGGTGCTGGTGGCTTGTTTCGTTTACCTCGCGCTATTGGTCAAGCAGTCGCCATGGAAGTCATTCTCACAGGTGAGCCTCTCCCCGCCGAGCGCGCGTATCAACTCGGTCTCGTGAATCGATTGGCGGAACCTGGCACCGCAGTTCAAGAAGCCATCGCCTTGGCAGAAAAGATTGCCACTTCTGCTCCACTTGCTGTGGCGGCAAGTCGCCGAGTCGTATTGGCATCTGCTTATGCCACAGATGACGAACTTAAAGACATGACCAACAAAGAGTTCGCACCTATCTTGCAGTCCGAAGACACCAAAGAAGGTCTGATGGCCTTTATTGAGAAGCGTGCTCCTCAGTGGAAGGGTCGATAAGCGACTTACCCACTGTGATGGTCTGTGCAACGAGACCATGACGTTCAAAAAGATTCTTCAATGACCTGTCGCCAGGTTGGGCTTGTGCACTGATCCATGAGCCTTTGACATGAGTTATCTGGTTCAGCACATACTGGACCAGTGCATCCCCAATGCCCATTTCGCGTGCTTGTTGCTCTACGAAGACGAGAGATATATGCCATGAACCAGGCGCGATCTCGCCCGCAGTCAACGAACCAAAAACTGTTGTGCCCCAACCCGCAACCCATGTACGCGAAGTAGTGAGATGCATCTGTTGAATACTTCCTCTGTAAGCGGCAGATTCTTGAATGCTGAGTTGTTCGTGAAGCGACACAATCTGTGAATCACTTGGCTGTGCTTCACGCACAAACACCATTGATTCCATCTGATCCACGTCTATTTCTGAGGATCTGTTGAGTGGCGGTCTCGAATACGGTCCGCAAGTTTTTCTGCTTCTTTGGTTGCTTGCTTCACGGCATATTCGCCGATCATGCGAGCACCTGGAGCCTGACGTTGCAACGAGGATGCGATTTCAGTGGACTTTTTCCACGCAGCAGAAAAAAGAGAATCGAGAAATTTCATTTCTTCACTGTGGGGCAAGCATCATCGCCCATCGGACACACGGGCGCAGTTGGACGCACCAGCATGAAACAAGACTTGCACAGAACTTCGTCGGCTCGCTTTGGTTGAAGAGTTTCGTCTGATCCGGTGCGGTCATCGACTTCCACCACTTCATCATCTTCGTCGGGAATCTCCTCGGCGGTAAGACGATCCTTCAAGATTGCAGCGAGGTCTTCTTCCACGTCGTCGGGAGCAACCATGTCATCGTCATCGTCATCGTCATCGCTTGATGATGCCTTGCGAACAACTGTTGCTCCTAGTGAGTCGTCGTCGTCTAAGTCGTCGTCAATGAGTACATCGTCATCGAGTTCGTCGTCCACGATGTCGAGATCGTCTTCTCCATCGAGGTCAATTTCTTCCTCAAGATCGTCTGGTTCTATGTCATCTTTTGCCACGTGGGACTCCTTCGTCTGCAACAGGGCTCGGGGCGGGATGTTAGACACAAAAATGCCCGAAGGCACGAATGGTCAATGAATAAGTGCAAATATGTGACTCGCGTCACCGTATCGTGCTAAGAATCGGACCTTTTTGCCTCTGCACGGCGCTCAGACTCCAAACGTTCGAGTTCTGGAGCTTCGGTGGTCATATGAGTCATCG
This sequence comes from Ilumatobacteraceae bacterium, assembly GCA_044239355.1. GTDB lineage: Bacteria > Actinomycetota > Acidimicrobiia > Acidimicrobiales > Ilumatobacteraceae > UBA2093. Next base: position 42,671 of record JBIIBO010000017.1, read on the forward strand.
TGGCCGCTATGGCCTTGTGACCGGCCACCTCAGCGATCTGTCGGTGCATCTCTAGGGCGACCCTTCGATACGACGGGTGACCTTGAGGGCTTGAACGCAACTCCAGCATGTGCATTGCCTCTCGGGCATTGAATTGCATGGAGTACCGAATGCGATATGCCATAGAGACGGCGTAGGACGCCTGGTGTGGGTTCTCCCCCACCAAAGTGTCGTACAGCGCCGCAGAGCGCTCCATCACTTCATCAAAGACGTCTGAGACGCCAGCTGTGTCGACCAAATCTGGACGCGTGTAGCCGTGATACGGCGTCAATTGCTGCCATTCAATGGTGAGCAGACGGTGACGTTGCATATCTCTAAATGCTCCGTAGTCCGACAAGATGTCAAAACGATAATCAGTGCGCTCAAATGCACGGCCTGGACGGTGTCGGCGATTCTTGCGATCTCCCACGTATTGACGAAGAATGTTCTGCTTATCCTCATCACTCATGCGATCAATCTTTGCAATGATCTGGGACTCTGGAAGATGAGAATAGGCGTAGCACGCTGAGGCAATCAGTTTGTTCTCGCCATCAGGGTCAAAATCGACAAGCGTGACTTCATCTACTTGAGATGCAATGGAATCACTGAAAAGATCATCCACAAGCGAATTCATATTGCTTGTGTTGGTCTCCATATAGTTGGACCAGTCAACGCCTCTTTCTTGCACATCAACACGGCGCAAAAATGATGGAATCACCTTTCGCAATTCCACCAACATCATGTCTGCATATTGACGTGCTTCAGGCAAAGGGTGCGCACGCATACGCAGTAAGAGTTGTTCATAGGCTTGTCCGCTTCCGTAGATACCGACATTGGAAAGCGATGATGCCGGTAAAGCTCCGCGCACGGCATCAAGTGCCTTGGCGCGAGTGGCCTGGCGATACACAAAGTCACTGTCGGAATCCATTTTGGGAATGGTGGCTCGGACATGATCGGTGACCGAATTTGCCAGAGAGCTATACGAGTCAAACATGCGGTCCATATCGCCTACATAGCGTGTGCCGTGTTTGCCGGCGAGAAGATCTGGATCGCGGTAGTAGCGGTATCTGCCGCCTAGTCGTTCGTCATATGCGATGTAACGAGTCGACTGTTCGAGATAACTCATTAAACGGCCCCACTCGAGAATCTTGGTCAAGATGTTTGACGCCTGTTCACATGCCAGATGCACGCCTCCTAGTTGAGCAACAGAGTCATCTCCATATTCAACAAACACCTTTTCGTACAACGATTCGGCACGGTCTACGCCGACGGTGGCATCAATTGCTTGATCGCCACCAATTTCAAGATCATTTACGAACTCATCCAAAAACAAACGACGCAAACTGCGCGGGCTGCGGCTATATCGAGCGAACAGAGCGCCTTTCACCACCTCGGGCAAGTTCACTAAAGCAAAAACTGGCTGATCAAGATTGGTGAAATACCGACGCAAAATGTCGGTTTCTTTATCTGTGAATTCCTCTGGAACGTACACCGTCACAAGGAGTCAGCCTAGGAGTCCGTGAAGTTTGGACGAGGGATACCCCCTATAGAACATCCTTGTCCGTATTGGCTTGGGCGAATTCTTCCCTAATGGCACTTTGGGCTTGGGATGATGTCCAAAATTCAATTGCCGTCATTGCCATTGCTTTTGCTCCATCAATGACGGCTTGGTCGGCTAGCGGTCCGATGGACTCGTGTGCAAATTCTTTGGTGTGAATGGAAGTGCCCGGTCGAGCCGATGCAATCATCGGATGAATTGAAGGCACTAGATGGCTGATGTTGCCCATATCGGTGCTACCCACCACTCGCCGATGAGATGAGGGTGCCTCCACGCTTCGTCCCAAAGCCCCCGCGTTGGCGATGTACAAAGCAGATAAAGAGTTGTTTGTCACCATGTCTGCATACGCGGTGCCAGTCCATTGGTGTGAGACAGAACATCCGCATGCATGGGCACCTGATTCAAGTGCAGAGATGACACGTGGTTTCAATTCTTGTAGTGAGGTGATGGTGTCAGATCTGACGTACCACTCCGTCGCTGCGTCGGCAGGAACGATATTGGGCTTGTCTCCTCCTCGGAGAAATATTCCGTGAATACGTTCAGTGGGCAAAATATGTTGTCGAAGTGCGGCTACTGCCATATACCCAAGCACAGCCGCGTCAAGTGCATTGCGTCCATGTTGTGGCGCCGCAGCGGCATGACTTGCCCGTCCTGAATATTCCACTAAAAGCTGCTGAAGTGCGATTGCATCAATACTTGTGAGGTCTGCATCGGCAGAATGAACCATCATTGCTACGTCCACTCCTTCGAGTGCACCGTGGCTTGCCATCACAAGTTTTCCTCCACCGCCTTCTTCTGCAGGAGTGCCGAGATAGCGCACTCGCCCGCCGGCATCGTTGGCCACACTCGCCAATCCAATAGCAGCACCCAATCCTGCAGCAGCAATGACATTGTGTCCACATCCATGACCAATCTCTGGCAAGGCGTCGTATTCACTCATGACACACACGGTGGCACCAGATCCAACATCGCCTGCAAAACCTGTGTCGGTACCAAAGGCATGAAGGTCCACAGCAAAACCAGATTGCTGCGCAGAACGCGCCAATAATTCCGAGGCAAAGAACTCTTCAAAGTTCTCTTCCGGGTGGGCGTGTATTTCGTGACTTGCATCAATAAGCAATTGTGCGACCGCATCAATTCTGTCTAAAGCTCTTTGTTTGAGTTCTTGAACATCGTGGGCCATCACTGCACTCCGTGATCTAGAACGATCTTGCCCAGATGTGCACCGCGCGTGAGTTTGTCTAAGGCCGCTTCGTAGTCATCGAGCGGGAAAACACTGTCAATATGGATGGGGAGACCCGCATCTACTATCGATAGAAGTTGATCAAACTCTTCGTAACTGCCCATTGACGAACCAATGATTTCGTATTGTTTAAAAAACATACGTGGCAAATTGATTTCCACCGTTGGGCCCGAGGTTCCGCCACACACAACTAAGCGTCCTCCCGGAGCTAGTGATCGCATCGATTTTTCCCAGGTAGCAGGCCCGACGCTTTCCACCACAACATCAGCTTGAACATTCCATCGATCGTCTTCGGTATTAATGGCTTCGTTGGCACCCATGCGCAGTGCTTCTTCACGTTTGTGAGCATCGCGACTTGTAGTGATGACATGGGCACCCATCCACTGTGCAAGCGAGACGGCAGCGCTGGACACACCCGAGCCAACACCTACGATCAGCACTGTCTCTCCTGCGCGAAGCCGTGCACGATTAAGCATTCGCAAGGCGGTCACATAGGCCAATGGAAAGGCTGCACATTCATGCCATGTGCGCGATTGTGGTCGAAGTCTCACATTGCGCGCTGGAGCAATTGCAAACTGTGCATGTCCTCCATGTGTGTGTTCACCCCAAATTTCAAAGCCAGGTCCCATAGGTGAATTATTTCCCAGACGCACGATTTCATCCACTGGAGACACGCCAGGGTTAATCACAACTTCGTCACCGATGGAAAACCCCGTCACAGCAGATCCCATCTCCACAATGATCCCAGCTGCGTCACAACCAGGGATATGTGGCAACGGCGGACGAGGCATTCCTTTGGTAACCCAAATATCCATGTGGTTTAGGGCGCTTGCAACAACTGAGATAACAATTTCGTCATCATTGAGGTCCCGGCGAACGATGTCGCCATATCGATATGTCCCAGGTGATTCGTCAAGTATCCATGCGCGCATGCCTACACCGTAGGTCACTACACAATCACCCGCCAGTAATCCGGAAGAACTTTGACAGTCACTGAACTCCATGAACTGACAGATTCGCCATCGATACGAAGATGTTCGTTTTCATGTGCGCGAGAGATAGTGAAGATTTCACCACGCTCCACAGAGATATCGGGGTGTGGAAGATGAGTGCCGGAACGTGCTCGCTTTATGGACATGAATCGGGCACGCATGGGCATGGACGCGCGAAGGGTCATCATGTCGATAAAGGCATCATTTGGATGTGCACGAGGTGCAATGTTGCGACCATTCAAGATGCCCCCATTTGTGATCGCCACGTAACGCCGAGAACGCCAATAACGGTGCCAATGACCAAATTCAATTGACGCCGAGGCTAAAACT
>JBIIBO010000029.1:0-14404 GCA_044239355.1 Ilumatobacteraceae bacterium
CCATAGCGACAGGGTCACACCCGTTCCCATTCCGAACACGGAAGTTAAGCCTGTCAGCGCCGATGGTACTTGGGGGTAGACCCCCTGGGAGAGTAGGACGCCGCCGAATTTAATCGCATGACAACCCCCAGCCTTCGGGCTGGGGGTTGTTGTCGTTTACGGGGTAAAACGATTTGCGCTGGTTAGCCTTGCATCCCTATGTCAGAACGCCGCGAGAGCAATTCAGGTCGACCCGCGAGGGGGACTGGACCACGCCGCTCCGGTGATTCTCGTCCATCATCCCCGCGAAATGGCGGGGGCTCACGAGGTCGATTCGATCGAAGCGATGACCGACCATCGCGCGGTCCGCGTCGTGATGATGACCGCCCGTCACGTGGCCGTTTTGATCGCAGTGATGATCGTGGTTCGCGCGGTCCGCGTCGTGATGATGACCGCCCGTCTCGTGGCCGTTTCGATCGCAGTGATGATCGTGGTTCGCGTGGTCCGCGTCGTGATGATGACCGCCCGTCTCGTGGCCGTTTCGATCGCAGTGATGATCGTGGTTCGCGTGGTCCGCGTCGTGATGATGACCGCCCGTCAAGTGGTCGTTTCGATCGCAGTGATGATCGTGGTTCGCGTGGTCCGCGTCGTGATGATGACCGCCCAACTCGTGGCCGTTTCGATCGGGATAATGATCGGCCGTCTCGTGGCCGTTTTGATCGCAGTGATGATCGTGGTTCGCGTGGTCCGCGTCGTGATGATGACCGCCCGTCACGTGGCCGTTTCGATCGCAGTGATGATCGTGGTTCGCGTGGTCCGCGTCGTGATGATGATCGCCCAACTCGTGGCCGTTTCGATCGGGATAATGATCGGCCGTCTCGTGGTCGTTTCGATCGCAGTGATGATCGTGGTTCGCGTGGTCGTTTTGATCGCAGTGATGATCGTGGTTCGCGTGGTCCGCGTCGTGATGATGACCGCCCAACTCGTGGCCGTTTCGATCGGGATAATGATCGGCCCTCTCGTGGTCGTTTCGATCGCAATGATGACCGTGGTCCGCGTCGCGATGACGATCGCACGGCAGCACAACGTCGATCAGCTGAGGTGTACGAACGTACTGGGGGTCGCCAGACTCGCGGCGGGATGTCGAATCCACCCGAACGTTCCCGTGAAGACTGGATTGATGAAGGTTCTACGCGCCCCACACGTCGTCCTGCTGGAGTTCGTGCAAAGGCAACTGGTCGCGCACAAAAAGGTGGACGCAAAGAAGTACGTGCTCTTGATGCTGTAGTCGAGGAATTCGAAAAGGTACTTGGTTCACGTGCATCATCGCGAGCAATTAAGCGTTATGAAGCTGCACTTCAAGCTTTTGAAGCACATCGTTATGACGATGCGAGAAAAATTCTCAGTCCAATGGCTCGGGAGTATGCAGATGTTTCTGCAGTACGTGAAATGTTTGGTTTGTGCTTGTATCGCGGTGGACAGTGGAAGCGTGCGCTCGGGGAATTAGAAACCGCAGTGAAGTTGAACCCCGATTGGATTTTTAATCACGCTGTGATAGCTGATTGCCATCGTGCGCTAGGCAATCATCAGTTAGTCGAACAGTATTGGCGTGAACTCGCTGAAGCCTCGCCTCACCCGGAGTTACTCGCTGAAGGTCGCATTGTGATGGCGGGTTCACTCTCTGATCGTGGCTTGTTTGTTGAGGCTATGGATCTGATGGATAAAGCTGCAGGGGATATGAAGCGTCCGTCTGAATATCATCTCCGCCAATGGTTCGTGATCGCAGATCTTTATGATCGCCAAGGGAATGTCATTAAAGCACGACAGTTTTTTGAAAGAATCGCCATGCACGATCCTCAGTTTGTTGATGTCGCGGAAAGACTCTCCACGCTTGGGTACTGACTATTGTTGAGAAAGACCGAAGGGACCCCTCACAATGAACAATGAACAACTCATCAAAATGCGCGACGGCAAGGGATTTATTGCAGCGCTGGACCAAAGCGGCGGCAGCACACCAAAGGCCTTGATGTTGTATGGAGTGGAAGAGTCTGAATATTCCGGTGATGAGCAAATGTTTGATCTCATTCACAAGATGCGTTCACGAATGATGACAAGTCCAGCATTTACTGGCGAACGTGTTCTCGGTGCCATCTTGTTTGAAGGAACCATGGATCGCATGGTCGATGGTGTGGGTTCGGCGGAGTATTTGTGGACCCGTAAGCAGGTCATTCCATTTTTGAAAGTGGATAAGGGCTTGGCGGACGAACACAACGGCGTACAGGTCATGAAGCCAATGCCAGACTTGGATGCTCTTCTTGCTCGTGCAGTTGCTAAGGGAATCTTTGGTACAAAGATGCGCTCTGTCATTAAGGAATCCAATAAGGCTGGAATCATTGATGTAGTGACGCAACAGTTTGAAGTGGGTCGCCAAATTCTTGCTGCAGGTCTAGTTCCCATCATTGAGCCAGAAGTAGACATTCACAGTGCCACCAAGGCTGAGTGCGAGGTCATCTTGAAAGCCGCTATTCTGGAAGAACTTGATAAGCAGTCTCCTGATAAGCCAGTGATGTTGAAATTAACACTTCCTAACATCGACAATTTCTATGCTGAACTCGTTGGGCACCCTGCAGTGTTGAAAGTGGTTGCTTTATCTGGTGGCTATAGCCGTCAAGATGCAAATGCAAAGTTGTCTCGCAACAAGGGCATGATTGCAAGTTTTTCTCGTGCTCTTACCGAAGGTTTGTCGGCCAAGCAAAGCGATGGTGAATTCAACACGATGCTTGATGCAACAATCGAAGAGATCTATCAAGCGTCAATTTCCTAGCCAACCTTGGCATCGGGCTGAAGTTGTCGTGGCGTTCCGTTAGGTATTAAGCGGCCGCAAGACCATGCCTGTGCGTAGTTTCGGTGTGAAAAAGGTTGATTTTGGAGGCATAAGTTCGCCAGTGTCTGCAGTGCGTCGAATCTCGCTGAGAGATACGGGTCGTATCAAGATGGCAGAGCCAAATCGACCACTCGTTACTTTTTGCAGCACTTCATTGACTCCGTGTTGATATGACACTTCATGTGTGGTGTTCGAAAGCGCATATTCAAGTCGAGAACTATCAAGATCGCGTACTGATGAGAGTGCGTCACCATTGGGAATCAAAAATGTTCCATTGCCGTGAGCATCCACAAGGCACAGGCAACCTTTTCCATCCATTTGGGCAATTGTGTGTGCATCTACTTTTCCCGCTTCGGCTGTTGCGTAATAGGGCGCCAATGCATTTAGCAGTGCATCTGAAGAGATGTCATAGAGGCGATGGATAGCAGCCACACTGAGTTGCTCTTGGATCAGCTCACCCACATACGTCATTGTTAACTCTGCTCCTGCAGGCCCTGATGCCTTTCGTGCTTCATCGCGATAAGTGCGACTAATTGCATAGCGATGGTGTCCATCTGCGATCAGAACCGGCTGTGCACTCACGCATGCGCTTATCGCACGGACGCGATCGGGACTATCCACTCGTTCAATGACGTGGTGCACGCCTTGTTCATCTGTGCATTGAGATAAAAGCTCGCCTGGTTCCATGAGTAATTCGGTGAGTCCTGCACTGAGTGAAAGACCCCATACGGGGCTGAGGTTGGCTTGTGTGGCGCGCGTGAGGTCAAGACGATCGGTCTTGGCTTTCGGTGTGGTGCGTTCATGGGGAAGAACACCGCCTGCGCCTTCGTCAACGACTTCTAATGCACCAATGACACCCACGGTGGTGCGTTGCCGACCTGCATCATCAGTAAAGGTCATTCTGTAAATAGAGAAAGAATCGCGCGCATCTCTTACGAGCACTCCTGCCGATATCCATTGTGTAAGAACATTGGCTGCGTTGTCGTAACGCTGGGAGCCATCAGACTCGATGGGGTAGTCAATATGCACAATGTTGTGTGCATGTGACTGCGCGTATTGGTTGCGACGATCTTCGTCGAAAACGTCATAAGGTGGCGCACTGAGAACTCCGATGTCGGTGGAGTCTTGGGTGGAATAGCGAAGCGCGGGAAAAGGTTCGAAACGAGGCACGCCCATAAGGGTGGCAGGATTAGAGGCGATGAGCAAAATGGATTCTCTCAAGACAGTGTTGTGTGACCTTGATGGGGTTATTTGGCTTGCCCATCACCCCATTGAGGGCAGTAGCGATGCGGTGGCGCGTCTCAGGCAGAGCGCAATTCGTGTGCTTTTTGTGACAAATAATTCGTTCTCCACTCGAGCCCAACAACATGCAGCACTCGAAAGTGTGGGGATTTGGGCCGAAGGTGATGTGGTGACATCGGCAATGGCTGCAGCCACGAATATCACCGCGGGTGAAAGAGTTTTGGTCTGCGGTGGGGAAGGACTGATTGAAGAAGTGTCATCTCGGGGCGCCGAAGTGGTGGTGCCGTATCAAGTTGATTCAGTCACAGGCAACTTTGACGCTGTGGTTGTGGGTTTTCACCGTGAATTCAACTTTGGTGTGCTCTCTGTCGCTCTTACTGCGGTACGCGGTGGTGCACGTTTAATTGGATCGAATAGTGATCCCACATATCCCACACCTCAAGGTCCTATTCCAGGGGGTGGTTCAATCCTTGCAGCGATTGAACACGCCACTGGAGTCAAGGCGATGGTGACAGGTAAGCCTCATCAACCAATGGCTGATCTCGTAGCAGCGTTGAATCCCGGAATTAAAGCCCATGAAATGATGATGGTGGGTGATCTCGCATCCACTGATGGCGCATTTGCTCGCACTGTGGGATGTGCATTCGGGTTAGTTCTTAGTGGCATGACGTCATCAGCCGAAGGCATTGATGCAGACGTTGTAGGGGTTAATTTGGCTGCGATTGTGGACCAGATTGTGTAAACCCCTGACAAGATGCCCAAGTACGCTTTACATGTGCGGATGCGACTAGATGCTGCCTTGGTGAAGCGTGGTTTAGTGGCAACCCGATCCGAAGCTTCTCGCCTTATTGAAGAAGGTGTCGTGTTAGTTGCTGGCAGTTTTGCGCAGAAGTCTTCACGCTTGGTAGCGCCAGATGAAGCCATCTCGGTGGTGGTGGAAAAGAAATTCGTGAGCCGGGGTGGAGAGAAGCTCGCACATGCTCTTGAGGTTTTTGGCATCAATGTAGAAAGTCGTTCCGTCTTGGATGCCGGTGCATCAACTGGAGGATTTACCGATTGTGTTCTTCAAAGGGGAGCCCAACGAGTGTTGGCTCTTGATGTGGGAAGAAACCAATTACATGAGCGCATAAAAGATGATGCTCGTGTGGTGTGGCGAGATGGGGTCAACGTGCGTGACCTCTCGCAGTCCGATATTGATTTTCCATGTTCATTGATCGTTGCTGATTTGTCTTTCATCTCTTTGACCAAGGTCATGGCTTCCTTGATGGCGGCGAGCAGTGTTGAAGAAGGTTTTAACGAACCCGAGATGGTGTTGTTGGTGAAGCCGCAGTTTGAGGCAGGGCGTCAAGAGGTTTCGCGAGGCCGGGGGGTGATTACCGATCCAGAGATTCATCAGCGTGCAATAGAAGCCGTGACAACATCGGTGGAACAATGTGGTGGGTCAGTTGAATCGGTTGTGGAATCGCCGATCAAAGGCGCCGAGGGCAACATTGAGTTTCTTATGTGGGTGAAGTGCCCCATTCGTTGCCTAGGTTGTGTGTCATGAGTCGTATTGGTTTGGCAGTCCATCGGTTTCGCCCCGATGCACTCGAGTTGGCTCGTTCTATTTCTCGCTGGGCTGCACAACATGATTGCGTAGCAGTCATTGATGAGTCTGACGCACTCGTTATTGAGGCGCCAGAGGCCCAAGTGGGGGACATCTCTACGACAGATGTGTTGGTCTCTATTGGAGGAGATGGGACGATGTTGCGGGCGGTACGCGCATTGGCTGGCGCTCCAGTTCCCATCATTGGGGTCAATCTCGGTCTTTTGGGCTACTTAGCGACAGTGGAACAAGAAGCTGTCCTTGATGCGTTGGATGCATGGAAGAGTGGCACCATCGGATCCCATTTCGACTATGACGATCGCATGTTGGTGGAAGTGGCTCTTTGGTCCAATGGCGCGCGGCTTGCCAATTTGTTAGCCCTCAACGAAGTAGTCATTGAGAAAAAAGATGCAGGTCATACTGTGCGTCTGGGAGTGGACATCGACAAGGCCCCCTTCACTACATATGCGGCAGATGGACTCATCATTGCCACACCCACAGGTTCTACTGCATATTCAATGTCTGCTCGTGGTCCTATTTTGTCGCCAAGGCTTCGCGCCTTGTTGGTCACCCCCGTGTCGCCGCATATGTTGTTTGATCGTTCCATGGTGCTTGACCCAAGTGAATCAATTCGTGTGGAAGTACTCGGTCACCGAAGCGTCAGTGTTGCCATCGATGGCGCATTAGTGCACACACTGAGCCCTGGTGACGTTATTGAAATTAAGGCTGCAGAAGAAGTTGCGCGATTCGTGCGATTTGAAGAAAGTCGTTTCCATCAAATTCTTAAGACCAAGTTTGGATTGAGTGACCGCTGATGCTCGTGGAGTTATCCATAGAAAATCTAGGAATCATCGAAGCCGCACGCCTTACATTTGATGAGGGCTTCACGGTGTTTACTGGTGAAACTGGTGCTGGAAAAACGATGTTGGTGGAGGCCATCAACTTAGTCTGTGGCCAACGCGCAGAATCAACGGTTATTCGTGATGGTGCCGAGGAGGCCCACGTGGAAGCTCGTTTCATGCGTCTCACTGAAACAGGCGAAGAAGAATTGATTCTTGCGCGCACGATTCATCGAGAGGGTCGTAGCCGTGCCTATATCAACGGTCGCATGGCTACTGTGTCTGCACTTGCAGAATTGGGACAGGAACTTGTGGACATTCATGGCCAACATGGTCATCAGCGTTTGCTCTCCACTGGTACTCAGCGCGACAGTCTTGATGCATATGCGCGTATAGATGTGACCCCGCTGCGTAGGGCTCGAGATGAAGTTGTCAATATTGATGCGATGTTGGCTGCTCTGGGCGGGGATGAAAAATCCCGTGCCCGTGAAATTGACTTGTTGACATACCAATGTGAAGAGATTGAGTCCTCACACATTGAGTCCGCAACCGAAGACGAAGATTTATCTCGTCAAGAAGATCTCCTGGCCGACGTAGTGCGCCATCGTGAAGCTTTGTGGCAAGCAACCGAACACCTTTTAGGCGAAGGTGGCGCCACAGAGACAACGGGTCATGCCTCGCGCGATATTGCGTCAATTGCTTCGATGGATGAACTAGGTGCGCGTTTACGCGGAGTATTGGCAGATCTTGAAGACATTGGACTGACAATTCGCGCTCAAGCAGAAAGGATCGAAGAAGATCCAGAGCGTCTTGAATTCATTCGCCGTAGACGGCAAGCCTTACGTGATTTGCAAAGAAAGTACGGAGACTCCCTTGGAGATGTGATGTCCTTTGGCATCGAGGCTCGAGGACGACTTGATGAATTGTTGAGCTACAGCGAACGAGTGGTGGAGTTGCAACACAAGCGTGATGAAGTCTTGAAGCTGTTGCGGCACGAACAAAAATTGGTGGGAGAGGCCCGCAGGGTTGCTGCACCGAAACTCGCCAAAGCTATTGAAAAGCGTCTCAAAGAGCTCGCCATGCCACATGCCGCAGTGCAGGTATCTGTGGGTGATGCAACCACAGATTTAGCCGGAGATTCGGTAGTGATTTTGCTTGCGGCCAACCCAGGTAGTGCACCTGCGCCATTGTCGAAGGTGGCAAGTGGAGGCGAATTGGCGCGAGTGATGTTGTCATTGCGCCTGGTGTTGACATCTGAGCCTGCCACGATGGTGTTTGATGAAGTGGATGCAGGCATTGGTGGTGCGGCAGCAATTGCGGTTGCGTCCTCGTTGCGCGAACTGGGGGGAGCGCATCAAGTTCTCGCCGTCACACACTTGGCCCAAGTGGCGGCCTCGGCACATCATCAAGTAGTGGTGTCCAAAAAAGTAGAGCGTGGAAAAACATATGGCTCCGCCGAAATACTTCAACGCGATGATCGCGTCGCTGAGATTGCACGAATGCTCTCTGGTGGTGTCGCTGATGAGTCTGCACTTGCCCACGCGGGTGACTTGTTGCTCAAACTGGGGGCATCAACACCAGAAAAGGTGGCAAAGAAGCCTCGCGGGTCCTAAATGTGGACGATGCACGCCCGGGGCTCCAGTTGGGTTATGCTGAAATCCCGTTAGCAGTTCGAGTCTGGCGGGAGTACCAATGCCAAAGCACATTTTCGTGACCGGTGGTGTTGCAAGTTCCCTCGGTAAGGGTTTGACGGCTTCATCGCTTGGCCGTTTATTAAAGATGCGTGGTTTACGCGTCACCATGCAAAAACTTGATCCCTACATCAATGTGGATCCAGGAACAATGAATCCATTTGAACACGGTGAAGTATTTGTAACAGACGACGGAGGCGAAACCGATCTTGACCTTGGACATTACGAGCGCTTCATTGACGAAAATTTGACCAGATCATCAAACGCCACCACGGGCAGTATCTACCAAGCAGTGCTGGCGGCAGAGCGTCGTGGCGATTATCTGGGCAAGACTGTGCAAGTCATTCCACACATCACCGATGAGATCAAGCGACGCATTCGCCGTATCGCCACCGAAGACACCGATGTAGTGATTACAGAGGTTGGCGGAACCGTAGGCGACATTGAGATTTTGCCGTTTCTTGAAGCGATTCGTCAGTTCCGCAATGAAGCGGGCCGCGACAACGTGTGTTACCTCCATGTCACCTTGGTTCCTTTTATTGGACCTAGTGGTGAGCAAAAGACCAAGCCCACCCAGCACAGTGTGACCGAGCTTCGTTCTCGTGGTATCCAACCTGATGTCATTGTGTGTCGTAGTGAGGAGCCTCTTAGCAGTGGATTGAAGCGCAAGATTTCACACATGTGTGACGTGAACACAAATGCAGTGATCAATGCTGCAGATGCGCGAAATATTTATGAACTGCCTCTCATCTTGCACGAAGAAGGTCTTGATGCAGTGGTCTGCGATGTATTACGTCTTGATAGCGCAGTGGACTTGTCCTCGTGGGAATCTCTAGTGGCTTTGGTGGATGCTGCTGTTCGTCCGGTGCGTATTGGACTCATTGGTAAGTATGTGGAACTGCAAGACGCATATCTATCGGTTGTAGAGAGTCTCAAGCATGCAGGATTTCATCACGGTGCAAAAGTGGAGATTGACTGGATTCAGGCAGAAGATGTAGAAGGACTTTTAGCCTCTGGTCGACTTGACGGTTTGGATGGCATGGTGATTCCAGGCGGATTTGGTCCTCGTGGCGTCGAAGGCAAGATTGCAGCCGCTGCATTTTCGCGTGAAAACCAGGTGCCATGTCTTGGCTTGTGTTTGGGAATGCAAGTAATGACCATTGAATATGCTCGTCATGTCTTGGGTATGGCAGATGCCAATAGCACCGAATTTGACCCCGCTACAACTCATCCCGTTATCGACCTGATGAACGATCAGCGTGATGTGGTGGACAAAGGTGGCACTATGCGTCTGGGTGCCTATTACGCAGTCTTAGAGCCAGGAACCAAAGTTGCCGAGGCCTATGGAGAATCGGTGGTCAGTGAGCGCCATCGTCATCGATACGAATTTAATTCGAACTATCGTGCACGATTCGAGGAGTCCGGTTTCTTATGTAGCGGTACTTCGCCGGACAAACGACTTGTTGAGTTCATTGAGCTAAAGGAACATCCTTTCTGGGTTGCCACTCAAGCTCATCCTGAATTTAAGAGTCGACCTGATCGACCTCATCCATTGTTTCGCGAATTGATTGCTGCTGCGTTGACTTATCGTGAAGTTCGGCTTGCTGCGGTGGGAAATGTTGCTGCAGTCCCCACCGCCTAGTTGTTTCAATGACAATTAACTCCAGAGGTTTTGTCACCGACAAAGAAAACGTTGTGCATGAGTGGGCAATGTTTCAACTTTTGCAGCGCCACGTCACAAGCCCTTTAGGAATTCAATTTGAGCGCACTTATGTCCACACGCCTGGTGCTGTGGCCATTGTTGCGGTCACCGATGACGGGCAAATGGCCTTGGTGGAGCAATACAGGGCAAGCTTTGGTGGCTATGTGTTGGAAATCCCAGCCGGTATGCGTGATGTAGATGGTGAAGACCCAGAGGTGACTGCTTGTCGTGAATTACGCGAAGAAGCTGGCATGGATGCAACCCACATAGAGCTGCTGGGAGAATGCCTGTCATCTCCTGGGGTAACGGATTCATCGGTGTTGGTGTATTTGGCCACTGGATTGACCAATGTAGGCATACAGCCGCATGGGCCTGAGGAAGATGCAATGATTCTCCATTGGTTTTCTTTTTCGCGTGCACTCGAAATGGTGGAGTCTGGCGAGATTACCGATGCAAAATCGGCATATGGAATTCTCCTTGCAGCACGTCGATTTCCCGATTTAGTCGACAAATAAATCATGGATGTGATGAAGCTTTCCAATGAGGCGGAACAGTTTCTTCGTTGGTTGGCTGTTGAACGCGGTCGCGCCCAGAACACAATTTCTGGTTATCGGCGTGACTTGGGTAAATACGAAACCTTTCTTGCGACCCGAGGGATGACGGTACTGAACTGTTCGGAGACAGATGTTGAATCGTTTCTCCAAGGATTACAAAAAGAGGGCCAGTCACCTGCAAGTACTGCACGGCGACTAGCGGCAGTGCGGATGTGTCATGGATTCTTGTTCGGTGAAGGTTTGCGAAACGATAACCCCACTTCCATGATTGAAGGAGTGCGCGTTCCGGCTGGTGTACCAAAGCCGCTCTTGTTGCACGAGGTTGAATCAATGCTTGCTTCTGCAACTGGAGAGGATTCGCTCTCTCTTCGGGACCGTGCACTTCTAGAGATGTTGTATGCAACTGGGGCCCGTATCTCGGAGGCGTGTGATTTGAACTTGGATGATGTGGACATGGCGAATCGAATAGTGCGTCTATTTGGAAAGGGGGCCAAAGAAAGGGTGGTGCCCTTTGGTCGCTTAGCTCATGATCATCTTCGTGCGTATTTAGATTCAGCACGTCCTTTGTTAACTCCTGATGCCTGGGTGCGCACGAGCGATAGAGATTCAGTGTTTCTCACAAACCGGGGGCGACGACTGAATCGACAAAAGGCATGGTCTATCGTGCGGGATGCGGGTCGAAAGGCGGGAATCTCACGTGAGTTGTCTCCGCATGTGTTGCGACATTCTTGTGCAACGCACATGCTCGAACATGGTGCCGACTTGCGCATAGTGCAAGAGATGCTGGGTCATGCCACCATCTCTACGACCCAGATTTACACCAAGGTGTCTCAGGAAAGGTTGTGGAACGTGTACCGACAAGCCCACCCACGTGCTCAATCATGAAGAGTCCGATTGGTCATCTTGTACGGCGTGCATTGTCATCGCTCAATAACTCGACACTTTCTGAGGCCGAGATCCTTCGAGTAACACCATGGCTTAATAGCGAAGAACAAGGTCTGTGGTTCTCTATGCCGCCACGTGATTGCCGACATTCTCTCCAAGTGCATGCTCGTTTTGCTGATCTATACCCTTCGGCAACGCGAGATGAGCATGCCGCGGCTTTATTGCACGACGTGGGGAAGATCTCATCTGGGCTGGGTTGGTTATTGCGTGTGTTGGCAACCATTGTGGGACCACGCGGTGTTCGGTTTTCTCGATATCACGATCACGCCGCTGTGGGCGCGCAGATGTTGCACGGGATTAGTAGTTCCCGAACAATTGAACTTGTTGCCGAAACTGTGGACGATGAGGTCAGCCGTGCGTTGTATGAAGCAGACAATATTTAAACCTGCCGAGATTTAGATACGCGGCAGCAGTCCAATTGAAGAATGTGCGCGCGCGAGAGTGGCGGCCGCAACATTACGTGCGCGCTCATTGCCAATTTTGAGTAGACGTGACAGTTCAGATGGGTCACTATGAAGTTCTTGGTATCGGTGACGAATAGGTTCGAGAAGTGAAATAACTGCATCGCCTGCATCTTTTTTCAACGGGCCGTACTGGCTGTATTGAGAAACAAGTGTGTCAATGGGTGTGTGAGTACAAGCCGACAAAATGTCCAATAAGTTTGAAACTCCCGGTTTAGCTTCTCTGTCGTAAGCCACAACGCCCTCTGAGTCTGTCACAGCTCGTTTGAATTTTTTCTCGATGGTGCTGTTGTCATCAAGTATGTAGACAATCCCATTTTCAGTTGCAGATGATTTTGACATCTTCGAGGTGGGGTCTTGGAGGTCCATGACTCGAGCGCCCGCTTTTGGATGGACTGCCTTGGGGAGAACAAAAGTGTCGCCAAACCGGTGATTGAATCGCAATGCGATGTCACGTGTGATCTCAATGTGTTGACGTTGGTCTTCGCCCACGGGTACGTCATTTGCGTCATACAGCAAAATGTCGGCGGCTTGCAATGCGGGATATGTAAACAGGCCCGCAGATACAAATTCACCCTCTCGTTTCGCGGATTTGTCTTTGAACTGAGTCATACGGCTCAATTCGCCAAAAGACACTGTGCACTCCATGATCCAGGCCAATTCACTGTGCTCGTGAATGTGGCTTTGTACAAACACGGTGGCTATTTGGGGATCAAGGCCAACAGCAAACATCATTGCGGCTAAATCGAGGGTCTGTGTTCCTAAAACTCCGGGCTGGTCGGTCACCGTCAGAGCGTGTAAATCAACAATTCCATGAAACACGTCAGCTTCATGTTGTCCCGACACCCAATTGACGAGCGCCCCGAGATAATTGCCAAGATGCACAGAACCTGTGGGCTGAATACAAGAAAGAACGCGAGGCACGTCCTTTACGCTAGTTCCCGCTTGCTCGCCACACAGGATTGGTTCTACTCGGCGGCGGGGGAACTACGCTAGAGAGGTGGCAATTGACGTAGCAACACCGGTCTATGAGGGCCCTTTTGACTTGCTATTGCACCTCATCATGAAAGAGGAGGTGGACATCCACGAGATCAGTTTGTCCACCATTGTTGATGCCTATTTGGCCGAACTGGCAAAGATGCAGGAACTCGATCTAGATATCGCCACCGAGTTTCTCCTGATTGCCGCCACCTTGATTGAGCTAAAGACTCGTCGTTTACTCCCCGGGAAAGAAACGGTGGACCTCGACGAAGAATTTGCTTTGTGGGAGGAACGAGATTTACTACTTGCGCGTCTTCTTGAATGCAGCACTTTTAAAGACGTTGCCAAGATTTTGGCCAACTTTGTAGATGATGCCGATCGGGTGTACGGACGCACGGTAGGAGCAGATGAACGATTTGCTGAGGTCACTCCAGACCTACTTGAAGGTTTGACTATCGAGAAGCTGCAAACCGGTTTCATTCGTGCAATTACTCCGCGTCCGCGTGATGAGGTGAACCTTTACCATGTGTCTCCTATCCGTTTCACGGTGGCCGAAGCGGTAGAAGAATTGATGGATGAATTGCCTCGTATGGGCTCGGCAACATTTAGATCAATTACCAGTGGCCTGGTGGAGCGATTAGAAGTAGTTGTCCGTTTCTTAGCTTTGTTGGAGATGTATAAGCAGGGTTACATCGAGATTGATCAGATTGATCGATTCGGTGACATCACTGTGCAATGGACCGGCATTGGACCAGGCCATGGTGGTCCGCTCGAAATTGATACGTACGAAGGTTGAAGATTATGGATGTTGAGATCACTACAGAGTCGGTTCGCGCAGTAGAAGCAATTCTTATGGTTGCCCATGAGCCAGTCCCCACAGACCTCATTGCGCAATTGGTGGAATTGCCCAGCGCAACGATTGAAGATGTGTGTACACGCCTTGCAGAGTCTTATGAAAAAGCTGGACACGGTTTTCAGATTGCAAAGGTTGCAGGTGGGTGGAGATACCAAACACACCCCGATCTTGCGCCGTATGTGGAGCGATTCATTCTTGATGGTCAACGCGCGCGCTTGTCAGGTGCCGCATTAGAAACTTTGGCAATCATTGCCTACAAGCAACCTATTTCTAGATTGCAGATTGCATCTATTCGTGGTGTTGATCCCGATGCTGTGATGCGTACATTGCACGGTCGTGGCTATATCGCACCAGTTGCTCGAGACTCAGGCCCTGGCCAAGCGGTGATGTGGGGAACTACGCAGCTGTTCCTTGAAAAGCTCGGCTTGGCTTCTTTGGCAGACATGCCACCGATTGCATCGTTTGTTCCTGATGCATCATTAGTGGAGGCCTTGGAGAAAACATTGCGTATAGAAGCCGATCCTTTCTTGGCGCCGTCGGCTACTGATACAGATCAATCTGTGGAGTCAACAGAGCCGTCATGACATCTCGACCCACCTCGCCGGGAGGCGCGGAACCCGAACCTCCATTGTGGGAACAGTGGGCTCAACGTGCACAAGATGCATCCGAAGAAGGTGAGCGTCTC
>JBIIBO010000030.1:0-13282 GCA_044239355.1 Ilumatobacteraceae bacterium
AAGGACTCACTTCATTCCAGATTCCAATTGGGACAACAATCGCCATCATGGTGCTCTCATTCATCGTGGGCGTGTTGGCTGCGGTCTACCCCGCGTGGCGAGCCACAAAAGTTGATGTGTTAGAAGCCTTAACAACTAGTTGATATGCGTACAGCATCCGATCTCACTCCAGAAATGTTGGCCTTTTTGGCTGAATACCATTTGGCATCTCTCACCACGTTTCGCTCCGATGGATCGCCGCACGTGGTTCCAGTGGGATTCTCCTACGACCACACACAACACGTGGTGCGCATCATCACATTTTCGTCGTCTTCCAAATACAAAAATGCATTACGCGGTGGACGAGCAGTTGTTTCCCAAGTAGATGGTGGCCGCTGGCTCACCTTAGAAGGAACAGTGAGCGCTACATCGGATGCGCAACGCGTTGCTGCAGCAGTTGCGGGATATGCCGCGCGCTATCGCACCCCTGGTGAACGCGAAGATCGTGTTGCAGTAGAAATTGCTGTGGACCGCATCATGGGTCGCGCGTAAAGAGCTAAAAACTACGACGCCGATCGCGAGCGCAGTACATCACTCACAAACTGCGAGCCGGCAGGATGAGGATCCATTGCACGAGCAATAGGGTCTGAATTGTCTTTTTCTGGATAGGGCTCACAGCCCACTTGACATCCCGGACACCAATACAGCAAACGCGCCAACTCGCCTATTTTCGTTAATCGAATGACATCACCACAGCGCACACATTTTTGACCATTGCGCCCATACACCGCGAGCCCGCCGGGTACATCTGGGGCGGTGACGCGAACTGGTGAATTCAAATTGGCACGCAATTGATGTGCAGATGTCAACACCAAATCCAAACATGTGGATTGTGGAACTGTGGACACTTTGGCCCACGGATGAATGCCACATGCCCATAACACTTCACATCGGAAAACATTTCCCACGCCACTCATTACTCGCTGGTCTAGCAATGCCTCAGCAATAGTCGCATCAGGATTGTCATAGTGGAAAAGTCGTGCAGAACATTCGTGAAGATCTGCCTCTGGCTGACACAAGTCGGGGCCAATGCCGCCAGCACGCGGATGACGCGTCTGGTCAAATTGTCGATACGTCTCCACGATGGGAGCATTAAATGCCACCGCTACCCAATCTTCGGTTTCAATAATCACGCGTGCAAGATGTCGCCGCTTACGCCACTTTTGTCCTGGGCGATACACATGCCATGATCCAGTGAGGCGCATATGTGTGTGCAAGACGATCCCATCATCGAACACAATTTCAAGGTGTTTGCCGTGACTGTCTACCCGCTCAATCGAAGCACCAAGGCGAGGTGTAGGCCCTGAGAGGCGGGTTGCCTCAAAACGAGAGACAGCTTTACCCACCAAAGCAGTTCGCAACGCAGCTGCTGCGCGATAGATGGTGTCACCTTCTGGCACACACCGACTGTACTTCAGGGAAGTTGTCCAACCGATGCAAGCGCGAGACGAATAAGTCGATCGTGTCCACCTGTCATTTCTTTAATGACTTCTGGACTTACCGCCTGCTCGGGTGTGAACCATGCCAAATCAAGCGCTTGCTGAGTGGGATGACACTCACCCGTGACAGGAACAACGAACGCGAGGCTCACTGCATGGTGGCGAGGATCGTAAAAACCCGAAATGGATGGGTCAGTAAAGTATTCAACTACCGTGAACGGAGCAGGTTCAGGCGGCACACGTGGAAGAGCCAAAGGGCCAAGGTCTTTTTCTAGGTGTCGCATCAGCGCATCGCGAATGCGTTCGTTGAACATCACGCGGCCAGATACGCACATCCGGCTGATAGATCCATCGGCCCCCTGGCGTAACAACATCCCCACATGGGTGACTTGGCCATCTGGGTCTGTGCGCACTGGCACAGCATCTACATAGACCATCGGCACCTGATTGCGCACCATTGCCAAGTCCTCAGGTGAGAGCCACGAATTCTGTGTGTCAGTTATCTCGCTCACAAAAACTGACCTTACTAGAAGATGCACACCACAAGGTGGAGAAGAGAAATCAGATTCATACCTGGGCCTTCAATGTGGCAACATCTAGATGTGGCTTTTCGAGACGGTGATGGATGGGTGTTGTGCACACGGTGCCAATCTCGCCACTGGGGTCTCAATGGAGCTGCCGGTTTATTACTTATCCAGACCCATAGCGAGCCGGCGTCAGTGTTGTTGCAATTGCGTGCAACATGGACCCATGGTGGCGGCACTTGGGCCTTGCCTGGCGGGGCACTTGATTCGCATGAAGATTCAGTGACAGCTGCGGCACGCGAGGCATATGAAGAAACAGGGATAGACCCACAGTTGCTTCACTTCAAGGCAATCTTTTCCGATGATCATGGCAACTGGCGCTATGACACAGTGATTGCCCACACCAATGTCGACATCGGTGAATTTGATGCCAACGCGGAATCTGAAGATCTACGTTGGGTTCCCATCGACGAAGTCGCACAGTTTGATCTTCATCCAGGATTGCGCGCCACATGGCCAGAACTCATTGGACATGTGAAATCCACACTCACTTCCTAGACGATCACTCGTCTTTTCTTAGTAGGAAACTATGACATCCACAACTTTTCAACCCGACATGACACGCACCGATT
Organism: Ilumatobacteraceae bacterium; assembly: GCA_044239355.1. GTDB lineage: Bacteria > Actinomycetota > Acidimicrobiia > Acidimicrobiales > Ilumatobacteraceae > UBA2093. The sequence continues at coordinate 2,635 of JBIIBO010000030.1, forward strand.
GGGTACTTCTTACAATTCCCGGAATCATTTGGGGTGCAAGTTTTTTCCTGATCGCAGAAGGGCTAGAGGTATTCCCTCCTCAGCTCATCACCCCAATGCGAATCTTTTTTGGATTTCTCGCACTCATCTGTTTTCCCGCATCGCGAGTATCTGTTCCACGTGAAGCATTTGGTCGCATCGCTCTACTTGGCACTATGTGGATGGCAATCCCGTTGACCATGTTTCCCTTTGCCGAACAACACGTCAGCAGCAGTGTGACCGGAATGCTCAACGGTGCAACGCCTTTCTTTGTTGCAGGCGTGGCATCTATCATCGCCCATAAGTTGCCCACAAAGAAACAACTTCTCGGTCTTGCAATTGGTTTTAGTGGCGTGGTGTTCATTGCAGTTCCCACTGCACGCGAAGGATCAAATAGCGCAAGCGGAGTCGCAATGATTTTCGTGGCGTTGGCCTGTTACGGCGTTGCACTCAATATCAGCGTGGGACTTCAGCGCCAATACGGAGCACTCCCCATCATCGTGCGCGCACAAGCTTTCGCATTTATCCTCACAGCCCCGTTTGGAATCGCTTCTCTTCCTGATGCATCTTTTTCTTGGTCGGCATTTAGCGCCATGATTGTGCTGGGGATTGGCGGGACAGGAATTGCCTACTTTATGGCTGTCACCTTGGCAGGCAAAGTGGGTAGCACACGCACTTCGGTCACTACCTACATCATGCCTGTGGTTGCATTGTTTCTTGGCGTGGCGCTACGTAATGAACCAGTTGCACTACTTGCACTTTTGGGATGCGCACTAGCCCTGGGTGGGGCGTATGCAACTAACCGCAGTTAAGCGTTAGTGCTGCGCTTGTTGAAGCGCATTCCATACATTGATTGATGTGCATGGCATATCAATGTGAGTCACACCTAGATGACTTACCGCATCAATCACTGCATTATGTACTGCAGGCGTTGCACCAATAGTTCCTGCTTCGCCGATTCCTTTTGCGCCAAGCGGGTTACGTGGTGTGGGAGTTTCCATCGGTACGCGTTCAAAACTGGGTAACTCGGCTGCAGAGATAAATCCGTAGTCGGCCAAGTTAGAAGTAATGGGGTTCCCGTCTGGGTCGTACCACACTGCTTCAAGCAATGCTTGAGCCACACCTTGGGCAATTCCGCCGTGCACTTGGCCATCCACAATTAAAGGATTGATAATTGTCCCGGCATCATCACATGCAATATGGCGCATCACACCTACAGCGCCTGTTTCGGTATCTACCTCCACGACACACACATGGGTACCAAATGGGAATGTTGCCCCTTCGGGCACATAATCCACTTCTGCATCAAGAGAAATACTGGCGCCCACTAACAACTCTGACCACGTACGTGCTGGTGCGGGTGAACCTGCAACATGAAATGCCCCACGCACTGTGTCAATCACGATGTCTTCCACTGCTGCTTCCAACAAATCTGCGGCGCGTTGACGTGCTTTTTCTACCACAGCATCTGTTGCTAACTTCACCGCACTGCCACCTACTTGTAAAGATCGCGAGCCACCTGTGCCGCCACCACGTTCAATGTCATCTGTGTCACCGAAACGGAAATCAATCTTTTCAAAAGGGATCCCCGTTGCATCAGACACCAACATTGCCCACGCAGTGTGATGTCCTTGACCATGCGACGATGACCCTGTGCGAATAATGGCACCACCATCTGGGGTGATCTCCACAGACCCGTAATCTCCAGAACCCATGGGGTTTGTTGTCTCAACATAAGAGGCAATACCAATACCTAACTGCAATGTGTCCTTTGCTGTACGACGACGCGCTTGTTCTGCGCGTAACTGTGCATAGCCAGCTGCATCTAATGCAGCATCTAGGGCATTGGCATATTCACCAGAGTCATACTTGGCACCCATTGCGGTGGTGAGCGGGAATGCGGATGACTGCAAGTAATTCATGCGTCGTACATCGGCGGGGTCTTTGCCACATACTCGAGCAAACTCATCAAGAGTGCGCTCAATTGCCGCAGTAGCTTCAGGGCGACCTGCACCTCGATATGCAACGGTAGGAGTGGTGTTGGTGATTACCGAATGGGATTCAAACTGCACAGATGCAATGTCATAGACGCCGCCTGCCATCATGCGCGTCATAAATGGCAATACAGCTCCTGCTTTGGCATATGCGCCCGCATCTTGAAGAAGATCCAATCGATACGCAGTAATACGACCATCGCGCGTTCCACCCATTTTTGTTCTCTGACGCTGCCCGCGACCATGACCCATAGACAACATGTTCTCGGTGCGTGATTCTGTCCAACGCACAGGTGCATTCAGTTTCTTTGTCGCCCAACCCACGAGAATTTCTTCGGCGTACACGCCAGATTTGGCGCCAAATCCTCCACCCACATCAGGAGTGATGACACGCACTGCAGATGGTTCTAGACCTAATGCTTCGGCAATACCATCACGTGCGCCGTGAGCGCCTTGACTACAAGCCCACTGAGTTAATCGTGTTCCGTCCCACACCGATGCACAAGAGCGCACTTCCATAGGTGCAGGCGCCACACGTTGATTTTCAATCGTGAGTTCAACAACAACTTCACAATCTTTAAAGATGTCCTCGGTGCTGGCTTCGGCGAACGTTAAGACAACATTTGTGCCCGCTTCTTCATGCACGATTACTTCATTGCGAAATGACTCATCAAGATCAAGCACAACTGGCAACGGGTCATAATCCACAATCACAGTTTCGGCAGCATCTACGCCAAGGGACTTGTCCGTACTCACCACAACCGCAACAATGTCTCCCACGAACCGCACAGTGTCTTTGGCAATAAACGGATACCTAATTCCTTTATTCATGAATCCGTGCGCCGGTGGGGCTGGTTCAAGATCGATGTCTTGAGCAGTCCACACTGCAACCACCCCTGGCATGGCCAACGCATCAGATGCATCGATATCAAGCAGTCGAGCATGCGCCATCGTGGAACGTACAAAGGAAAGATGCAATGCACCCGGCAAAGAAAGATTGCCAATGTAGGTTCCCTCGCCTGTGAGGAAACGAGGGTCTTCAACTCGAACTACTCGAGTACCCAAGATGCTCATGCGGACCAACCACCATCGACGATGAACTCAGATCCGGTGGAGTACGCACTGTCATCGCTTCCCAAATACAACGCAAGTCGCGCTACATGAATGGGTTCTGCTTCGTAACCCAACGGGATTCGTGTGCGCACCATCTCGCGTACACCTTCACCTGCTTCATCAAATGTTTGCAGCATTGGGGTATCAATAATTCCAGGATGAATGGAATTTACGCGCACGCCAAATGGTGCAAGTTCTTTGGCCACACCTTTTGTCATTCCGCGCACGGCCCACTTACTCGCTCCATAGGCAACAAATCCTGGTGTGCCATTAAGGCCAGCAACAGAGGAGATATTGATAATGCTTCCCTGTTGACGTTGCACCATGTGTGGAGCAACCGTCTTCATTCCAAGAAATACACCAGTCACATTGATATCCATCGTGCGTTCAAAATTTTTCAGCGATGTATCAAGGATGGATCCTTGTTCAAAGATTCCCGCGTTGTTCACCAACACGTCTATTTGGCCAAATGCTCCAATTGCATCAGCAACCACAGATGCCCAATCAGATTCACTAGTGACGTCATGGTGATAGAACACGCACCGAGATCCATCTGGCGATAAACGACGTGCGGTCTCTTTGCCTACTTCGTCCAAGATGTCTGTAATGACAACCTTGGCGCCTTCATCAAGAAATAGTTGTGCCTCTGATGCACCCATTCCGCGTGCGCCACCGGTGATTAGCGCAACTTTTCCCTCAAGACGTGATTTACCCATGAAAGAGTTCTAGTCCATAGAACTCCTCACTGGCTACCCGTGGTTTGTCCCTGCTTTGTCATCGGCGCGCACCTGAAGCAACAAGCGTGCCGCCACCACAATAAGAAGGCTCGCAAACAACACATTTGAGACTGTGTCAGACATCTGTGCCGAGATCCATCCGCCCACCACAGCAGCGGGAATTCCACCTAACCCGCAAATGGCCGCAGCGCGCATATCCACGTTCTTTTTGGTCCGGTTACGCCAGGTTCCCATCAGGGCCGTGGGGATGATGACCGCGACCGATGTCCCCTTGGCAAATGCTGAAGGCAGAGTCAACAACATCATCATCGCTGGCACCATCACTACTCCGCCGCCCACACCCAATAGGCCCGCCAAAATTCCTGTGCCAACCCCAATGGCAACCAGTGCCAACACCGCAGCAAGTTCTAATGGATCACGCTCACCCGATGTGAGGGGTAAAAACAAACGAATAGCAGTCACAATCAATAGACCTGAAAAGCCAAGCGCCAATGTGCGGTGTGGCAAAACATGCAACAGTTTTGTTCCCAATAACGCACCCGAGATTGCCCCCAATGCAAGCCACGATCCCACGGACCAGTCCACTTTGTCTTGGCTCCAATAGCTGGCCAACGAAGCCAAGGAAATAGGAAGGACTGCAGCTAACGACGTGCCATGGGCCATGCGTTGATCCATCTTGGCAATCAAGACAAGACCAGGGACAATCAAGATTCCCCCGCCTACGCCGAACATGCCCGACAACAGTCCGGCCGCTAATCCCACAAGGGTGACGGTGGAAATCTTTATGGGGGCAGTGACGGCTTGGGACATGGAGCCCCATGCTTTCACATTTGGCGGCCTATTCCCTATGGTTTGAGGTGTGGGGGCAAAAAGACTCTTCTCGATGTTGGTAGTGATTTCCTCAATCGCCACTGGATGTTCATCCTCACCAGAGTCTTCTTCTCAAATTGTTGACCCTGCAGTTGTCCAGCGCATTATTGCCAATTGCACCAACCTCAACGCTCCAGAGTTGGGTGAAGGAAAGCTGTGCATTGATAACGGGTTTCGCATTAGCAACGATGATTTCGCATTTGCCAACTGGGGAAGATCACTGCAAGCAGATGCAAACGTGACAGTTCAAACATTGGTGGATCTATTTGGAAGAAACACCGTGTGTACTACGGGACCAGATAACGAATGTGTTCTGCGCCCCACCACATTGCAAAAACTTGAAGAATGGAATACCGCATTATCTGGTGGACGTTGTGAAGGACTCTCCACGCTCAGCACTCGGTTCTTCATGAATCTTGATCACCCTTCTATGTTTCGCTCAGATGCATCTGCTGTCGCCGACCTTCGGCGAGGTGACGGAACACTTGATGCAGCTCTTGTGTATTGGTGGGCAACACAGTTTCTTCCAGAAGTTGCAGATCGTGCGGCAGCATCGCGACAACGCACTCCACTTGAACTAGTCAGTGATGTCATTGTGGGATTAGCAAATTCAGTGGGATATACCGTGGGAATGTACTTTGGTACAACAGGTCATTCAGTCACACCATTTGCTGTCACTCATCGCAGCAGTGAGTTTGTGATTCACGTCTACGACAACAATTTTCCTGGCGAACGTCGCGAGGTTCTTATAGACACCCAAACCAATACCTGGACGTACCCACGTGCGGTCACCCTAATTGATGGTCAAAAAGTTGATTGGAAAGGCACTACGGGAACATTGGAACTCACACCAATGTCTGCACGAAAAGGACCTTTTCGATGTTCCTTTTGTACAACCACCAGCACGGAGTCTCCCACTGTGATCACACTGGCTTCTCGTGATACCAACGCTGCTGGATATCTATTCATCACTTCCCGTACAGGAGTTATTGAAGCCACACCCACTGAATTGACAAACACAATTCCTGGCGCGACCTATGTCATTGGGAAAGGTGCAACTGGTGGACTTGCCACAGTCACATTGCCTGCTGATTTGGGTGATTTCGATGTCGAAGTGAGGCGTCTGTCTCAAGATGTTCCTGCAGCTGATGTTGTACTGGGCATTCAACGACCTGGCGATGGATTGATTCAAGTCACAGGAGATCTTGCCCACACTGTGATCTCTACATCAGGGACAGCGTCTTCGCTGCTCGCGGTGCGCAATAACGCAACAACAATTCGTGCTCCCCAAGAAAACGTTGCTCGAGTCAGTGTCGCTGCCGGCAACACGTTGTCACGCCGAACATTGGCTGCAGGTGAGCACATGGACGTATCGCGCGTTGCGGACAATTCCATTGAAATCTCTCTCAAAGGATTTAATGGTCAAGAAATCGGACGTCTTCCCATAGCAGTGAATCCCAATGCACCAACACGCGAAATTGACCTGATTGTGAATCAGAAAGGTGAGATTGCACCCACTAATTCACTGCTTGCACCAGTACGCATTGCCCTGCCCATAGCCATCAACTTCAACCCACGTGCCAGACCTGCACCATCAACATCGACTACTTCCACCACAATTCCCTCCATTGAGGTATCTGAACCTGATTGATGTGCCCGATAAATTGGGGTCATCGAATACAAGATTGTTCTCTATTACAAATTCACCCCAATTGCCGATCCGATTGCTATTCGGATGTGGCAAAAATCGCTCTGCGAACGACTAGGCCTTAAGGGTCGAATCATCATTTCCAAAGACGGCATAAACGGAACTGTCGGTGGCTCACTACAAAGTGTGAAGTTGTACGTAAGAGAAACGCGAGAGTATTCAGCTTTTAAAGATATTGATTTCAAATGGTCAGAAGGTCAAGGTGATGATTTCCCTCGTCTTCGAGTCCGCGTGCGCGACGAGATTGTCACCTTTGGTGTACCCGAGGAAATCAAAGTATCTCCCGATGGGGTACTTGGCGGAGGCACTCACCTCACCCCCAACCAAGTCAATGAACTTGTAGGTCAACGAGGCGATGATGTGGTTTTCTTCGATGGGCGCAATGCATTCGAAGCACGTATTGGGCGTTTCCGAAATGCAATCGTTCCCGACACTGAATCCACACCAGATTTCGTGCGAGAACTAGAGAGTGGAAAATACGATCATTTAAAGAATCGCCCGATTGTCACTTATTGCACCGGTGGCATTCGATGCGAAGTGCTCTCTGTCATTATGAAAAACCGCGGGTTTCAAGAGGTGTACCAAATTGAAGGCGGCATCGTGCGTTACGCCGAACAATACCGAGACAAGGGCTTGTGGGAAGGCTCGCTGTATGTCTTTGACGAACGTTTACGTCTGGAATATGGCAAGAACGACAAAGTCATCGGTGAATGTGATTACTGCGATGGGCCCACACACGATTTTTACAACTGTAAGAATCTCAGCTGTCGTAAGAGAATGTTGGTGTGCGCATCATGCATCGAACAAGTTGAAATTCCCGCGTGCGACGATTGTCGCGACGATGCACATGCAATACCGTCGTCTCAATAAAGAGTGACTAGCGAAACTGCGAAACTACTTCAGTCCAAAACTTGTCGTAGGCCTCGCGACGTTGCTGAGGCGAACCGCCAAGAGTGAAGTCCGGGACACAGATTTCATCGAAACCAAGATCCTTGTATTGGCCGACTGCATCCACAATCTGTGCAGATGTGCCCACAATGGATCGATCAGCTGGCACAAGAGCACGTAGTTTTTCCGCTGCGGCATCATCATTCACAAAAAAGAACAGTGGCTGCACCGATTTACGCACAGTTGCAAAATCGCGTCCTTCTTTTTCACATGCCTGTCGCAAAGTGGCAAGTACTTCGCCAGCGACCTCTGGTGTTCCCCATGTATTCCATTCCTGAGCAAATCTCGCGGTGAGACGCAACATGCGTGCCCCACCAGTGCCCACCAGAATGGGTAATGGATTTTGTACTGGTTTGGGTTCACAAGGAACATTGGTCACTGTGAAATGGTTACCGGCAAAAGAGACGCGGTCTTCTGACAACATGCGAGATGTAATTTCAATTGCTTCAGCAAAACGATCTACGCGGTCTTTGTTGCCAAACAGTTCAATCCCAAATGCGTTGTGTTCATTTACTTGCCAACCTGCACCCATACCTAATACAAATCGTCCATTACTTATCTGGTCAATGGTGGCTGCACGATTCGCAATCAATGCAGGGTGATTCATTGTGGTGGGCGTAACTAATGAGCCAAGTCGCAGACGTTGAGTAACGGCAGCAAGCCCAGACAGCACACTGAAACATTCATGAAAATCCCCACCAATGGGTTCACCATCAGGAGTATTGGGCATGTAGTGGTCGGCATACCAAAAGCCATCCCAACCAACTTTTTCAATCTCTAGTACGAAGTCTCGTACTTCGGTCCATGGATGGGCGCTATTTGCCCACGCTGAAAAATACATGGCGATTTATCAGGATGGTCCGGAGAACATGCCGCGATACACAGTGGGCTTTGGAGGTGTTGTTTCACCTTCGTACCGATTGATTTCGGCACGAGCCACTACACCCCAGTGCACTTCGTCGGGACCGTCTGCAATACGCAATGTGCGTTGGCTTGCATACATGCGTGCAAGTGGTGACCATTGCGATACTCCGGTAGCGCCGTGAATCTGAATTGCTTCGTCAATGATTTGGCAAGTGCGGATAGGCACCATCGCCTTGACTGCCGACACCCAGATACGAGCTTCAGCATTACCCATAGTGTCCATTGCTTTTGCAGCACGTAACACCATCAAACGACATGCTTCGATTTCAATGCGAGCCTTAGCGATGACTTCTGGGTTCTTCCCCAAACGCACAATCGGACGACCAAAAGCCTCACGAGTGAGTCCGCGACGGATCATCAATTCGAGTGCGCGCTCTGCAGCTCCAATAGATCGCATGCAGTGGTGAATGCGTCCAGGCCCAAGTCGAAGTTGTGAAATTTCAAATCCACGTCCCTCGCCCAACAAAATGTTCTCTTTAGGAACACGAACGTTGTTGAAACGTAGGTGCATGTGACCATGTGGTGCATCGTCTTCACCAAACACTTCCATTGGACCCACAATTTGCACACCAGGTGTATCCATGGGAACCAGAATTTGTGAGTGCTTACGGCTTGGTGGACCATCAGGGCTTGTCAACAACATGACAATCAAAATCTTGCAACGAGGATCTCCTGCCCCTGATGCGTAGTACTTATCGCCGTTGATAACCCATTCGTCACCATCGAGATATGCACGACATTGCAAGTTCTTTGCATCAGAAGACGCAACATCTGGTTCGGTCATCACATAAGCAGAACGAATTTCGCCGTTCATCAATGGAGTGAGCCATTTTTCTTTTTGCTCTCGCGTTCCTACGCGCTCCAACACTTCCATGTTGCCGGTATCTGGAGCGGAACAGTTCAGTGATTCAGATGCAAGGGGGTTCTTGCCCAACTCCACTGCGATGTAGGCGTAATCCAAGTTGGAAAGACCCTCGCCAGTTTCAGAGTTCGGCAAAAAGAAGTTCCACAAGCCTTGAGACTTTGCCTTTGACTTCACTGATTCGAGAAGTTCCAATTGGCCTGGCGCATAGTCCCAACGGTTCGCACGGTTTTCACCAAGTTCGTAGAATTTCTCCGACATTGGCTCCACTTCTTCTGCAATGAACTTCTTCACTGCGTTAAAAAGTGGAATCACCTTTTCGGACATCGCAAGATTCATTGCGTCATCGGTCTCAGACCCTGAGTGCATTCCCGGCTTTGGCATCGCCTCTCCCCTGTCTTGTGAGGGCCCTTCGGCCCTGGCGTCTTCACCCTAGTTCTCACTCAGTAAGAACGACCGAGGCGGACCCATGATTTAGAAAATTCACGCGACTAATGATTCTGACTAGGGTCATTTACTCAGTTCAGATTCAGGAGGCACCCATGTCCGCAACACAGGCACATAAGCCCGCAACCACCCATACCCAGCAGCGCAATCAGGCCTGCACCGTCCCCCATGATCCGGGCGATTTCGAGCGCGCTGGACGTGGCTTTATTGCATCACATCCCACCGGACGCATCGAAGAAGATGGCCGCAAAGTCAGCGATGTGAATGACTACACATTCCTTGCTGTGGGCAACCCCGCCCCCGACACTGTGAACCCCAGTTTGTGGCGCCATGCGCAGCTGAACAACCACCATGGCTTGTTCGAAGTACGCCCTGGTGTGTGGCAAGTTCGTGGATACGACATTTCCAACATCACCTTTATTGAAGGTGCAACCGGTTGGATTGTGATTGATCCACTCACTGTGGAAGCGACAGCTCGCGCTGGATACGAACTCATCACTGCACACATCGGCCATAAGCCCGTAGTAGCCGTGATCTACACGCACTCTCATACAGATCACTTCGGTGGGGTTTTAGGAGTCACTACCCAAGAAGATGTTGATGCAGGCCGTTGTATGGTGATTGCACCAGAAGGTTTCTTGCATGAAACGGTGGGCGAAAATGTGATTGCCGGGCCCGCAATGGCCCGACGTGCCACCTATCAATTTGGACCTCTTCTTCCTGCGGCTCCCACCGGTCATATCGACTGTGGACTTGGAGGTGTGATTCCTATGGGCGCACCAGGTTTGATTGCCCCTACGCACGACATCACACAAACTGGTCAAGAAATGGTGGTGGATGGTGTGCGCATCGTGTTTCAACTCACCCCAGAAACTGAAGCACCCGCAGAGATGAATTTTTTCTTTCCTGACCTAGGTGCACTGTGCATGGCTGAAAACTGCAGTCATACGATGCACAACCTTGTTCCTATTCGTGGCGCTCTTGTACGCAACTCATTGAAGTGGTCAAAGTACATCAACGAAGCCAT
>JBIIBO010000003.1:0-120369 GCA_044239355.1 Ilumatobacteraceae bacterium
CTCACCGTTTCACCAATGGACTCCATATAGCTTCCAAATCTTGCTTGAAGTTGCATTTCAATTAGTTCGATTTGCGTCGGCATTTTTGGAGCAGAGGTTGAGGTAAGTGATTCAACCTTGGGAGGTGTCCAAATTCCCTCGGTGCTATCAACAAGATTTGACGACTGGAGCAGGTCAGGCGCTGTTGTGTGTCCTATTGGAATCAAATGAAAAACTATTACTTGTCGTTCATCCCCATTTTCGTCCGGAGCCAATTTCAAATCAAAGGTGGGGTCTCCCAGTGTTACGAGTCCGGTGTATTTGTAGGGGTTTCCCTTTTTTTCTGTTTGAAATAAGTGGATTGGTTTGCCCAATGCGCTCATCTGCACAAGAGATTTGTTGCAACGAGTGAACTTTTGATCCCCCTTTACGCCTTGACCCGTATAGCGAAAGGAACCATCGGTTTGCCAGCCTTCCCACCGGTCATATCCGTATTTTTTTCCCGCAGTTTTATTATGAAACACCAGGAAAGCGCTTCCATTAAGGCAACTTGTCATACCGTGTTGGCCGGAACCCCCGACAACTGAATGAATAGAGGCCTTGGGGAGCGATGAACCTATTGGGATAGGAAATTCATTGTTCATTGTCAAACCTTACAAGACAGTTTTCTCTGGGGGTACCTAAAGTTTGGGGCGCTTATAGTATGAAATATGAGCAATTCGAGCCCAAGAAGTAAACAAGAAATTGTCGATGAAATTCATGAATTAATCGGAATTCCGCTTGAGCCGTTGGGGCCCGGCAGCAAGGAGCGAAAGAGCACCCTTGTTTCAATTTCTAAGGCGATTGGATTGCCAATTGGTACGTCTGAATCTAAAAATGAACTCGCCAGGCTAATAATAATTGAACTCGGAGGAATCTGGGATACAGCGTGTTTCTCTGCTGGGGACACAATCACTGGAATGGGATTTGTGAGAATTCTTGAAGGGCTGACTGATTGGCTTGGCGGCAACGAATTAAATGGAAATTTTGAAGGAGATTCGATAGGAACGTCTAATTACGATGAAGCTGACGATGATAGACACAGCTCAGAAATCGCTATTGCGGAACAGCTTGCATTTTTTTCTTCGGCAGACGTCACGCCTACAGAATTTGAGCAAAACATATCTCCATTTTTGCCGTCCGAAGTAGATTTTGCTTCCACTCAATGGATGGACTGCGTTGCATCGGTGCAAGGTTTTTTGAGATTCTCGCCAGAACTCACAACAGAATCACCCAGCAAATTTCTCTCAGGTTTGATCCTGAATCTAGGAGAGAACCCAAATACTCCCGAGAACTCTGGGAACATTTCTTCCAACCATTTATCTATTTCGCTTTTGGAAAAACTCCGTGATTGGGTCGAAAAAGCAAGCTACCACTATGAGGCATTCCTCGAAGAGATAGAGCAAGGAAAAAGCCGAGAGTTCGCAACAAGTAAGTGGTTAGAAGCTTGGGAAGATGAAATTCAAGACGAGGGATCGGGACCAGTTTCGGCGAGTACCGGTACTAAGAGTATTTCTGAGTTAAGAGATCTCGCAGACCTTAAAAAGCTGAATCTAAGCCCTTCGTATCAGCGGGGTGATGTTTGGCCCACCAAAGACTCTCAGTTGTTAATTGAGTCAGTTCTGCGTGGGATTCCTCTACCCTCACTTATTTTTTTGGCTCCTGATTCAAGTGTTGGAAGCCAATATGAAGTTGTGGATGGGCGTCAACGGCTTACCGCAATTTTGCGATTTATTGGTCATCACCCTGTGGCATTAGAGACCATTAAAATGATGGACGAGCAATATCCTCAACAAGGTTTGATTGAGATGTTTAAATCGGATTATCCATTATTCAAAAAAAAATGGAAGAGACTGACAGGTATTTCGCTTACCTCAGAGGATGAAAGAGAGCGGTGTTTCCCATTCAAACTTCGAAAAGGGAATACAACTTTGGGTCGTGAAATGCAATCATTAGAGGGCAAGTACTACTCGGAAATAAGGGAACTTGATATTCCGATTGGCGATGGTGCCGGGAAAGTCTACGAAATATTTGAGTTCGGTGTCGCTTACAAATTGCCAGTAATTGAATACTCCAAAGCCACTACTAAGCAAATTCATGAAGTGTTTAATCTCTACAATAAACAGGGTAAACATTTGAATGCAGAAGAAATTCGAAATGCTGTTTTTCATAGTTTAGATATGATGAAAGCCTTGATTGTCTGCTCTGGCGATAATCCATATGTTGACGACACGGCTCCATTTCTGGCCGCAAGTTGGTCATCGTTGAATCGAATTAGTGAAACGCTTGACGAATTTAAATTTGGTACTGCTCGCTATCGCCGTTCGAAAGTACTCTCTTGGGTAATTGCGACTTTGGTCTGTGACTCAAGAAATAGCGAGACCGGTGAAGTGGCAATTAAGTCAACAGCGATGCAGATAGAAGGGTTGTTAAAGCGAATCGATGAAAACCCCCGAGATAAGTTGAGGGAACAAAGTCGAATATTGTCTCTGATGGAACTTGTGGCGGATGGGTTTAGTTTTCACTCCGCTGTACCCGAGGCGTGGGACCCGAAGTTCATGGATACTGGTAGTGGCACGAAATGGCAGGAGCTCCAACTCATTGGAAGTCTGGTTGGAGTAGTTCTGGCGACGGCAGTATTGGGCGACGAAGTTGAAGATCTACTTGTAACGAAGGCCGCGGAACTAAGAGCTATTTCGAGACAATCGTGGCTTCGACCAAAGAAGACGCAGTCTCGTTCCCAGTGGATCCACATAGCCAAGGTGTCAATGGGCATACTTGAAGTTCTCGAGATTGACCCCGTTGAGGCATCGAACCACCTCGAACAGAATTATGGCCAAAGTGGGGTCCATGTACTTACGGCATTAAAAGATGAATCTTTGTCGTGAGAAAGACATGACAACGGAGCGAATTACAAGAACTAGGACAAATACGACGACAGACGTTCAAAGCTGGTGGGATAGCTACTGCCAAAATATCGCTGGTGTGGATTTTTCTAGATCTGCACTTTCGGTATTGAGCGATGACACCGAGTACATCGTCTCTAAGGGGATATTTGCGGAAGGAAATCCCCAAGTGAGCCTCTGGGAGAGTGGTCACATTCGCCGAGGCATCGTAATGGGTGCTGTTCAATCCGGTAAGACAGCCTCGATGCTTGGCGTGGCTGCAAAAGCGATTGATGAAGGCGTCAATATAGTTGTCATCCTTGCCGGATCTACCCGCACTCTTTGGCAACAAACTCTCGATCGTGTTGTAGCTCAGTTAACAATTCAATTTTCTGAAGGTGAATTAGTCGAGAGCAAAAGAGTTTTGCTACCGAAATCGCCGGACATGATTGGTTCGGGAGGCGACCTGCGTCCTAGCGATTACTACAGCATTCAAACCGCAATGGTGAAAAGAGCCGTCCGTCAGAACTTGCCGATCATCGCAGTAGTAATGAAGAACTCGCATCACATTCGGGCATTTGGTGAAATCATTCGTGACAAAATAGTGCCCGCATTTGATGAAATTAATCGTACTTGTCACATGCTTGTCCTTGATGATGAAGCGGACGATGCTTCCGTTCTGGATTCTCAAGCTGAAGCAAATTTGGATCCCATACTTGGTGATCTGAAGCAAGTTCCTCGGGCAATCGCAGACCTGTGGGAACGTCGTCCTCATATTGGAATTACGATTTCTAATAATCTATTTGTGACTTACATTGGCTACACAGCCACTCCAGCAGCAAATTTTTTGCAGTCGAACTTCAATCCACTTGCTCCTAAGGATTTTGCGATTTCTCTACGAACTCCATTTGACGTTGGAACATTGACGCCACGGGAATCCACTTATGTCGAAAATAAAGGTTTATCGAATTACTACATAGGAGGAGAGGTTTTTTATCGAAGATTGCAATCTCCGGGTCCGGCAATTGTGACAGGGGTTGACTTTGACAAGAATTTAAAAGATGCGTTCATGTCTTATGTTGTAGCAGCAGCAATTCAAATCTGGAGAAGTGGTAAGTCTTACTCTGAGTTATATTCAAAAAAATATGACACTCAAGCAGAGATACAGAGTATTCTGCCAAATCCGATTTCGATGTTGGTGCATGTTTCGGCCTTAACTAAGACTCATTTCGATACAGCTGCGAAACTGATGTCGGTTGTAACTGATTTAGATTTAGAAATATGTGTTCGTGAAATAGATTCTGGCAATCGCTATATACCTCTAGAAGAAGTTAGAAGGAAGTTTTCTAACGAGAGAATAGAATGGCAAGAGGTATTCGAAAGCTATCGTTCTAGTGGTGAAGCTGTAAGGCGGGCATTTGGACTTCCAGCAACTCCGAAGTTACCGATGGCCGCAGAATGGTCAATAATCGCAAACTTAATTGAGGAAACGGTTTTTCCAAACTTACATCTTTCAATTATTAATAGTGATCCTTTAGCCGATGAACGACCTTCTTTTCACCCGTATCTGGATGAAGAAAGCAAATGGTGCGCGCCACGGGACTTGCTTACAATATTTGTATCTGGAAATGTGATGTCCCGTGGATTGACAATAGAGGGATTAGTGACAACGTTGTTCTTGCGGACGGCAAATGAGCCCTTGGCTGATACTCAGATGCAAATGCAGCGTTGGTTTGGTTATCGAGGAAAGTATCTTGATTTATGTCGTGTGTTTTTAGATGCAGAGCAACTCGCTCTTTTTATCAAATACCACGATAAAGATGAAGCGCTTCGCAGGAGCATCATTTCTGCAATGAATGAAAATAGCTTGCGGGCCCCGTCTGTTGAAGTTCTTCAAGGTGATGATTTTCAAGCCACTGGGAAAATAGCGGCGCTACGTAATTGGCCTTTATCGCCAGGCCCATCGCCTTTTATTCAAATCACAAACTCATCAATGGAATTTGATCCCAATTTAGGAATCGTTGCCAAGTTCTTTAAAGAGTCACCGAGCGTAGATGTGCTGGCTAATAGTACGCTCCGAGGGAGAATCTCACCTGAACCACTAACTATGGTTGAGGCTGCAAATCTTCTGGACAAATTACGGTTTTCTGATTATGTGCCAACTTCAAATAACAGGCATGCAGACCGCTGGAAACTTTTAGAAACTTATGTCGGCATTGATGAAGCCAGTAGTGATTCAAGCCTTCTGCCATTCTTTCGCCCTCCCGGAAATTCTTTAGACGAAAGTGATATTCGCCGTAACTGTCCATATTCAATTGCCGCGTATCTTCGTCTTTGGTCTGCTTGTTTAACGCGACAAGCTCGTGGATTTGACGAGAATGGCTCGTCGAATATGCCGTGGTCAATGGTTGATTTAAGGGTCAAAATCTCGCAGCAGCCAAAATTTTACGTTGGAATTCGGTACGGATCTGGATCCAAGGTCACTGATGAAAGATTTGAGGACCTTAACTTTGATGTTATTGGTAGCAAGAAGGCGGTTCTCGGAAATGAATTCTCGGGAACTTGGGGTACTCAGAATCCCGGGGCTTTACCAGGCGCATATCTAGGAGACAAATTTTTTGATTTTCACTTTCATAATGGCGAAGGATATTCGCCCTTTGTCGCAGGGAGTGATTGGCGGCCACCTGGATCACCGGGGCTTATTTTGTTTTATGTCAATGAGTCCAGCAACGATGAAACACCCAAATATCAGTTGGCCACTGGTCTGATTATCCCATCAGGTGGTCCGGATTTGATAACAGCAGTAAGTGAGGGTTCAAGGTGATGCAGCAATCTTCAGATATCTCTTATGAGAAAATTCTAGAAAAAGTGGTGGCTTTAAAGCGCTCTTTAAATGATCAAAGTCGAGAAGTAACTTGGCTGGCGAATACACAGGTTCTGGGAGTTTCGAGGAATCAATTAGGTCAGATAGAAATATTCTTGGCTGGAGAAATGTTGCATGCATCTACTCAAATTGTTCGGGAGAATCTTGAACATGAGAACTGGTATCGAAATGATTCTGATCAGTTTGAAGCGAATCGGTTGCTCTTTCCAGCTCCACTACATTTCAATTCGGTCGCAGCTTTTGTCTGTGTTGAGCTTCTCAGGGCTGACGTTATTACGAACGTAGATAGGGCCTTCAAAAAGACGGAACCGTTAATTGCTCTTACGCTAGAGCGCCTGCTGATTGCAGACTCGTTCTTAATGGGATTGTGCGGTGAACTGCTGCTACTCAAAGAAATGCTTCAAATTTCACGTATTGAAGATCGTAAACAGTTAGTTGAGTCTTGGTTTGGGTTCACGCAGTCATCTCGCGATTTTCAAATTTCAACTTTGGGTGTAGAAATCAAGACAACTTCAGGATCTTCTTCTTCACATCACGTATCGGGAGTCCATCAGTGCGAGGTTGGGCATGGAGTTAATGGGCAAATTGAGGATGATCTCATTTTGGTAAGTATTGGAGTTAATGAAAGTGAGGAAGACTCCGATTACACGTTTACTTTGCCCCAACTGGTAGATGATATTGCTGACATGATTCGAGCCTCTGACCATTCGAATCCAGCAAATGCTGTCGCAGAGTTCTTGTCTAAAGTCGCCGCATATGGTGTTGATGGCGAACTTGGTTATGAGCATGAAACAATGAGATCTCGTGAACGATTTCAAAGGAAATATTCTTTGAAATTTTGTCGAGGTTACGATTTAACAGACCCAGGCGTTCAAATTCTTTCGACTGATGATGTACGTTCACGACCAAATGTCGAATTAGATTCTTTGAGATTTCGTATCAACTTGCCATTGACTGTAACTGGTGATCTCAATCCCGCTGTGGGAATATCAAATACCGTCTTAGATATTCTCAAACGCTCTCATCTTCTCTAGTGGGCACCACACACAGTTGAATTCTGGTCAAGACGAATGATCCTATTTTGCAGGTTGTTCGTTAATTAACCAATGTGCACAGAATTGGACCAGCCCAACCGGAACGGCGTTTCCAAGTTGTTTGTACTTCAGTTTTTCATCGATATCTACATTGTCAAAAACTGATGCAGGGAAGCGTTGCAGGAGCGCTGCTTCAACTGGTGTAAGCCGGCGCATTTCTTTTCCTAAAATTGTTGTTTGCGTTATTGCGACTAGGGCTGGAGCATACGTTGGTGGCTTTACTCGAATTCCACTGGGCCTAAATTGAATCAATAGATCACGTAAATCACGCTGTGTTTGGGTTGGTTGGTGTGAGCGTGCTTGCCATTCAAACTTACGACGTGAATCAGGGAAGTTGGCCACACGAATTGGCTTGTCAGCAGCTCCATGAGACCAGTCAATCGTTCTCCAATTGTCAATTAGATCTTTGTGTGTGAGATAAAACTGCTTATTTTTATGCAGGAATTCCAATTTCCAAGCTGGACATACTTTTGGTTTCTTGATTCTTGCGCGCAAATCTCGCTCCCAAATTGGAAATCCTGGGAGGCTGTCATGAGGAATCATTTGGATAAAAAAGTTCCACGCCTCTAGCCACATTTTTTCATCATCTCTAAGAAAATGATGATCTCTAACCGACTCGGGTCGAAGATAATTCGTAATATCCCATTTCTCTGGAGGATAGGTACCGATGCTGTCGAGGTAGTCCCTAACTGTCAGATCTGGCTGTTCGCAATTGTCGTCATTTCTAGTTGCGAGAATAAAGAGGCGTTTTCGAACCTGAGGAGTGCCACCGTTCGATGGATATAACTCATGAGGTGACAAAATTGCAGGACGGTCGGAAACTAAGTAACCCGCACTTCGTAGACGCTTCACAACAGTTAGCCATGTACCGTCGAAATGGCGAGGGCCGACGAGGTTGGGAACGTTTTCAAGAATTACATACTTCGGCTGTTTGGCCTTAATGATTTGCATAATGTCAAAGAACAGAGTCCCGCGGGTCTTATCTTTGATTCCCTCTTGTTTCCCTCCCTTTGAAAATGGTTGACATGGAAAACCCCCACAAAGAATCTCATGGTCCGGAATGAGTTCCCTTAGTTTGTCGATAGAACGATCCGATTTTCCTGTTTTACTTCGCGTGAGAGACCGAATGTCAGAAATAAACGGGATTTCGTTCTCTGCATCGTTGTTATCTAGCAAGGAAGATTTGTACACCTCACGGCAATGAGGATCTAGTTCCACTGACATAACGCATTTGGCGTTAATCGGTGAGGAAGACAGAGCATGGTGAAACCCACCGATGCCCGCAAACAGATCAATAAAACGAAGCATTGCGAAAGCTTAGTAGCTGATCTGCGTAAAACGGCTTACAAATGTTCATGCCGAACGTCCCGTGCTCTTTGCCCATTTCTCGACATCCCGCCAATCCCAAATAAGCGCTGTTTTTAGAGTGGCGACAGGAGAAGGGAAATCGGCGTGTCTTTTTCGGATGGTGTGTACTGACTGCGCGTGGCTAAGACCGAGGCGTTCGGCGATCTCGTGAGCTCCCACTAAAAAGTTTGGCGGCACCCCAGTCATGTCATCACTCTAATTCATTCCTGTTACAAGGTTGTCTACACCCGTAGTCGGGGTTATAGTGTCTACGAATGTAGACAGTCAGGAGACTGAAAATGACAGAAAAATTGGCAGGACTGGTGATTCCAGTATTGGAACCATTGGGTTATCAGCAGGGGTGGGGTATGAACACCGTTACTCGTATCCAGCAGGAAATCCCTGACGACGTGGGGCGATTGACCCTGCGTCAGCAGAACATTGACGAGGTGATGAGTTGCGGTGGGTTGTGGCAGGGGCGAGAAGTCGCCACTGAGATTCCTGCTCATGTGTTCTTTCTTCGGCGTGACCTGTTTGTGCGGGTGGCTCGGGAATACCTAGAGGCAGCAGTCATTGATGAGGCACCAAAGCCCATCGATTTTGTGCGTGGGTTTCTGGGCACCGAAGCGAACTTTGATCCGTTGACAGCAACTTGGCTGTTCTTGCAGAGCGAGTTCGAACGGGTCGAACTAGAAAACGAACTCGCCATGGCAGTCGCCCATTTGGTTGAGGCATGGCCACAGATTGTGGACGGCACCCAAGTGACAGTCGGACCCGTATTGGAAGACATCTCTATTGGTGATGTGGTGTTCTCAGTGGACACGATTGACGTGACTTTTGGTGATCATCGGATGGGGATTGAAGTGAACTGGCCAGGAGCCGTGCTGGTGCGTTTAGTACCTCAATGGCCGTCACCTCAAGACCTTGAAGATATGGCTTTAGGTGCTGTTGTGCATGGCATCGCTACAGGGTGCCCACCACAGCGACTTGTGGTGTGGGGTCTGCAGTCAGGCAAAGGCATCGGCATGGACGTTGAACGTGAGTGGCTAGAGATGGCAATCGCAGGCATGCAATTAGCAACGCAAGCAGTGTCAGATATTCGTAATGACCGTGGGGTAGTGGTGCAAGGTGGCGAGCACTGCACGCAATGTCCATTCAGTGATTCATGTGATGCGAGTGAGGCCGATGAGTATCCGTTCTGACGTCATGGTGTTAACAGTATTCGAATTAATAAAAGTTTCAATAGAAATAGCTATTAAGAAAAAGCGTTTATCTATTGACGTTTTACGTGAGAAAAAATCTGCAGGAGTTGCGCCTAGCGACACAATCAGATGTCATACTTATGGTTGTACTAATGGCAAAGCAACGTTTTCTGTTGCCGAAGCCAGATACCCAGTTGACACTGTTCGCAATGTGTCCACTGATGTTGTCGGGCATCGGGCGCAACGAAGCGGCCCGGCACGATCACAGGTGTCAAGTAATAAACGATTTTTTCTGTCATGTCGCTGTGGTGCAGATGTTCGCGGTGGTGCACATGAATAGTGAACACCCACTCACTCTCGATGAACTCTTTGAGGTCATACCCAGCGTTGTAATGATGCGTTATTCATCAGAGAGCGGCACAGCAGAAAAGTGCATCAAAATCATCCGGCAACTGTTTGGTGTTCTACGTCATAACGGCGTTGAATACATCACCGATGTCACTACCGATTTGTTGGATGACTTTTATTGGATGGCGACCCGAAAAAAAGG
Organism: Ilumatobacteraceae bacterium; assembly: GCA_044239355.1. Classification (GTDB taxonomy): domain Bacteria; phylum Actinomycetota; class Acidimicrobiia; order Acidimicrobiales; family Ilumatobacteraceae; genus UBA2093. The sequence continues at coordinate 9,981 of JBIIBO010000003.1, forward strand.
TTTCAAAGAGCCATCGTCAACAACAGCAGCGAGCAGACAGTGGGGCGTGCGGTCACTGTTCTTGATACTGGCCGACATGGGCCTGTGGGATGGGACAGATATTTCTGGCCCGACAATTTCACGCGAACAAGGCCGTACAACACGACCCATGACTGAGGCTGAAATTAATCAGATACAGGTGATGACGCACAATGTGTTGATTCCAACAGGTGAAGAGTTGCTCCTTGCATTAGCGCTCTGTGGCGCAAGTGCATCAGAGATTGCTGTTGTATGCACTCAAGACATTGACATTGATGCACGCCTCATTCAATTGTGGGGAGAGAGTGAACGTACTAATCCCATAGATGACTGGTCGCTTGGTGTCATGGACGAGGCTGTGATGAGAATTCCTGATTCGACACCAATGGTGGTGCGCCCAGATTTGCCATTACAACGTGCAGCACACACGGTGACAGTGCGTCTGAATCGATTGATTCAACAGGCAGGACTTTCATCAAGCGCTGAATTTGAATTGACTGGAGTATCGATTCGTTTGGGTGCTGCTCGCAAGGTTTTCGAATCTGAAGGTTTGGAAGCAGCAGCAATGTTTCTTGGCAACCAATCACTTGATGCCACAGCGAGGGCTCTGCGCTACGACTGGTGGGCGCAGAACTAAGTGGCTTCACATCGTCAACCCCGTCCGTCACGCAAGCGAGGCATAGGAACTGACCCAGTTCCGTTGTCTTCGCTGCGTACGCGCTTGGGCGACACAAGTGAAGTTGAACGCATTGACGGGTTTTCAGGTGTTGGTGAAGTGCGTGCCCCTCGACGTAGGTCGCGCCACACCGAGCCACTCAATGTCTCGGTGCTCGACTTTGCAGAGACATTTGTCGGTTTGGCTCCACTGTGGGACATGGACTCAGAATACGAAAAGGATTTGCAGGCTTTGTACACGGTGGGGCGCAAACGTGAATGTCGAGTTGCTGATGTGTTGGTCTATCAACTCATACGTAGCCTTTTGCAATCTGTTCGCGCCGTCCACCGTTTCTTGGACGACCCACGCACGTGGCAGGCACTTGTTGCAGCTGCCGAGCATCATTGGCCAGATCACCCAGAGCGGAGACTCTCGCCTGAGGCACCGACCCGGTTTCAATACATACGAACTTTGAAGTCTTTGACTCAACGAGTACCGGATTTGCCCGAGAGGCATAGAGATGCAACGAGAGAGGCCGCAGTGAAAGCAGCGCGACACCTTGGCTGCGGACAAGATAGAGACTCTCTCACACATCCATCAAAGAAGAACATGATTATGGGTGACGCCACATGGGAACAATCGCTTTACAACGGTTTGGCGAACCGTACCTACACCGATCACTTCACAGGCGAGATTTTTACGGGCCGCAATGACCCTGACGCCAAACCATTCCACCGTGAAGGATCCGCACCTGGCAACTACATCGTGTCGGTATTAACGCGTACTGAACACGAGCATGAACGCATCATTCTCGATTCGCAATACAAACCCGACGGAGTAGGAGATGGAACAGTATTTACTGACATGGCATTCAACTTGTTTGAACCATTAGGCAAAATGCGCGGCGTTGTCTACGACATGGCTTTGAAAGCTGCTGACCAAGACCGTGTGGGCGCAACAGGGCGACATGTGCTGTGCAAAGTTCCGCACACCAAAGGTAATCGCATACGTTCGGAAGTAGTCGGTGAGCATAAATTTACGAATGCAACTAAATCGTTTACTGAAGTTGTCACTGCAGTTGATGGTTGTCCAACAATTGTTGTGTCTGATATCAGAGGTGAGAAACATGTTGTTGCACTCATTCGTAAGAAAACCAAACTCAACAAGAATCTGATGTACAACGTGTTCCAGATTCCTGATGACCCAATTGTTCCGTTGTCGAAGCGTGGTGCGACAACCATGATGCGTATGTTCAGTTCTGAAGCAGATATTGCAGCCGGTAAACCACGCCCGCGTTACCTGCGTTCGATCCCTTTAAACGACCCTGACTTCTCACGCCTCTACGGCTTGCGCGAAGACACAGAGTCAATGCATAACGACTACAAATCACGCCTCGTGAATAGGCGAGCAGGCAGTGTTGGGTTAGCGCGGCGCGAGATGGACATCCGTGGGTATCAGATGTTCCAGATGGTGGTTGCATTGATGGCTTGGAAGATCCGTACTGGGGGAGACGTGAGTGAGTTCCTTGGGCAATGGGAACCACCCGAACGAGCCCGACGGCGAAACGACGCCTAACTCCACTTTATTTAGACAAGGGCATTGGTTCGTTGACGCCCTAGATGCGTTTTTGCTGGTAAATCTGAAGCCTTCAAGGCAAACGACAGATTGTGCGGGCATTATTCCTTCTGTGGTCACGCCCCACTAGCCTTACCAATGGTGATGCATGATGTGGTGGCGAATTTCGCACCACATTTCGCACCATCCCCGCCTTCGTAGCTCAGTGGATAGAGCAACGGTTTCCTAAACCGTAGGTCGCAGGTTCGATCCCTGCCGAGGGCACTAGTGAAAACTGATGAGGTGTAGGGCGTTATCGGTTCATGAAAGCATCAACGGCAACACCAATGGCAGCCGCGACTCGCATGTCGAGTGCGTCATCGTTCACTTGGATCTCATAGGTGTCTTTGATTTTCATGTTGGCGCGGTTTACATGACCAATCTGTTGGCCAGTGGCGTTCAGAATGCTGAACTGCACACGCAGTAACCACGGCACATCAATTACAAGACCCACCACACGGCGGATGATTGCTTGCGCTTTACTCGTCTCGGTAACTGTCCACTTCCCAGTGGGCGTCTCTATGTGATACGTAGAACGCCCGAGCGAGGCAGCGAAATCTTTGGTCATCGTGCCGAGAGGAGAACCTGTGCCGTCGGTGATGTCATAGGTAGTAGCAAGTTCAATCGCGCTACGAGCCTTGATGGCGAACCACAAGCCACTGCCATCGGGAAGTGTGCACTTCACCTGTTCCTTGAGCCTCATGCGCGCCTGCTCAATGGTCCCAAGTGGGGTGTTCTGGCCATCTATACGGGATAGTTGCCAGACGTTTTTCATCATTGTGAGTTTTTGCGTGAGGTCAAGTGTGTAACTCATGAGCGCAGTCTAGATAAATAGTCACACCGGTAAATCACCATGCATGAAAGGCCCCATCATGCTGGCCTACAGCATGGTTTGCAGGTTCAGTCCTTACATGGGGCACAAATTTGTCCTTTTTAGAAAACTACGACTCATTCCAAGTGCACCGCTCGCTACGGTGCGATGCGTGATGAAACACGTAACTCGCAGTGTGGGATTGGTAGCAGTTTTTACGCTGTTTGCAAGTGGTTGTGGTGGGGCAGGAACTGAAACTTCCACTTCATCATCAAACGTGGAAAGTTCCACTACATCAACAGTTGTCTCCTCGCGCACCATGTTTCTAATTGAGAACGGTCCTACGGAGTTCACTTTGCAAAAAGTGGTGGTGACAGATGAAGCAGTTGCATCAGATCTCACAGATCAAGTGCGACTTGCACTCGCTGCACTTATCCGTTTCACAGGCACAACACTGGACGATTACAACCGTGGACAGTTGGCAGATCTGGGAACCTTTGTGCCTCAAGGAATCAGCATCAACAGTGTGGAAATTGTGGGTGGAGTAGTCACAGTCGATCTCAATGATGCAATTCGTTTGACGTCGGGTAGCTCAAGTCAAGAAATGCTATTCGCACAACAACTCGCACATACTTCCTTGTTGGATACGTCTCTCACTGAGTTGCGTGTGCTCATTAATGGCCAGCCATTTTCTGAATTGTGGGGCCATGTGGATTGGTCCATGCTTCTGACCGCAGACCCAACTCTTTTGGAGTAGGTCGTCACAGACCGTGTGCCTAGTGGGCGTGGTCACCGCACATATCGACACGTTCCGAATCTGGAACTGCAGCCTGGCCTTCGGCTAATCCTTCAACAGCGGCAAAAGGACCACATGGGTGAGGGACGATCCACACATGCACCATGGGCTTGCTAATGGAACGCACCATTGATCCTGGTGGGCACTTACCGTTCGCATCAGTTACTCCCACAATGCCCACACCACCATTTCGCATTCCCCAACACAAATTCGTGTGTACGTGCCACTCAAATAACGGTCCAGCAAAATCAGTCAGCAATGGGGAATCCAAGGCAGGTTGACCCTCGGCCATGTACATCGCAGAGACAAGAATGCGTGTGTCTCCATACACCTTGTACACAATTGATTCAGGACGCGTGGCATCAAGTTGGTTGCCATCGTTCAAGTAACGCCCATTGACGAAGTGTTCATATCCGGTGGCCTCGTCACCAATGGAAATCCAGCCTTCGGCTTGAGCCACTTTGTAATCAGCCCAACGCACAAGTTCTTCTTGTGTCTCAAGCACTAATCGACGTGCTCGATTTTCTTGTTCGGTACTCACACCTTCCACGCCTTCGATATCAATTCCGATACCGGGAAAGAAAGGACGGGGCCATGTACTTGTTGCACTGTGGCTGCTGTGATCATGTGAGGTGGTGGTAACAGTTGCAGGAACTACAAGAACCATTGCGATAAGGGAGGCATACACCGGTGTCACAATCGCAAACTTGCGTTGAACCCTAGAGATAGATGCGGCAACTGCAATAGCCGCAAGGCCAGCAGTGATGGCATCGGCTGTCTGAACAGACTCTGCAATGTCAAACCCAGGGATAAATCCAATACCTGTCGTACGTGTAGCAATCCATCCACAGATTGCAGCAACGTTGATGATGGGAATAGCCAGGCGAGGTATTGATCCACCTCTTGCCAGCCCGAGGAGTCCGGCACCTATTTGTAGAAATGCGAGTAATGCCATAGCAAGAGCCGCGCTGGCGTGTTCTGCATGTGTTCCTGCTGCAATTGCATGGACGAATCCCGCACCAATGGAACAGGTGGCAGCTAACGGTGAAAAAGTCGGACGAATATGACTCATGGCCTTACCTTAATCCAGCAGTACCGCCTTTGGGGTTGGAGACTTCATATTCTGTTTAACTTCTGTTCAACTTCATCGAACTTGAGAAAACTATCGTCGGAGCAGTTGAAGGGAAACATCACATGACACACACTGCGGGTAGCCCCCACCTCAAACCATCGGTGTTATTTGTGTGCGTTCACAATGCTGGTCGTTCACAAATGGCGGCAGGGTGGTTGCGTCATCTCGCTGGAAATCGCGTAAATATCTACTCAGGTGGATCAGAGCCTGCCCAACACGTCAATCCTGCAGCTGTTGCTGCGATGGATGAATTGGGAATTGATATTTCCCAAGAGACGCCCAAACTTTTTACAACGGACACTGTCAAAGCAGCAGATGTTGTCATCACGATGGGTTGTGGCGACACCTGCCCAATTTTCCCGGGCAAGAAGTATGAAGATTGGCCATTAGAAGATCCGGCTGGTCAAGGCGTAGATGCTGTTCGTCCCATTCGAGATGACATTGGTCTCCGTGTAAAAAGTCTCCTCACTGAATTAGGAATTGAGTTTTCATGAACCTGCAAAAACGATTGTTTGCCGAAGCATTGGGAACGTGCATTCTCATCATTTCGGTTATTGGATCAGGCATTATGGCCACCAACCTCACAGACGATGTAGGACTTCAGTTGCTCGCCAATGCTGGCGCCACAGTGGGAGCACTCATTGCGTTGATCTTGATGTTCGGCCCCATCTCAGGTGCTCACTTCAATCCCGTTGTCACTATGGCAAGTTGCCTGTTTGACAAACGACCATGGAAAGAAGTGATTCCCTACGCAGTGTGTCAAGCATTGGGTGGAACTGTTGGTGCTGTGATTGCGAACATCATGTTTGATATCGACACATTCGGTCCATCGACAAAGATTCGTGAGGGCAGTGGAATTTGGGTTTCTGAAGTGGTGGCAACTGTAGGACTGTTGCTTGTGATCTTCTTAATCTCAAAAGGTCCACGACCAGAATCGGTTCCACTTGCAGTGGGTGTGTGGATTGGCGGTGCCTACTGGTTTACCTCGTCCACGTCGTTGGCTAATCCCGCAGTCACTTTCGCTCGTATGTTCAGTGACTCGTTTGCGGGAATTGCGCCGGAATCGGTGCCGATGTTTGTGGTGATGCAACTTATTGGATTTGGTATCGCATCTGGAATTGTGGCGTATCTAGTGACTTCAGAGAACTGACCTAAAGTTCTGCAATTCTTAACTTCACCATCGCGTGCAACAGCGATTGGCTTACCTTCCAATTCATGGGTACTTGAAATGTGTGCTTGTTGACTTTAAGCCCCTCGAGGCGCGGAGTCATTTCCAATAACACCTCGGTACTCCACGGATTGATGGTGATGTGATTCTTTGAGACAGAGAGACCAAACACGTAGTCCTTACCTGTGCGCAACATGGGTTGATTCCATGCCATCACAAGTTCAAGCTTTGGATATTTCTTTTGGATGGAACTAAAGATCTCTAGGACAAGTTTTTTCGCTTCTGTGTCTAACTTGGCGAAAAAATCATCTGGGCCACTATGTCGCCGCGATGAGGTGGAGCCGCGAAAATGCATCACGAGAGCATTTGCATGATTCTGGCTGAACTCAAAGTTCTCTCGGAGAAGCGCAATTTGGTCGGGATACTTAGTGCTCTCTAGATCCTGGAGTTGGGAAATCCAATACTGGATGGGTTTTCCATACTTTTTCTCGATGGCAGGAAAGAACTCTAAACGATCACCACTTTGGGAAGGCATACACGAAGTATAAAAGAGGTAGGCGTTTTAACAGGAAAGACCCACAATGACTCAAAAACTCTTCAAGCTCAACATCGCAGCTGCCCTGTTGCACTTTGTGCAGGCAATTGCGGTGCTGGTATTGGCTAATGATTTTGCACTTCCCGTCACCAGTTTCTTTTGGAACGATGCCCCCAATAACTCTTTGGACATCGTTCGCTTAGATCGCATGTTCGACGTCTCTATTGCGTGGGCTGCGGCTGTGTTCTTGTTTCTCTCTGCACTGTTTCACCTCATTGTCGCCACAGTGGGTCGCACAACATATGAGAGCGAGTTGTCGAAGGAACAGAATCGTTTCCGTTGGGTGGAGTATGCGATCTCATCGACGGTGATGATTCTGACAATTTGCATCATCTTTGGAATCGGTGACATTGCAGGTCTTTTGGGAATTGCAGGTGCAAACATTGCAATGATTCTGTTTGGCTGGTTGATGGAAGTAGCCAACAAGCCCGGAAAAGAAGTGTGGTGGACCCCGTTCTGGTTCGGATGCATAGTGGGGATCATTCCTTGGATTGGCTTGCTGATTTATCTGCTGGGCCCTGGAGATGACATGCCAAAGTTTGTCTATGGCATCTTCATCAGCATTTTCATCTTCTTTAACTTGTTCGCAGTGAATCAGTATCTGCAATACAAAAAAGTAGGCAAGTGGTCGTCGTACATGTATGGCGAGCGCACGTATCTCATATTGAGCCTCACCGCAAAGAGTGCATTGGCTTGGCAGATCTACGGCAACACATTGTCGGCATAAAAAATGCCGGTGCTTCCGAAGAAACACCGGCATTTTTATGGAAACTCATTAGCAACTTGAATCGGTTGGCTTAGGCACGGGGAGTGCAAACAGCGGACGTAGTTTGAGTCCGATGTAGGTACCTACAAGTGCAGCCACAGCCCACAGGTAGCCGTGCAAACTTCCCGATGCGATACCACTGAAGTACGCGCCAATGTTGCAACCGGCTGCAAATGTTGCGCCGTATCCCATGAGGACACCACCAATAAGTCCGGCGGCAACGGTGCGGCCAGGGACTTTTTTGTAGAAGCTAAATGCACCAGCAGCAGCAGATGCGACAAGTGCACCCAAGATGATTCCGAAGTTTGCCACGGAGGTGTTGTCTGCAAGAAGTGATGCATCAAGGCCTGGGCGCTCGTTCCAGAACGACCATGTACCGACATCGAGACCAACACCGTTCATAATCTTTGATGCCCAGAGGCGAAATGCACTCGTGACACCCCATGGGCGACCAGTGGTGAGAAGAACCAAAGCGTTCAATACTGCAAGCACAATTGCGCCAGCCCACAGTGGCCATGAACCACGCAGAATACGTGCGACACCGACTGTAGAAGGAATTGCTTCAATTGCGGGCGGACGACGACGTCGAATGATCAGTTCTGCCACTACTGCAATGGTTGCGATGATGGCAAGCGACACTGCAACGCCACCCCATAGACCAAACTCTGTACGCAATGAAACAGGGTCAGCGATTTTTTGGAATCCACTGCCAGTTGTCCAGAAATCAAATCCTGCCACGCCAAGTCCTGAGCCTGTGATGAAGCCCACCAAAGTGATGACGACAGCCAAGTTTCCAGATCCGGTAGCAAACAAAGTTCCCGATGCACAGGACCCGCCTAATTGCATGCCAATGCCAAACAACGCAGCACCGACAAACAACGCCAAAGTGATGGGTGCATAGAAACCATCAGGTGTGGTGCCAAACCAGCCACTACCGATTTCAAAGATGATTGCAAAGAACACAACTGCAAGAGCCAACATGACGGTGTGGGCTTGTAGTGCGCGGCCTTGACCGACAGAGACAAGTTGACGCCATGCCGAGGTGAATCCAAAGCGGGAGTGGAACAGAGTCACTCCTAGGGCAAGGCCTAGGAGGAAAAGCACTGATTTCGCAGACCCCTGAGAGGCAGCGATGCCCCATAAGAGAAGGGCGGAACCAGCGACCCCGGCCGCGATGACCGAGGTTTGGACAGAGGGCAAATTCGAGCGAATCGCCCCTGTTGATTGGGGTTGAGGGACTGTAGTGGTCATAGTTGACAATTATGACTGGATTAGTCGGGAATTGCAAATGGAAGGAGAAATTTTATGTATTGGACTGTGGCCCCAAGCGTGGAGAGGGGCAGGGCTGAAGTGGTCGTGGTTGACTGAGTGGTGTGATTGAGCCGCGCACCATTGAGTTAGAACAGGGAGCAGCCATGGCTCTAGGACAGATCTTGGGCATCATGAGTGACCAGATGTTTAGTGCCGAAGGTAAATCCCCGTGGAATTCTGAACACCTTATTGATCTGGATGCACGTCTGGCAGAGCACGAAGATGGTCAACCTTTTGTGATGGGCATAGATGACGCTGCATTGCTCCTTGAGGGGATGGCATTTACTGAAATCATGTCGGCTGATTTTCCATGGATCGACATGGTGCGCTGGACGACTGATTTTGTGACTGAAGAGTTGCGTCAACACTGGACCGATGATGAATGGCGCACCTATTCAGCGCAATGACTCATCGCTGATTACTACGCTTCTACTATGACTGATCCACAACGCGAACTGCCACCGGGCTATCAAGAACAACTTGACCTTGGGTATGTGTTTGGCGGATTGCAAACATATGCACAGCGCCCTTTCGTTCCCGATGCAACGCAACTCGCTGCGTGGCAGCCCGATGTTGCCATCATGGGTGCGCCTTTTGATCTAGGCACAACAAATCGACCTGGTGCACGTTTTGGCCCACGTGGTGTTCGATCACATGCATATGAACCAGGCACCTATCACTTGGATCTACGGCTCGAGATTTTTGAGAACTTAGAAGTTGTTGATGCGGGCGATGCGTTTTGTCCACACGGCCGAGTAGAGCAAAGCCTTCGCAATGTGCAAGACAAAGTGTCAGAGATTGTGCAACTTGGAATTATCCCGATCGTGATCGGTGGAGATCACACCATCACGTGGCCCTCTGCTACTGCTGTTGCAGAAAAATACGGCTACGGCAAAGTGGGCATGGTGCACTTTGATGCACATGCAGATACTGCCCCGGATATTGATGGCAATTTGGCAAGCCACGGAACTCCTATGCGTCGGTTGATTGAAAGTGGAGCGATACCCGCAACCAATTTTGTTCAGATTGGACTACGTGGGTATTGGCCAGGCGAAGAGGTCTGGAATTGGATGGCCGAACAAGGCATGAAGTGGCACATGATGGAAGAAGTGCATCAACGTGGCCTTAATGCAGTAATCACCGATGCAATTGCTGAGGCAATGAACGGTGTGGATTATCTGTATGTCAGTGTGGACATTGACAGTCTCGATCCCGCCTATGCACCAGGTACCGGCACCCCAGAACCAGGTGGGTTATCAAGCGTGGAGATGTTGCGTGCCATTCGCCGGCTCGCCATGGAAACACCATTAGTGGCCTTTGATGTGATGGAAGTTGCGCCTGTGTATGACCATGCAGATGCAACCGTCAACATGGCACATCGTTTGATTTTCGAAACTCTTGCAGGTTTGGCCTGGAAGAAGAAGAAGTCTTCTCACTAGAAACGCAATAGTGCACGAACCTGTGAAGGGTCAGAAACCACTTCTTCACATTCATAGACCTCTGCGCCAGTATTAAGTGCGCGACGAATTGCAGTGTTCATCATTGACTCACCAATGTCATCAATAGTGGAGTGCACATTGCCAAGAAACAGTGTGTCGATGCGTCCCTCGGTGGCTGCTTCAAGAACATCAGGTAACGAATCTAAAGTGAGACCGCTTCCTTGCACATTGCGAAACTGTTCTACCTTTTTGTGTGACGGTTCTTGAAACCGTTCGCGTACTACTTGCCATGCCGCTGTATGCAGTTCTTCGGGCGTACGTTTCTCTGTGCTTCCGTCTACAAAGCCATGGCAAATGTTGCCATAGTGGGAAAGCTCTTTATACAAAGGGATGTAATAGGGAACTCCGGCAAGTACTAGTGGGTCTGTGGAGTTTCGCAGTAGTTCACTGACTCCGCGATCTACGTGTTGGAAATAACGGCTGATGGCTTCTTTTCGTAACTCATCTCCCAAACCCTGGCCATGAAACAGAGTTATCCCTGGCGCACCACTGCGCTGGTGAAGTTCGCTTTGGGGCATTTCATACCACAGTGCTTCATCCATGGAATCCGGCAGGAGTGATGATTCAACCTGTTCAACGCTGTATTGGTCTGCATGAAAAAGTTTTACTGAGTTTTGGCTAAGGGCCAAGATATGGAACTTCCCATTTCCATGGAGAAATGGAACAAGTTGGCGAAGATAAAAGATGTCGTTGACAACAAGTTGTTCTTGAATTGGTTGGGGAAGTGAATAGTGCACCCAAAATTGCGGTGACCCAAACATTGCTAAAGATTCTTTTTGATGTTGCCAGAAGGGTTCGTGCTCAGAGAGAGCACGAAAAGGGTTCAGGATTGTTTCAGCGACAGATGCTGCGATACCTCGCGTGCGTAATTGGTGAGATGCATCTTTCAACACACTGTTGAGATGATTCGCATCTGATCGTGTTCCTGCACCAAAGCGATGTGTGGGGAGATATATGGAGACGCACGATGTATTTATTTTTGCGAGAGAAAAAATGTCTTGTGGAGAGATCATGCGGGTGGTGTTCCCTTCGTTGTGTACAGAAACCAACCTATGAAAAAGACCACGCAAAGATAGGGAACATTTTTACCGAAGTATGGGTATGAAAATACTCCTACTGTCGTGTGAGTGACTGACTAGTGGTCACGGTGTCATGATCACGCGACCAAAAGCTTTGCGACTTTCGATGTGACGATGCGCTTCGGCTGCTTGGGCGAGTGGAAAAGTGGAGTCAATCACTACGGAGAGCTCTTTGCGTGCAACACGAGCAAGCAAATTGTCGATGAGTGGATGTGTGCGCGATGGGTTCATTGCCATTTCGGCACCAAGAAACACACCGGTGATAGATGCATTCTTTTGCATAATTGTCCACACCTCTGGTGGGTGTTCTTCGCGTCCTGCTCGACCTACCCAACTAATGCGTCCGCGATAGGCAAGCGAGGCGATGCTGCCTTCCAATGTGGAACCACCCACGGAATCAACAACGAGATTGACGCCGGCACCATTCGTGAACTTCATCACTTCTTGGGCAACATCAACTTTGGTGTAGTTTATTCCAAAGTCAAGACCAAAATCACTAAGACGCTTGAGGCGATCATCACTTGATGCTGTGGCAAGCACTGTTGCACCCGCAGCTTTTGCTAGTTGAATTGCGGCTAACCCCACACCACTAGCGCCTGCCTGAATAAGAACTGTCTCTCCCTTGTGAAGACGACCAAACTCAAACAGGCAATCATCTGCCGTGCCGAACTCGATGGGAACACCTGCTGCTTCCTCAAGCGAGAGGCCCTCGGGAATGGCCCATACTGATCCTGCAGGAACACTGATGACTTCGGCATGTGAACCAAAACCCATCGTGGCAACAACGCTTTGACCCGGAACGAACGCAGTAACGCCGTCGCCTACTTCACGCACAATTCCAGATGCTTGGTATCCCACAATGTGTGGAGAAGATGCCATGAGTCCGCCTGTGCGATTCAAAGTGTCGCCGCCTTGAATAGCGATGGCGGCTACGTCAATCAGCACTCCACCTTTGCGTAGTTGTGGTTCGGGGACCTCTTCATAACGAAGAACGTCGGGTCCACCTGTTTCGTAATACACGGCTGCTTTCATACTTTTGACCCTAGTGCCAGCAGCGGTGAGCAAAGCTAGGCGGTGAGTGGTTTAGCAAGTCGTAGCGAGGGAAGTTGATCAGGGGCCGATAGCCCAGCCAATGCAAGTTCAAAATCGGGAATCTCGTAGACATCGCCGTCGTCGGTAATCATGATGAATCGATTGAAACGCGCAAGAAATGTGCGGTCGTGGCTGACAGCAAGCACTGTGCCTTCGAATCCTTCGAGTGCATTTTCCAGTGCCTCTGATGATTCGATGTCTAAGTTGTCCGTTGGTTCGTCCAGCAACAACACGTTGTGTCCGGCAAGTTCTAGTCCAAGAATTTCAAGTCGTGCTTTTTGCCCACCAGAAAGTGTTTGGAACTCTTGCTTGGCATTGTTGCGTAATCCATAACGCGCAAGTGCCCCCATGGATTTTTGTTCGTCAATCAACTTGTCACGCACAATGTCGACGCATGTGCGTCCTCGATACTCGGGGCGATCGTTGATTTGATTGAACATGCCCACTGAGGTACGAGGCCCAAACGTGATGTTTCCTATAAGACCACTATGCGTGCCGTGGAGTGCGTTGAGCAAGTGTGTCTTTCCTGTGCCATTAGGACCAATGAGACCTACACGTTCACCGAAATGAATCTCATCTGAAAAAGGCTTGAATAACTCATCTACAGCAACATCTTCAAACTTCACCACACGTCGGGCCGAATCTGCACCGGTAAATCGCACATGAATTTGTTGATCAGGTGCCGGTGGCGGCGGTGGGCCCGCTTTCACGAATTTTTCCCAACGAGATTCTGCACCGTTTGCTTTGGTGGCATTTTTGAAGTTCTGAGCAGCGCGTTGTTTCATCATCTTCATGTGATGGAACAAGCGGCGTTCTTCGTCATTCCATCGCTTGAGATCATCTCCAAGAAGTTCTTGGCGCTTTTGGCGTGCTTCGGGCCAGGTGAGATATGAGCCGCCATGCACCCATGCACCAGAGCCTTCAACAGCAATGATCTTGGTCGCGCAACGCTCCAACAACGTTCGGTCGTGGCTTACCATCAAGATGGTGCTCTTGCATTGGATGATTTGTTCTTCTAGCCATGCGCGTGTGGGAATGTCGAGATAGTTGTCGGGTTCGTCAAGAAACAACACATCGGCGCCAGAAGTTAACAACAGATCAAGAACGAGTCGTTTGCGTTCGCCACCTGAGAGTTCGCGAACGAGGCGAGATGCAAAGTCGGTTACTGGTGTTTTGACGCTGCGCTGTGCAGCTGCAGACCATTGAGTTTCAAGGTCATAGCCGCCAAGATCACCCCAATCCCCGAGGGCCTCTGCGTATGCCATGCCATCGTCTTGGCCGGTCATCATCGCTTTTTCTGCAGCAAACAAACGCTTGCCTGCTTCGCGTAGTGCAGGTGGCGCAACTTCAATCAACATGTCCCGCAGGGAATCATCAGGACTGCTCATGCCTACGTCCTGGGTCATCTGCAAAAACGTGCCACCAATACTGAACTCGCCGTCGTCAGGTTCGTATTGCCCAGTGAGGATTTTGAGGATGGTGCTTTTGCCCACTCCGTTTGGACCAACGATGGCTGCATGCTCACCAGCAGCAACACCAAAGCTCACATCAAAGAACAACTGCTCAGCACCAGGTGGGGAATAGGCAAGTTCAGACACCACGATGTTGCTCACGGCATTCAAGTATGGCGAGAAGTATCGTCAATGAGGTGGCAAAACAGGAATTGAATCAGTTGCACGCCGTGTTGTGGGATATGGACGGCACCATTGTTGATACCGAGCCGTATTGGTTCGCTGCCGAATACGCCATAGTTGCAGACCACGGCGATTCTTGGAGTGACGAACTTGCCAGATCACTTGTGGGTTTTGATCTTCTTGATTCTGGGCGCGCCATGATTGAACACGGTGGCGTTCGTTTAACACCACATGAAATTGTTGAACTCTTGCTCGACAGTGTGGTCGCACATGTGAAACGAGAGGTGTCGTGGCGTCCAGGTGCGCGCGAATTACTCGCAGATGTTCGTGCAGCAGACATACCCACAGCACTGGTCACGATGTCGTGGCGTCGTTTTGCATCCGAAGTTGTTGACGCATTACCGAACGGTGCATTTGATGTGTCTGTGGTGGGAGACGATGTTGAGCGCGGCAAGCCACACCCAGACCCCTATCTGCTGGCTGCAGAACGTTTAGGGGTGGACATCACCAAGTGTCTAGCCATTGAAGATTCGCCCACTGGAGTTGCCTCTGCTTTGGCGGCAGGCGCTGTTGTTCTTGCAGTACCTCATCATGTTGATGTGCCAATGCGACACGATGTGAATGGCCGAATGATTCGCCGTGAGACTCTCGCAGGAATTACTGCTGCAGAGCTCGCATCGTTTATGAGCTAGCTCTCAAGTTCGGCTTGGCACTCGCTGCGCTTTCTGTCTCTGAGTCGTTAGATACGTCATTTTGCTACAGCCCGAAAGCAGGCATATACCTGTACCGATATAATTAGGGCATGCCCAAAGAGACCGCCTCTCGCCATCTCATACACATGGCACGTATCCGTGCAGGTATGTCGCAGGCCGACCTTGCTCACGCCGCCAAGACCAGCCAGCCAGCTGTCTCGGCATATGAATCTGGTAAGAGGTCTCCTTCGGTGGAGACACTGACTCGGTTGTTGGCGGCTGCTGGTTTTGAGCTTCGTATGCAATTGGCGAATCCAGATACTCACGATGCGTCACGGAAGAAAGCGGAGAAACTCCTGCCGAGATCTCAAGTGCAGGGACACATCAATCGCGAAGGAAAGCGATTGAGAACCGATGGGCGAGGCAAGAAAACTTGATGTTGAAGGATTACTTACTGCGTTAGTTCAACACTCCATCGATTTCATCCTCATCGGTGGCATAGCTGCACAACTCTTGAATTTGCCAGTTCCGGCAACTATTGATGTGGATATTGCGCCTCTGCGTAGCAAAAAGAATCTTGAACGACTATCTGAATTTTTTGAGGATGTCCATGCGGCTCTATTGACTGCAGATGAGGATGGAACGTGGTTTCCTCGAACTCCGGTGGAGAATTGGGCTCAGTACTCCACGCTTCATCTCATCACAGATTTTGGGTTATTAGATCTTGTGTTTGAGCCTGAGGGAACAACTAGCGGTTATCACGACTTGCTTAATGGTTCAACACTGACTCAAGTGGGGCACTCCGATGTTCGCTGTATTTCTGAAGAGCAATGGGTGGAATTGAAATCGAGCGCAGGACGACCGAAAGATGTAGAACATCTGAGTATGTATTTTTCCGAGAAAAAGAAAAGAGAGAGAAGCTAGCTCTCAAGTTCGGTGGTGTATTCCAACCACTCATTTTCTAAACGATCAAGGTCAGTTTGCACTTCAGCAAGTGAAGTACTGAGCGCGGCAAGTTTTTCGTGATCATTGCCGGCTTTGCTGATCGAGTCTTCAAGGTCACGTTTGCGCTTATTGCGCTTCTCTTGATCTTTCTCATTGTTGGCAATGAGACGACTCAATGTGCTGGGGCTGCGCTTCGTTTTTGGCTTGGAAGCAACCGGTGGCTGGGGTGCTGTTGTTGCCTTTTGCGCACCGGTGCGTTGTGCAGGCATGTTGCGTGATGATGCAGGTCGAGCACTACGCATCTTGAGCCACGCGTCCACGCCGCCCACCATGAGAGATGCGCCACCGTCGCCATCAAGAGACAAGATTTCTTCCACAGTGCGGTCGATGAAAGCGCGGTCGTGGCTCACGACCACAACAATGCCGGGCCAATCATCGAGATAATCCTCCAGTGCGCGCAATGTGTCGAGATCGAGATCGTTGGTCGGTTCGTCGAGTAACAACACATTGGGTTGTTCAATCAGGGTCAACATCAACTGCAAGCGTCGACGTTCACCACCTGACAAAGTGCCAATAGGTGCAAATTGTGCGTCGCCATCGAACCAGAAACGCTTCATCAGTTGAAGATCTTCCACCGATGGATTCCCTTTGTCGCCAGCCACAGCATCACGCACGCGCATACTGAGATCGAGGTCGCGTCCTAATTGGTCGTAGTAGCCCACCTTGACGGTGCGGCCAATATCAATTGTTCCCTCAGTAGGGGTGAGACGCCCAGCCACCATGTCGAGCAATGTGCTCTTGCCTGCACCGTTAGGTCCCACAATGCCGAGGCGATCTCCAGGTTCGAGTGCATGTTCAAAAGGACGCAACACCATGTTGCCGTCAGGCCATGTGAATGCAACGCCATGGAACTCAATACCTTTTGACCCAAGCCGTTTGCTGCCAAGGTCAAGCCCCAGTTCACCCTGGCGTGCAGGTCCATCAGCCTTTTGTGCAATGAGAGCTTCAGCAGCAGCAATGCGCGCTTTTGGTTTTGCAGTGCGTGCAGGCGCACCGCGGCGCAACCATGCGAGTTCTTTTTTGGCGGCGTTCTTTCGTACTTGTTCGGCAGTTGCTGCGTTCTCTTCACGCTCAGCACGAGCCGTGAGATAAGCCGCATAACCAGAACCCGCATTAATGCCTTGCGGAATGTGGAGATAACCGTTTCCGCGATCAAGTTCAAGGACACGGTTGGTTACTTTGTCAAGAACGTGACGGTCATGGGTAACCATGATGAGTCCACCGTTGTATTTCGCTAACCACTCTTCAAGAAAAGCAATTGCATCAAGGTCGAGATGGTTGGTGGGTTCATCAAGGATTAAGCAATCCCATTCGCCTGCAAGTAGTTGGGCCAATGCAACACGCTTTTGTTGACCACCGGAGAGTTCGCTGGTGTCGGCATCACCCATGGCACCCATGCCCAACTTGTCCAGCATTGCATCGCCTTGCCATGTACCTCCGCACGCATCACGTACTGAACCTGCAGGCAATTGGGGAATTTGCGGGAGAACACCAATACGCGCATTTCGTCCACGACGAACAACGCCGCCCTCGGGGTCATCTTGGCCCGACAAAAGACGCAACAAGGTGCTCTTTCCACAACCATTCAACCCCACAACACCTAAGCGATCACCTGTATTGACGGTGACAGAGATGTTGTCGAAAAGCACTCTGCCGGGCCGTGAGGCACGCAAGTTTTCTGCATCGAGAAGAATCACGTCAGTCTCGACTACCCGCGATGATGGGCGTGAGAGTTAACTCAGGTTCGTCGGACTCTAAACGCTGCAAGCGATATTTGCTTTGGAACAAAGCCACCAACACATCGTCACTTCGACGCAAAATTCGAATGCCACCAATTTCGCGCAGACGAGGAATGGATTCCTTATCTGTAATGCGAATGGCTTGGTAATCAGCATTGAGAATTTCAGTGGGGGCATTGAACTCGTGTGCAAGACGATGGGCGAGAACTTCAAACTGCAATTGTCCCACTGCTGCCAAAATGGGCTCTGCATCACCCATGTCAGGGTCACGCAACACCTGCACGACACCTTCTTCGTCTAATTGCTGTAAGCCACGACGAAATTGTTTGAACTTTGATGAATCAAGCGGGCGAGCAGTGGCGAATACTTCGGGCGAGAAACGTGGCAAGGCAGGGAACTCGACAGTTTTCCCCGCATGCAGTGTGTCACCAATTTGTAAACCCGAGGTGTTGATGATGCCAATCACATCACCTGGAAATGCTTCTTCGATGGTTTCTCGTTCTGAGCCAAAAGCTGTGGTTGCATATTTTGTGCCCACTGCTTTTGCTGTGCGTGCACAGTTCACGTCCATGCCACGTTCGAACTTGCCACTACAGATTCGCGCAAAGGCAATACGGTCACGGTGGTTGGGATCCATGTTGGCTTGAATCTTGAACACGAACGCTGCAAAGTCAGCCTCAAGCGGACGCAGTTCATCTTCGACGTCGGGGCGCGGGTGAGGGCACGGTGCAAGATCAACAATTGCATCAAGAATCATCTGTACACCAAAGTTGGTAAGCGCAGACCCCACAAACACAGGTGTGCTCTGGCCTGCAAGAAAACTCTCAATATCTACATCGGCGCCAATGGCATCAAGTAAGCCACAACCATCAAGTGCTGCTGTCCATGCGGCACCTTCTTCTTCGGCGGCAACTTCTGGGCTCACAATTTCTTCAGGTGCAATAGATGACCCTCGCGCAACGCGTGTGAAACGAATGAAGTTTCCTGTGCGACGATCAATCACGCCGCGAAAATCTCCCGACTGACCCACTGGCCACGTCACGGGAGTGGGGCGAAGACCGATTTGTTCTTCTACTTCATCAAGAAGCTCTAACGGGTCACGTCCCGGGCGGTCGTACTTGTTGAAAAAAGTAATCACAGGGAGATTTTGTGAGCGACACACTTCAAAGAGCTTCAATGTTTGAGGCTCAATACCTTTAGCTACGTCGAGCACCATGATGACTGCATCAACTGCAGACAACACGCGGTAGGTGTCTTCTGAGAAATCTCGGTGACCAGGGGTGTCCAAAAGATTAAAGATGCACTCGCGATAGGGGAACTGCAGCACAGTGGAAGAAATAGAGATTCCTCGCTGGCGTTCCATCTCCATCCAGTCAGAAGTGGCAGATCGACGATCACCTCGGGCCTTGACGGCTCCAGCGCTTTGCACCGCGCCCGCATAGAGCAAGAACTTCTCTGTGAGGGTGGTTTTGCCGGCGTCTGGGTGGCTGATGATGGCAAAAGTTCGCCGTGCGGCAGCTTGTTCCAAGATGTCGGGGGAATCGGGCACCTTGCAAGCCTACGGGCACCAGTTCGGCTTGAAAGGGGTGGGCAAAGATGGCACTAGTGTGCTGGAAATGCCTCACGCTCGGCCCTCTGCACCCGTTGAAAAACTCCTTGCTGAACTCACTTTGGAAGAACAAGTGTCTTTGCTGGCGGGGTCGAACATGTGGAACACAGTTCCCATTCTGCGTCTAGATATTCCCAAACTTCGCGTCAGCGATGGTCCTGCTGGTGTACGCGGTTCACGATTTGATGGACCCGCCTCGATGAATGTTCCATGCGGTACTGCACTTGCTGCAACGTGGGATACAAGTGTGATTCGTGAAATAGGTGAACTACTTGGGCGTGAAGTGATCGCTAAAGGTGCACGTGTGCATCTTGCGCCCACTGTGAACCTGCATCGCACACCTATTGGCGGTCGCAATTTTGAATGCATGAGCGAAGACCCATTGCTTACGGCGCTGATTGCAGTGGAATATGTCAAAGGTGTGCAATCCAATGGCGTGGCAAGTTGTATCAAACACTTTGTGGGCAATGACACAGAATTCGAACGCATGACTATCGATTCCCAAATTGATGAGCGCACATTGCGTGAGATTTATCTTGTTCCCTTTGAGCGTGCTGTTGCCGATGCCGAAGTGATGTCGATCATGACGGCCTATAACCGCATCAACGGCCCCTATGCAGCAGATTCGGTGTGGCTCTTGCAAGACGTGCTGCGTGATGAATGGAATTTTGATGGCCTTGTGATGAGTGACTGGTTTGGTTTGCATTCCACGGCAGAAGGCGTGATTGCAGGATGTGATCTTGAGATGCCTGGTCCCGCATTGCATCGCGGGCAAAAACTTCTTGATGCTGTGGCTGCGGGCGAAGTAAGCGCACAAGCTGTGACTGCATGTGCACGTCGAGTGCTTGAGATGCTTGATCGCACTGGTGGATTACACCAACCCCCAGGTGTCGAGATCACCCGCGATGATGCCGATGATCTCACCTTGTTGCGTCGTGCATCATCGGCATCAATGGTTTTGCTAAAGAACTACAATCATGCGTTACCGCTCGATGCAAGTGTGGCGATGTCATCGGTTGCTGTTATCGGGCCCAATGCTGCTCACGGGATGGTGATGGGTGGAGGAAGTGCACATGTGACTCCTACGCGCATCTCACATCCACTTGATGCACTCACCACTTCTCTTGCAGCACGTGGGGTTGATGTACACCATGCACCGGGCTGCAACATCAACAAGAAACTTCCCGAACTCGACACTCGTCTCACAAATGATGTGGTGGTTGAATACTTTGCCTCTTCTACAGATCTTGATACTCCTGGTGTCATGGCTGCAGAGACGGGAACAACAGGTACGTTCCACATGATGTGGGCAGGCGACCCTTTGAATCGTCGAATGGGCGACATTGATTTTGCTGCACGTTTTACTGCTCAGTTCACTCCAGATGTGAGCGGTGTATGGAAGTTCAGTGTGGAATCTGTTGCGCCCGTCAAGATGTTTCTCGATGGTGCACTTGTTCTTGATAACGCCGATGTTGATCGGGGTGGATCTTTTTTCGGTATGGGCAAGCCTGAACTTGTGCAAGAAATTTCATTGCAAGCCGGTACTGCATATTCGCTGCTGATTGAACTACGACATGCTCCTCGCGGAATGGGACTTAGTGGTCTCAACATTGGTGCAATGGCGCCGATTGTCACGAACCAACGCAAAGAAGCAGTGGATGTTGCAGCTCGTTGCGATGTGTCTGTTGTGATTGTGGGTACCAATGATGATTGGGAGAGCGAAGGATGGGATCGAGAGACTCTCGATTTACCTGGTGAACAAAATGAACTTGTTAGTGATGTGGCTGCGGTCAGCAAGCGCACCATTGTGGTGGTAAATGCTGGTTCACCTGTTGCAATGCCATGGATTAATGAGGTTGATGCTGTGGTGTATGCATGGTTCCCCGGTCAAGAAATGGGTGACGCATTGGTAGATGTACTCACTGGGGTTGTGGAACCAAGTGGGCGCTTGCCTGTTACATTGCCACGTCGCTTGGAAGACACACCAGCGTTTGAACATCACCCTGGGCGCAACAATGCAGCACAGTATGTCGAAGGTCGACTTGTGGGGTATCGCTGGTACGACACTGTGGGCAAAGAGCCCCTGTTTCCTTTTGGTTTTGGTCTTGGCTATGCACAGATCGCCATTGATGATGCAGCAACAGCTGGCCATTACCGCGTGAATGTGACGGTGTCGAATACATCATCGAGAGATGGCGTAGAAGTCGTGCAGGTCTATGCGCATCGTGTCTCTCGCGAAGCATTGCCACAAGATGAACCCGAGCAAATTCTTGTGGGTTGGGCACGAGTACATGTACCGGCGCACAGCACAGTGAACGCTTCAGTTGTGATTGACAGAAATGCTTATCGCATGTGGGATGTAGACACCAAGGGCTGGGCCCAGTGGCGCGGCGATGTAGAGCTGCGCGTGGGCCCCAGTTCACGCCATGTGGCGCACCGATTACTGATCACCTTGTAGGGCGGTGTTGTTACACCGAAGGAACAATGGCGCGGCGCACGGGACGATCCCAGCCGGGTTGACCTGTGGGCTTGGGGCTTGGCCATAGACCAGGACCCATCTCCACAATGCCGTGGTGGGTGGAGTAATCACCCATCAAGTTCAAGAAGGGAACTGCATCGAACTCTTCAGGTCCAAGTACGCCAGTTCCTTTCCAGTCGCCGTTTGCTAACAACTCAAGTGCCATCACCGGACAGACTGCTGTTTGCCACAACACTGCTTGTGTTCCGTAGTCACGCATTGTGGTCTCATTATCGGCCACGTGATACAGGTACACCTCGCGAGGCTTTCCATCTGCAATACCGCGCACCCATGTACCTGCACATGTTTTGCCATGCATAAGGTGCCCAAGTTTTGCAGGGTTGGGAAGTACTGCTGCCAACACATCGCGCGGTGCAACAGAAGCATCGCCCACACGAATCTTGTCAGTGGAGTCAAGTCCCAAGTACGCAAAGGTTTTTAGCCAGTCAATAAATTCGGCACCGAGTCCGTATTTAAATGTGACACGACTGCAATCCACGGCACGCGGAATCAAAATCACTTCTTCGTGTTCTACGTTGACGCATTCCACAGGACCAATGCCGGCGGGGAAGTGGAAGATCTCTGGCTCACTAAAACAATCTGTTGTATAGAGACCACGGTCTTTTTCCCAAATAACCGGTGGGTTCAAACATTCTTCAATGGTTGTCCAAATAGAAAATGTGGGAGCAAAATCGAAACCGTCAATAGACAAGTTCGATCCATCACGCACTCCTACCTCGTGCACTTCATCAAAAATATGATCGGCTGCGTAACGTGCGAAAATATCGCTTAAGCCTGGCTCTACGCCCATTCCCACGAGCGCAAGAATTCCACGTTCTTTCCATTTGTCGTGGTCTGCAAGTTGTTCCTCGCCAAGTGGCATTCCCACTTGATTGAAAGGATCGGTGGGATGAGGCTTGCTTAAGTTCATCGCCATGTCTACGTAGTTACATTTTGCGTTGTAACAGGCTTCAAAGATTGTCTCGTTGAAACGCGGGTCACACGCGTTCACCACAACATCGGCTTTTGTCTTTTCAATCAGGGCAACAAGCTGATGGACATTTCCTGCGTCAACTTGCTCTGCAATGAACTTTCCAGGGTCATCGAGTTCCGAGATGGCCTGCAAGGCACGTTCTCTGGAAATATCAGCCAACACAAAGGAGTCAAAAAAACTCCTCGTTTCGGCAATAGAGGCCATCGAGGCCCCAACTCCACCAGCTCCTACGACGAGGATATTCATTGTTCTCACTGCTCCGGACATCACACTGTGCGACGTCAAATTGGTTAGGTTCTAGAGCATCCTAGCGTCTAATCGCGTGTGGTGTTGTCGCGAATGTACTCATCTAATTGATGAATAAATTCCATTTGCGTACCAGACTCTGGCCCAGCCATGGGGCGATGCATACGCACATGGTGAATGGCTTCATGCATATCCATTCCCAATGTCATTAACACTGCAGTTGCAGTAGTCCCTGCGCGTCCAATCCCTGCAGCACAATGCACCAATATGCTCCCTGTATTGCAGACGTACTCACTTAATTCTTGAATGAAACCCAATGCGGCATCAAGGGACGGATAGGAAAGATCGGGGATGGGGAACCACAACCCGGCGGTACCGGCAGATTGTGTGTGCCAGCGCACATAGGGGTCATAGCGGCCAATAAGTTCGTGTTCTTCCACCAAGCAGACCACTCGGTCAATGGAATGCTGCTCACGAACCTTGTCGACATTGGGGGCAATGAAGTGCTTTCCACAGAGCCACATTCGCCCCACGGCTGCATCGAGGGGTATTTCATGAATCCCCCCATCGATGTTGAAGCTCTGGGCCATGCAACAAACGGTAGTCGCCTCGTGGCGTGAGAAGATAAGCCCATGACTTTGCCAGTTGTCGGGGAACTTCGTCCATGGTGCGATCCCAATGTTGTCTCTATGAATCGTCTTGCAATGCGTGCACCCCTCGTGTCGTTCCGCGATACAGACAGTGCACGTGCAGGAGTGCGCGAGAAGAGCCCATGGTT
This sequence comes from Ilumatobacteraceae bacterium, assembly GCA_044239355.1. Lineage (GTDB taxonomy): Bacteria > Actinomycetota > Acidimicrobiia > Acidimicrobiales > Ilumatobacteraceae > UBA2093. The sequence goes on from JBIIBO010000003.1 coordinate 33,732, forward strand.
TCGCTCCTTGAATGGCTCATGGAGTATTCGCCGCTTTGCAGATGTAGAACAGGTCCCCGCATCAGCGCTCACAAGTGACACCACAAAGTGGGCGACGATTTCAGTTCCAGGTAACTGGACACTTGCAGGACTCGGTGATCTTCCGCATTACACAAATGTGCAGATGCCATGGAAAGGTCGTCCACCACAGTTACCCGCAGAGGTTGCAACTGCAGTGCATCGACGTACTTTCACTGTCACCCAACCATGGTTGCGTCGACGCACCATCTTGCATGTGGGAGGAGCCGAGAGTGTGCACATGGTGTACATCAACGGCATCTTTGTGGGCTACGGATCTGATAGTCGACTGCCAAGTGAATACGACATCACGGCGTGTGTGACGCAAGGATCAAACGAGATTGCCATTGTGGTGTGTCGCTATTCGGCACATAGTCATCTCGAAGATCAAGATCAATGGTGGATGGCGGGGTTACATCGCGAAGTGTTTGTGCGTTCACAAGCCGTTATCGGCATTGATGATGTGCGCGTAGATGCAGGATTAGATGCCAAGGGCAACGGGACATTGTCTATTGATGTTGCACTTGGTGTTCCTAGCGACACACAACTGCAACGCGGATGGATGGTGAAGGCACATCTTGAGACAATGTCAGGTCGTCGGGTGGGACTTGAACGTTCATCAGAGGTGGCATGGTTCGATACTCCCTATGTGTTTGCAGGCCATGTTGCACAGATCCGCAAATGGATAATTCCTGATGTGGCGCAATGGTCTGCAGAAAATCCTCATCGATATCGCGTGATGTTGGAGTTGATCAATCCCCAAGGCGAGACGACAGAATGCGTCAGCGTGGTTACTGGATTTCGCTCGGTGGTCATTCGTGGGAATCAGTTATTGGTGAACGGTCAACGAGTGATGATCCGTGGTGTGAATAGACACGACCACCATCCCGTTCGTGGCAAAGCAGTGAACTTGGAAGATATGCGCGCCGATGTAGTGGCGATGAAGCAGCACAACATCAATGCTGTGCGTTGTGCGCATTATCCCAATGATCCGCGTTTTCTTGATCTGTGTGATGAATATGGGCTGTATGTGATTGACGAAGCAAACGCAGAAAGCCATGCATGGAATACAAGTTTGTGTCACGATGCGCAATATCGCCAGACATGGATGGCGCGCATTACTCGCATGGTCGAGCGCGATCGCAATCACCCAAGCATCATTATGTGGTCGTTGGGTAATGAAGCTGGCTATGGGGCCATTCATGATGCTGCTGCTCAATGGATTCGCAGTGCAGATCCCTCGCGACCACTGCATTATGAAGGTGCAATCTTTCATGCAGGATGGGAGACCGGCGGGCTGCCCGCAAGCGATGTGGTGTGCCCGATGTATGCGCCGATTGATGCAATTGTGGCCTATGGGAAAAAGTCTGCGGGTAAACGTCCATTAATTATGTGCGAGTACAGCCATGCCATGGGTAACTCCAATGGCTCACTTGCTGATTATTGGAAAGCATTTGAATCTACGCCAGGTTTGCAAGGTGGTTTCATTTGGGAATGGAAAGATCATGGCCTCACTCAACGCGCAGAAAACGGCAAGACACGTTTTGCATTCGGTGGACAATTTGGCGATACTCCAAACGATGGCAACTTCGTAGCCGATGGTCTATTGCATGCTGATATGACTCCACATCCTGCGATGCGCGAAGTGGCGTGGGTGCATCGCCCTGTGCGGGTAACACTGGTGAAACGCAATGGAAAGACCGAGCTGAAAGTGAGCAACACACAATGGTTTTCCTCACTTGAGGGTCTGCGTGCGCGTTGGGAATGTGTTGTGGATGGCAAGATGGAGAAATCCGGAGTGCTCACGGTGCCAGAGGTCGCTCCTAATACATCGGTAAATATTGCTGTACCTGTGCGAGTAGCCGCATCGGCTCAAGAAGCATTCCTAAATATTGAATGGTCACTCACTCGCGCCACTTCGTGGGCGCAAAAAGGCCATGTGGTGGCGTGGGATCAAGTGGTGTTACGTGCACCCAAAAAAGCAGGTGTGCTGTCTAAGAAAACACGCCGTGCGCCCGTTGTTGCAGTGGCACCACGCGTCACCTTGTGGAGAGCTGCCACCGATAACGATGGATTCAAGATGATGCCGCATCTGTGGCCTCAATTTGGGCGCTCGTTAGAGCGATGGCTTGCATCAGGCATTGCTACTTCTGATAGCGACGTAGTGCACAGTGAAACTCGTGTTCAACAACTCGCCGGTGGGGCCACGCGTTATGAACACAAAGTAGTGCTCACTGAGGATCTTGCTGATGCGCCGCGGGTTGGTGCAACGTGGGAGATACCTGCACGCTTTAACTCTTTGCGTTGGTACGGCCGTGGTCCGCATGAAAACTATCCAGATCGAAATAGCTCGGCGATGGTGGGAGTGTATGAAGGTCGCCCTGATGAGTTGCCATATTTGGTGCCTCAGGAGTTTGGTTTGCGCACCGAGTGTCGATGGCTGGAATGTCGCGACGACAATACTGGTGAAGTCATTCGCATTGAAGCCGATGGATGCCTTTTGCACATGTCGGCGGTGCGTTATACACCTGAGGCTTTGTTTGATGCACGTGATCGCACTGAACTTCGTCAACACAACAAACTTGTCATCCATGTAGATATTGCACATCGTGGATTGGGCACAGCAAGTTGTGGGCCCGACACACGTAGTGACTACATCATTGCTGCAGGCACATATCGATTCGCTTACGTGGTGTCTAGCTAAAGATGTGCAGCGGCGCCCGTTGGGCGTACTCGCCACCCAGGAAGTAAAGATTCTGGCGTGCATAACGCCACGATGCATCCACCAAAGCCGCCACCAGTCATGCGTGCACCAAACACACCTTCAGTATTCACCGCGGCCTCAACAGCAGCGTCCATCTGTGGAGTAGAGGTTGCATAATCGCGCGCCAAACTCTGGTGACTTCCCACCATTAAACGACCTGCTGCGGTGTAGTGACCGCGGATGAGAGCATCGGTGAAGTGGCGTACGCGTTCATTTTCTGACACCACATGTCGCGCCCGTGCCCGAATGATGTCATCTGTAATGGTGTCCACATGGCTGATATCGGCTAATCGCAATGGGCCGATCACTGCTTCGGCAGCTGCACATTCTGCAACGCGCGTCGCATATTCGGATCCTTCGAGTGTGCGGTGTGCAATGAACTGCACAACGATGTCAACTTCGTCGGGAATGGGAATGTGAGTGATTTCTAATGTGTGGCAATCAATGAGGGTGCCGTGACCATTGCGCGCAGAAGCAATACATAGTTGATCCATGATGCCTGTGGGAACACCGGTGGCGAGTTGTTCGGCACGTTGAGTCATTAAGGCAAGATCACGCGGAGCAAGAGTGGAGCCCATGGCAAGCGCACAGGAAATCTCTAGTGCTGCACTTGAGGACAAACCCGCACCCACTGGAATAGTTGTTGTGATGTTTCCGTGTAACGGTTGAGGTGTCGTCATGAGTGACGCAACGGCTGCAACATAACGACCCCATCGCGGCTCTATGGCACTATCAAAAGCATCATCACATGCAAAGTTCACAACACCTGGCTCATCATCTGATGTGAGATGTACAGAGTCGCCAGTGTGTTCATAGGTAACGGCGGTGTAGCGATCTATTGCCATGGGAAACACCAAGCCACCGGTGTAGTCGGTATGGTCACCAATGAGGTTCACCCGGCCAGGCGCACGCACCTGCATCATGTCAATGCAATGCGAAGACGCTGTGCGACATCGGCGGGATCTACTGGATTGAAGTATTCCTCGCTAGCTACTTCAACTGCAGCAATGTAACGAGGAACCCCCGTGGCGCGCCATGGCGAGACGATTTCAATGTTGAACCATGCGTGTGGCCAGTTGGCGAAGGTGCGAGGCGATTGATTCAGCCACATCATGTAGGGCGCAGGAGCATCGAACAAAGTCTCAAATGCGCCAAAGACGCGAGCGAGAACGTCAGCGAGGTCACTTCGTTGCGCATCAGTCATGCTGGGTAAATCTGCAACTTGTGTAAGAGGCGCAATACGCAATGAGACCGGATGTACGGAGGCGAATTCAGTCCACACTTTCCATCCGTTATGTACAAGTACCTCACGGTCGCCAGAGACCAACTCAGGTGACCATTGCGCATCCAGTTGGCGTTGTTGGCGAGATGGCACATGATCGAAGGCGTAGATCTGTCCATGTGGATGCGAGATAGTGGCACCAATTTCGGCACCTCGATTCTCAAACACAATCACATACTCACCATCGGGCAAAGCACGCAACGCAATAGTGCGCTCGGTCCACACATCAACAACGCGCTCAATTCCGTGTGCACCAATGGATGCAAATGTTGCATCGTGATCGGGGGTGTAGAGCACCACTTCGCAATAGCCAGGCTGCAGTGCCGGCCATCGATTTGGAAATGCACGCACATCGTATGGTTCAGGTGCTTCTAAGCCACCTACACAAAACGGACAGTCACTGCTGGGCAAATTAGGGCGATGTTGGCGATCGGCAACGATGTGCACGACGGTGTCGAGATGGGGATCGCGTCGTATCTCTCGTGTCATTGGGAAACCTGCGTGATGTGAAGAAGCATGGTGGACTCGGGCAACAACGGTGGAAGCACTAGGCCGATATGGGCTAGTTGTGCACCTGTTGCATGCACACCATTATTCACCCAATCAGGCAGGCCCCGGTGCAAAGCCCAACGCGGGGTTCCCAGGTCGATGCGTTGGACGAAATAGAAATCATTGGGGGAGAGGTCTGTGAGTGTTAATGGTACGGTGCGGTGCGATGGTCCGTTGTGGAGTCGAGACACCGACACCAACGCTTCACGTGCATCGTTTGCGACCACGCTATGGATATGCATGTGGGTATCGGGGTGATCATGGCGTATGTAGTTGCCTGTGTGTAACAGGGTGCGAAACTGTTTATACACAGAGATGACATGGGCAAGTTTTTCTTTCTCACGCTCATCGAGGGTTAATAGATTCCATTCCACACCCAACCAGCCAAACATTGCTGTTGCCCCTCGGAACGACAATGCATGTTTACGACCTGTGGTGTGACAAGTAGGAGAGCCAATGTGGCTTCCCAGCATTTCGAGGGGAATGAGTTTTGTGATTCCTTTTTGAATTTCGAGACGATCAAGTGCATCAATCGAATCACTTGTCCAGAACCTGTCGACGTACGAGGCAATTCCCATGTCAATGCGTCCGCCGCCGGATGCACACGATTCAAATTGCACACCGGGATGTGCTGTAGTGAGTGCATCAAAAAGTGCATAGGCACCCAATGTTTGTTCATGTGCTGCACCGCCAATAAGTGGCCGGTTGTGATCCCATTTCACGTATGAAATCTCATGTGTCGACAGCAGTGCATCAATAGAAGCAAAGAGATACTCGCGCACATCATCACGAGAGAGATCAAGGACTAGTTGGTTACGCCCCAAGATGGGTTCAGCGAGGGTTCCGTCTAATGCCCATTCAGGGTGTGCGCGAAAAAGTTCACTTTCTGGATTCACCATCTCTGGTTCAAACCACAATCCAAACTCCATACCCAAATTACGCACATGGTCAATCAATGGTGTGAGTCCTTGTGGCCACACGGTGGTGTCTACCCACCAATCGCCAAGTCCTGCAGTGTCATCGCGTCGTCCATGAAACCATCCATCATCAAGAACGAATCGTTCAATACCAACTGATGCTGCGACATCTGCCAATTCACACAATGTGGTGAGGTTGTGATTGAAGTACACCGCCTCCCATGTATTTGCAATGACGGGGCGTTGTAAATCTGGTGCGTGAAAGCTTCGTAGGTAATTGTGGAACTTATGCGAGACGCCATTAATGCCTTGTGTTGAATGTGCAACCACAACAGTGGGTGACACATAGTGAGCATCGGGGGCGAGAACCACTTCTTGTGGAAGCAATAACTCACCCATTTGTACAACTCGCATCGCTTCAGTCACCGCATCGCAGACACATTCAAAGTTTCCGCTCCATGCAAGATGAACCCCCCACACGTGACCGTGTTGTTCACCAAAGTGAGGGGTGCCCGCAAACACCACACCAAGTTGCTCGTGTGATGTACGGCCAGTTCTATTTTCAAGTGCGATGCGTGAACGTCCCCACGTCTGGCGTTCTTCCACGGCTTCCATTGCATGACGTCCACCCAGTGTGAGCACTTCTCCACATGATGCACCCACTGGGATAGTGATGCGTAATGCATCAAGAGCAATTTCGATGTCGCTTGCGTTATGCACTGTGGCGCACACAGTGAGAGGTCCTGAATCTTCAAGACGAAGAAGTAGTTCAATGGTGATATTGAGTGAATAATCCACCAGATTCAACGTGAGTTCATTCTGCGTGGTTGTGGCATTGTGCAAAGTAAACGCAGTAGACAATGTGGAACTAGATCCTTGACGTAACGCAATTCCGGGTCGACCCATCCAACCTTTTGATGGTTCTGCAATAAGCCACGGATACACCTCAACATCGAACCCGCCACCAAGAACACCTCGTTGTAATAAAGATGTATCAATATCGGCATCAGAAAGACGCGCACCCAGGTAAGCGAGATAGGGAACACCTGCGTGCGCAGCGACAACAACAGAGGTCTGTGAATTGTTGAGGTGTGCAAGTACCACGGGCGGGACAATTGTCATGCCCCTAGTTTGGCAGTTACGCAGGTCACATCTCTTCTCGGTGCGACGGGTTAGGGACATATGTGCCCATAAAACATGGAATTGCTGTGAAACAATTGAGGTTCATTCCTAAGACACAATGCAGTGTCTTACCCCTCAGGAGAAAATAATGAAGAAGAAAATTGCAGCAATGGCTGCAGCATCGTTGATGCTGTTGGCCGCATGTGGATCAGATGACAGCACATCCGACACGAGCACAACAGTAGAAGCACCCGCAGAAGCAGGCACCATTGCAGAAGTGGCATCAGCAAATGATGACTTCTCTACCTTGGTTACAGCATTGGATGCAGCCGATCTTGTAGAGACTTTGTCTGGTGAAGGTCCTTTCACTGTGTTCGCACCTACCAATGCAGCATTTGATGCATTGCCAGAAGGCCTCGTTGAGAAGCTTTTGTTGCCAGAAAACAAAGAAGTACTCGTTGCAATTTTGACCTACCACGTAGTGGATGGAAAAGTAATGGAAGCAGATGTGAAGGCCGGCGATGTTGCATCAGTTCAAGGTGAGAACATCACCATTGACACTGCAGATGGCGTGAAGGTCAACACAGCAAATGTGACCTCAACAGATGTTGCAGCATCAAACGGCGTGATTCACGTGATTGATGCAGTCATCGTTCCACCATCGATTGATGTTGCAGCGTTTCTCGCATCGTAAAAACTTTTTAACGTAACGTGCTGGCGACGGCCCACGTAGCATGCGTTCCACTTCAGATTCGTTCTGCAAGTTGAATGTGAGCTACTGGGCCGTCGCTTTCGTTTGTGGCATTGTGCATTGCACAACATCGACTGCACAATCACACAACATCTCTTGCACAATCCCACATGCTGTTGTGATGTGACACATCAAGAAAGGTATTCCCATTCTTCTTGTTCGCTGTGTGAAACACTTGTGCTTCCGTTTCAACACTTCTCAATGTGTTGAACCCCCCAAGGAGAAAATTATGAAGAAGAAAATCGCAGCAATTGCTGCAGCATCACTCATGGTGTTGGCCGCATGTGGATCAGATGACAACAGTTCCGACACAACAGGTGCACCTGATTCGTCAACACCGGCCGCTGAAGTTGAATACACAGCAAAGGATGCAGCTGATGCTGGAACCATTTTTGTGGAGATCGCATCGTCAAATGAGCAGTTCGGCACATTGTTTGCAGCCGTAGCAGTTGCAGGTCTTGGAGACACTCTCGCAGGCGAGGGACCATTCACATTGTTCGCGCCTACTAAAGCAGCATTTGATGCATTGCCACAGGGCTTACTTTCCAAGCTCTTGCTGCCTGCCAACAAAGCAGTTCTTGCTGAGATCTTGGCCTACCACGTTGTGGCTGGAAAAGTAATGGCAGCAGATGTAGCAGCTGGCGACGTGGCAACAGTTCAAGGTGAGAACATCACCATCGACACCACCGATGGCGTCAAGGTCAACACCGCAACTGTGACACAAACAGATTTCCCTGCAACAAATGGTGTCATTCACATGATCAATGAAGTGCTTGTACCACCATCTATTGATGTTGCAGCATTCCTCGCGTCGTAAAAACTTTTTAACGTAACGTGCTGGCGGCGGCCCACGTAGCATGCGTTCCACTACAGATACGTTCTGGAAGTTGAATGCGAGCTACTGGGCCGTCGCTGACGTTTTGGGCGTCAAAGATCAAGCATTGGCTTGAATCATTGACAACATCCATGGTGAAGGTGATGAGGTATCCGTCATCTTCGCTGCGTGGTGATGGTCGCGGTGCAAACACTGTTTCGCTTGCATAGATACCGTCTGGGAGTTGATAGTTCTCCTCGGTGCCTGTCACCACATTGTGTTTGATGATTCCTTCGAATCCGAACCACCCGACAGCGGGGATTGTGCTGTACACCCATTCGTATTTTTTGCCCGCCGTGAGTGCATTGATCATGCCGAATTCGGTAATCGTGTCAGACAGGGGCCCTTCTTTCACGGCGCCAGTCTTCATATTGAGGCGCCAACGGTATGGCCGAGATTGCAATGCGAATAAATCTAAAAAGCGGAACATGCGTTGTTCCAATGTGGCATCTGGCGCTACTCCTGGTGACGGATCGAATTGGAAGTATCCATCCACAACGATTTCATCGCCCTCTTCATAGGCGTTGATCCAATGCAATACGTACGTTGCATCGCACTCAAACCATTTGATGTCTTTTTCGGTTCCGTAACGAGGAATGACACCTAGTCGTGTGGGCATATCTCGATGGAATTGTGTGGCATAGATGCCGCGTTCAATCAGATCTTCTTTCCAAAACAATGGACAGTCATTCAAAATGGAATAGTTCTGGGTAAATGTCATGTCATGGGGCAGACGTGGCCCAGGCAATGGAACAGGTGTGTAGTGCACTAGATCGCCTGTTGGGGAGACCACTCCGTAATGCATGTATGGATAAGTGGTTTGGTAGTTGAAAAACATCAACTCACCAGTTGCTTCGTCCACTTTTGTGTGCGCCGATACTCCGGCGTCAGGGAATTTGCCGTTCCATGCTTCGCGGCCATCATCTGCAAGAGAAACGGGGTCTAGTCGATAGAGATCACCACATTGATAAAAACTTGTGAGAGCAACACCGTTGTGCACTATGACATCAGTGCTTGAGGCATCTTTCATACGGGTACGTGCACCCCAACCGTCTTGTCGCGGCGCAACTAATGGTGATTCAGCTAAACCAGACCACAGCGGACCACCAGCATCAAGTTCGGCAAGTAAACCTTGCGTGCGTATGAAGCGATTGCGATATTCAGCTGCACCATTGGAGAAGTACATCGAATGAATCATGCCGTCACCATCAAAGGGGTGGTATCGCTCGGCTGCAGGAACTAAAGGATTTTCCGTATTACGTAAATACACCCCGTTGAGATCATCGGGAATTGTTCCTTCAACCACCATGTTGGTCGCAGTCCATTCGCGATTTTGTGGTCGCCATGCGCCAGTGCGATAGGGGTGAGTGTCATCGACGGGCAGCAGTGATTCCCACTCATGATGCAAGCTGATAGTCATAACGCGCCCCCTTGTTGCGTCCAGAGTCAAACTCTATAACTGATGTGAGATACGTAATTCCATCCAGCGAGAAAACTGTTGTCCTTGCTCCAGGATTAATGGCTTGGAGTTGATGCCATTGGGCGGTCCAGACTGAGGCTCAATACACACATCGCCACCGGGTGCGTCATAGCGCACCCAATAGGGGCAGTCGCTGGCAATCTCCACCACATAGTTGCCAATAGATACAACGGGCCATGCATTGGGCTCAAAGAAGCAATCATCAACTGGTGGAGTAAGGGGATCAAGGCGATCAAGTGTGGTGATGCCCTCGTCATCGCGACGCAGCATGGAATGAAAACTGGTGACTACTTGGCGAGGTTGTACAAACCATGGGTGCCACCCCAGTTGTGCAGGCATGGTTTGGTGTGCAGTGATATTGAGTTCGCAACGCACGAAAGTGTCCGTCACTGCGATGTGATGAGTCACTGTTGCAGCAAATGGCCAATGTGGACCGGTATCAGTAGACATCAGAATTGATGTGGCATCGTGTGCATCGACATTCCATGAACAATCAAACACGGTGCCATGAATGGAATGAGGCGCAGCATTTGTGCGCAGTGAGAACATTTGGCTATCGAAACTAAGTTGGGCATTGCGCACACGCCCGGCATACGGCACCATGGGATAGAGGCCCCAATGGAGTAGCGACTCTCCGTGTGTCACAAGAAGTGGCGTTGTAGATGCATAGAGAGATGCAATGCGTCCACCATTGTCGAGATCTATCTCGGCGGTGATCTCACCCACAGAAATTTTCCTCGTCGCCATATATCGCATCCTAAATCACTGCGGTGGTGCAGTAGCGTGGAGAGCCGTGCGTGGACTTGGAACTTTGATCAATACAGGCACCGTGTTAATAGGCGGTGGCTTGGGGTATTTCATTGGTCACCGCATTCCAGAATCCATGCGCATGTTGGTGATGCAAGTCGTAGGTCTAGCAACCATGATTATGGGAATCCAAAGTGCGATGGATACACACAACCTTGTCTTCCCGCTTGTGGGGACGGTCTTTGGTGCAATCATTGGCGAGCTCCTCAAGATTGAAGAGCGACTTGAATCTGTCGGTGAATGGCTAAAGAAAAAGTTCACACGTGATTCCTCTGACGAAAGCACTTTTGTCAAAGGCTTTGTCACCGCAACGTTGTTGTTCTGTATTGGGCCTCTCACCATTTTGGGAGCCATAGAAGACGCAAGTGGCAAAACTCCACAGCTGTACATCATCAAAGGAACACTTGACGGATTCCTTTCCATTGTGTTTGTGGCGGCCTATGGAATTGGCGCAATGTTCAGCGCGGCAAGTGTTTTTGTAGTGCAAGGCCTGCTCACCTTGGGCGGAACAGGGATTGACTCTTTGCTTGATGACCGCATGAGAACCGAGCTATTTGCAACGGGAGGTTTCTTGGTGCTTGCTATTGGATTAAATCTCCTGGAAATTAAGCGAATAAAGCTGGGATCATTGCTTCCTGCACTCATTATCACCCCCGTTCTGGTCGCCCTTTTCGCGGTCTGACATAGACTTCAGGTATGGCTGTACCTGCTCTGTTTCGTTGCGTTGCTGCAGGGTTTCTTGCATTAGGAACCGTGTTAGTAGTGCCAGGCACAGCAAGTGCGGCCACAGGTACAGATTATGTAGTGGTCAACACTGACGGCAGTGTCTCCACCCGCACGTTGACCCAAGCCCAAGCCGAGGCATTGGCTAGTCGAGCATCTGTGCGCATCGTGTCGCCGGAACAAGATTTTTCTGTCAACGAAACCCCCACCGAAATTGTCACCGGGCTCAACATTCCCGACGAAGCCCAAGATGGAGACATCATTCCAAATCGTTACATCGTGGAATTTTCTTCTGATGTTGCATCTCGTGTGGCGGCAACAGACTTGTCTGAAAATGTGATTGTGATGTATTCACATGCGATCGATGGTTTTGTTGCAGATCTTGATCCCAATGAAGTCATTGATTTGCAAATGAATCCCAATGTGGTCTCAATTGAACCTGACCGTGTTGTCAGTGTGGAAGACACACAAGATGGCGCAACCTGGGGACTTGATCGCATTGATCAACGTCAACTTCCATTGAGTCGCACATTCACCTATGCCAATCAAGGCGAAGGGGTGACCTCGTATATCCTCGACACTGGTGTGTATGCCGGCCACAACGAATTTGGTGCTCGCGTTGCGAATGGTTTCACTGCAATCAATGACGGCAGAGGAACCGATGATTGCCATGGTCACGGCACTCACGTGGCAGGCACTGTTGCTGGCGCCGTGTATGGCGTTGCCAAGATGGCGACAATTGTTCCTGTGCGCGTGTTGGGTTGCACAGGTTCTGGTTCTTGGTCTGGCGTGATTGCCGGTATCGACTGGACTGTTGCTCATCATCAAGCAGGTACACCTGCTGTTGCCAACATGAGTCTTGGCGGCGGAGTGAGTTCAGCAATTAACTCTGCCGTTGCACGTGCAACTGCAGATGGCATTACATATGTTGTTGCTGCAGGAAATAGCAATGCCGACGCCTGTAGCTATTCGCCTGCATCTGCATCTGTAGCTATCACCGTAGGTGCATCAACACCTAGTGATGCTCGTGCCTCTTTTTCTAACTGGGGTCGATGTGTAGATGTCTTTGCGCCAGGTTCCTCTATTACTGCGGCATACATTGGTTCACCTTCCACATTGCGCAATTTGTCGGGAACATCTATGGCAGCCCCACACGTTGCAGGCGTAGTTGCGCTGTATCTGTCTACAAATACTGCAGCAACTCCTGCACAGGTTTCATCTGCAGTTCTTAATGCTGCAACACGTGCGGTGATTGTTGGTGCAGGAACAGAATCACCCACATCGCTTATCTATTCCACTTCTTTTGATCCGGCCCCGGCATCGGCCCCATCTTCTCCTTCTTCGCTACGAGGAACTGTGTCAAGTGGTGCAGTGACGTTGTCATGGACCGCACCTCCATCAGATGGTGGAGCACCACTTAGCGATTACATCATTGAGTACTCCACTACTAATGGATCATCGTGGTCCACAGTCAGTGACGGTGTATCTACGACAGCATCAGCAACGATCAACAATCTCACTAATTTCCAGCAGTACCTCTTCCGTGTGTATGCGGTGAACTCAATCGGTCAAAGTGGAGCGTCGGCAACAGTCTCGCTGACACCCACCTTGCCCGGACTAGCAAGTGCTCCGCGTTCTCTGGTTACAACTGTGGGCCGTGAGCGTGTGGGATTGTCTTGGTCATTGCCCTTGAGCAGTGGAGGGGGAGCCATCACTGACTATGTCATCGAAACATCTATGGATGATGGAACTACTTGGGTGGTTTATGCGGACGGTGTGTCCACTCTGCGATCTGTTGTATTGGCGCCATTGGTTGCCAATACGCGATACCTCATACGAGTATCGGCGGTAAATGCAGCAGGTCAAGGCGCACCTAGTAGCTCTGCAGTTGCAACGCCATTGTCCTTTAACCCACCTTCGGTAGTGCGTGGGATAGTCACATCTCCACGTTTGTTGGGCGCATATGTCTCGTGGAGTGCACCCACAGATTTAGGTGGCGGCATTTTGCAGGGCTACATCGTGGATTGGTCAACTGATAACGGCGATACATGGATTGGGGCAATGCGCACATCTGCATCGGTGCGTTATGCGTACCCTGCAGGCCTTGATGGGGGAGTGCCTCATCTCATTCGAGTGCGTGCATTGAATCAATACGGCACAAGTGCCGACGCCACCGCAACAGTCACTCCAATTGCATTAACTCCACCAAGTGAGCCACGTTCTCCGTATGCCACGGTGGGCTTTAACGCTGCCAGTGTGTATTGGTCTAGCCCTTCTGCTACTGGCGGAACAGTAGTCACTGGATATTTCGTTGAACACTCTGTGAATGCTGGCCAATCTTGGACACGTAGCGAACTGGTACCTGTATCGCGTCGCAGTCTTTCCCTCACTGGTTTACAAGGTGGCCAAGCACATCAGTTCCGTGTACTTGCAGTCAATGCAATAGGTGCCGGAGTTCCTTCTGTGGTTGTGACTGCAACCCCAGTAGCACCCACGGTTGCGAGCGCGCCTCGAGCATTGTCAGGCTTTGTCTCTGGTTCCACTGGTTATCTGTCGTGGTCAGTGCCCACTACTACTGGTGGAGTATCCATTACGGGATACAACGTGGAGTCATCCACAGATGGCGGCGCATCGTGGTCCCGTACTCTCACCACAATTTCTCGTTCGGTACGTATTGACAATCTGGTTGGTGGCACCGCGTACATGTTCCGTGTCCGGTCGGTAAACAGTGTTGGCGAGAGCGCACCTTCTAATCAGATATCTCTTCAGCCTCGCGTTGCAGGAACACCTAACCCACCATCGAGGATCACAGCTGTTGTGAATGGAACATCAGTAGTGGTGTCGTGGACGGCAGTGACTTCTACTTTTGCACCAGTGACGGACTATGTCGTTGAATACAGCATAAATAACAGCAACTACTGGAACGCTTGGAGCGACGGAGTCTCGGTTGCCACTACGGCAACTTTGACGAATATGACGCCTGATGTGCCCGTCTCTATTCGTGTGAAGTCAGTGAATCGATTTGGTAATAGTCCTGCGTCCTCTGTGGTGACAGTTATTCCTCGTGCCGCTGCAACGGCACCAAGTGAACCAGTGAATGTGACTGCAACACCAGGGGATGCTCGTGCCACTGTGCGTTGGACCACGCCTGCTACCGATGGCGGATCAGCAATCACTGCCTACACCGCAACGGCAACACCAGGCGGAGCCACATGTGTGACCTCAACAAATGCCTGTGTAGTGACAGGGCTCAGCAACGGCACCAGTTACACATTTAGTGTGGTGGCGCGTAATGCAGTTGGGGTAAGCCCTGCATCTGTGTCCACCGATCCCATTGCACCAGTGAGCAGCGCATTGGCCCCGGTTGTTGCGCAATCTTGGGGTCTTGATCGCACCGATCAACGTGGTCTGCCACTTGATGGTTACATCTCCCGAGCAGGAGAAGCCACTGGTGTCGATGTCTATGTGATTGACACTGGCGTGCGCACATCGCATCTTGATTTCACCTCACGTGTGGTGGCGGGGTATTCAGCTGTTGCTGATGGTCGAGGAACAGATGACTGTCATGGTCACGGCACCCATGTTGCGGGAACGATCGCCGGTGCTACATATGGTTTTGCAACAAAAGCTCGAATCGTTCCGATTCGCGTGCTGGATTGCAATGGCAGCGGATCAAGCACCGGAGTGATCTCGGGTATTAACTGGATGATTCAACACCATGTGGCAGGCCAGCCTGCAGTGGCAAACCTCAGTTTGGGCGGCGGATTCGATCTGGCTTTGAATGATGCAATTGAACGCGCTGTCGCTGATGGCATCACTGTGGTGGTGGCTGCTGGAAACGAAGCAACAGATGCATGCACAAAGTCTCCTGCAAGTGCGGTGTCGGCTATCACTGTGGGGGCAACAACATCGTTGGATGCACGTGCAAGTTATTCCAACGTGGGTGGCTGCGTCGACATCTTTGCACCAGGCAGCTCCATTATCTCCACAGGTATTTCTTCAACTACATCTACTGTGATGATGTCGGGAACATCTATGGCAGCCCCACATGTTGCTGGCGTTGCAGCTCTCACTTTAGGTAATGCTGCTCTCACCCCTGCACAAGTTGCTAGTCGCTTGTCCACAGATGCAACTCGCGGAGTAGTCACAGGGTTGTCATCGTCCACGGTGAATGCGCTGTTACATCAGGCTGTGAACTCAAATGTGCTCAATGGTGATATCAGTGATGATGAACCATTAAGGGAACGTCGATCGGTTGATTTTGATTCTGATGTGAGCGATGCCGACTATGGCGCAGAGTTACCACCGCCACCACCGATAAGTGGTGCACCATCTGGTTCACTTGCACCTGGTGTAGGTGTGCCTAGTGCGGCGGTTCCGTCGGCATCACGAGTAGGTGTGAAGTCTGTAAAGCGCGTGGGACAACAGTTCCGTGTCAGTGTGGATGCACCTCAGGGCTCGCATGTCACTTTGTATCAAAATGGTCGCAAAGTCTCTGCAGGAACAAAGAGCACGTTCTCAGTTCGCGCAGTTGCCGGTAAGCGTGTGCGTTTCCATGTGGTAGCTCGTATTAATGGCGCTTTGGTGAAGTCCACGGTGCAGACATTTTCTTCGCGTACGCCTAAATAATCTATGACTCTTCGTCATTTCGGAGCATGGATATCTTTGTGCCTTGTAGGGCTCGGAGCATGTTCTACTTCTAGCGATGTATCCACAGATGTATTGGCTCCTCAGAGTGATTTTTGGCGCGCGTGTGGGGATATTGAATGTGCACAGGTTCAAGTTCCCGTGGACTATTCACGCACCGATGGCCCCACTATGGCTCTTGCGGTGTATCGCCGTCTTGGTACGACAACTCCAGATGGGCCTCCTGTGGTGTTGGTGCCCGATTATCGCTATGGCAACGATGCGCGTGAATTAGTGGAACAAGCTCCCTTGGATCTTGGGTCCCGTTGGAGTGCACACACATTGATTTCTCTCTCGCGTCGCGGCACGCAAGTGTCGCCTGTGCCTGTGGGGAGTGAACATCTCGTATCAACACGTGATGTTGCACGCGATATTGAATTCGTGCGTTCTTTTCTCGCCCTTGATGCGATGTCAGCAATGGGGTGGGGAACTGGCGCCACTGCTCTGGCTGTATTGGCACTTGAGAACCCTGACTCCATTGCACGTCTAGTTCTCGATTCTCCTTCGCACCCTTTGATGTTTGTGCAAGATCGAGTAGCTGCACAAATCGCAGCAGATAATGCAATGGTGGCTGAAGCATTGCGCTGGTGCGTCTCGCACATTTCTTGTTCAATGAATGCAAACGTGCCGCGAGAATTCAGTCGATTCGCCGACAGTGTGCGGTTCGGCAATGTAGATCCGTTGGTCACAACTGTTGTTGTGGCACGTGCGGCACGTCGTGCGTTTGCACATGCAGATCCTCAATCATTTTTCACAGGCATCACTCAAGCTACAGATGGCAACTCTGCAACTGTTCTTTCTACAGCAGGTGAGGGCGCCGCCGCGTGGGAAGTGCAGATTGTGTGTGCTGATGACAACCGCGAAAATACGCAATTGATGTCGCAGCAGTTCGCCACCAACCATGCAGATACCAGCCGCTATTTCTCAATAGGCGATGATCATCTTGTCTATTCACAATGTGCAGATCTGCCAGAAGCTGTGCGCCCCCTTAAAGACCTCACTGCAGACTCGGACACAGACAATGTGAAAGCATTCGTGATTGTCGCCGAGAACAATCCTGTTGTTGCAGCCACTGTGAGCACAGCCTTGGCGCAGCAATTCTCCTGGGAAACCTATGCAGTGCCATTGTGGCGCCATTTAGTGGTGGGCTATGACGATGCAGTCAGCCAGCGAGCACTCAATTTTCTTCTCAATCAGAAGAGCAATAGTTAAAGGCTTAAAAAGTCTTTAATAAGTGCAGCGAGCTCCAGTGGTGTATCGCCTTGGACACTGTGTCCTGCTTCTGCAATGTGTTCTACACGCACAGAAGATGCACGGCGACGCAATTCCTCTTCGTCTTCATTGGTGACCACACTTTGTGAGCGCATGCCACGCACAAACATCAGAGGTTTGCCAAAGTGTTGAATTGCTTCCCACAGTGAGGCCGTCGATGGTCGTTCTACTTTGCCGTCAACTTCAGGTAACGCTGGTGCATCATCGCGCCGATAGCGCCATACCCATGAGCCGTCTTGTGTTTGTAATGCATTATGCAAAATGCCGCGACGCAAACTCTCCACGGTGCGTGTGGGGTTGAACTGAATAGTGCGCTCCAACAAGTCCTCAAATGAGGGGAACGTTGCAGGGCCATTGACAAAATCTGTGATCTGTTTTGTCTTTTCCTGATTCACCCCAGGGGTGATATCTACCAACACCATTTTGTTCACTAGTGCTGGCCAATCACGCGACAGTGCCAAGGTGGTGATGCCACCAAGGGACATGCCAACGACGCCAAGAGCACCAGGGGCAAGTTGTGTGATGACGTGCGCGATGTCGGCAGCATTTTGTTGCAAGGGGAGAGCAGTTGCGTCAAATGGTGCAGCAGAATCTGAATGACCATGACCAGGTAAATCAATGCACAACAATGGCACGTCAAGGGCGAGCGCAACCGTGTCCCACGTATGTGCATTTTGTGCGCCACCATGCAAGAACACAATGCGAGGAGTGTCGTTGCCCCATTTGAGCGCAGACATCTTGCGACCATCGGGCATCGTCACAAAGACTCGTGACACAACCGGAGGCGATGTGTAGGCAATGCCATATTCCGCAGCATTTTCGTGGAACATGCTGAATTCATCGTAAGGAACGCGATTGTTCATGTAGTCACCGTAGCCAATTGGCGTAAATCTCAGATAGACAGAAGGAATGGCTCGCGACCACATGTACATCAGTGGCCTTCGCAAGATGGCACTTATTGGCGTTCTTCCCCATGAACGAGAGGCTCGTCAGCCCGTTCAGGTAGATATCGATCTGGAAGTGGACCTCGCCGAAGCGGGCGTTACCGACAATTTGGATGACACCGCAAACTATGGCGTCATCGCCGATGCTGTCTCCCAAGTGATTGAAACCGCCGAAGATGTGTTGCTAGAGCGTTTGGTGACACGCATTGCCGAGAAGTGTTTGCAGTTTGATCATGTGGAAGTAGCTGATGTGCGCCTCACCAAGTTGCGCCCACCCATTCCAGAGTCTTTAGATTCCACCGCAGTGCGAGTGGTGCGCAGCCGTGTTGATATGCGTATTCCTGCACGTCACCGCGCCATTGTGGCATTGGGTTCCAACTTGGGTGACCGCGTGGCATATTTGCGTTTTGGTCTCGAGAAGTTGTCGAATGTCATCGCACAATCACAAGTGTTTGAAACAGACCCTGTGGGTGGCCCCGGTGATCAAGGGCCGTATCTGAATATGGTGGCCATCGTAGATACCGACCTTGACCCATTTGCTTTCTTGCGTCGTCTGCTGCAAATCGAAGCAGAAGCACATCGCATTCGCACCGAACGTTGGGGCCCACGCACGTTGGACCTCGATTTATTGTTCTATGACGACTATGTGCTCGAAAGTGAAGAACTCACAGTGCCACATCCTCGTTTTGCCGAGCGTCGTTTCGTGTTGGAGCCGTTGAGTGAAGTGGCACCCGAACATTGCCCGTCACGTTGGCGTGATCGTTTGCCGGCCTATGGGGTGTATCCACGAGGAGACATCGAACAACTGGTCGCACGCACATCAGTGTCGTGACACATATCGCCCTTCTCATTCCTGCACTTAATGAAGAAGTAGGAATTACTCGTACTGCGCGTGTTGCTCGCGAAGCACTAGATGCTGGCCTCATTCATAGCGTGTATGTCTTAGACGGCGGCTCAGATGACAACACCATCTCGTGTGCACGCGATGCAGGTGTTGAAGTGTTGTCGGTGCCGTCGTTGTTACCCGAAATTGGTCCCGTATTGGGCAAAGGCGATTCACTGTTTCGTGGTGTTCACTCCGTGGACGCAGATTGGTTTGTATTCCTAGATGCAGACCTTGGCAATGTTTCGCTTGCCCACATTGCTGCATTGGTGGCACCTATTGGTACCCCTGGCGTGCAGTTTGTCAAAGGTGGCTTTGTGCGCGTGGATGAACATGGTGTGCCACGAGAGGTGCCTGGTGGGCGAGTGACAGAAGAATATGGCCGGCCACTATTGAGCAAAGTGGCACAAGAGTTAGCAGCCTTTAGCCAACCCTTGAGTGGGCAGGTGGCAATAGCGGCGCCATTGGCACGGTCACTTGGTTTTGTGACTGGCTATGGCGTGGAGATTGCCATGTTGATTGATGTGTGGCGATTGTTGGGTGCAGCCGGGATTGTGGAAGCCGACATGGGGCTCGTAAACAACCGTTGGAAACCCGATGATGCATTGGGTGATGTGATTGCAGATGTGGTGGGCGCAGCACATCTTCGCGGCGTGAGCCTTGATGGTGTTGCAGGGTCAGTGCTTGTGGAGCGAAAGCTCTAGGTTGCTCGCCATAGATTGCGGTCAAGCAACACTTCGGCACCCAGTTCTTGATGGCCTTGCAATACATCCCACACATCAATGAAGTTGCGTACTTCTTGAATGTCGTGCACGCGATAAATGCCAGAGCGTGTGAGTGTCAACGTGTGGGCAATTGCAGCGAGTGTGCCAGAGAGTCGCTCACGTGGTGGGCGACCAGTGATGGCACCAATGAAATCTTTACGTGACACGGGAAAGAGCACTGGCTGTCCATAGGTGAGCAGTTGGTTGATGTGTTGCAACACTTGCACTGTTTGTGCGGGAGTCTTTGCAAAATCCGGGCCCGGATCAATCACAAGTTGTTCGGTGGTCACGCCAGCAGTGTGTAGCCATTCAATGCGTTCATCCATAAATGAGACCACATCGGCCACTACATCTTCATAGAGATTGGCATCAGTGAGGCGCACTTTGGGTCGTCCACGGTTGTGCATCAAGACATAGCCCGCTTTGTGTTGTGCAACTACATCGGCAAGTTCGCGATGCAAAAGACCACTGATGTCATTGATGATGTGCGCACCTGCCGACAATGCAGCCGAGGCAACTTTGGGGCGATAGGTATCAATAGAGATGATTGCGTGGGTGTTGGCTGCAACCCATTCAATAACCGGTGTGATGCGTTCAATTTCTTCGTCTTCAGAGATTTCTGGGACTCCAGTAATTGCAGATTGTCCACCAATGTCGAGAATGTCTGCACCTTGGTCCAACACTTCTTTGGTGCGTTCCATACGCGCTTCCACGGTGGAGTACTGGCCAGCATCGCTAAAGGAATCTGGTGTGGCATTAACGACGGCCATAATCAACGGCCTGTCCACTTCAATGGTGCGCCCTCGTGCGACGAGTTGAGTCATCATCTCAGGCTATCTCGTAGCTTCTCGGCTCTTATCTGAGATGTGAAGGAGGGTTCAGAATTGGGTGTTCGCCAAATGCACCATTGATGATGATTCTTTCAATCTCGATAGCTTCGGTTCCATCAGTGGTGACCGTAAAGCGATAACTCAAGTTTTGTCTCACATAGTCACGAACAAGGCGATCGAGTGTTAGCTGTCGAGTCACTATTTGGTCAATTTGTTCTGTAGTTAGCCGTTTTAGGATAAGTAAGTCCTGGACGTAAACGCAGAATTGGTCGCCAGAACGCATGCCGGATGCATGACTATTCAGTCGATGAAAAAGACCAGTTTTCTTACCGCTTAATTGTGCAGCATTGAGGTCTGCAACTGACTTGCCTCGTCCGGCCATTCCTACGTAAACAAATTCATTCTGTTGATTCCAGATTGAATAGACCCCAGCAGCAGCTCGCGGCATGTCCTTATTGGGCCAATCTGAAAAATGATGAAGTGCTCCAGTTTTAAGGTTTTCAAGATGTTGGTCTATTGCTGACATGAGTGAGCTTTGAAGGACCTAGAAGTTGGGGGCAGTCTGGGACGCGACGGGGAAGTCGTATGTTGCTTGCAATTTCATGCCTTGGCCAGAAGGAATTTCTGCATCATTCGAGGTCACAATTTCCTCCCATGAATACAACGCAATGTCCCGCGCAGACGGCTTCACACTCACTCGTGTGAACCATTGCGGGTTGGGTGATGTGTTGCTGGTGCGGTAACGCAATGACGACATCTCAATAGTGGAACCACTTGCTGCAACGCGCATTTGGTGACCTTCGTATGTTGCTACAAGTGTGGGTGCACCTGTAGGTGACATTGCCAGGATCTGCACGGACTCACGGAAAGAAAATGGGTCATCAGAAGAATTGGTGAGTCGTTTGTGAAGTACAAGTACGTCGTCGCCATCGATGTTTGCGGTGTAGAGATCGATGCTCACGCCAACATCTGTGTAGGCCTTTTCTGTAGAACCATCGAGAACGCTGATTGCACGTGGACCTTCCATATCAGTACGCATCACAAACACCGTGAGATCAAGAGGAACCCAAGATGCACCATCGGCATCTAACTCTTCGGGATCCCAAAATCCTTCGGTGCCCACAAGCATGAACGCACCACTTGTGGCTCTGGCCACTGCACATAAATCTGGTGTGATGGTGTCGGCAACTGATGCACACGAGAGTGAGGGCATATCGAAATCAATTTGCTCTGATGCAAAACCATGGTCAAACCATGAATAACCAATTTCAGCAGGGCGACTTCCCGTGCTATTCGCAGGTGGCGTTACGGCTGGCGCATCGCTTGTGGAAGGGGCGCTTGCTTCGCCAGAGAACTGCACACTTGCTGCTATGGCTGCCCCTAGAAGAACAATTACTACGGCTGAAGCAAGGACTCGGTTTGTGCGCTTGGCAGAACTTGTGGACTTAGCCATGACGACGTTGGGCTGCAGCACCTAGCCAATAGCCCAAACCACTAAGGCCACCACCGGCAATCATGAAGGGCAGTGTTGCATCGCCAATAAAGATGGAGAGCACTCCCACGGCAAAAAAGCCAAGAACTGCAATGCCGATATGAATAGTGGTCTTGGGATTAGCCATAACTCCACAGTAGCCCGAAGTCTTTTGGAAGATACGTGAGGTGGATAACTAGGTATTTAGCCGCGAAGTAGTTGACCTGGCAAAGCGCCGGTGAACTCGTCGTTCGCAGTGGTCTGCACACCATTCACCCACGTGCCCACATATCCCTTGGCGTGTTGCACTAAGCGGCGTCCGTTGGCAGGGAAGTCATACACCATCTTGGGCATATCGAAACTCAATGCCTCATAATCAATCAGGTTGAGGTCTGCGCGTAACCCAGGCGCAATGAGGCCACGGTCTAGCAACCCATACAGTTCTGCTGTCTTACGTGTTTGACGAGCAACCATTGTCTCAAGTCGCAAGCGTGGACCACGTTGACGATCGCGTACCCAGTGTGTCAACAAAAACGTAGGCATTCCACCATCACAAATAGCACCGCAATGTGCACCTGCATCAGATAATCCGTTACGAGTAAGGGGGCTATTCAATAACTCGTGCGTCATGGAGAGATCACCATAGGCATAGTTGAAAAACGGCATGTAGATCATGCCAGTGCCGTTGTTCGCGAGAAGCTGGTCATAGACCATCTCCATCGGATTGATGTTGCGCACTTTCGCTAATGCATCAATGGAATCCGTCTTCGGATCTGGCTCGTAGTTGATGTTGGCATCAACGACAGGGAACATCTTCCACAATCTGGAGAGAACTATTTTTTCAAAGAAGCCATCGTCGCGAGGAATGTCTTCAACAAACGCACGACGCAATGCATCGGTGCGTAACGCGGCAACGCGTGCCTCATGGGACAGGCCAGCAATTTGTTGCCAGACAGGATGGAACATCAATGGATGAAAGGAGCCTTCCAAACACATCATCACACCAATTGAGCGCCCTGCTACTTGGGCAACAATGTTCACGCCATCGGTAACTGCCTCTCCCAGTTGACGCATTACTTGTTTCCATACATCAGGTGATTCATCTGCTTGGTTGAGATTCACACTCACCGTCACGCCAGGGTTACGCATTGCTAACTCGCGCATCCATGGCCATTCATCTGTGGGCAATATTTTGTGTTCTGGCGCAAATTGGAACACGCCACGGCCGTGCTTACCCATAGCTTCAGCAATGCCGAACAGTTCGTTTTCATCGGCGTGTGTGCCAGGAACTAACTCACCACTTTTGCTGCGATGAATTGGCGTGCGACTTGTGGAGAATCCGAGTGCTCCTGCAGCAAAGGCTTCATCTACATGTTTAGCCATAAGCGCAATATCTTCGGGTGTGGCGCTTTCATTTGCGGCACCACGTTCACCCATGACATAGGCACGTAGTGGGCCATGAGCGATCTGTGTGCCGATATCGATGACGCGTTCTTTGGATGCGAGCACTTCTAGGTATTCAGGAAATGATCTCCAGCCCCAGGTCATGCCCTCGGTCATTGCGGCACCAGGAATATCTTCCACGCCTTCCATCAACTCAATCAACCATTCATGACGATCATCGTGTGCGGGGGCAAAACCCACACCACAATTTCCCATCACCACAGTGGTGGCACCATGCCAACTACTTGGTGTCAACCAGGGATCCCATGTTGCTTGGGCGTCGTAGTGAGTGTGGATATCTACCCAACCAGGAGTGAGTAACAATCCATCTGCATCAACAATGCGATGCGCGTGTGCTGTTGAGGCTTTGCCAGCTGCATCAATATCGGTGATGCGGCCGTCTACGAAGGACACATCCGCGGTGCGTTCTGCATCGCCAGAGCCATCAACTAAGCGAGCATTGCGGATAACGGTCTTTTTGGTGTCCTGGATATCCATAGTGACCCCAGCGTAGTTGGTGGTCTACTCAGACGTTTTCTCAGAGCAGCTAGCCCTGTTGAAGTTCTCCAAGATGACGATGCAAGAGCCCGTTAGAAGTAATGGCTGTATCGCTGCGCCAATCGGGGCGACCCTCACGATTAGTGAGCATTCCGCCGGCGGCCTGCACAATCGGCATCAAGGCTGCGATGTCGTAGGGCTCAAGACCAATGGCATCAACGGCGATATCAATAGCACCTTGGGCGACCAGCATGTGTTGCCAAAAATCACCATAGCCACGTACGCGCTTCACAGATTTCTTTAAGTTCTTAATCGCTTCGCTATAGCCAGCTTCGCGCCATGGTGCATTTTCTGTAATGGATAGAGACGCATCGCTCAATGTGTCCACAGTGCTCACTTGAATGCGATGACCGTTATACATTGCATCGCCACCCACAACACCCCACCAACGTGCGTGCATGGCAGGGGCGGACACGAAACCCATCACAGGTCCACGATCACGATGGACGAGTGCAATCAAGGTTGCCCAAATGGGAACTCCGCGCACAAAGTTAGAAGTGCCATCAATAGGGTCAATCACCCATGTCCATTCGGCATTGTTAGCGCTTGCTCCGTGTTCTTCGCCGTACCAGCCATGGTCGGGTCGCTGTGTACGCACCATATCCATAATCACGGTTTCGGTGTGACGATCTACTTCGGTCACTTCTGTCTGGTTCGCTTTGATGTCCACGGTGAAGTTACGTGATTCAAAGAATGGCAATGTGACAGCATCTGCAAGGTCTGCCAAGGTGACAGCAAATTCCAGTTCGCGATCAAGATCCATGTGGGTTCACGCTAGGCGAGAAGTTGGCGCACAGCGGTACACATTCCTGCTGTATCCAAGCCGAGTGCCGCAAAGATGGCATCGGGCTTGTGATGGGGAATGAATTTGGTGGGTACACCCATGTTTTCTACGCGCACCGAAGGCGCCGCTGCATGAATGCGGTCAGCAATCATGCAGCCAATACCGCCATCACGTAAACCATCTTCTGCGGTGAGGACAACCTTGTGGCGCATCGCATCGGCCAACATTTCCTCATCGAGTGGTACACAACTGCGCACATCCCACAACGTGGCAGAAATGCCTGATGCGCCAAGTTCTTCCACCACTTGTTCGGCAATGCCCACCATTTTGCCAATCGCCAAAATGGCTACCGTGCCATCGCCTTGAGCGAGGCGCAATGCTTTTTGTCCACTACCTACTTTGTCGGCAGACACAGTGCGTGCTTTTCCTTTGGGGTAGCGAATTACCACGGGGCCATCGTTAGCGAGTGTCATTGCATCGTGGAGCATCTGTTGAAGATCATCTGTAGATGACGGTGCAAGAACACGCATGCCAGGAACCTTGGAGAGCAGTTCCATGTCGTACACACCGTGATGGCTAGGGCCATCATCACCGGTGATGCCCGCGCGGTCGAGACAAAACACCACGGGAAGTCGATGAAGTGCCACGTCATAGACCACTTGGTCCCATGCACGTGACAAGAAGGTGGAGTACA
Source organism: Ilumatobacteraceae bacterium (assembly GCA_044239355.1). Lineage (GTDB taxonomy): Bacteria > Actinomycetota > Acidimicrobiia > Acidimicrobiales > Ilumatobacteraceae > UBA2093. The sequence goes on from JBIIBO010000003.1 coordinate 59,387, forward strand.
ACGCAACTACGGGACGCAGACCGCCCATGGCCATACCTGCTGCTGCAGTGACGGCGTGTTGTTCGGCAATGCCGACATCAAAGAAGCGATCAGGGAAACGCTCTTGGAATTCCAATAAACCAGTGGGTCCCGGCATAGCTGCAGTAATTGCCACAATGCGCGAATCATTTTTGGCTTCAGCAATGAGTGCATCACTGAAGGCGCCGGTGTATCCCGACACCACAGATTTTTGTGGTCCATCAATGGGGTCAAAGGTTGCGGTGTCATGCAGATGTTTTTCGTCGTCATCTTCGGCAAAGGAATAGCCACGACCTTTTTGTGTGAGCACATGCAACACGATGGGGCCTTCATCTTCGCGAGCAAGAGCAGATGCGAATGCATTTTCTAGTTCGCCAATGTCGTGTCCATCAACAGGGCCGATGTAGCGCACACCGAGTGCTTCAAAAAACGATGGTGGTTGCAAGAACTCACGCACTGCTGCCTTGAAAGCTTCTACACCTTGTTCTGCTTGCTTACCGACTACCGGAAGATCACGCATGAATGATTCGAACTTGCGTTGACGACGCAGGTACACAGGGTTCATGCGAATGCCAGTGAGTGTGCGTGAAAGTTTTCCGGTGATGCGCTCGGGGAAGCGAGGCGTGTCAGTGGTGACATCGACTGGTGCTTGCACGCCGCCATGGACAAGATTTGAAATGGTCGGCGCATAGCTGCGGCCGTTGTCATTCAAGATGATGATGACGCGACTTTTTGAATGACCCAAGTTGTTGAGCGCCTCGTATGCCATGCCGCCTGTCATGGAACCATCACCAATGACAGCAACGATGTGTCGGTGTTGGTTGGCTCCTGCATCGCGTGCAACGGCGAGACCATGTGCATAGGACAACACAGTGGATGCATGACTGTTTTCTATGAAGTCGTGTCGACTTTCTTCGCGACTGGGGTAACCCGAGAGGCCACCGTGTTGGCGCAGTTTGGCAAAGCCAGATTTGCGACCAGTGAGAATTTTGTGCACGTATGCCTGGTGCCCGGTGTCCCACAACACTGCATCAGTGGGGGACTCAAACACTCGGTGCAAGGCAATGGACAGCTCGACGGCTCCCAAGTTGGAGCCAAGGTGACCGCCAGATTCGGCGACGGCGCCCACAATGAACTCACGGATTTCAGTGGCTAACTCATCGAGTTGGGGCAACGTCAAAGGACGCAGGTCAGCGGGTTCTGAAATGCTGTCCAAAAGCGTCATGGAGGACAAGGCTACTGCCGCTATTGGGCGCCCTTGGGGTGTGGACAGCGGTTGGTGATGTGCCATTAGATACGGTCAATAGATATGGGACAGATGTTTGATTTGGCAGGCAAAGTCGCCCTGATTACAGGCGGCAACGGAGGAATTGGATTGGGGATGGCTCGGGGGCTTGCCCAGTGCGGTGCGGATCTTGCAATTTGGGGAACTAATGCCCACAAGAACCAAGCAGCGCGTGCCGAACTGGAGACCTTTGGTGTGCGCGTGGTGGATTACGTATGCGATGTAGGAGAGCAAGAACAAGTAGAGACAGTGTTCGCACAGACTCTTGACGCTTTCGGTCATGTGGATGCATGTTTTGTGAACGCAGGAGTGGGTGGCAACGCGGAGAGTTTCGCAACGATGACTGATGACGAATGGCATCGAGTGATGCGCGTAAATCTTGATGGCGCGTTTTATACCGCACAAGTTGCGGTGCGTGCAATGGTTGCTCAAGGCCACGGCGGATCATTGGTGTTCACCACATCGGGGTCGGCGTATTTTGGTCAACAGCGCGGGCAACATTACGGCGCGTCTAAAGCGGGTCTTATTTCCATGATGCGCGCCATTGCTGTAGAGCACGCACGACATGGCATTCGCAGTAATGCAATTTTGCCCGGATGGATTGAAAGTGAAATGACAGCACCCGCGCTCGGTTGGGACAAGTTCGTCGCCAACGTGTTGCCTCGTGTGCCGATGCGTCGTTGGGGTGACCCGAATGATTTCAGTGGTATCGCTGCGTATCTTGCAAGCGATCTATCGAAGTATCACACCGGTGATGTCGTCACTATTGACGGTGGATATCACTCGTTCTAGGCAGCGCCACCTGCAGATGGGTGGCCAGTTTTAAGTTGTTCAAACTTGTAATCAAGGCGTGCTTGATTCCAATCGTGCATTTTCTTGCCGATGAGAAATCCGAATCCAAGAGCAACTAATCCACCCACGCCATCTATCCAGAAGTGATTTCCCGTGACCACGATGGTGAACAAGGTGAGTGCCGGGTACAACACCACTGCAATTTTCACCCAACGTTTGCGCGCGAGGGGCAATATGCCAAGCGCTACCCATGAGGCCCAACCAATATGTAATGAGGGCATGGCGGCGTACTGGTTCGATGCTTGTGCCATGGCACCAGAGCTGAAATCCCACGGGCCACCAAATTCTTCCAAGGTGTCCACAAAACCAAATGATGTCGCCCCGTTGTAGTTACGCAGTTCATGTTGAATACATGCACCACCAAAACCTTGAGGTGGGCATGGCTCATCAAGCAGACGTGGCGGCATGAGAGGGAACAGTGCAAAACCGATGATGGCAAGACCGGTCATGGCAGCTAATGCATTGCGATATAGAGGAAAGACATCTTTGCGGCGGCGAAAGAGAATGAAAAAGACGCCAATGGTGACTGCGAAGTGTGCAGTTCCGTAGAACGTGTTTAACGCTTGCAAGAACCATTCATATTGGAGGAACCATTGCTGGATGGATTCCTCGTGATACAGACCCAAAGCGCGTTCCACACGGATGACTTTCACCGCATTATTGAATGCATGAAGCGGAATATCGTTTTCGCCTACTTCATAGGACCCAAACCGGTTACGCGTTGCCGTGTAGATGCCGTAGAACACGGCCATGATGAGGATCTCTTTCCACACCCGGGTGCGGTGCTGGCGAAGCTCGTGTTGTTCCGCCGAGGAGGAGACTGTGTCCATGCGTCCCCGATTCTATGGCTCGACAATGGTCACTTGGTGTTCCCGATGATTGCCCACGGCAGGTATCGGTAGGATTGTGTCTGTGAGCATTATTGATCTTTCCCACGAATTTGACACCTCAGTTCTGGCTCGAGTCCTCGACAAGGGGCGCTCGACTGGTGCTGGATTTTCTGAGATTTTCGTGGAAGACAAACGTTCCATGGGGGCCGGTCTTGATGACGGCAAAGTGGAAGCCGTCTCGAGTAGTCGCGACTCAGGCGCCGGTATCCGAGTGATTCATGGGGACACCACTGGTTTTGCCTACACCTCTGATCTGACTGAAAAAGGTTTGATGGCCGCTGCAGAAGCCGCCGCCGCCGCTGCTGCCACCGGTACCGGTGGTACGCACAAAGTGTCGTTGCAATCCATGTCGCGCCAAAAAGTCAACGACGTACGCATTGCGCCTACATCTGTGCCTAAGGCTCGCAAAGTGGAATTGCTCACCATTGCCAATGACACAGCTCGCGGAGTGGATGCCAGCATCGTGCAAGTCTCAGCTGGTTATTCCGACAGCACGCGTCGCATTTTGGTCGTGAACTCAGATGGTGTGTTTGCAACCGATGAACAAGTGCGCACCATTTTTCGTGTGACCGCAGTGGCAAACGGCGACACGGGCATGCAAACCGGATATGACTCATTGGGTCACACCATTGGTTTTGAATTGTTCGATGAAGAAAGCGTGGAAGAACTCGCGGAGCGTGCAGCACGCCAAGCGGTGACCAAATTACGCGCACGCCCCGCACCAAGTGGTGCATTGCCTGTAGTGATTAAGCGTGGATCTGGTGGAGTGTTGTTTCACGAAGCATGTGGTCATGGATTAGAAGCCGACCTTGTAGCTCGTGGCGCAAGTGTGTACGCCAATCGCGTGGGTCAACAAGTGGCATCACCATTGGTGACCTTGGTAGATGACGGCACGATGTCGCGCGAATGGGGTGCCATTGGCATTGATGATGAGGGCCACAAGAGCCAACGCAACGTGTTGATTGAAAACGGCATCCTCACCGATTACATGTGGGATCACATTCGTTCCGTGCAAGAAGGTCGCCGCCCCAGTGGCAACGGACGTCGTCAAAGTTATGAACACCTACCCATGGTGCGCATGACAAACACCTTTGTATTGAATGGCAGCGATGAGCCCGATGACATTATTCGCGCCACAGAAAAAGGTGTGTATGTCGCCAAGTTGGGTGGCGGCAGTGTGAACACTGCATCAGGTGACTTTGTGTTCGGTATGACTGAGGCGTACTTGATTGAAAACGGTGAAATCACCGAGCCACTGCGCGAAGGCAACCTGATTGGTAACGGCCCACAAGTACTTGCAGATATTGACCTTTTGGGTAATGACTTTGCAATGGGTAACCCAGGCACATGTGGCAAAGATGGACAAGGTGTGCCAGTAGGTGACGGCCAGCCCACACTGCGTGTGAAGTCGATGACCATTGGTGGAACTGCGGCATGAGTGGTCGTGCTGTAGAGGACCTACAAGCAATCGCAGATGCCATTGTTGCTGAAGCACAACCTGGCGAACAGATAGCGGCCCATCTTGGTCGCAGCAACGAAACAGATATTCGCGTGCGCAATCAGGAAATCGAACACTTTGTATCGGCACAAAGCCAAAGTGTGTCCATCACTGTCATTGTGGATGGCCGCACTGGTGCATCATCTGCCGGCGCATTCGATGACACCTCGTGGCGTGAAGTGTTGGCGGAGGCGCGCGAGAACGCAACGTTTGGAACACCTGATGAATTCGCCGGCCTTGCCGAACCAGATGGCGTAGCTGTGGTGGAACAAAAACTATGGGACGACGATCTCGCAGCATTTCCTACAGACAAGAAAATTGAGATTGCTAAAGAACTAGAACGTCTCGTGTTGGCTGAAGATGCCCGCATTCGTATTGATGACGTGAACTATTCAGACGGCTCCACAGAAGAGGCATCTGCCACCACATTGGGGATCAGAAGTAGCAGTCGTTCCAATAGTTGTTATGCCACGGTGTCGGTGTTGGTAGATGACAACGGCGAAACACAAACTGGTTGGGCCTATGCGTTAGGTGATAGCCCACTGGTGTTTGATTTACCAGCCGCTGCACGCAAGGCAGCAGAACGCGCCACACGTTTGTTGGGTGCTGTGAAACCTGCAAGCAAAGTGACCACTGTGGTGCTTGACCCCATGGTGACAGCACAGTTTTTGGGCATCATTGGTTCCACGTTGAACGGCGAAAGTGTCTCGAAGGGACGCAGTATTTTTGCTGATCGTATTGGAGAACAAGTGGCCTCACCGCTGGTGACATTGGTAGATGACCCCACTGATTCACGCAGTTATTACGCCCGTGAAACAGATGGTGATGGTTTGGCTGCACGACGCAATGTGTTGATGGAAAATGGCGTGTTGAAAATGTTTGTGCACGACGCATACAGCGCGCGCCGTATGAACACCAAGAGCACGGGTAATGCTGGCGGATGTGTGGCATTGCAGTTATCTCCTGGCACCAAAACACAAGAAGAACTCATCGCTGGAATTACTGAAGGCGTACTGATTGACAGCGTGCAAGGTCTCCATAGTGGTGTGAATCCTGTGTCTGGAGATTTCTCGACAGGTGCATCGGGCTTGATGATTCGAGATGGTAAAACCGCTGAACCTGTACGCGAGTTCACTATTGCCTCTACCTTGCAACGCATGTTGCTAGATGTAGAAGCAATTGGTTGTGACTTGGACTGGTTACCCATGCGGGCAACTGGGGTGTCACTGGTGATTTCTGGGGTCACCATGAGTGGGGCCTAACACCACATGGCACGGCCACTTGCTGCAGCAATAGAACGTCATCCACATTTGGCAGATGAGTGTCCTGATGGTTTTGTGCGTGTGGACATGCACAGCCACACAATGTTCTCGGGAGATTCCACCACTACGTTTGATGAAGTAGCCGAGGCAGTTGCAGAAGCCGGAATTGATGTGTTGTGTGTGACTGATCACAACGCAGTGGAAGGCGCAAAACGCCTCACCGATGCATTACGCGATGTGTGTCGCGTGATTATTGGTGAAGAGGTGCGCACCCACACTGGAGAGATCATTGGGTTGTTTCTCACCGAAAAGATTTCCTATGGTGCACGCGCAGATGCAACTGCAGCACAGATTCGCGAACAAGGCGGCATCGTGTATGTGCCGCATCCCTTTGATCCCATGCGTAAAAATCTCACCGAGGCATCGTTGGTAGAAATTGTGGATGCCGGCTTGGTAGATGCAATTGAAGCGTTTAACTCAAAGACATCACTGCAATCACTCAATGCGCGTGCGGCCCAGTTCGGACGCGACAACAACGTGGTGTTGGGCGCGGGCAGTGATGCTCATGTTCCTCACGCCATCGGGGCTGCCTATATGCAAATGCCCGACTTTGATGGCCCACAAGATTTTCTTGCCCAGCTTGCGCGCGGCACCGTTGTGGGTCACCACTGGGACAAAGCGAGGCCATGGTCGGCGCGCATTGTGCCTTCTGTTGTGGACTAGTTAACGGTTCAACAACACCGGAATTTGGCGAGGACCACGCACTTGGCCGTTTGCCCATGTTGTTTTCTGGGTTGGGTCCAAGCTGTAGTTAGGAAATGCACGGAGCCATTCTTGGAAAGCCACAAGCATTTCTAGACGCGCCAAGTTAGAACCTGCACAACGGTGAATACCTAAACCAAAAGCCACATGGCGATTGTTCTCGCGATCAAGTTTAAAAATGTGTGCGTCTTCAAACGCTTCAGGGTCGTGGTTAGCAGCAGGGAAGGTGACCAGTGTTTGATCACCTGCATGCATCGGGCAACCAGATACTTCGGTGTCTTTGATGACTTTGCGTGCCATGGTTACAGGTGCGTAGTAACGCAACACTTCTTCGTTTGCGGTCTGCCACAACATGTGATCGTTATCTACGGCAACCAGTCGCTGCACTTCATCGTTGTGTTGGGCAAAGTGCCACAACCCTGAGCCAATGGCGCTCCATGTGGTGTCGATGCCGGCAACAATCTGTAATCGGATGTAACCAATCTTGATGTTCCAATCAACTTCTTTGCCATCAATTTCGGCATTAGCAATCATGGTCAACAAGTCATCTTTTGGTGATGCCAAACGATCTTTGAGGAGACCATCGATGTACTGAGTCATCTCCATCATTACTTCTAAACGAATGCGGTTGTCTTTTGGTGCAAGCTGGAAACTCTTGTAGATCCAGTCACGGAAAAGATCGGCGTCTTCTTCGGGCAAGCCGGTGAGAATACAAATGCCATGCACAGGAATGTGCTGTGTGTATTGCACGGCAGCATCGGCTGCATTCATGCCGTCGAGATCTTTGATGAGCGAGCGGCAAAATGTACGTAGATCGTCTTCAATGCCTGCAACTGCCTTGGGGTTAAACGCAGGAAGAATCAATCGACGATGACCGTGATGGTCGGGTGGATCAGAAGTAATAGGTGGTGCAGGAGAGCGCGGCGCATCGGGGCGCCCCACACCGACCCAAATAGATGAGAAGTTCTCGGTGTCGTTTGCAATGTGACGCACAGCATCCATGGTGACGGGCATAAATGCGCGGCCGTATCGTTCGGTGGAACCCACTGGGCATTGCTCGCGCACGCTGTTCCAAATATCAATGGCGTTTTCGCCCCAACCATCGTCGAGCCAATCCCAGTCATTGACCCAATCGGTTACTGGTGGAGTATCGAGTGGTCCATCTGCTCCGTATGCCATCACAAGCCCCCTGTGTGTCTAGCGTCACTGTGAACATTACTCACTCGTGCCTGATTATGCGAGTGGAAGCTAGCGAGAAAGCACAATGGAGATTTCTCCCAATCGGGCGGCGGCGGCCACGGTGGCAGACACTTCTTGTGGAACAGCCACAGTCAGTGGGTCTATTGAAGCCACGAGCCCAGATGATGCGATCACGGTGGACCCGCCCACGATTTCCACCGCGTCACCCACCATAAGTGGCGGGGTAGAAAGCGATTGAGGCAACGCCACGATGCGCCACCCTGCGGGAATTTCAGCGACTGCATTGTGATTGGTGATGAGCGATGTAGTCAACACGGTGTGTGCGCGCAGTGTGAGTCGCACTGATGCTTGGTCGGGAATTTCTTCGAGTGCATCGCTAGAGACAACAGCATGGGGAAGTGAAATGCGATGTGTGTTGTTAGTGGTTAAGACATCGCCTGGGCGGAGATCAACTGTGGCTACAACAACGTGTCGAGATTGGGTCCATTGCTCACGTGTGCGTGATGCAGATACCAAAGCGATCAGAACAAGTACCGCACACAATGCACTGACACCCAAAACACTCAGTGTTTGTGCTTTTCGCGAAGTGAGAAGCAGTGCTGCATGACGTGTGCGAAATGTGCGCCATTGGGTATGTGCTGCTTGAAAGAATTGATGGATGGAATTCACAGGGCACCTCTTTTGAGGCACATGTGTGCGTAGAAACACCCAACAGGGGTGACTTGGGATTAGTCAGTTGACGATGTCGACGGTGTTGTCGATGCAGTTGAACTTGTGGAGTCGCTTGCAGACGTGGAAGCAGTTGAGGTGTCACTTGTGGATGAGGGCACCGAGGAGCCTGACTTGCCACTGTCGGTCTTGTAGAAGCCGCCACCTTTGAAAGTGATGCCTACTGGGAGAAAGACTTTCTTCACTGGGCGCATTTTCCCATCGGTGGGGTGCATGGCCTCGGTGAGGGCATCTTCGGTGAAATCTTGGTGCACTTCAATGGTTTCACCGGTTTCTACGAACTTATAAACGTATGTCGGCATCGGTCACTCCGGGGGTTGGCACTCTTATCCTTCGAGTGCCAAAGGGTATCTGGCTAGCGTAGAAAACCATGAAGGCCCATACCGCTGTTATTCCCGCTGCTGGACTGGGTACCCGTTTCTATCCCGTGACCAAAGCAGTACCCAAAGAACTGCTCCCCATCTTCGATGTGCCGGCTTTGCAGTTGGTGATGGATGAGGCCATTGGGGCTGGTTGTGACCACATTGTGTTGGTCTCGAGTCGCACCAAACCAGGCCTTGAAAACTATGTGACCCCCAATCCTTCGATCAATGCCAAATTGCGCGACCAAGGCCGTGACGACATTGCCGACCGCCTTGAGCGCATTGGAGCCGACGTGCGCGTGAGCATTACCTACCAGGACAATCCTCGCGGATTGGGTCATGCGGTGGGTTGTGCACGTGAAGTAGTGGGCGATGAATCGTTTGCATTGTTGTTACCTGATGAATTGCGTGGAGATGCAGGTTTGTTGTCGTTGTTGATTGCTTCGTGTGAAGCAACAGGACAAAGCGCTATTGAATTGAAGCGCGTGCCGATGGAAGAAGTGTCGGCATATGGAGTGGTCAGTGTTGCACCCGGCGCACCGTCGGAGGGTCCATTTGAAATCACTGATGTTGTAGAGAAACCAAAAATGGAAGATGCACCAAGTGATCTCATCATTTTGGGTCGTTACGTATTGACTGCGGACATCTTTGAAGAGATTGACAAGTTGAAGCCACATCCCAATGGTGAGTTACAACTCACCGATGCGTTGTTGTCGCAATCTTTGCGCACGCCAGTACTTGGACATCTCACCACCACACAGCGTTGGGATACGGGCACACCATTGGGTTGGCTGGAAGCAGTTTTGGATGCTGCACTTGCACGTCCCGATGTTGCACCACAACTGCGTCATTGGTTGCAGACGCGACTGGGTTAGTTAACTGTTTTGTGCGTCGTCAATGACGCGACGGAACACTTCGTGTTCGTTCACAACAAAACCACATTCATCAACCACGGCATGTTGTTGCGCGCCTGATGCCAATGAGGTGTATTCCCATGTGTGGGAATCAATACGTGTGTAGCGATGCGGCCTACTGACCACGCCTAGGGTTTCAATATCAATAGTGATCACTTTGATGTCGGCAGTGTGGCCAACGTGTAGTGGCAAACGATGGGTGAGTACTGAATTAGTGAACGGCGTGTTCGCAAAATCAATATCAACACAGCCGTCAAGTTCGGTGCGGTGTGCACCATTCATTTCGCCCCATCGGCCGTGACCATCGGTGGCAAGCCATAGATCTGGGTCGGGAAGATCACGAAACAGAAGTAGCTGTTGTACTTTCCACATTGCAGACATGCGAATGACGGCAGTTGCGTTGTCGGTGTGGAGGCCCACCTCTGCAGTCCAACCTTCATTTTCCCAACGCAAAGAGACACTGCTCGCAGGTGTGCCATCCCATGTGGTCCAGGCCATGGTGAGACCTGAGGCTGACGGTGGGAGGTAGTTGGCCATATATGTAGGTCTATCGGAGAATTTGGGTGAGGGCTCGGGGGCTGGCATTAACTGGGGGTACCGTTTGGCTCTATGACTCCTTTGGATGATGTGCGTGCAGTGGTGTTGGGCCATTGCGGACCAGGTCCCATCGTGTCGTTGCCGGCCGGCGAAGCCCATGGTTTGGTGTTGGCTGCAGATGTAGTGGCAACCGAACCAGTGCCACCATTTGATAACACCGCAGTTGATGGTTATGCAGTACGCGCCCCCGACGTCGCACGCGTTCCTGTCACACTCAAAGTGATTGGTGAACTTGCCGCAGGTGGTGTTGCGACAGATGCGTTACACGAGGGAACGGCAATTCGCATCATGACTGGTGCGCCCATTCCCGAAGGTTGCGATGCAGTCGTGATGGTGGAAGACACCGAACGTGTCGGTGACTCAAAGGTGCTGATACATAAATCGGTGGCAACTGGTGATGCGATTCGTCGTACAGGATCAGATGTGCAAGTAGGGGCCACGGTGTTGACGCATGGTGTTGTGGTGACATCGATGGTCGAAGGTGTGTTGGCAAGTATTAACGCGCGCACGGTATCGGTATATCAGCGGCCACGCGTGGGCATTTTGTCCACTGGTGATGAATTGATAGATGACGGCTCACCACTGCAACCAGGTCAGATCCGCGAATCGAACCGCACGATGTTGCGACGCATCATTGCCGAGACTGGCGCAGAAGTGTTGGACATTGGCATTGTGCGCGATGACGAATCTGTATTAGAGCAAGTGCTGCGTGATGCGGTGAATGTGCAACATTGCGATGCGTTAGTGACTAGTGGTGGCGTGAGCATGGGTGACTACGACGTGGTGAAAGCAGTGTTGGGTCGCATTGCATCGATGCAGTGGTTCCAAATTGCAATGAAACCAGCGAAGCCATTTGCATTTGGAACCTTGACTAACGATGCTGGTGTTGCAATTCCTGTGTTTGGCTTGCCAGGAAATCCTGTGTCGTCGTTGATGAGTTTTGAATTGCTCGCTCGTCCCGCACTTAAATCAATGATGGGACATCGCAATCCCCATCGCGCACGCGTGAACGCCATTGTGGACGAAGACGTGATGCGCAAACCAGACGGGAAAACCCACTTCGATCGTGTGCATGCCTATTGGGGTGCAACCGATGGTCGAGTGCATGTGCGTCGTACTGGACCACAAGGAAGTCATCAACTAGCAGCAACAGCGATTGCTAATGCAATCATGGCGGTACCTGATGGAACTGGTGTGCGTGCCGGCGATGAAGTAACCGTGTCATTCCTCGGGCCCGAATCAGGCCCTCATGGCTCGTAGGCATCTGAGATTGACTGCGTAGGATTAGCCCGTGGACCTTATTGATCGTTACGGACGCACAGTACGTGACTTACGCATTTCGGTCACAGATCGCTGCAATTTTCGTTGTACGTATTGCATGCCCGAAGAAGGTTTGAATTGGCTTGACCGCGCCGAGGTCTTGACCTTTGAAGAGATTGAACGAGTTGCGCGAGTATGCGTAGAACGTTTTGGCGTGGACAGCTTGCGTCTTACTGGTGGAGAACCCACAGTGCGCGCGCATCTCCCCAAACTCATTGAAGGTCTTGCTGCATTGCGATTAGAAGATGGTCGCAAGCCAGATATTGCACTCACCACCAATGGTGCCACCTTGCGCAACATTGCGTCCGAGTTGCGCGATGCGGGTCTTGATCGCATCAATGTGAGTTTGGATAGTTTGCAGCGTGAACGATTCTTGGCAATGACACGACGCGATGAACTGGACAATGTGTTGGCCGGAATCAATGAAGCCGTTGCCACGGGTTTTGACAAAGTGAAAGTCAACACTGTGGTGGAACGTGGCACCAACGACGATGAAATCTTGAACCTTGCAACATTTGGTCGAGATCTTGGAGTGGAGGTGCGCTTTATTGAATTCATGCCACTTGATGCCACCAATGAATGGGAACGCCAAAAAGTAGTGACCCAAGATGAAATTGTTGCAGCCATTGGTGAGGTGTACCCGTTGGAACAAATTCCCGCTCGAGGTGCAGCACCTGCTGATCGTTGGCGTTATCTAGATGGCCATGGAACAGTGGGCGTGATTCCTAGTGTGTCGCAGCCATTTTGTGGAGACTGTGATCGTGTGCGCATCACAAGTGATGGCCAGTTCCGCACGTGTTTGTTTGCCACCAACGAATTTGATCTGCGCGCAATCATGCGTAACGGTGGCACCGATGATGAGATGGCCCAATTGATTATTGATGCTGTTGCTACTAAGTGGGCAGGACATCAAATCAATCAAGTGAACTTCATTCGTCCGAATCGCTCGATGAGCCAGATTGGCGGCTAGTGGTGCCTAGCGATGACACGGGAGAACTTGCAGGTGTGCAAGTTCTTGTAGAAATTGATGGCGCAGTTGCCACGATGACCTTGAACAGGCCCGACAAACGCAACGCGGTGCGGATGAGCATGTGGGCAGCTATTGATGCTCACGTTCAGGCATTAGCAAAAAATCCCGATGTTCGTATCTTGGTAGTGCGTGGTGCAGGCGAACACTTTTGCGCCGGCGCAGATATCTCAGAGCTCACCAACGGACCTGGTGGTGAATATGCGCGAGTGAACTGGGCAGCCGAAGAAGCTCTGGCAAATTTCCCTGGACCCACCATTGCTCTTATTCGTGGAAATTGCGTAGGTGGTGGCGTCTCCATTGCGACTGCATGTGATCTGCGGTTCGCCGCTGATGATGCCGTGTTTGGTATCACGCCTTCCAAATTGGGAATTGTGTATCCCACAAATGCTCTTGAACGCGCCACTCGTTTGATGGGTGCTGCTGCGACGAAACACCTGATGTATTCGGGCGACTTAATTGACGCAACGCGTGCATTGCGCATTGGTTTGGTGGATGAGGTGCACAGCGTGGATGCACTAGAACAGCGCGTGCATGACTATGTCGAGGTATTGCTGATGCGTTCTTCGCTCACACAAGTGGCCAGCAAAGCCATGATTGATGAAGTAGTGCGAGAAGGCCGCGTGAAACCTGCAAGCACTTTGCACTGGGAAACCGAAATGGATCGCAGTGGGGAAGTGCGAGAGGGCGTCGCGGCCTTCTTGGCAAAACGTGCTCCACGGTGGCCGTGGAAACGCGCCTAATTTTTAGTTGAGTTGCAGCACCGCTTCAAAGCCACCCAGCACATCGCTCACATCGCCAAACCCATGAGCACGTAACACGCTTGCGGCGATGGAAGAACGGTAACCACCGGCGCAATACACAACAGTGGGCTTGCTTGCATCAAGTTCACCAATGCGCTTGCGTAACTGACCCACAGGAATGTGTTGTGCGCCGTCAAGGTGGTTGATCTTGTATTCACCGTCTCCACGCACGTCTACAACTTGTAGACCTTTCACGTTGTGACGCACGGCAGCAAACTCAGCAGCAGTAAGTCGCGAGGCGCGATCAACTTCAGAAGGCACATCCACAAGATCTTCTACAGGGAACCAACCAATGACACGGTCATAACCAATGCGGGCCAGACGAACTTTGGCTTCTGATTCAAAACCCATCTCGGTGATGAGAACAATGTCTTCATCAGGCCGGATGACAGATCCGGTGTATTCGGCATAACGACCTGCCAATCCCACATTCACCGACCCACGCAAGTGGCCGGTGGCAAAGAATTGTGAATCACGTGTGTCGACGATTTGGAGTCCTTTGTCGCGGGCATCAAGTAGTTGAATCAATGTCAACTTTGAAGGCATTGCATGTTCGTCAAGTGTCTCTCGATCTTTTTGATTAAGTACTGCGTTGTAGACGAAATAGCCAGGCGCTTCTGGTTGACCTTCGGTAACTGCAGCTACAAATGCATCTGCGTTGGTGAACTGCAATGCGTAGTTAGTGGCACGTTGTTCACCCAAGGTAGATGTGGTCTCGGTGGACAAGTTCTTGCCACATGCAGACCCTGCACCGTGTGCAGGGAACACACGAGTGGCATCGGGCAAAGTGAGGATCTTGTTGTGGATGCTGGAGAACAACATGTGGCCCAGTTCGTCTGCAGTTTTTCCCACACTGACTAACAGGTCGGGACGACCGACATCGCCAATGAACAATGTGTCACCGGTGAGGATGCCATAGGGCTCGGCATCGCCTTCTTTGGCCCACACCACATACGAGGTGGATTCTGGTGTGTGACCTGGTGTGTGACGAGCCTCAACAACCACGTCGCCGAATTGGAGACGTTCACCATCGGCAAGAAGGCGAGCAGGGAATTGGGGCTTTGCTTCAGAGCCATAACAGATGACCGCACCAGTTGCTTCGGCAAGCTCCAGGTGGCCCGACAAGAAGTCAGCATGAAAATGGGTCTCCAACACGTGGGTGATGGTGAGGCCTAATTCGCTTGCCCTGTCGAGGTATTGCTGAATGTCGCGCTGTGGGTCCACCACTGCTGCGGTACCGCTGGCTTGGTCTCCCACCAAGTAGGAAGCATGTGAGAGACATTCAAGGTAGAACTGTTCAAGAATCATTGTAAATATCCTTTCAGGGTATTTCTCTGATGATACCCTAGGGGGTATAACAATTTCGACTCAAAGGAAATTCCCATGAAGATTGATCCGCAGGTTCACGACAATCTCTTGAAGCGTCTTGCCCGTATTGAAGGCCAAGTGCGCGCGGTACGCAACATGATCGAAGAAGGCCGTGAGTGCCGGGACATTATTACTCAGGTCTCTGCTGCCAGTACCGCGCTCGACCAAGTGGGCTTTCGTTTGCTCTCCAGTGGTTTGCAGCAATGCATGAATGACCCCAAGCAAGCCAAGAAAGACGGATTTGATCTCGAAGAGGTTGAAAAATTGTTTTTGAAGTTGGCCTAAACCCATGAGCGATTCAGGTTTTAGTCATCTCGATGCCCAGGGCAATGCCCGCATGGTGGATGTAGGCAACAAAGACGCCACGCGCCGACGTGCGGTGGCACGTGGTGCCATTGTGATGAAGCCAGAAACATCAACTGCAATAGCGAACAACGGGTTACCTAAAGGTGACGTGTTGGCTGTGGCGCGCATCGCGGGAATCCAAGCCGCCAAGAAAACAAGTGATCTCATTCCGCTGTGCCACCCCTTGATGCTCACTTCGGTATCGGTTGACCTTGTCGTTCGTGACGGGGCAGTGGAGATTGAAGCGTGCGTGGAAACAACAGGGGCAACTGGGGTAGAGATGGAAGCGCTCACTGCATGTTCGGTGGCCGCACTCACCTTGTACGACATGTGCAAGGCCATCGACAAGACCATGGAGATCGGCCAGATTGCCCTGTGGGAGAAGTCTGGTGGGCGCTCCGGGGACTTTTCCCGGTAGGAAATAATTCACTTTCGGGTGGTTTTTGAGCATTTTTGATGGTTTTTGAGCGTTTTTTGCACACATGTGACGACTATGGGTCGCAGATAAAGGTATTGCTTACTAGGCTTCTCAAAGCGTCTTACAACGCCACTCGCCTGTACAGCCAGTACGGGGTGGACCACGGTCAACAGTTCTTGTTCCCGATTCAAGGTGTACTTCAGTAGATGAGCAAACTTGTTCTCCTCATAGTTGGAGCCATGTGGATGGCAGTGCTTCTGCCTCCTGTTTTGCGTTCGCGTTTTGATGGCGGCGGCGTGTCTTCCGTTTCTGATTTCCGACGACAGCTCAATACCTTGCAGCGCACACAGGGCCCCGTGGGTGCACCTCAAGCCATGCGCGCAATGTCTCGTCCACTTGCTCCGGCTCCTCGTTCAGTTCCTGGTCGCGCGCTTCCTGGCCGCCCAATGCCTGGTCGCACACAAATGCAAAGCGCACCCACTCGCGGGTATCAACGTCCTCGTTTGGTTGCCTCTGATGGAATGCTTGAACAAGAGCCACGTCACCGTCGCTCTCACCACACCGCTGAACTTCCACGCCATCACTACGCGGCTGAAACAGCATTCATGTCGCCTCGTGAAGTGGTGCGTCGTCGCCGCGTCAACGTCTTGTACGGATTGATCGCAGCTAACGCATTGACCTTGTTCCTTGGTCTCACCACAGGCTCGTCGATGATGGTCTATGGCTTCACCGTGGCTTTCTTGGGCCTTGGTGCCTACTGCTACATCTTGGTGCAACTACGCAACCAGGAATACCTGCGCCGTTACTACGGCCAGCGCCACGCCGCCTGATTCCGGCTCGGCTGATTTTCCCTTGTAGGGGTGCGCAGTTCTAGACTGCGGTCTTCACAACATTGGGGGAAACTAATGGCACTGTCATGGACTGATGCGCAAAATGCGGTTCTGAATCCTGGATCCGGAACACCATTTGAATTGGCAGAGGACACGGTTTTTGGGGTGAAGATGGAAGTGTTCAAAAACACTCCTCCCAACCTTGCCCTTGTGTTGCAGAATGCTCGTAATTTCGGCGATGCCACTTTTCTTCTCTATGAAGGAGAGCGTTGGTCGTTTGCTCAAGTGATGGATCAAGTTGATGGTCTCTCACACCTGTTGGTCCACAAGTACGGCGTGAAAAAAGGTGATCGTGTTGCTGTAGCAATGCGCAACTTCCCCGAGTGGATCATGTCCTTTGCAGCCATTATCTCTATTGGCGCCATCAACGTGTCCTTCAATGCATGGTGGACCGAAGATGAAATGGAATTTGCATTGCTCGACTCCGGCGCCAAGGTGCTCATTGGTGATCAGCAACGTATTGATACCGCTCACGCAACGTGTCGTCAACATGGCATCAAGATGGTGTGTGTACGTCCAGAGCGTGAAGTTGGCGCAGATGTAGATGATTGGGCGGTGGAAGTGAAGACCGGCCTTGGACCCATCGTGGCCGACATCAGCCTTGATGATGATGCAACCATTTTGTATACATCTGGCACAACGGGACGCCCTAAGGGGGCTGTCTCTACACATCGTGCAATCTTGAGCGCACTGATGGCATTCTCTGCACGCAATGCAGTTCTCAAGCTTGCCTCCGATGGTCCAGAAGCACCCGCTGATCCTTTCCCGCCATCATTCATTTTGATTGTGCCGTTGTTCCACGTGACAGGTTGTGTGCCAGTGATGTTGAGCTGTTTTATGGCCGGTCTCAAATTGGTGATTATGTACAAGTGGGATGCTGGCAAAGCATTGCCGATTATTCAAGATGAAAACATCACCAACTTTGTGGGCGTACCAACTCAAAGCTGGGATCTTGTGAATCACCCCGACTTCGATAAGTACGACACGTCATCGTTGCGTGCCGTGGGCGGCGGTGGCGCACCTGCCCCTGCAGCACTCGTGGACAAAGTGGCAAAGAGTGTGAAAAAAGGAAGTCCGCAATTGGGATACGGCATGACCGAAACCAACGCGTATGGCCCTGGCAACACCGGCAAGTTCTACACCGATCGTCCTACATCTACTGGACGTGCAACACGTCCAATGCGCGTAGAAGTTCGCGATCCTGAGACCTTCAAGACTTTGGGACCCAATGAGATGGGTGAGATCTGCATGTCGGGCCCGATGTTGATTCGTGGTTACTGGAATCGTCCTGATGCCACCGCTGAAACAATTGTTGATGGTTGGTTGCGTACTGGTGATGGTGGCTACATCGACGAAGAAGGCTTCTTGTTTATTAAAGACCGCATTAAAGACATGATCTTGCGCGGTGGCGAAAATATCTATTGCGTCGAAGTGGAAAACGCCATTTACGAACACCCTGCAGTGCATGAAGTTGCAGTCTTTGGTGTGCCACACGAACGACTTGGTGAAGAAGTAGCTGTAGCGATTTTGCCTAAGGATGGTAAATCCATTAACGCAGAAGATTTGTGGAAGTTCTTGGACGGCAATATTTCATCGTTCAAGGTGCCCAATCATGTGATCATCATGAATGAAGAGTTGCCACGCAATGCTGCTGGCAAGTTCTTGAAGACATCGTTGCGCGACATGGTCGCCAAAGGTCAACTACAACCCACCAGTCGATGACATTGACGCGGACTCACGTTCGCGTAATGCAACATTGACGCCGTGGCGCTCGAGCACTTGTTCGAGTGTCTTGGCTGACTGCGGTAATGGATGTTCTGTAAAGAACGAATGCACGTCGGCACGTAGCGCTGGCGTATTCAATGTAGATACCGATGACGCCATACGAATGATGGTGTTGCTGGGGAAACGCTGTTCTGCTTCTTGCCAACGTGTGCGCACAATGGTCCAGGCTTGTGCCCCGTGGTATTTGTTAGCGATACAACGGTTGAGAAGAAATGGTGCGTCTTGGCTCTTTACTTCATCGGTGAAGGCCATCTCACAAGTGCGCTGCATCAATTCTGCGTTATCGAATTCAGCCAACGCGTACAACATGCGAATGCGCTCTTGTGGGGTGGTGGGTTCACGGAATCGCGCAAGGAACCAGTTGTAATCGCTGGCATCACCTGTGCTTGCTACAACAGAGGTTGCAGATGCGACAAGTTCGGGATCACCAGAGGCGTTCTCCATCAAGATGGCTCGACTGCGCTGTTGGGCCTGTGGGTCATTGCCCAATACAGCCAACGTGCTGAGCAATAGTCCGCGCAATTTGGCTCGTAAATCTGGTTCACCGGCCACGGGGTCTGCGCCCAAGTCGTTGTAGGCAGGAGTAACAAGTGCTGTCACAAACTTCTGGAAAGGCGCCATGGCATCGCGCTCAATCACACGCCCCAAGCCTTTGAGTGCAGCGGTCATGGCTTGCCATACTGCCAAGTCGCGTTCGCTAGTAAAGCCCTTGAGGAATGCCAACAACTGTGTGCTCGACATGGCGCCCGCAAGCGTGGCGTTCCATGCATCATCCACCAAGTTGTAGCGCTCGAGTGTGTCCAATGTGGCAAGCGCATCACCTGTGAGACGTTGCATTAACTGTGCGGAGTAATCCACGCGATAAAAACCTGGACCCTCAGCATTGACAACCACCGCTGCATCTGGGTGAGGCAACGCCACACGCATCGAATCTGTGGTCAGTAATACTTTCAATGTGGTGTCACCATTGCGCACATGAATAGGAACTACCCACAGCGTTGCATTCGGTGAGTTGTCGTACGTGAATTGACGTTGCGATAACACAAGATCTGTTCCATCAAGGTGTGCAGACACAAGGGGGTAACCGGCTTGCCATATCCAAGAATCCATCAGCTGGCGCACAGGAACTGCATCACCACCATCGGCGAGCACAACTTCCTCAATGGCATCCCACAAGTCATTGGTCTCAGTGTTGCCATAGGAGTGCTTCTTCAAATAATGACTCACGCCTGCACGGAAACGTTCTTCACCGAGGTATTGCTCCAACATGCGTAAGAGCGCACCACCTTTTTGATACGTGAGTACATCGAACATGCCTTCGGCGTCTTGGGGGGAATGCACAGGGAATTCGACAGTGCGCGTGGCGTGGAGTGAATCCACTTCAAATGCTGCACTTCGCTCGAGACCAAATGATGTCCAGCGCTTCCACTGTGGTGCAAATGCGTGACAAGCCGCAATCTCCATGAAAGTAGCGAATGCTTCGTTGAGCCAAATGCCATTCCACCAACCCATGGTCACCAAATCACCAAACCACATGTGTGCCAACTCGTGGGCCACCACATCTGCGACAAGTTCTTGTTCAACTTGTGTAGATGTTGCAGGATCAACCAATAACAACACTTCACGGAATGTGATGCACCCCACGTTTTCCATGGCTCCCATCGCAAAGTCGGGCAAGGCAATGAGATCCACTTTTTCACCGGGGTACGCGATGTCGTAGTAGTTCTGGAACCATTCCAAAGCAAAGGCACCAATCTCAAGACCAAATGCAGTGAGATGAGATTTGCCAGGAACATGCACCACTCGCAATGGAACGTTGCCCACCATTACTGGTGCAGTTGCCTCTAACGGGCCTACCACGAAAGCCACCAAATATGTAGACATCACCATCGTGTCGGAGAACCACACACGCACTGTCCCATCGCCGCGATCCTCACGTCGAATTTCTGGACTATTGGAAATTGCTAACAAGTCTTCATCCACAGTGAGATCAACGGCGAACACTGCTTTGAAATCGGGTTCATCAAAACATGGAAATGCGCGACGACAATCTGTGGATTGCATTTGTGTGGTGGCAATGGTTTGGGTCTTGCCTGCATCATCAACAAATGTGGAGCGATAAAACCCGCGCAGTTTGTCGTTCAAAATTCCTGTAAAAGAAATACCAATCTCTATCTCGCCGGGAACAGTGTTGTGGGTGATGACGAGTCGTTCAAGATCTTCAATCAACTCCCATGGGCAGTCGCGGCCGTTGACGGTGACTGAATGAATGGTTAACTCGATGGCGTTGAGAACAATCTCGCTAGTGGCCTCGGTAGCAGTGGCCGAGATGGACACAATGCCAGTAAACGAGGCCTCATCGAGTTGGGGGGCCAAAGAGACCTTGTAGCGCGAAGGCACAATGGTGCGGGGCAGGCGATGAGGGTTGTGTAGATGGCTCACTCGATGAAGGCTAGTGGTGGGTGCGTGCGGACTACGGTGGTAAATCGTGCCACGCCAACATCCCTTCACCGCCCATGTCCCTGCTCTTTCGAACAAAGAGGGAATCCTCTATGACGTTGTGGGTGTGGGTAATGCCCTGGTGGACATGATCGCCATGGTGGACGATGCTTTCTTGACCACACAGTCGATGATGAAGGGCTCGATGGCTCTGATTGAAACCGATCGTGCCGTGGAGCTCACCACAGCTGTGGGGTCCACCACACGTACTAGCGGGGGTTCTGGAGCCAACACCATCGCAGGCATTGCAAGCCTTGGTGGGGAAGTTGCCTTCATTGGAAAAGTCTCCAACGATGACTTGGGCCAAGAGTTTGCCTCTGACATGGTCTCGATGGGCGTCGAATTCCTCTCGGGTGGTCCTGCAAGCGATATTCCTACAGGACGCTGCATCATTGCGGTGACTCCAGATGCACAACGCACCATGAATACGTATTTGGGTGTATCTACTTTGTTGGCCTTTGATGACATTGATGCATCGGTTGTGACAGCAGGCGCGGTGCTGTATCTCGAGGGGTATCTCTTTGATCGTGACGAAGCAAAGCAAGCTTTTCGCCAGGCCGCCTCACTTGCACATAGCCATGGTCGTGTTGTTGCACTCACATTGTCTGATGCATTCTGCGTCGATCGACACCGCAGTGATTTCCGTGCACTCGTGCGTGATGAGATTGATGTCTTGTTTGCTAACGAAGATGAATTGAAATCACTCTATGAAGTAGACGACTTTGATGAAGCAGTGACTTTGCTGCGTCACGATTGCCACATTGCAGCGGTCACTCGCAGTGAAAAAGGTTCCGTGATTGTGACTCGCGATGATGTGCACGTGGTGCCGGCCGCGCCAGTAGATGCAGTGGTAGATACAACGGGTGCGGGAGATTTGTTTGCAGCTGGATTCCTGCGAGGCCTCACCCAAGGAAAAGATCTCACAAGTTGTGCACGCATTGGTGCGATCGCCGCTGCTGAAGTGATTTCTCATGTGGGCCCGCGCCCTTTGGTACCACTTATTGGTTTATTGCCTAACGACTTGCGATAGTCCCTACGCTGTAGCCCTATGAGCGACACATCATCATTGACTGTTCTTGGCGCCACTGTGCGCGAACCGATTCAACATGTGGAAGTCTTTCCTGCACCGGCTCACGTCACCAGTGTCACCTTCACTACTGATGAATTGTCATCGATGTGTCCGGTCACCCAACAACCCGATCTTTCGACACTCATTATTGAATATGTACCCAATGCGTTTTGCATTGAATCAAAGAGTTTGAAGTTGTACCTGTGGGGTTTTCGTGACCGTGCGGTATTTGCCGAAGCACTTGCTGCAGAAATTGCTAGCGAAGTAATGGCAACGGCTCAGCCGCATCATGTTCGCGTAGTGCTCACACAACGTCCACGAGGCGGCATTGAAGTGAAGGCCGTCTCGGAGATGTCCGCTTCGTAATTTATTGCTTGCGGCCCCGCTCCATAATTTTGGCGCGACGCTCCGCAACTTTCTTGGGATCAAATTGTTCACGGCGCCATTGAGCGCCAGCGTGAGATTCAAATTCCCAATCTTGTTCGTCTTGTACATGGTGTGCGTATGTGGCACGAATGTTACGTACGCCGTCTTGTTCATTGCCTGTGATGTCGCGTGCAATTTGTCGGGTGAAGGGCATTAATTGATCATGTGGCACCACATGGTTCACTAAGCCGAATGCAAGAGCTTCATCTGCCAGCATGAAGTTGCCGGTGAAACTCATCTCGCGTGCGCGACGTACACCAATTGCTTGTGGCAGCAACACAGTCAGTCCCCATCCTGGCATCACTCCCACACGTGAATGGGTGTCGCCAAATTTTGCGTGCTCTGATGCAATGAGAAAATCACAGTTCAAGGCAAGTTCAAAACCGCCGGTGACGGCTGCTCCGTTAATGGCTCCAATAAGGGGCTTGGTGAGTTGAGGGAAGGGCCCGCGTGCACCGGTGGAGTTTTTGCCACCATCGGCCCCAGTGCCTCGAAGATTGTCGGCCGTGTCGCCTAATTCTTTCAGATCAAGGCCCGCACAAAACACTGGGTCAGCACCGGTGAGGATGACGACATCCACATCGGGGTCATTATCGGCTTTCTGCATCAATTGAGGCAAGAGACGCAACACCTCAGTGTTGAGCGCATTGCGTGCCCCGGCACGATTGAGAGTCAAAGTGGCGATTCGTTCAGATACTTCGTAGGTGATCACGTCAGTCATGGTTTCACCGTAGCCATTAGCGCGGTAGCCATTGGCACTGTGGTCACCACTCACTCAACGGGAAAAGCCACGAAGTGGTGTGAAAGAATAAAAGTATGAGCCTTGTCACCGTTACAGTCACTGATTCCGTCGCCACATTGACGCTGAATAACCCCGACGAACGCAACACATTGACTGCCCCAATGGTTGCCGAGATCATCGCAGCGATGGATGAGATTGAAGCAAACCCCAATATCGGCGCACTGATTGTGACAGGCGCTGCTCCTGCATTTTGTGCGGGTGCCAACTTGGGAAATCTTGCCGAAGCAACAGGGGAGAGCCTTGGTGTGATCTATGAAGGGTTCTTGCGTATTGCGCGTAGTCCGTTGCCCACTATTGCTGCAGTAAACGGTGCAGCTGTAGGTGCAGGAATGAACCTTGCATTGGGATGTGATATTCGCATTGCTGCACGTCGGGCAAAGTTTGATACTCGCTTTTTGCAAATTGGTATTCACCCAGGTGGAGGACACACCTGGATGTTGCGACGTATTGCAGGCCCGCAAACAACATTTGCGACTGTGGTCTTTGGTGAGATTCTCGATGGCGCAGAAGCCGAACGCGTTGGTCTTGTGTGGAAGTGTGTCGATGATGATCAATTAATGGTGGAAGCACAACGATTAGGCGCACGTGCAGCAGAGGCTCCGCGGCCACTTCTTGAGAGCGTGAAGAAAACCATCAAAGATATGGCAGACGTGCAGACACATCCAGATGCAGTTGCCAGAGAGTTGGAGCCACAATTGTGGAGCACACGTCAACCTTGGTTTGCAGAGCGCCTTGCTGCCTTACAGAAAAAGATCTCAAAGAAGTAGTTCTGTAGTCATGCGTGACGAAGCATCTTTGATGATGCCCTCTACGCTGTAACTCTGTGAAGCGTCGTATTTGGGGTTTTTGTGTTGTGAGCCTTGTGGGGCTTGCAGTGGTGACCCCGGCCGCAGAATCTGCACCCAATAGTGCGCCGTGGCATCTTGATCGCATCAATCAACGCAGCGCTCCGCTAGACAGCAACGCAGATTTCGGTGCACTCACAGGCGCGGGAGTCAATATCTACATCGTGGACTCTGGTGTATTGCCTACCCATGAACAATTTGGTGGTCGTGTGGTAGCTGGCACAGACCCAGTGTCTTCAACTGGCGAATCAGTGATTGATCCACGCGCAAGTGATTGCGATGGTCATGGCACACACGTAGCAGGGCTTGCCGCGGGAACAACTGTGGGTGTTGCTCGCGGTGCAACAGTGATTGCGGTGCGTGTATTGAATTGCAATGGAGACGGAACGGTCGACAATGTTGTTGCCGCCTTGAAATGGATTCGTTCGCATCATGTCTCTGGCAAGGCAGCCATAGTGAATTTGAGTTTGGGTGTGGACCGTAACGATGACGGTGCGGCTATCGACATTCAAGTGCAAGAGATGCTGGCCGAGGGAATAGTGGTGACCATTGCTGCAGGTAATGGGAATCAAGATGGAATGCCATACGACGCCTGTGCTATTTCGCCTGGACATGTTCCTGGCGCCTTAACAGTTGCGGCATCTACATTCGCCGACACCGCCGCGTCATATTCAAATGGAGGCGCTTGTATTGATCTGTTTGCTCCCGGCGGAGATTCCAGTACGCGCATTGTGTCTGCATGGAATACAGGCAATAACAGTTACTCCAATGACGTAGGGACCTCAATGGCCTCGCCATTGGTGGCTGGTTATGCAGCACTGTTGGCACAGCAACAGCCAGGTCTGTGTGGTGCACAAATTTCTGATGCAATTGTTCAACGGGCAACGCCTAATGCACTTGGCGGTGTAATCGCAACAACTCCTAATCGCCTTCTCTTTGTCGACACCACTCCTATCGCAGCAACTGTTCCTGGGCAGGCAAGCAACATCATCACCACAGTCTCTAGTGGTTCAGTACTTGTGAGTTGGGAGTCCCCATGTGATGGTGGTTCAGCTCTCACCAAAACAACGGTTTCTCTGTTTCGTGGTTCAACACTTGTGCAGCGTCGTACGTTAACTCCTGGTACCACAGTGGCGCGGTTTACCAAATTGCAAAATGGTGTGCAATATCGAGTGCGTGTGCAGCATCACAACGCAGTAGGTGACGGGGTAGAAACGACGCGATGGAAAACTGTGAATGTGCGCTCTTTGCGTGTAGGCGAAACAATTCCTGTGCGCAGTATCGGACGTTTTTCTGGTGATCTCACATTGAAGTGGAAAGTGGCATCGGCCAGTCGTGGTGTGTGCAAGACATTGTCGAACCCCACGAGAATTCGTTTTCTTAAAGCAGGTACATGCCGTGTTGCATTACGCACCAATGCGGGAGGCGAACCTGCAATTCATAATCTTCGCGTCAATTAACTGATTGAAGTTTTCCCCAGACCGTTTGTTTGGGAAATAAATCATGGGGAAGTGCTTCACATTTCTGCGCTCGAGGAGTACCTTGACCCAAAGGGACCACTTTGGAGCCCACGGGCTCCGGAAGGAGGATGTGATGAGTCAACGTCATCGCAATCAGGAGCTTGCGCCTGCCCCGCGAGCCGACTTACGGGCGCATGCCCATAATGAGCGGCATCGTGTGCATAGCGAGCTGCACCTAGCGGTAGAGGCTGTACAGCACGGCACCGAACCACTAGATGTGATTGAACCGGGCCAGGCGTGGAAACCTGTGCATCATCGAGATCCTGTGAAGGCTCTGGAAAAGAGTCGGCGTCAGCCTTTGAAGCATTGGAAGACCAAGGATTGGAAACGTCGCAAGGCGGTGCGTCGCGCTCGCGCAATGGCATGGGAATCGTTGGCTTAACGAATCCAATCATTCACTAGTTCGTCGTGGCGGTCATGCCATTCTTCGACGGTGATGCCATAGCGCATGTGATCTTCCCAGATGCCATTGATTTCTAGGAAGCGCAACGCAAGTCCTTCTTCGCGTATGTGTAACTTTTCCATCACGCGACGTGAGTTTGTGTTGCGTGGGATGATGCACACTTCTAAGCGATGAAGGTTCATTTCTTCAAAGGCATATTGTGCAAGCACCACAACAGCCTCAGACATCAATGATCGACCCGCACGTGCACGGTCTATCCAGTAACCAATAGTGGCTGACTGAAAAGCACCACGCACCACGTTGTTGAGATTGATCTCACCGGCAAATGCGCCATCTACAAAAATGCCAAACGCATACTGGCTCCCTGCAAGCCGTTCGCGATCACGGGCTCCACAACGTGCGGCGAAGACTTCACGGTTGATTTCAGGGTCTGGATGATGCGAGAGACGTTGTGGTTCCCACACAGTGAGCCAATCGCCATTGCGGCGGCGCACTTCGCTCCAACCATTGAAGTCTTGTGGCACTAAAGGACGCAGAACTACACGGCGGCCATAGAGGCGAAGTCCCACACTGGTAGGGCGGGCGGGATGCATTGCTGTCATGATCTGGGCCCTCCACGTTCCATTACGCCATCGAGAAGATTTCTTGTAGAGACGATTATTTCATCAATGTGGAGTCGGCGCATTGTCGCAACAAGAATGCAGCATCCCGCCACAATGATGTCGTTGCGGTCTTCGGATAGCCCTGGGTTCAAGATGCGTTGCTGGTGATTTTCAGTAGCAAGGGTGCGAAAGACATCCTCGGCTGCATCTCTTGTGAGAACGAAACCGTTCAGCACAGCATCATCAAAGTGTGAAAGCCCAATCTCTACTGCTGCCACGGTCACGATGGTTCCAGCAACTCCCACCACGCGACCAGGTGTCAGCAGTGCAGGGATATCTCGACTCACTTCTTCTAACTCATCTGCCACAGCACCAATGAGATTGGTGAGATCTTCTGGGCGTGCTGGGTCACGGCTGATGTGTGATGAGGTGGCAGTGACAGCGCCAAAAGGAATACTTGCCGACATCTCTGGGCTATCAAAGCCGATGATGTATTCGGTGCTTCCGCCGCCAATATCAATCACCATTGTGGAGCCATCTATGCGAGGTAATCCCGAGATAGCACCTGCAAAAGAGAGTTGTGCTTCTTCTTTCTCAGAAAGCACCTCAATCTGTAATCCAGTAGTGCGTGCCACCATTTCTAGAAACTCAGCAGTATTAGTGGCACGACGACATGCAGCAGTACCTGTGAGTGTGATGTGTGTGGCACCAAGTTGTTGTGCGGTCTTGATGTGTTGTGCAATTTGGTCTGCGGTGCGTTGCATTGCTTCGTGAGATAACACACCTGTGCTGTGGAGCGATTCGCCAAGACGAGTGGATGCAATAGTGCGTTGTAGATCTTTGCCGTGTGCATCACGCACCAATAAGTTCGTGGATTGTGTGCCGATATCAATCACGGCGCGTGTCATGGACGTTGCGTCCTTGCAATATTGTGCTCATCTAATTGATCAGCCACCCATTGACCCACGGGGTCATCGCCACCGGCAAGCCAATATGCAAAATGTGCATGAAGACACTTCACACCTCGGCGTGTTCCTCCTACGCCACCAGAGGGGCGAGGGCCAACATGTGATTCTGGAATAAAGACATCGCGCTCGAGTGCATAGCGTTGATGTATGCCATCAATAGTGGCCAGTCCAATGAGAGCTTCCACTTTGTCGATGGTGGAGGCGGCTTCTAATGTGCTCACTCCAGAGACTTCGCGACGACCAACCAGCCAGTACAAAGTTGGCATCGGAGTGTTGTCATGCAACAAAGGTGCATTCATCAACACCACAGGCGCACCATGTTCATCACGGACCACCACACGAAAATCACTTTGAGGTGTACGTCCAATAAGAGCAGTCACTGCATCTATATCGGCGCCCGTAGGTGGCGTGCCGGGCAACGTCATGTCATCGCAAAATAAAGAATGCAAGAACCGCAGCCACCACAATGACTACTGGAATTGCACGCTTTGCAATTGCACCGGTTGAAACCGACAAAAGGTTCAACGCTTCGGCCTCTGGCGCATCAATTTTGCGCACAACAGTTTCACCGCTTGGCGCAGATACTTCAGCAGGTGTGTCAGTCTCGGCAGTTGCTGGTGATGCATGTGTGTTGTTGGCAGGTTGTTCTGCGATGAGAACATTGAGATTCTCTACGAATTGCGCAAGAAGTTTGTTGCTGATGTCGGCCATGGTGCCGCGTCCGAACTGTGCAACTTTTCCAGTGATGGAAAGATCGGTGTTGACCACTACCGAAGTGGATGAATCGGTGACAGCGGTGAGATCTGCGGTGATGATGGCCGATGCATTTCCCTTGCCGCCAGTGTCGCGACCTTCACCTTTGAGCACAATGTGGTACGCCACTTCATCGCGTTCGAGAAAATTGGCTGCGCCTTTGAACTGGGCTTGGATGGGGCCCACTTTTACTTTCACGGCGCCGCGGTATGTGTCTCCTTCAATTTCTTGAAGTTGAGCGCCAGGAAGACAAGGCGCGATGCGCTCTACGTCGGTGAGAATGCGCCATGCATCGTCGACGGGGACGTTCACTGTGAAGGAATGGTTTAGGTCCATTGGGAAAGATCCTCCGGGGTGTCGATGTCTGCAGAAGTGCCCTTGCAGGCTACTTCTTCTACCAGTTCTGGGTGAAGACGCATCAAGGTGCGTACCCCAGCATCGGGGGCCTCATCGAGGGAAGAAAACAGATCCCACAAGGAATGATGAATACGCACGGGGTGGCCTCTGTGGCCCTCATAAGTGGCTACAGCAAGCGGTGATGGGCTCTGGGCTACAGCGCGCCATGCATCTGCCGTAATAAAGGGCTGGTCCCCGAGTGCAAACACAATGGCGTCGACGTTGTGGGTTCGTCCGTAATCGATGGCGGCCTGGACCGAGCTGCGCTGCCCACTGGCCCATGAAGGGTTGTGGACTTCGGTCACATCATCCAATAAGTCAGAGATATCTACAGCGCCAGTGATGACCGCGCAGGGCCCAATCCTGGCTGCGATCATCGCATCGATGCCGTGCCGTACGAGGGGTTGGCCGTGAAAAGGGTGGCGCAGTTTGTGGACGGGACCGGTGAAGCGTGTGCCTGCACCAGCGGCCAAAAGAACTGCAAGTACGTCCATACCTTTTTGGCTCATACCTAATATCCTGCCTTGAATGCCCCGACGCCACGTAGTGCATCATTTGCTGACTGTAACAGCAGTATGTGCGGCGCTCACTGCTCCCTCTGTAGTGATGGCAACCAGTGACGGTGTGCAAGATCGTTCCGCGCAATTGGTGGGCAAAGTTCCTGGTGCGTATTTGCAAATGCGTGACCATGTGGCAACAGATGCTGCACGCGCGCTGCAAATCATTTCCCGTACAGATAACTACCGAGATGAAAAATATCTTGCTGCGCGACGGGTGGTCTCTGATCGCATCGCAATCCAAATGTCCTTAGATGCTGTGGCGCTAGATACGGCATGGTCGGCTACGACCAGAAGTCATCAGATCGCAATTCTTGCTGCACTCACTCAACTCGATGTGCCTTATCGGGTTGGTGCAGAAAATCCGTATCTGAACATGGACTGCTCTGGACTGCTGTGGTACGCATGGCGAGCAGGCGGTGTGGATATGCCACGTGAAGCAGAAGCACAATTGCATCCAAAGTTGTTGGTTCACCGGAGCAAGGCACGTGCCGGTGACATTGTTGGTGAAGGAACACACGTGCATGTTTATTTGGGTGTGGGGCGTGCAATGGTGCATGCACCAAACACCGGAGGCGATGTGACACTCAAGATGATGGGCGATAGTCAATGGAATCGTGTTCTGTGGGCTGATCCCACGCGTATTGCAATCTTTCGAGTGTCTTAAAACGCTCTAGTGAATGGCGCCATCGGTGGCGCGCAACGATTGTGCATTGCGCCCTGTGCGTGAGGCAATGATTTCTCCCACAATAGAAATCGCAGTTTCTTCTGGAGTGCGCCCACCTAAATCAAGACCAATGGGTGAATGAATGCGTGCAAGATCCTCGGTGGATGTCACTCCAACTTCTGCAAGGCGTTCAAGTCGTTTTGCATGGGTCTTTCTGCTTCCCATGACTCCGATGTATCCCACTTGTGTGGCGAGTGCTCCCTGGATAGCTGGCACGTCGAATTTGGGATCATGGGTGAGAATGCACACCGCATCTCGAGGTCCTAATCGTTGTCCGCGTTCTTCAAAGATAGGAGTGGGCCATGTCACGCGTACTTCATCTGCCATGGGAAAGCGACGACGTGTCGCGAAGATTTCCCGGGCATCACACACGGTGACGTGGTATCCCAACACTTTGGCTACGCGCGCCAAAGCGGCTGTGAAATCTACGGCACCAAAAATCCACATAGAAGGTGGGGGAGAAAAACTCTCGATAAAGATGCGCACTGTTGCAGTGTTTTCTAAATCTTCTGGAGTGGATTGGCCTTGTGGGCCGTAGTGACGCACAATGGTGCGGCCAGCTTCTAGTTCTCCCATTGCATCGCGTCCAACTACGCGATCGAGATTGTCGTCACCAAGTGAACCTGCAATGTTGCCTTCAGAAGTAATGACAAGAACCGCACCCACATGTGGCCCTTCAATCACAGTTGCTAAGGCAACAGGTAAGTTGTCACGTACACGAGAAGCAAAGATGTCGTATGCGCTCATCTCACCATTCCAATGGCTGAATGAATAAGTGAATGATTCCGCCACAAGTGAGGCCCACAGCGAACGCTTCGTCATCTGAGTAACCAAAGGTGACAATTCGACTGGGTTGTTCGCCGGCCAAGATGGCAAGAGCTTCGCTTACCACGGCGCCTTCCACACATCCGCCGCTGACAGAACCAATAACTTCACCGTCTTGGCTCACTGCCATGGCAGCGCCCGCTCCGCGCGGGCCAGAGCCTTGAATATCTACTACACGGGCTAAGGCAACGCGCTTACCTGCGGTGCGCCAACGGTCTAGTTCATCGAGGAGATCACGCATAGTTAATGACCTTTGTGAGGTGTTCGAGAGCATCCAAAGAATGTCCCTCTACGAAGTCATCAACATAGGGCAAAGCAGCTGCCATTCCACGCGCAAGCGGCGCATACCCAGGGGTCACCTTTAATGGGTTGACCCAAATGGTGCGGAAAGACACTCGTTGTAGGCGCTGCATTTGTTCGCTTAACACCTCGGGGTCTCCACGATCCCAACCATCAGACAAAATCACCACGATGGCGCCGCGCGCTAATCCGCGCACACCCCATTGGTCATTGAAAAGACGCAGTGTCTCACCTAGGCGAGTACCCCCGCTCCAGTCCTGCACATTTTCTCCCGCTGAGTGGAGAGCCTTGTCAGGATCTTTTGAGGACAACTCGCGCGTCACGCGTGTGAGGCGAGTGCCAAGAGTGAAGGCTTCGACGCGTTGACGACCTGCTACACCTGCGTGAACAAAACGTAACAATGCACGTGCATATGGCTCCATTGATCCGCTGATGTCGAGAAGAAAAACAATGCGGCGAGGTTTCTCACCCGATGTTGTCCATTGGCGTCGCATGGGCTCACCGCCTGCTGCAATCGATGCGCGCACTGTGCGACGCATATCGGGTCGTGTTCCGCGACGCGTGGTAGCAGTGCGTCGCAATGACGCACGTGGGGTTCCCGCAAGACGCAGTGACTCCATGAAATGCATGGCAAGTTTCATTTCATCGTCTGAATACTCTGCAAAATCTTTTTCGCGCAAGGTTTCCACACCAGAAAATCGCACTGTGATCGTGGGCTCATCAGAGGCAGTGGCTTCACCTTGTGCCGCACCATCATCATCAGAATCAAGTGCAAGAGTTAACTGTGTCATTTCTTCGGGAACAGCATCAGGTGATTCACGGTGTTCCCAGAACACAGCAAAAGCTTTGTCGAACAAGACAATGTTTTCATGACGATGCACCAAAGTAGATCGTGCTGCCCAATACACCGCATTGCGGTCATCTATTCCCACTAACGCAAGTGAGTTGATAAAGGTCAATACCGCGTCCAGGGGGGCGGGAATCTCGAGTTGTCGCAACAGGCGCGCAAAGCCAACCGCCATCTGTTCTGGAGTTGACTCGACGGTCTGCATGCAAATTATCCGTGCAGCAATCCGCGGTCGAATGCTTGTTGCACGATGCGCGAGATGCCGTGGTCACGTACGCGACTGTGGTCTTCGCGATACTTCAAGACGGTGCCCAGTGTTTGTTCAATGATTGTTTCGTCAATTTGGGTGACACCCAAACGACCAAGAGCAGTTGCCCAGTCAATGGTTTCTGCAACACCGGGCGGTTTATACAACTTGATGCCACGTAGTGCTTCAACAGCACCTGCAACTTGGCGTGCAAGAGTTTCTTGAACATGGGGCACACGAAGACGCACAATTTCAACTTCTCGATCAAAGCCGGGGTGTTCTACCCAGTGATACAAACAGCGACGCTTCAATGCGTCGTGAACATCACGTGTGCGGTTTGAGGTGAGAATCACAATCGGTGGCTGTGGTGCAGTAAAAGTTCCGATCTCAGGAACGGTGATCTGAAAATCAGAGAGCACTTCTAATAAGTACGCCTCAAATTCATCGTCCGCACGATCTATTTCGTCGATCAGCAAAACCGGTGGAACAGTTCCTGCGAAGTCAATGGCGCGCAGCAATGCACGCTTTAACAAAAAGCGCTCGTTGTAGAGTTGGCCTTCCAAAGAATTGGCGTCAGTCCTAGAAGCTTCACCGGTGGCTTCTGTGGCACGAAGATGCAAGAGCTGGCGCGAATAATCCCAGTCGTACACCGCTTGGGCGATATCGATTCCTTCGTAGCACTGCAGACGAATGAGTTCGGTGTTGTACCAACGAGCAATGGTTTTGGCTAGTTCGGTTTTACCGACACCAGCTTCACCTTCTAAAAACAAAGGGCGTCCCAGTGCCAAAGAGAGAAATACTGCGGTGGATAATCCCTCGTCGGCCAAGTAGCCATGTTGGGCCAAAGCGTCGGAAACCTCTTGGGTGGTACCTGGCGTAAACGTCACCCTTGAAGCGTAGGGCGCACGCGGTGCAAGCCCCCACTTGGACTTGGTCAAGATGCACGCAAGGCTGTGATGTGAGGCTCTCACCTAAGGTGACGCTATGGATTTAGGTGTACAGGGTCGCACTGCGGCAATTGCTGCAGGAACCGCAGGGCTTGGGCTAGGAACCGCCAAGGCATTGGCAAAAGAGGGCGTTCGCGTGATGGTGTGTGGTCGCAACCAAGATCGATTGCGTGCTGCTGTGGATGAGATTGGCCATGATGCTCTCGGTGTGCAATGTGATGTGTCTAGCGACGCCGGTGCACGCGAATTTGTACAACATGCAATTGCTGAACTTGGCCAGGTAGATATTTTGATTGCCAACGGTGGTGGCCCACCACCTGGTGGTTTTGCGTACACAGAATTCGCTGCTTACAGCGAAGCACTACAAAAGAATCTGTTGTCGGTAGTGGCGATGTGTCACGAGGCAATACCTGGAATGCAAGAACGCAA
This sequence comes from Ilumatobacteraceae bacterium, assembly GCA_044239355.1. Lineage (GTDB taxonomy): Bacteria > Actinomycetota > Acidimicrobiia > Acidimicrobiales > Ilumatobacteraceae > UBA2093. Next base: position 92,874 of record JBIIBO010000003.1, read on the forward strand.
GTGGGGAAGAATTGTGGCCATCACATCGGTTGCGGTACGTCAACCTATTGACAATTTGATTCTCTCGAACACCGCGCGTGCAGGAGTGACTGGCTTTTTAAAGACGTTGGCACGTGAGGTGGCAAAAGACGGAATCACCGTGAACACGCTTCAGCCTGGTACTCACGCAACGGATCGCATCACTCAGTTATATGGTGCGAACCTTGGCGATGTTGCACGTTCCATACCGGCAGGGTTCATAGGTGACGCAGACGACTTCGGCAAGATTGCTGCTTTCATGTGTAGCGACGCCGCCAAGTTCATGACCGGGGTGCAGCTCCATGTGGATGGTGGCGCATATGGGGGATTGCTGTAGCAGCGACTAAGTTTTCTCCATGCTTCAACACATAGTGCTATTCAACTGGAGTGATACAACTCCACCAGGCCATGCAGTCTTGGCTGCCAACGAACTGCGTCGCTACGCATCAACACTTGATGGCTTGGTGTCGTACTACTGCGGACCCAATCTTCAACTCAAGGAAGGCACATACGATTTTGGTGTTGCCGCAGTGTTTGAAGATGTGGCTGCATGGCAGGCATATGACACTGCACCTGAGCATGATCGAATTCGTGCTGAGTTCTTTGGACCGTATGTGGCCACGCGAGCCGTCATACAGTTCGAAGCCTAAATCTGGTTAGCTCTGCACCGATTCGAGTGCACGGCGTACGAGAACACGTGCCAGATGCTCGCGGTATTCCGCGCTTGCATTGGAGTCTGATTGCGGTTCTGCTTCTGCGGCAGCAAGTTGAGATGCTTCGGCGATACTTGCACCACTAGCAATTGCTTGAGACACACTTGTGGCCAAGATGGGAACAGAGCCCATGTTGACAAGTGCAACACCAGATTCAGTGCCACGCTTCCACGCAGCTACTCCCACAATTGCCCAATCCTGTGCACGGCGGTTGAACTTTTGAAAGCCCCATGTGGCACCGTTCATTTTTGGAATACGAATTTCGGTCAACATTTCATCGGCAGACAACTCTGATTCGAGGAATCCTTTATGAAAATCCACGGCGGCAATTTCGCGTGTGCCGTTCGGGCCTTGTGCGATGTAGGTAGCACCGAGTGCAAGTGCGGTGGCAGGAAGATCTGATGCCGAGTCTGAGTGAGCAATAGATCCACCAATAGTGCCGCGATGGCGTACTTGGGGGTCACCCACATGGCTTGCAGCATTTGCCAACAGTGGCGCGTGCTGGTTCACGATGGGGGACTTTTCTACATCCATGTGGCGTGTCATGGCGCCAATTGCAATGTATGACCCGGCATCGTTGATGTAAGACAAGTCCGTGATGCGTGCAATGTCGATCAACACAGCAGGTTGTGCGAGGCGCAGTTTCATCAGTGGCAACAAACTGTGCCCACCAGCGAGGAACTTGGCATCTTCGCCATATTCACTCACGAGTGCAATTGCTTCTGCTGCAGATGATGCGCGCTTGTAATCAAATGGTGCGGGAATCATGGTGGCTCCTTATTTGGCCTTGGCGGCGGCAAGCACCGATTGAACAATGTTGTGGTATCCGGTGCAGCGACATAGGTTGCCTTCAAGGCCAATGCGCACTTCTTCTTCGGTGGGGTTTGGATTCTCTTTCAACAAACTGATGGAAGCCATGACCATTCCTGGTGTGCAGAAACCACATTGCAAACCGTGGTTATCCATGAATGCTTGCTGCATGGGGTGCATGACGCCATTTTGTGCCAAGCCTTCAATGGTGGTGACTTGGCAGCCATCTGCTTGTGCAGCCAACATGGTGCAGCTCTTTACAGATTCGCCATCAACATGGAGTGAACATGCGCCACAGCTCGAGGTATCGCATCCGATGTTGGTGCCGGTGAGGCCCAATGTCTCGCGGACATATTGCACTAACAGTGTGCGTGGTTCGATGTCACTTTCGTGTGTCGTTCCGTTGACTGTGATTTTTACTTTCATCGTGGGTTCCTTTTGTCGTTCTTCTTATCGTGCGTTTTGAATAGCAGCCCACACGCGTTGTGCGGTGGTGGGCATGTCAATGTGGCGTACACCGAGATGTGACACTGCATCGATCACTGCTGATTGAAGTGCTGGTGTTGCACCAATGGTTCCAGATTCACCAATTCCCTTTGCGCCAATCAAGTTGTTGGGTGTTGGTGTTTCCATATGTACCACTTGAACACTGGGCAACTCGGCTGCAGAAATAAATGCGTAGTCGGCCAAGTTGGAAGTGATGGGGTTTCCGTCTGCGTCGTAGAGCACTTCTTCGAAAAGGGCTTGTGCGGCACCTTGTGCCACACCACCGTGAATTTGGCCTTCCAACAACAGCGGATTCAACACAGTGCCCGCATCATCACATGCGATGTGTGCAATGTGGGTTGCTTTACCCGTTTCAATATCTACTTCTACAACAGCAACGTGAGCACCGAAGGGGAATGTAGGACCAGTCACACCAATCACATCGGAGTGCACAAGGCCACCGGATTGTTTTTCAGCAATGGCGAGATCGGCCCACGTCTTAGACACTGCAGGAGTACCCGCAACGTGGAAGGCACCTTTGTCTTTATCCAAAACAATGTCTTCTTCGTTGGCTTCCAACAATCGTGCAGCAACGGAGCGTGCCTTGTTGACTAGTTCACCCGCAACTGCAAACACGGCATTGCCGCCTTGTTGCAACGATCGAGATCCCATAGTTCCTGTTCCAATGGGCACGCGATCGGTGTCACCCCAGACAAGTTCAATCTTGTCCATTGGGATACCAGTTTGCTCACTGGCCAACATTGACCATGAAGTGTCATGTCCTTGACCATGTGGTGAAGTCCCGGTGTAGACGCGAGCTGAGCCATCGTCGAGTACTTCAACTTTTGCAGATTCACCATTGCCCACGCCGCCAGTGATTTCTACATACACACTCACGCCAATGCCCAACTGCTTGGGAGCATTGCTCGCACGACGAGCGGCTTGTTCTGTGCGCCACTTGGTGTAGTTGGCTGCCACGAGTGCTTTATCAAGTGCAGTTTCGTAATCACCGACGTCATATGTTTGACCCACTGTGGTGGTGTGTGGTTCAAGGAATTTTGCAATCAGGTTCACGCGACGTACTTCGGCTGCATCTTTGCCGATTTCTGCGGCAAACAAATCCATCGCGCGTTCAATTGCTGCTGTCGCTTCTGGTCGGCCTGCGCCACGATACGCAACTGTTGGCGTGGTGTTCGTTACAACTGAAGTAGTGCGGCATTCAATATTGGGAATGTCGTACACACCTGAGGCCATTGGGCGTGTCATGAATGGAGCCAAGATGGTTCCCATATCTACCCATGCGCCAGAATCTTGCAGTGCGTGAAGTTGGTAGTGCGTTACGCGACCTTCGCGTGTGCCACCAATTGTGACGTATTGCAATTGAGCGCGACCATGGCCAAGAGCCACCATTGATTCACTACGTGTCTCGCGCCAACGCACGGGTCGACCCACACGCTTTGCCACAACGCCCAACAACAACTCTTCGGGGTAGGCGCCAATCTTTGCGCCAAAGCCGCCGCCCACGTCTGGTGTCATCACACGTACTTGGGAAGGGTCCACTCCATTAGTTGCAGCAATAGGTGCGTGTGCACCTTGTGCATGTTGTGTGGAGAGCCATTGCACGAGACGTCCGTCGGTGCCCCATGCGGCAGCGGCACCGCGTACTTCAAGTGGACACGGAGCAACACGTTGGTTCATGAACTTGCCGCTCACCACAACTTCACAACCGGCAAAGAAAGCTTCGCCAGTGTTTTCGGGGATCCCTAACACTGTGGTGTCAAAAACAACATTGCTTCCACATGCTTCGTACAACAAGTTGGTGCTCGCCATGGATTCTTCAATGTCAATCAAGGCGTCAAGCACGTCGTAGTCCACAATGACCATTTCTGCTGCATCTTCGCCCTGTTCACGACTTTCGCTCACGATGATGGCAAGTGGTTCACCGACGAAACGCACTTTGTCGGTGGCGAGCAAAGTGCGTGTTGCCATGGGGTTGTAAGGAGATGGAACTGGTTGCAGGCCAAGATCGGCGCCCGTGAAAATTGCCACGATGCCAGGCATCGCTAATGCATCAGTGGTGTCGATGGAATTAATTACACCGTGTGCCACTGAGCTGCGCACGTAAGTGACATGTGCAGCGTTGCGCAACAACGGTTCGTCCAAGAGATCGTCGACGTACTTGCCGCCCACGGTGAGGAACTTGGGATCTTCTTTACGAAGAACCCGATTGCCCAAAATGCTTCCGCCCATGATTTCCCCCTTGTCGATGAAACGACGATGTCCTCAGACATTACCCACTGTGGGCAAGAGTTGAGAAGGGGAGATGGATAAGTGGCGAGACGCTCTATGGCCCAAGTGGGGCCAAGGGGTTTTTGGTAGTGGCCACCACATCGGCTCGAATCGACACAATGTCGGAAATCAACGTATACGGCCAGAAATTGGGCAATGTGGTGGGCAAATCGGGCATCGGCGCCAAGGCAATGCGTGTTTCACCAGGCAACACGTAGCCCAGTTGGCTGCGGGCAGCGTTTCTAATTCCCTCAGGGGTAGCCAAGTCGTTGACTTCGTTCTGTAACTGCTCGTTGGCATCTGCCATCGCTTCAATTTCGCTTTCCTTGCGCGTGAGCGTCTCGCTTTGGGCCACATAGTCACGGATGGGGAAAACAAATAGAGAGAACATTGCAGCAACAGCAACTGTTGCCCCTCCAATACGCAGCAACCACTGCACACCTTTGTGGCCGGTGAGACGGGAATGTTCAGGTGTGGGGCGTGCAATTGCGCGTGAAAGATCACGAGTGCGGTCGGCGACACGCCGTGCAGGGGTTTTCTTTGACTTTGCCACTGTGTCTATTGTGCCGTGTGCACACCACCGCGTGGTGGCATCACGAACATTCGTTCGTCTATGTCAGTGGTGCAAGAGCTGCGCGGCCACGGAAGCGTGCCGAATCCCCAAGCAGTTCTTCGATACGCAGCAACTGGTTGTATTTGGCCACACGGTCGCTGCGTGCAGGTGCACCAGTTTTGATTTGACCACAGTTTGTTGCCACTGCAAGATCAGCAATTGTCGCATCTTCAGTTTCACCACTGCGATGGCTCATCACAGATGTGTAACTGTGGCGCGTTGCCATCTCTACGGTGTCGAGAGTTTCGCTCAGTGTTCCAATTTGGTTCACCTTGATCAACACACTGTTGGCTACTTTGCGATCAATACCCATGCGGAGTCGTTGTGCGTTGGTCACGAACAAGTCATCACCAACAAGTTGCACTCGCTGGCCCAATGCTGCAGTGAGCTGACTCCAACCGTCCCAATCGTCTTCGGCCATGCCGTCTTCGATACTGACAATGGGGTAGCGATCGACAAGGCGAGCCCACCAATCAACCATCTCGCCTTTGGACAACACTTTGCCTTCGCCGTCGAGGTGGTACGAACCGTTGCGGTACAACTCACTCATGGCAGGATCAAGCGCAATGGCAATGTCGGTGCCAGGTGCATACCCAGCTTTTTCGATTGCTTCTACTAACACCGCAACTGCTTCTTCGTTGCTCGACAAGTTCGGTGCAAATCCGCCCTCGTCACCTACTGCAGTAGACAATCCACGATCGTGCAACACTTTTTTCAAGGTGTGATAGGTCTCAACACCCCAACGCAGTGCTTCTTTAAAACTGGGCGCACCCACGGGCATGATCATGAACTCTTGGAGGTCGACGTTGTTGTCGGCATGTGCACCACCGTTAATCACGTTCATCATTGGAACGGGCAATACATGAGCGTGCGGGCCACCAATGGCTCGATACAGAGGAAGTTCAAGTTCGTTGGCAGCTGCATGTGCAACTGCAAGAGATGCTCCCAACATGGCGTTTGCACCAAGGCGCGATTTGTTTTCGGTGCCGTCAAGGTCAATCAATGTGGCATCAAGTGCGCGTTGGTCGGTGGCATCAAGGCCAATGACTGCAGGAGCAATGGTGTTGTTCACATTGGCTACTGCTTGGGTAACGCCTTTGCCGAGATAGCGAGTACCGCCGTCGCGTAGCTCTACGGCTTCGTGTTCACCTGTTGATGCACCCGACGGGACAATTGCGCGACCAGTTGCCCCGCTATCGAGAACTACTTCAACTTCAACTGTGGGGTTGCCTCGGGAATCAAGAACCTCACGACCAACCACTTCGACGATTTCACTCATGGTGTAAACGCTAGTGAGTTGGGTACTGCTTAACCACTTCCCATAACGCATCTAGCTCAGAAAGGGTCATTTCTTTCATCTTTTTGCCTTGTTGAGTGGCCAAACTCTCGACGGACTCCACTCGCCGGCGGAATTTGGCAACTGCTGCGCGTAGTGCACTTTCTGGATCTACATCGAGATGACGCGCCACATTAACCACGGCGAACAACAGGTCACCTACTTCAACCATTGTGGCTTCAGGGTCGCCGGCAACAGCTGCCTGTGCAACTTCGGTTGCTTCTTCGCCAATTTTTTCTAGTGGTCCATTGATGTCGGGCCAGTCAAAGCCCACACGTGCTGCGCGTTGTTGCACCTTGGTAGCCAACAACAAAGATGGCGATGCACCAACAACTCCATCGAAGATTCCTGTGCGCTCTGGCTTTTCGGCGCTCTTAATGGCTTCCCAGTTTCTTTCCACATCAGCCGATGATGACACTTCAACATTGGAAAAGATATGAGGGTGGCGCGCTACTAATTTGTCGTGCACGGTGCGCGCCACATCGGCCATTGTGAAGCGGCCTTGTTCTTCGGCAATTGCTGCATGAAATTCCACTTGGTACAACAAGTCGCCTAATTCTTCGATGAGATTAATATCGCTTGATGCATTGTTGGGGTCAAGATGACTAATTGCATCGACAACTTCGTAGGTCTCTTCTAAGAGGTAGCGCACAAGCGAATGATGAGTCTGTTCTTTGTCCCACGGGCATTGTTCGCGCAGTGTGCGTGCAAGTTCGTGAAACTTCACCATCTCTTGGGCCACGGGAGTATTCAATAGCGGGATATACAACGAAGTCAGATGATCTGCATCAAGCTCTTTGTCCATCTGTGACCAGGTGGTGTGCACGATTTTTTCATCGTTGAGTCCCACATGGTGCACGAGAATCACCGGAGTGTGTGGGTCCGGATCATCAATAGAGAGTTTGATATTGGAGAGCACCCAATTCGCATGTGTGTGTGCCACCAACATGGGTCCGGTATAGCCAGCCGCCGCACGAGCAAACTCGTGGCCATCTATAAGTCGTACACCGTGCTCTACGGGGTCAATGTTGAGTGCTCGCCACGTGTCATCAAGAAATGACACGGCAGGATGAATATCGATGTCTACTTGTGACTGCTGGCGTAAGTGCGCCACTGTGCGTTCAAGAATGAGTGGTGACCCTGGAACTGCATAGAGAACTGTTCCATGTTCGTGCGCTGCATCAATGAGTGCTTGGGCTATAGAGACATACACCTCGTCGAATGAATCGGCGTTGTCATAGAGATGATCGAAACTTGTCGCACCTGGCACAAGGTGTGCTGAGGGATGTTGTGATGTGCGCAAATAGCGCGCATCAATATTGCTAATGACTTCAAGAGTTCCAGAAGTGACTAATGCGTCGTTGCCTGGGCCAAGACCGACAACGACGATGGTGGGCATTAGCTAATGCGTCCCGTTGCGCCATTCCAGACGCCATATTTTGAGTTCACCGATACATCAGCTGCTGCAAGGTGACCAGCAAGCAAAAGTGCACCAGTGTTTTGTGCAAGTACTCGCGTGGCTGAATCTTTGACATCGTCAAACTTGTGGCTCAAGATGATGTGCCATCCGAATTGGGTCTTGATCGGGCCAGTAGGTACGCCAGGCTTTGCGGCAATTGCGCCAACCATGAAGTCGGCATCAAATGATTGCTGCAAGCTAGGCAGCGAATTGCAGTCTTCGTCACCATCTTTGAGTGCGCCACCTGATTGATCGGCACCTGGTTCGGTGGACTTGGCTGCAGCAACTTCGGCAAAGGCAGTTCCGCTAGTGACTTCCTTAAGTGCTTCGCGAGCTTCTTCTTCGGTCTCTACCAAGATGTGGCTGAGGCACAACACTCCAGCTGATGCTGGCATCTTGTTGTACAGCTTTTCTAACTCTTGGGTGGTGGGTGCAGTGACCCGTTCCATCACGCGATCAGACACGTTGAGCTTCAATAAGGTTTCACGCAATGCCTCTGGGTAGCTGGCAAAGTTTGGTTCAGATTCTGCGTCAGCAAGAACTGCATTGCGATCTTCGTCTGTTTCTTTCAGGCCGTTCGCCTTGGCGAAATCTACGTATGCCTGATAGCGGATGAGCACCGCCAAAGTGACGGCGAGATCTTCGCGCTTAATGGTGCCGTTCTCTGCTGTGTATTGACCGACGGCAATGAGAGCTTCATTGAGGGAATCAAAGTCTTTGATGCTGTAGGCAGTTCCATTAAGACGGAAGGCTTCACTGGCCGAAGCAACGGGATTGCTGGACCCACAAGCAGACAGTGCAAGAGATGCAACTGCAACGAAGGGGAGAAAACGACGGGCATAGGAGGTTTTTGTCACGTGGAGACCTTAGTCCTCGGCGGGGTCGAATAGCTCTTGGAGAAGTGTGCTGATTGTCTCGGCGGGGTCGGCCCCACGTCGAACTGGCACGCTAAGAAGTCCGCCGTTTTCTTTAAATGTGGCTTGTGGGCTAAGTCGGCGCAGGGCTTTGGTCTGGCTGGGGCGCAAAGACACAGGGGAGACCTTGATGTCGGTGCGCTGCATTATTACTTCTGTGATTCCAAGCCCAATGCACTGTGCCCGCAGTGATGCCACATCGATCAGAGTCTGCGCCGGTTTGGGGAGTGGTCCAAATCGGTCGCGCCATTCGGTGGCGATGTCATCAATTTCGGCATCAGTGCGCACAGATGCCAAGCGCCTGTATGCCTCAAGGCGTAGATCTTCACTAGGGACGTAGTCATCGGGCAAAAAGGCATTAACAGGAAGATCAACTTTGATGTCCGCAGTGTCTTCTTCGCTCACTTCACCTTTCATCTCTGCAACAGCCTCGGTCACTAACTGGCAATACAGGTCGTATCCCACAGCAGCAATGTGTCCACTTTGTGCCTCGCCAAGAAGATTTCCAGCACCTCGAATTTCAAGATCGCGCATTGCAATCTTGAAACCACTTCCCAATTCTGTGGTTTCTCCAATAGTGCGAAGTCGTTCGTAGGCATCTTCGGACAATGCTTTGTCGCGAGGGTGAAACAAATATGCATATGCGCGTTGACCACTGCGCCCTACGCGACCGCGAAGCTGGTGAAGTTGACCCAATCCAAGCAAATCTGCGCGCTCAACTACCAAAGTATTGACAGTCGGCATGTCGATACCGCTTTCAATAATGGTGGTACAGACAAGCACGTCGTAGTTGCCCTCCCAAAAATCCAACACCACTTGTTCAAGTGCAGATTCATCCATCTGTCCGTGAGCAACTGCAATACGCGCTTCGGGTACCCATTCACGAAGTTCGGCAGCGCGTTCTTCAATAGAGAGCACTCGGTTGTGCACCCAAAACACTTGACCCTCGCGTAAAAGTTCACGACGAATGGCTTCAATAGCTACTTGTTCACTGTGTTCACCCACATAGGTGAGAATGGGTTGTCGTTCTGCCGGTGGAGTCTGCAGCAACGACAGGTCGCGAATTCCCACGAGACTCATCTCGAGTGTGCGAGGAATGGGAGTGGCCGACATGGATAACACGTCGACATCGTTACGTAAGCGCTTCATTGCTTCTTTGTGTTGTACACCAAAGCGTTGTTCCTCATCCACCACCAACAAGCCAAGGTCTTTGAATTGCACTGACTCTTGAAGGAGGCGGTGGGTTCCAATCACACAATCAATCTCGCCAGATTTCAATCCTGCGATGACTTTCTTTGCTTCACCTGTAGTAAGGAACCGCGAAAGCACTTCAACCTTGATGGGGTAGCCCTCAAATCGTTCCGCAAAAGTGTTGCCGTGTTGAGTGGCGAGCAAAGTGGTGGGAACAAGAACAGCCACTTGCATTCCATCTTGAATGGCTTTGAAGGCAGCCCTCACTGCTACTTCGGTTTTTCCAAAACCCACATCTCCACACAACAGGCGATCCATGGGTACTTCGCGCTCCATGTCGGCTTTGATGTCGGCAATGGCAGTGAGTTGATCGGGTGTCTCGACGAAAGGGAATGCAGATTCCATTTCATCTTGCCAAGGTGTGTCTTGCGCAAATGCATGACCTTTTGCATTCACGCGGCGTTGGTAGAGAACAACAAGTTCTTGTGCCACTTCGCGCACAGCAGAGCGCACACGCGACTTTGCGCGTGCAAAATCTGATCCGCCCATGCGATGCAATGTGGGCGCCTCGCCGCCCACATATTGGCGAATGATGCCAATTTGTTCGGTGGGGACATACAACTTGTCGCCACCTTTATAAGCAATGAGCAAGTAATCACGTTCCACGCCACCAATGCTGCGTTTGACCATGCCTTCGTATTTGCCCACTCCATGATGTGCGTGCACCACATACCCACCAGGTTGCAGGTCTTCAAATGTGGTGGTGCTATTTCGTCCACGTAACGATGATGGTCGCCGGGTGCGGCGTCGACCACTGAGATCTGATTCACAAATGATTGCAACGCGACTGTTGGGTAGAGATACCCCGTGGGATTGTGGAGCACAAATTGCCCATGTGCCTGACTGTGTGATCTGTGTGGGATCTGTGGGGACCGTGAAATCAATTCCGTGTGAACGCATTGTTTCAACAAGACGAGGAAGTGATTCAGGTGTTTCAGAGGCAATGATGATGCGCCACTTTTCGGTGAGCATCTCTTGCATACGACGCACCACCGAGGTGGGGTCATGCACAATTGTTCCCCAGCCAGATGCAGGGATTGATGGCCCATCAACATTTTCTGCAGTAGGTACAAAAGAAATGGTGGGTATTCGCTGATCTTTGGGAAGTAAGCGGTCGGGTTCGACATGCAGGCGAGGAAACGCCACTGATGCGTCGCGAGCCCATGAGGTGGCAAGTGCACGGGCGAGATCATCTTCTTCGGCCAACAAATCTCTTGCACGGTCATTCATGCGACGTGGCTCAATCAACACAATCAATGCATCGTCGTCTACATGGTCGGTCAAGATGTCATCTGTCTCGGTCAGCCACGGAAGCCAACTTTCCATGCCATCAAATACTTGGCCTTCGCTTAATCGTTCCCATTGTTCGCGTCCCCAGGGATCTGTTGCAATCAATGCCTGAGCACGTTCACGTACGCCATCTATGTAAAGAAGTTCGCGCGCGGGAAACACCAAGGTGGTTGCAAGGTCATCAATACTTCGTTGGTCTACAACTGCAAATGTGGTGAGGCGCTCTACTTCGTCACCCCACATGTCCACGCGAATCGGTTCGCTCTCGGTGCTAGGGAAGATGTCCACGATGGCGCCGCGGCGTGCAAACTCGCCACGATGTTCCACCACGTTTTCGCGACGGTATCCAAAGTGCACCAAGTTGTTGCACAACTCATCAATATCTACGGTTGTGCCCACCGAGATGCGAATAGGTTCGGTAGTGGTGGTGCCTGGTGCAAGTTTTTGCAGTAGTGCACGTGTACCTGCGACAACAACCGTTGGTGGAGTAGAACTGCGCAACTGCCACATGGTGCGCATACGCGTGCCCATGGTGAATACGGCAGGGCTCACTCGTTCAAAAGGCAATGTTTCCCATGCCGGGAAATGCACGACTGCATCAGAGCCTAAAAATGCACCAAGGTCTTCAGCAATCTCACGAGCGATTGTGTCGGTGGGGGTTGCAATGATGATGGGTCGCCGTGAGTTCGCGTGTGTGAGAGCGGCCAATGTTGACGCACGAGCAAGTTCGGGAACTGCGAGAACTGCATTGCGTTGGCCAGCAATGAGATCAAGACCTGGTTCGCCTGCGATGACAGCTGCTAACGAACTCAGTGGAGCATCTGAGGTAATTGTGGAAGTCACCGCGCGTTGTATTCCTGCATTGCCGTGGCGATATCGGTGGCCAGAATTTTCTCCACGGCATCGGCAGCAATTTCGTTGGCAACGTCGAGAATCTTGCGTTCTGGTGTGGGGATAGAACTTAAAACAAAGTTGGCGCCTTGTTCTTTCGATTGTGGTTTACCTACACCAATACGCACACGAATGTAGTCATCGGTGCGCAAGTGTTGAGAGATGGATTTGAGACCGTTGTGCCCGGCAAGTCCACCACCAAATTTCAGTTTTACAATTCCTGGCTCAAGATCAAGTTCGTCGTGCAGCACAATCACATTGGCTGGCGTAATTTTGAAACGCCGACACAATGCTCCGACAGCTTCGCCCGATTCATTCATGTATGTGGTGGGAATGGCGATTACCACAGCCTTGTTGTGAAGACGGGCTTCGATCACTTGTGCTTTGTCGCGACCAACTTTGAATGAAGAATTCACCCGAGCAGCCAGAATCTCCACAGCTTCGGTGCCCACGTTGTGACGTGTGCGTGCATACTTTTTCCCGGGGTTACCTAAACCCACAATGAGAATGCGGTCCATGTCGCCAGAACCTGAATTCGAACGGCGCAGCATGGGAGTTGAAACGACCCGTGGGTCGCCTAGTTATTGACCAGAGTCAGCAGGAGCAGCAGGTTCATCGCCTGCGGCAGCAGCTTGGGCAGCTTCAGTTGCTGCACGTGAAATCATCACGGTTACAACTGGCATATCTGGGTCACCGATGGCAACAACACCTTTTGGCAACACAAGATCTGACAAACGAATCACTTGGTCTGGCGTCATCTCAGTGATGTCAATCAAGATCTCGTTAGGAATATTTGCTGGAGTAGTGCGAATTTCAACAGTGTCCACTGATGGATCCACAAGACCGCCTGCGCTCACTACAGCTTTTGCTGTTCCGGTGAGGTGCACAGGAACATGCATGGTGATTTCTTCAGACAAGTTGATTTGTACGAAGTCGACGTGGCTGACATTGCGACGTACTGGGTGGCGTTGCATTTCTTTGATCACTGCGTTGTAGGACTTGCCGTCAACTGAAAGAGTGAGAATTGTGTTTTGACCTGCTGCACCAGAGAGGGCAACGCGCAAGTCACGACGGGCTACCGACAAGGTGACAGGCTCCATGCCTTTGCCGTAGAGAACACCAGGAATGCGGTCTGCCGCGCGCAGGCGGCGTGAAGCAGGACTGCCAGTTTGGCGGCCGAGTTCGGCGGAGAGAGTTGCTGTATTGGACACGGCTAGCGAGTCTATGCCGGCAAAATTGAACTGCCACACGGCCCAGGTATGCCCAGACGGGCCCGGTGGGCGTCTAGCTCATTGGGTCGAGGCCAAATATGGGGCCTAGGACTGGTTTTCGCCGTCAAACAGTTCACTGACGCTGGTCTCATCGAACACTGCCGAGAGGGCATCGGCGATGATTTTGGCCACCGAGAGCACCTCGAGCTTGTCGAAATTCTTCCCATCCTTCAAAGGCAAGGTGTTGGTCAGGACCACTCTTGAGATCGGGGATTTCGACAATCGCTCAACTGCTGGGTCAGAAAGCACACCATGAGTGGCCATTGCCCACACTTCTTTGGCTCCGCGCTCAAGCAACAGTTCGGCAGCAGACACGATGGTGCCGCCAGTGTCGATCATGTCGTCGGTCAAGATGCACAACCGTCCATCGACATCACCAATGACTTCTTTTGCGATCGCAACATTGGTGGTGCCTTTTGGTCGGCGCTTGTTAATGAATGCAACGTCAGCATTTTTGTCGGAGAGATGTTGTGCAAATCTTTCTGCAACTTTTACTCGTCCGGCATCAGGAGAGACGATGACGAGATCTTGTTCTGCATGTTGACGCACGTACTGCTCTAGCACTGGAAGCGCGGTGAGGTGATCTACAGGGCCAGAGAAAAATCCTTGAATCTGTCCGCTGTGCAAATCGATGGACACCATGCGAGATGCTCCGGCTGCTTTGAACATATCGGCAACCATTCGTGCAGTAATGGGCTCACGGCCTTCTGCTTTGCGATCTTGACGTGCGTATCCGTAGAAGGGGCACACAGCGGTAATTCTTTTTGCTGATGCGCGTTGAGCTGCATCGATCATGATGAGCTGTTCCATGATCGAGTCATTGATGGAACCTGCATCTGTTCCAAAGTGTGACTGCATGATGAACACATCGCCACCACGAATGCTGTCGGTGAAGCGTGGACGAATTTCTCCGTTTGCAAACTGCACAAGATTCGCATCGCCCAATTCGATGTTCAAATGGTTTGCAACTTCAAGTGCAAGCGTGGGATGAGTCCGTCCAGAAAACAGCGACAATCGCTTCGTTGTAACTTTTTCCATGGACCGTGTACTCATGGAGGACAGTGTAGATGAAGGGCAAATTGTTCCGGGAAGAGGACTCGAACCCCTATTAACGGGACCAAAACCCGCTGTCCTGCCAATTGAACGATCCCGGAAAGACCCTTTTACGGTATCGGATTTTAAGTTTCTTGAAATGTCCCGATAGGTTCTAATGCCTTATGGGTTCTCTGGTTAAAAAGCGTCGCAAGCGCATGCGTAAGAAGAAGCACAAAAAGATGCTCCGTCGTACGCGTCATCAGCGTCGTAAATAGTTAATTTTCGCCTTTTAGGTGTTCTTCAACGCGTCCCGCATCGGGGCGCGTTGTTGTGTGTACTACTTGAAGCCCCTCCAAACCCTCTGTAGGGGTGCTGGCGTGGCCATAGACGAACCAAGTGGACCCAGAACCCGCCAGATGTGGCTGCTGGCCCAAAGCTTGAGAGATGCGCTTATGCCACTGAGCCAACTCAGGAACTGCCTGCAGTGCGGCTGGTTCCAGATCGTTGAGACCATCACTTGTGGGTCCACCCATCTCATCCCACGTGCGATACACGAGAGGGGTGGGGGTGTGAACCGGTGGGATCAACAATGTGATGTCGCGGGGCTCGTAGACCAAAGGATGCACAATCTCCCCGATGCCTTGCACTTGGGCTCGGCCACCGATGAGAGAAAACGGCACGTCGGCCCCGATAGTTGCCGCCAGTTCACGATCGGTGAATCGTGCCCAACGAAGAATTGCTGCAGCATTGCTTGACCCGCCACCAAGGCCACCGCCATGGGGAATATTTTTGTGAATCGTCACATGGGCTGTGCGCCCTACAAGAGACAGTGCGCGGTGCACAAGATTGGACGCATCAGTGGCGATGCCTTGGGCATACGGACCAGTGAGTGAAATCTGTGTGGTGTCTGCATCGACAATGGTGATGTGATCGGCGATATCGAGTGCCACCATCTCTGCATCAATGAGGTGATAACCGTCAGTACGTACACCCACGACGCGAAGAGAAAGTGTGAGCTTTGCAGGCGATTCAAGAAACATCATGGAGTGGGACTGTGTACGGCATGAAACAGTGCAAGCCATTGTTGAACGGTGAGTTCTTCGGCACGAGATGTGGGTGCAATGCCAGCCAATTCGAAATGTGCGGGTTCTACTGTTCCACTTAAGGCGCCTCGCAACATTTTGCGGCGCTTCGCGAATCCCATTTTCACTAGAGAGAAAAATGCTTTGGCATTCACAGAATCATCGGCCAGTTGTGCACGACGAGTGATCTCTACAAGTGCTGAATCCACATTGGGTCGTGGGAGAAACACGGTGGGAGGAACAATTCCCACAATGCGCGCGGTGGCATAAAAATCCACCTTGACACTGAGTGCACCGTATGCCTCGGTGGAAGGTGTGGCACAGAATCTTTCTCCAACTTCTTTTTGCACCATCACCAGCATCTTTTTTACCTGAGGCACGAAATCCAAAATGTCTGCAACAAGTGGAGTTGCCACGTTGTAGGGAAGATTTGCGATAAGCGACCATGAATCCGATGCAGCAAGCACTTCGGGCCAATTGATTTTCATGGCATCGGCATGCAACACGGTGACGTTGGGTAAATGCTGCACGTTGTGCTGCAACAGTGGAATGAGCGCAGTGTCCACTTCGATAGCAAGGATCTGCGCACCAGTTTCCGCAAGCGCCAAAGTTAATGAACCCAATCCTGCGCCAATCTCTACAACGAAATCACCATGAGAGACCGAGGCAGCATGTGCGATTTTTCGCACGGTGTTTGCATCAACCACAAAGTTTTGCCCAAGGGCTCTTTTAGCGCGAAGGCCCGCCTCTTCGAGTTGGCGGGATGCATCAGTACGAGACAGTGTCACCAGGACATCTCTACAGGAAGTGGAGCATCAACTAATTCGGCGACCGCTTCAAACACGGGAAGATGTAAGACGATGTCGAAGGTGCCCGAGATGGGTCCGATATTGATATTCAGACATGTGGTCTTGAGGCCGTTGTTGAGATTGCGGACCGTGACAGTGGCACCCAATGGGGCAATGTTGGTGGAACATCCATTCTTGGCTGATTCAGGAAAACGCTTGAAGGTTGCGGTGCCGCGGTAGGACTCTGAGGAGTTTCCCGCAGGGTAGGCAATTTCGCCTTGCGCATTTGATTCCACAGCAACTGGTCCATCGAGATTTGCAGGCGCATCGACAGTGTTGTTAGTGAGCAGACCAGTATCAAATGTTGTGGTGGGTGCAACGGTGATGTCGGTATCTGTTGTGCCAGCACTTCTTCCGCCTGCAATAAACAACAACGGCAGCAGTAACCCTGTGGCCACTGCTGCGACGGTCAGTCGATTTCGATCGGTGCGAGAGAGATCCATGTACCTATGAATGTATGCGGGGAAATGCTGCTAGTGCATTCGCCGTCGTTTGACGAGCGAACTCTGCGGGGTCTTGACCGCGCAAATCTGCAATAGCGGTGCCCACTAAGCCCACGTGTGCAGGTTCATTGGGTCTTCCACGATGAGGAACCGGGGCCAAAAATGGACTGTCGGTTTCTACAAGAACTCGATCATTGGGGCACAGAACCGCAGCTTCGCGCAACTCTGTGGCGTTTTTGAATGTGACGATGCCACTAAACGACAAATACGCACCGCGATCTAGACATTGGCGTGCTTCATCTGGTCCACCGGTGAAACAGTGAATGATGGTGTGAGAGGGCATTCCTTCCGCATCGAGCACATCGAAAGTGTCTTGCCACGCATCGCGTGTATGAATGACAAGTGTCATGTTGTGCTCTTTAGCGAGCGCTATTTGTTCGGCGAACGCTTTCATCTGCACGTCGCGTGGCGAATGTTCGTAGTAGTAGTCGAGGCCACACTCACCAATTGCAATCACACGATCACGTCCAATGAATGGCAGGATGCTGTCTACCCCTTGAGTGGCATCGTGTGGGTGCAGTCCCACGGTTGCCCACACGTCGGGAAATTCACTTGCGATTTTTGTTGCCGCATCACATGTGGGTGCATCGGTTCCAATCACAACGAATCGTTCCACTCCAAGTTCACGCGCACGCTGCAACGTGTCGGCCACACCGTGTGCCATTTTGTCGTCGTGAATATGACAGTGCGTATCTGTCCAACCTGTTGCGTAACTCATGAGATCGTGCGGCGAGGAAACAATGGATCGCCTTTGACCACAGGTGCACCAGAGGGGTACAGACCCCATTGAGTATCTGTGCCAATTCGACAGTTTTCGATATCTGTAGTCATTCCAATGCGGCGCCAAATTTCACGTGCAGTGTCGGGCATTGCAGGAAACGCCAGGATTGTCACAATGCGCAAGGCTTCGAGTGCATCACCCATCACGACATCTACTTCTGAGCCTGGCTCTGCTTTCCATGGTTCGTGGTTTTCAAGATGAGCATTGGTGGCGCGAATGAGTTGCCAAGTGGCCTCTAATGCACGTGATGGTTGCACTTGTTCCCAATGTTGTGAGGTTTCAGTCACGCAATTTTGGGCAATAGATGCAAGAGCACTATTGGGGCTAGGCGCGGTGCCAAGTCCGCCACACTTTTTCTCCACCACTGTGGCGATACGTGCTGCGAGATTGCCCAAGTTGTTCGCAAGATCTGAGTTGTAGCGCGAGATGAGTCCTTCGTAGGTGAAGTCCCCATCGTTTCCATACACGGTGTCGGCCAAGACGTAATAGCGGAATCCGTCGACGCCTATTTCGTCCACCAAGTCCAATGGGTTCACTACGTTGCCTTGAGTCTTTGACATTTTCTCGCCACCGACCAAAAGCCATCCACCCACAGCCCAACCTTTGGGAACTTCAATTCCCGCTGACATCAACATTGCTGGCCAATACACATTGTGGAAACGCACGATGTCTTTGCCAATGAGGTGGTGATTAACGGGCCACCATTTGTTGAACATCTCATCGTCGGTGCCATAGCCAATGGCTGTGATGTAGTTGGCGAGAGCATCGAACCATACGTAGGCCACATGTGAGGAATCGAAAGGAAGTGGAATTCCCCACTTCAGAGTTTTTCGACTGATTGAAAAATCTTGAAGCCCTTGTTTGATAAAACCAATCACTTCATTGACACGATGTTCGGGAACAACTGCATGAGGATGTTGTGCATAGAAGTCGAGAAGTCTTTGCTCGAATCGCGAGAGGCGAAAGAAATAGTTTTCTTCTACGACGTGTTCGACGGGTCGTTTATGAATGGGGCAGTTGTTGCCATCCAGATCTTCTTGTGTGAAGTAGGCCTCGCATGGCACGCAATACAAACCGCTGTAGGTGTCAAGTTCAATGTCACCGGCATTCAAACATGCTTGGAGCAGTTTCTGTACGCCGGCATGATGCCGTGCCTCAGTCGTGCGAATGAAATCATCGTGGGAGATGTTGAGTCGTTGCCACGCTTGTTCAAAAAGTGGTGCGATGGAATCGGTGAATTCTTGGGGTGTCATGCCGGCCGCATCAGCAGCTTGTTGAATCTTGAGGCCGTGCTCGTCGGTACCCGTCAAAAAATGCACATCGTCACCGAGCAAGCGATGCCAGCGCGCAAGAGCATCGCCGACAATGGTGGTGTATGCATGCCCCAAGTGAGGGCGCGCATTGACGTAATAGATAGGGGTGGTGAGGTAGTAGGTGCCCACTCATTCAGGCTAGGTCACAAATGGGTGCGATAGTCGGTTCGTTTTTCACTGCAGGTGTTTCATACGCTGGTCAGAATGTCTTTTGAGTTCGATCACGCCACACATGCAGTCCCTCTTGGAGATGGCGTGTACGACACTCCCATCGAAGATCGCTGGGACATTAACGGCAATGCCAACGGCGGATATCTGTTAGCACTCGTGGCAAACGCGATGCGCGAAGCATCGGGACGTGCACATCCAGTATCGGTATCGATGCATTATTTGGCTCCAGGCCCAGCTGGCCCTGCACACACTCACACCGAGGTGGTGAAATCCGGAAAGCGTCTGGCGACCGTGGTTGCATCACTGCGTCGAGATGGAAAAGATCTTGTGCGCAGTATTGGCACATTTGGCGACATCGATGCGACACAAGGTCCTCAATCACTCACACTGACGCCACCGGAGCTTCCCGCATTTGAGGATTGCCCCACTCGGCAGACGAATGGACCTGCACCACTGGGATTATCCACGCGTTTAGACATGCGCATTCATCCTGATGACACCGGCTTTGCTCGCAACGAACCCAATGGTCGCGCCCGTGTGCGTGGGTGGTTCAAATTTCTCGATGATCGCCCCGTGGACACCTTGGCGTTGTTACTTGCTGCAGATGCATTTCCACCCGTGATGTTTAACTTGTTCGGCATGCAAGGGTGGGTTCCCACTATTGAATTCACTGTGCATGTGCGTGGAGTTCCTGCACCAGGCCCTATTGCGTGTGTGTTTGAAAGCCACGCAGTGCAAGGTGGTTACTGGGAAGAAGACGGTGCAATGTGGGACAGCAACGGTCAACTTGTTGCAATGAGTCGACAGTTAGCGCTTGCGCCCTTGACGTAGGCCAACTGTGTATGCAATCAACAGCGCTATAGACATCACTGTTGCTGTCGTAGAACGTCGAATCAACATCTTTGATCGTTGGGCAAAAATCACTACGGGCCACCCGCACTTACGTGAAAGTGCAGCCAACTCAGCATCTGGGTTCACTGCAACAGCGTGTCCCACGATTTCCATCATCGGCACGTCACTCATCGAATCGGAATACGACCAAGACTCAGCAAGGTTGATGCCGCGCTCTTGGGCAAGACGCGAAATTGCTTCGGCTTTCCCTTCGCCATAACAAAATGGCCCACTGAGGCGACCTGTGTAGATGCCGTTGTCTACTTCGGCACGCGTGCCAATTCCACCCGTCATTCCCAATGCAGTTGCTAACGGTTCAACAAGTTCGATGGGGGAGGCTGACACAATCCATGTCTCACGGCCTGCACGATGATGTTGTTCAAGTAGTGCGCGCGCTTCTGGGCGAATAAGACCGAGTAGCTCTGGTAACACAATTTCATTGAGACCCACAAGGTCTGATTGCTGCATGCCGCCAACGCCCGCCAAGATGCGATCGCGTACGCCAGTGCTGGAGTCATCGCTTGAACCAAAGAATCTAAAACGCACTGCGCGCACAACATCTGGCACAAAATCTTGCAATCGAATGTGGCCCGCATCACGCGCGGCACGTGCGAACACAAAAGCCGATGATCCCGCAATGAGCGTGCGGTCAAGATCGAAGAAAGCTGCGGTGCGTGAGGTGGTCATAGCGCTACGGCAAGCGTATAGACGCGTTTGCGAGGTACACCAAGTGCGTCAGTCACTTCATTGATTGCATCGCGAGTGGTGAGGCCAGACTGAATGCGTTGTGAGAGTTCATTGATGATGTCGGTGTCTGTTACTTCAACAACATCTGCCTGGTAGGGGGCAATCACGATGGCGTACTCACCGCGTGGTTCAGTAGTGCGCACGTGCACTAACGCATCTTCTAATGTGCCTCGCCACAGTTCTTCGTGCAGTTTTGTCAGTTCGCGTGCAAGAACAATGGTGCGCATGGGGTCACAAGTAGATGCAAGGTCAACCAATGTGCGCTCTAAGCGATGTGGTGCTTCATACAGAACAGTGGTGCGACGCTCGCGAGCAATCTCTGTGAGTCGCTCACGGCGGGCAGCTCCGGCCCTTGGCAAGAAACCATCAAAGGCGATGCGAGTTGTGGGCAGGCCGCTGATTGCAGCTGCCATCACGAAGGCTGCAGGACCAGGAGTGGCATACACCTTGTGTCCTGCTGCATGCACTGCGGCAACTAATTGCTCGCCAGGGTCACTAATTCCAGGTGTACCTGCATCACTGATCAGCGACACTGTGATGTTGTTTGCCAAATACTCCAGCACTATTGCAATCACATCGTGTTCGGTGTGTTCGTTGGTGACGAGCAAACGTTCTGGTCGTGCACCAATGTGTTTCAACAAAGAGCCACTGCGGCGAGTGTCCTCGCAACACACAATGGGGGAGGCGCGTAACACCGATACAGATCGGGGCGAGATGTCGTCAAGGTTGCCAATAGGAGTGGCCACTAACCACAAGCCATGGTGCACTGTAGAACTGGACTCGTTAATGGTCGACATGGCGCACCTCGATTGTGTCACCCACACGCACATTCCAGCGTTCAAATGAACCCGACGAGGCTTCAATGACGTAGTGCGCTTTACGTGTGAGAGGCCCCACGCGCCATGGCTTCATCGTGTCAATGCGCACAACAATTCCATTCACATCCACAAAGGCAACATCAATGGTGATTTTCATTCCCATGGTGTGCACCCATGAACACGGGTCCAACAACAAAGGCTCGGGAATTTCCGTCATTCCAATAAGGCCACGGCGACGATCTGTGCGCGAAGTTGCACGCCCAGCGGATGCCACGACGCGGCCTTGGCTCACGAGCCAAACAGGTTCGATGGAGCGACCCGTGTGTGCAGTCATGCTCACACGTTAAATCGGAATTCGGTGACGTCACCGTCAACGAATTCGTATTCTTTGCCTTCTGAACGCACTTTGCCTAAGTCTTTAGCTTTTGTCCATGATCCGATCTCCACTAGTTCATCCCAGTGGATAACTTCGGCGCGAATAAAGCCTCGCTGAATATCGGAGTGGATTTTGCCTGCACACACGGGTGCTTTGTCGCCAGCGTGGAAAGTCCAGGCACGAGTCTCTTTCTCGCCCGTGGTGAAATACGTACGCATTCCCAACAAGTGATACGCAGAACGCACCATCTTTGTGAGTGCACCTTCACCAAGGCCGAGTGCTTCAAGCATGTCTGCACGATCCTCATCGGATAACTGTGCGGCTTCGGCTTCAATCTGCACGCTCATGCCGAGAACTTCCACATCGTGTTCTTGCACAGACCCAGGCGGGCATAGTTCTGCACGCACGCGTGCTTCAACGGACGGGATGGTGTCAAGTTCGTTTTCGCCAACGTTTACCACTGCCAACACCCGTCGATTGGTGAGAAGGAAATGTGGTGCGAGCGCTTCACGGTCATCTGCAGATAATCCCGCGCGATATAACGGCATTCCTTCAGCAAGCTTGTCGTATGCGCGTTGCAACACGGCAGCTTCTTCTTGGTTCGTTTTGTCCACGCGTGCGGTTTTCTTCACGCGATTTAATCGAGTCTCCACTGTTTCAAGATCTGCAAGAGCAAGTTCTAGCTCCACTACTCGTAAATGTTCGAGGGGATCATCAGGTCCTGGTACGTCGTCGTCGGTGAATGCGCGCAACACAAACACAATGGCATCTACTTCGCGAATATTGGCAAGGAACTTGTTGCCAAGACCTTCACCTTTACTGGCGCCTTCCACAAGTCCGCCAATGTCGACAACTTGTACAGCTGCATGCACGATGCTTTTCGTTTGGGACATTTCAGCAAGTGCCAACAATCGCTGGTCGGGAACTTTGGCCACACCAATATTGGGATCCTTGGTGGCAAAGGCATAGGGGGCTGCAAGTGCTCCGCCCCCGGTGAGTGCGTTATATAACGACGACTTCCCAGCATTGGGAAGACCTACTAATCCGAAACGTTCCATGAAGGATGACACGCTACCTGCGGGGGTTTGCTCGGTGGGCCGAGTGGGTTCTGGGGATGGGAATTGTTACTATGGCCGTAGTGCAAATACCCCCGCTCCCGCGGAGGCCAAAACACAGATAGGACACCCCCGTGACCAGTTTTGATCTCGACCTCACCAAATACAGCCTTGGTTGGAGCGACCAAGTTGATTATGCATTCGAACCAGAAAAGGGTTTGTCTGACCGTGTGGTGGAGCAGATCTCTTGGTGGAAGGGTGAACCCAAGTGGATGACGCAGTACCGCTTGCGCAGCTTGGGCATCTTTGATCGCAAGCCGATGGCTAAGTGGTTTGGCGACAACATGCCAGATATCGATTTTCAAGACATTTTCTATTACCTCAAGCCTGCAACTCATCAAGTAGATGAATGGGATGATCTGCCTGAGCAGATGCGCATCACCTATGAGAAGTTGGGAATTCCTGAAGCAGAGCGCAAGTATCTTGCCGGTGTCACCGCGCAGTACGAATCAGAAGTGGTGTTTCACCGCAACCGTGAAGACCTCGAAGCACAAGGCATTTTGTTCTGTGACATGGACACCGCATTACGTGAGTATCCCGATTTGGTGAAGCAATACTTCGGTTCTGTCATCCCGCCAGGGGACAACAAGTTCTCTGCATTGAATACGGCCGTGTGGTCCGGTGGATCATTCATTTACGTACCACCAGGCGTGGAATGCGACATGCCCTTGCAGGCATATTTCCGAATCAACTCGGAAAACGCTGGACAGTTTGAGCGCACCTTGATCATCGCTGATGAAGGTTCAAAAGTGCACTACATCGAAGGTTGTTCTGCACCTGTCTACACAAGTGATTCGCTGCACTCTGCTGTGGTGGAAATCATTGTGAAGCCATCGGCTCATGTCACCTACACCACAATTCAAAACTGGTCACCAAACGTGTACAACTTGGTGACAAAGCGTGCGCGTGTTGAAGCAGAAGGTCACATGGAATGGATCGATGGCAACATTGGTTCGAAGTTGACCATGAAGTACCCAAGTGTGTATCTCATGGGTCCAAAAGCCACAGGTGAAGTGCTTTCTGTTGCGTATGCAGGCGCAGGCCAGCATCAAGATGCGGGTGCAAAAATGATTCACGCAGCACCAGAGACCACATCAAAGATTGTGTCGAAGTCCATCAGCAAAGACGGTGGTATCACCGCCTATCGCGGACTGGTCCGCATTGACAAAGGTGCTTACGGCTGCAAGAGCCACGTGCAATGTGATGCATTGATCCTTGATGGCGAGAGCGAAAGCCGCACATTCCCGTACATGGAAGTGGGCGAAAAAGACGCAGAGATTGGTCACGAAGCAACTGTGTCAAAGATTGCTGATGAGCAATTGTTCTATTTGATGAGCCGTGGTTTGTCACAAGAACAAGCAATGAGCATGGTGGTCAATGGTTTCATCGAGCCCGTCACGCGCACTTTGCCCATGGAATATGCCGTGGAGTGGAGTCGCTTGATTGAACTGCAAATGGAGGGTTCGGTTGGCTGATTTTGGCCAGCTGAATTTTCTTTTATGCCAATGCGTACTGAATGCAAGAACTATGAAAGTCGCACGTACTCCAACGGAGATGCAGTGCGAAAGTGCAATCTTGATCTAGCACCAGAAGCTCCATGGCGTTGTCCAGATCCTTGTTCGGGATATGAGCGTCGCATGGCAGATGTTGCATGGGTACATGGATCAGCCATTGCGCCTCCCACACCACCAGAAGTTCCAGGTCTTGGTGATGGCACAGTGGCCGCAGTACTTGGTGAGGCAGAGAGCATTATCAATTCCATGGGTGCACAAATTGCACATGAATGGGAACAAGAGAATTCAAAGAAGCGCCGTTGGTGGCGCAGGAAAAAGTAAGAGACGAAAGAACCCCGATGAGTACAACGATTGTTTTACCCAGCACTGATGAAGAGATTTGGCGTTATAGCCGCATTGGTGAACTTGATCTTGGTGCATACGCAGATGGTGCTGTGCGTACCGAAATCACTAATGCTGAAGGCGTACTGAGTTCCACTGCAAAAGCAGGAATTGCCATGGTGGAGATTCCTGATGTGTTTGCACAGATGAATCGCGATCGCGGAACAGAAATCACTTTGGTAGTTCCTAAAGGCGTGGCCCACCCCGGTGTTGTAGAGATCACCCACTATGTGGAACACGACGGCATTATTGCATTTCCTCGTTTAGTGATTGATGCAGAAACACAAAGCGAAATCACTGTTGTGGAGCGCTTCGTGTCTAAAGACGGCATTCGTTCACTTGTGTGTCCCGTAGTAGAAGTTCGTAGCGGAGCAAATGCGCATGTGAACTACGTAGCCATCAATCAGTTGGGGCTTACCACCTGGATGATTGCACATCAACACAGTGCCGGCTATCGCGACTCCACATCGCGATTGAATACCGTCGCACTTGGTGGCGACTATGCACGCGTGCGCGCAGAGGTGCGTTTGGTAGAAACTGGTGCGAGCGCACAACAGCTTGCGTTGTATTTCGCCAGTGGTACCCAGATGCACGACTTCCGCACATTGCAAAGACACGAAGCCCCTCGCACGCATAGTGATCTGCTGTTTAAAGGAGCAGTGGGTGGCTCTGCGCGCAGTGTGTACACCGGTCTTATTCGTATTGAGAAAAACGCTGCAAAGTCTGAAGCTTTTCAAACCAACCGCAACTTAACTCTGGGCGATGGTGCATGGGCAGAAAGTGTTCCCAATCTCGAGATTGAAACCAACGAAGTGAAATGCAGTCATGCCAGCACGGTGGGCTCTATTGATGAAGAGCAGCGTTTCTATCTAGAGAGCCGTGGCATTTCGCCAGAAGTTGCCGAGCGCCTCGTGGTGTTTGGTTTCTTCAAAGATGTTCTTGATCGTTTGCCACTACTTGTAGAAACCGAAGCACTTGAGCGAGAAATTGCTGACAAGTTGAGCCGTGAGGGAGTATCCAAATGAATGTGACCGTGTGTTCTTTCGATGAGATGGCCTCGGGTACTGCACGTCGAGTGATGGTGGGCAAAGTTCCTGTTGCTGTTGTGCGTATCGATGATGAAGTGTTTGCAATCGGTGACACCTGCAGCCATGCAGATGTGTCTTTGTCTGATGGCATGGTGTGGTGTGAGACCAAACAAATTGAATGCATCCGTCATGGCAGTTCATTTAGTTTGGAAACAGGTGCCCCAGATACGTTGCCTGCAACCCAGCCGGTTGCTGTGTTTCATGCATCTGTAGTGGATGGACAAGTTGTTGTGGAATTGAAAGGAGATGCTCAATGAGCACATTGACAATTTCAGGTTTGTGCGCAGAAGTTGCGGGCAAACAAATTCTTAACGGCATCGACTTGGTCATCAACTCTGGTGAAGTGCATGCCATCATGGGCCCCAACGGTGCGGGTAAATCCACATTGTCGGCAGTCATTATGGGTAAGCCCGGCTACACCGTGACTGCTGGTTCAGTCACGCTTGACGGCGTGGATCTTTTGGCATTGCCCACGTGGAAGCGTGCGCTTGCAGGATTGCATTTGGTGATGCAATACCCCACAGAAGTACCTGGGGTACATGTGGATGAAATGTTGACCGAAGCATTAACAGCGCGTGGACGCGACACCAAAGATCTCACCGCACGTATCGCATCAGAAGCAGCGCAAATCAATTTCGACGAAACTCTTGTATCTCGTGCGTTGAATGTGGATCTCTCTGGTGGTGAAAAGAAGCGCAATGAGACATTGCAACTGGGAGTGTTGGAACCCAAGATCGCGATTTTGGATGAACTTGACTCCGGGCTCGATATTGACGCACTGCGTGATTGTGCGCGCCGCGTGGAAGCTGCAACCCAGCAGGACAATCTTGGAGTACTTGCCATTACGCACTATGTCCGTTTGTTAGAAGAACTCAAGCCAGACGTTGTGCATATTTTGTCTGCCGGCCGCATTGTGAAAACAGGCGGACCAGAGTTGGCTGATGTGCTTGAGCGTGACGGCTACGCCGCATTCGTCTAACCAAGATGTTCGCCCCTCAAGGTTGGACCTCGACTCCTCAGGGGTTGTTTCGCAAGTTTGAGTTCGCCAACTTTGCTGATGCGTTTGCCTTTATGAACCGCGTTGCAGACGCAGCCGAAAAAGCAGACCATCACCCCGATTGGTCCAACAGTTGGAACGTGGTGCGCATCTCACTGATCTCTCATGATGTGGGGGAGATCACACTTCGTGATGTTTCACTAGCAGAGGTCATCAACTCTCTCGTCTAGGGTGAGCCCCGAGGGAGGGGTCTCATGTTGCAAGCGGACTCTCGCGTATTTTTTGCCAAGAAGGATGCATTTCCTGGTTGGTGGGTGGTGACGGGGTGTTTCACCATTTTGTTCTTTGGTTCCGCGCTGGGCTTCTATGGCATGTCGGTGTATCTGAATGCGCTGAGCAATGAGAATCCCGATTGGAAAGTGTCGTCACTGTCGGTTGCTACCACATTCTTTTTTCTTGTGGGCGGGCTATGGAATGTTGTTGTCGCACGATTGA
>JBIIBO010000004.1:0-120135 GCA_044239355.1 Ilumatobacteraceae bacterium
GAACATGGGTCGGGGCTAGCCTTAACTTTGTGGCCGTCCTTCTCGCTCTTCATGCAGGAGGACAGACCAAATCTTGGGAATCCATCGGACTGAAGTTCGATGGATTTTCGTGTTATCTGGCAGATGTTGCTCTCGAGATTCACGAAGGAACCCCAGCGCTTACGGGGTGGACAATTGCCGCAGAGCATCCCGGGGTATTCGATATCGATGGAATCGCAACCACTGTTGTTGCCGCTTCACACTCACGAGCTTCGTCATCGCCGTGTGGAACCGAGAAAATTACAGGGCTTGATCATGTGGTGGTCAACACTGACAATCTTGATCGGACCTGTGACGCATTGTGTGAGCGCCTTGGTGTGGAGGTGCGTCGCGAACGCGATGCAGGCAATGGTGTGGTGCAACGTTTTATCAAATTGTCGAACACCATTATTGAAGTAGTTACAGGACCTCACATCACGACGCCAGGCGCATCGTTGTGGGGCATGGTGATCAGTGTGGACAACATGGAAACATGGGCTGCACATTGTGGACCCGATGTCACCTCGGTGCCTAAGCAAGCCACACAACCAGGACGATTGATTTCTACCGTGCGCTCTGGTGTGGGGCTTGGAGTTCCGTTTGCGGTGATGTCACCACATGTGACGGTTCACAACACTGAGAACTAATCATCGTCTGATTCTTCTTCGCCACTGAGTTGTCGAAGATAGCGTGCTCCAACTTCGCAAGATTCTGCAATGGGGCACCAACGACATTGTGCACCTGGACGCATGTCGGGTTGGCGTGTTTTCAGAACTAGATCAGCGATGAGAAGAGTGCCATGGGCGGTTCGCCTCACAGCAGATTGCAATAGCCCCTCGGTGACATCTTCGCTTTCTAGTCGTGCTGAATCTAATGAATACGAACCAAGTTGGCGCGGTGTTTGACGAGAACGCAAAGACTCCACCAGTGCATAGAAACGTAAGTCATCTCGATGGGTAGGAGTAAGGCGCCCCGTCTTGAGATCGATGATCACTTTTTTGCCGGGACCACCGAGCACCAAATCCATGCGCGAGGAAAAAATCACAGAGTTGTCAAACAATGAATACGAAGCGGAGTACTCCACCATCGGTCGCCATTGAGCCTTGATAGGTGGAAAGCATTCAATAAAGTTTGTCACCGCGCCAAGCACTGCACCTCGAAGTTCTGCCATCTCGTGCGCTGTGAGAGAGATAAGAAAACCAGATGCACTCTCTCGAGGATTTTCAGCCACACTCGTGATGGCGGCATCAACGATCTCTGCAGGAATCACTGGGTCGCGCCAATTCAAGAGAAGTTCAATGCCTTTGTGTGCGATGGTGCCGCGCACAGTGTTGATGTTCCAAGCAAATGGCGCTTCACGCTGCAGCATGTGGAATTTTTCGCATCCGTGCACTGTGGCGATGTGGTGTTTATTGACCCGCAGTGGTGCTTCTGGGGTGAACAAACCAGCAATGGGTTGAAGGGCTTCGGTGAGTTGTTCTTCAATGGATTCAATGACGTGCGAGGGCAGTGGTTCCCATTCGGGTGGGATGCCCAAGGCATCGATAACTGCTTGTTGCAGGGGGTTCAGTTCTACATCCACGTCGTCCATCACATTAGGTCTCGGCAGTGTCATGGCGCAGAAGCGCTGCCACACCCCTTTGACAAGATGTGTCCATGGGTGCTTCTGCGACAACAAAATTCACTGCCGCAGCACGTGTGTTGGCTCAGCGGTCCGCAGAACTAGATCTTGTTGTGCCAGGTTTTCGCAGTCCTCCAAGAATTGTGGGGGTCAATCGCAGCATTCGGCGTGGCCGCGATGGTCAAGGTGGGGTTGTTGCGGTGCGCATCGCAGATCGGCCCTTCACCGCAGCCGTGGGCGACATGATTGAAGGTGTTATCCATATCAATCGACTCGAACCCCCAGAGGCCGATCGTGTGCGTACGCAGTTGTGGCGCACCATGTTGCAGTTCACCGTAGAAACAAGCCCGTCTCGGCGTCAGGCATCTGGTTCTTCCACAGCAGATTCAGATCGAGACAAGCCAGATCTAGACAGTGGAGTGTCGTTCGGGCGCGTAGCCTGAAACGGTTCCAGCCCGGATGGCGGAACAGGCAGACGCAGGGGGCTTAAACCCCCCGGATGGCAACATCTTGCGGGTTCAAGTCCCGCTCCGGGCACAACTTCCATTTCCTGAGTCGCTGCACTTCTTCAGCGAATAGTCCGATCAGCATCGGCAAGATAAAACCAGCCAAGAGTGTGGGTCTCATCGAAAGCCATGAGGCAAAAGACACAAGCGGCGATGTGGGAACCACGGTTCCCAAAATCTCATCGTCAAGCACTGTCCATGGGTCTGGCTTCTCGTTGGCATCGCCGTGTGTGGTGAACATTTGCCGCACTCGACCTGAGGGGTCAGTTCCCGACCATGTGCGTGTCACTCGATGAGTGATCAGTTGACCTTCGCGGAAGAAGGTGACCACGTCGCCCACTGCGGGGATTAATTGTGGGTCAACTGTAATCACCTCCTTCACGCTGATCGTGGGCTCCATGGATCCGCCGGTGACCACAATGTGTTCATGTGGTGAGCGGGCCGTGTGTAACGAGCCAAGAGCAACAACGGTGGATCCGCCGATTCCCAAGATGAATGAACTCACCATCAGGAACCGGCGGACCACAGTCCAGCTGGTGGAATTTATGACTGCCATGTCGCGATCGTGAGTGAGACAGAAGCTTTTTTTCCAGCAGCAGAGTTAGAAGTTCCTTTGGGCAGCGAGACCTTGAAACACAATGTCTCAGACTGACCTGTCTCTAGTTTTTGTTCACCGACATTAAGATTCTTCAAAGTGGCAGAAGCGCTCACCAGAGATGCAGTTGACATCTCTTTGGCCGAGCAATCGGTGGCGTTGTCTACTCTCCATGTCTCAACTTCAATGACGTCCATCAATGAGGCTCCTGCACCAGTGGGTCGAACTGCGGTGATTTCGTAGACGAAGTCAAGTGAACCAGAGTTCACAAAGTTCAGTGGGCGGTACAACACATCGCCAGGCTTGAGATTTGACAATGGCAACAGAGTTCCATCTGCAGATGTGATATCCACCCATCCGGTAGATACTTCGAAATCCACCGAGGAAGTATCGGTGAACATGGCCCCTGTGGAAGCGGCCACTATTCCAGCTGTTGTTGCCAGCAATGTGATGATGGAGAGCATCAATCGGGCAAGTTGACGAACAAATGAGGGAGTGTTGTTTTTCATGTCTCCACTAAAACATCCCACACAACAAAAGTCACCCAAATTCGGTACCCAGCGCCTAGTACCGAAGTACTAGGTCAATGTGAGAGTTGCTGCTCACACAGTTGTGATGTGCGCGCTATGCAACGTGATTTAGTTGATGGGACATGTCCATTGCATAACGGTTCCGCCGTTTTCTGCTTCTGTCAATGAATACTGTCCGCCACGCTCTGTTGCGCGAAGTGCAAGCGAAGTGATTCCTGCTTTACGACGTTTCTTGCCACCTGGGCCTACGCCATTGTCTTGCACGGTGATGTCAACACGGGTTGTTGTGACACGGACATCAACTGTCACGGTGGTTGCCCGAGCATGTCGTGCTGCGTTGGAAAGAGATTCTTTTATGACGTTTTCTACGTCAAGTTCGAGATCGTTGGGAAGTTCTCTTTCTATATGAAGAGTGAGCACAGGCGGAGCAAGCCATGCGCTTGCGAATAATGACACGATGCTTTCGATTGTTTCAGTCAGTGGTCGCCGAGTTGTGGGTGACATTTCAAAAATAGTGCTGCGAATTTCGGTAATGACTTGGTGAATTGATTCAATGGCCCATTCTTTGTCGTCGCGTGCACGCAGATTCAAACTGATTGCAAAAAGGCTTTGAATAATTGAATCGTGAAGATCGCGGCTTATTCGTGTGCGCTCAATGGACAAAAGAGTCTCTCGGGTTGCTTGAGAATAAGCCTCACGTTGCGCGATGAGTTCCATTTCCAATCGAGTCATCTCACTAAGGTCAGATCCAATCTCCAAAATGAGATCTCCCAAGCGAATCCAAGTGACTTCAATACGCACCAATGTTTCTGGTGGGCGATAACGATCCACCGTCTCTTCGGAAAGTTCAAAAATCTGGTGACACTGGCCTTTTTCCCATGCTGTACGTACGAACGACAGTGCAACTTGAGGTTCGTGGTAGGTAGCCATTATTGATTGACGGTATACAACGGGCTTTACACGAATGGATTCGTATTCATCGTTCCACCACACCAACTCTGTGTCGCCAATGCGGTCTGCATCATCAAAGATGACTCGATGAATTCCCACGTAGTCGCGCAGTGATCGAAGAATGATCTCGGTGTATTGCTGCGATGAGAGAGACGACGGGAAGATTTCTTTACAGGTCATCTGAAGGCTCGACGACCTGTGGGGCAAGAGAGGCCGTTGCCACCATGACCGCCAATTGCGTGCGGTTGGCAGCACCCACGGTGGTCAATATTTTGGAGACTCGGTTCTTAATGGTTTGTAGGCCAAAGTGAACTGATGCAGCAATCTCGCGATCGGTGAGACCTTTTGCGATGAGATCGGCAATTTCACGATCCACTGGATCTAGTAGTACGAGTTTGTGTCGAGAACTGTGACTAAGGCGTGTGGATGCTTCCCGCGCAGCAGATGCATCAATGCGACGAATATGGGCCTGCACATCTCGGATTGCTTCAATCAGCTCTGTTGTGGGCGAGCCCTTTAAGACAATTGCATCTGCGCCGCTTGTGTAGGCCTCTACGAGCAACTCATCGTCCATGAAAGATGTCAACAATACGATTTTGACATCAGGAAGATGATTCTTTATCCAGTGCGTGACGTCGTGGCCAAGACCGTCCTGCAGTCGTACATCGATAACAGCCACGTCGACGTCTTTGGGGTGTTGTTCAAAATGGGCGATGGTGTCTTCTACCGAAGAACACGTAGTGACAATGTGAAAGTCCTCAACGTCATCTAACACTTTGGCAAGCGCATCACGCACCATGTCATGATCGTCGCAGATGAGAATTCCTAGCGACATAGCCACAAAGGCTAGGAGAGAATTAGTCCTTACTTTGGTGGATGAATGTACTTTTAGTTGAGGAATTGGCTTGGCCACATGTCATCCTTGTGTGTGTGCAAGTAGATCGAATTCGGCTGGTCACCGTGCCTGTAGAACTCTCTGCACCATTGCGTACGTCAGATGGAATTCATCAGTCTCGAAGTGCAACTCTTATAGAGATCACCGACTCACAGGGATTTGTGGGTTGGGGAGAAAATGTTGCACCCACCGGGGTGCACTATGTAGGTGAATCTCATGATGAGTCTGTTCGTGTCATGCGTGAGCAACTCGTTGCAACTTTGGTCTCTCGCGACGTGAGTGTGGAGGAAATGAATCCCCACACGTGGTGGGGTGTTGAGGGATTTGTGTATGCAAAGCACTCTTTGGAATCAGCTGTCTGGGATGTACATGCACGTTCTCAACACATCTCACTCAAAAATTTTCTCGGAGGCACGAGAGACACCGTTGTTCCTGGAGTTGTTGTAGGGATATCAGACACCATTGATGATGTAGTGGCCGAATGCCTGCATCGCTATGCCGAGGGGTATCGGCGCATCAAGTTAAAAATCTCTCCAGGGCATGACATTGATGTGGTGCGTCATGTGCGTGGTGCATTAGGTGATGAATGTCTCATTCAAGTTGATGCCAACGGTGCATACACCGTTGAACACATCGAACATCTCGGTCAACTTGCCAAGTTCAATATTCAATTCATTGAACAACCATTTGCCCACGACGACATCGCAGCCCATATTGAACTTGTGCGTGCAGGAAGCGTTCCCGTGTGTATGGATGAATCCATTTCATCTCGCACAGATCTGGTGCACATGCTGGATTCTGAGGCCTGCACAATTGTCAATATCAAACCCTCTCGAGTGGGCGGTATTGGCGAGGCAGTTGCAATGCATGACATTGTGCGCGAACGCGGGGTAGATGCTTGGGTGGGGGGAATGTTGGAAACAGGAATTGGTCGAGCCTCGTGTCTAGCGCTGGCATCGTTGCCCGGTTTCACCATGACACCAGACCTTTCGGCGTCACATCGCTATTTTGTCCGTGATATCACCGAACCTTTTGAGATGAACGACGGCTGTTTACGCATCCCTGAAGGTCCAGGAATTGGCGTTGTTCCTTTGTCCCACGTGCTTGATGACGATGTAACTCGTATTGAGACGGTGTTTGAGCGCTGATTCGTGGCACGATGTGCATATGGGAAACGCAGTGTCTTTCAGTCTCGAGGCGATGATTGATGATGTATCAACGCTGGTGACATCAGAGTCTCCATCTCGCGATATCGAGCGGCTCAACACCCAGGCCCAACTATTGTCCGAAATGATGACGCGTCTATTGGGTCATGCTCCCCGCATTGTTGATTCTCCTGTAGGTCCACATGTGCATTGGAGTGGCGGTGGGGATCCCAAAGTTTTAATCCTTGGCCACCACGACACAGTTCATCCAGTGGGTACTTTGCAGCGGCTTCCATTTTCATATGTCGACGATGTGCTTCGTGGCCCTGGGGTTTTTGACATGAAGGCAGGGATTGTGCAGGCACTTCATGGTGTTGCCGCATTAGATGATGCGTCACACATTGAGATCTTGTTGACAGCCGATGAAGAAATTGGGTCAAAAGCTTCCAAAGATCTGTTAATTGAAAGAGCTCGTGCGTGTGGTGCTGTTCTTGTTCTTGAACCAAGTGCAGACGGTGGCGCACTTAAAGTAGGTCGAAAAGGCACGGGAACTTTTTTTCTGACTATTGAAGGTCGCGCATCTCACGCAGGTTTAGAACCAGAAAAAGGTGTGAACTCACTAATGGAACTAGCTCAATTGCTTCCACAGATTGCAGCACTTTCAGATGTTGAAAAGGGAACTACTGTGTCGCCCACGCTTGCGCATGCAGGTACTGCAGACAATGTGATTCCCGCACAAACAACATGTGCAGTCGATGTGCGCGTCGCTATTCCTGAGGAAAAACCACGAGTGGAAGCGGGATTTGCTGCGTTGACATTGCAACATCCCGAGGCACGTCTCGCAATTGAAGGCGGCATTGGTCGCCCACCGATGCATCACTACGCTGCAGCGACGTTATTCGAGATAGCGCGCAACGTTGCTCGCTCCATTGACTTAGGTGATATCGAAGGTCTTGTTGTAGGCGGCGGCTCCGATGGTAACTTCACCGCTGATGCAGGCGTAGAAACCCTTGACGGGCTTGGTGCCGTTGGCGGAGGAGCTCACGGAGACTCAGAACACGTCATTGCATCCACAATGCCTCAACGTGCAGCACTAATTGCCGGGCTGTGTCAGGAGTTGTCTTCGATGGCCAAGAGACCGCCACTGGGAAGTGTTCCCGACGCGCGATAGACCTCAAGCTTTGATCGGCTGTCGTCAATATCGAGATTGCGCATTGTGAGTTGGCCAATTCGGTCAAGTGGACCAAATGCTGCGTCATCTACGCGCTCCATGCTGAGGCGTTCTGGGGCATAGGTCAAGTTCGGGCTCTCGGTGTTGACAATTGTGTAGTCATCGCCACGACGTAATCGCACAGTGACTTCGCCTGTGATTGCAGTTCCCACCCAACGCATGAGCGGCTCACGCAACATCAATGATTGTGGATCAAACCAGCGTCCTTCGTAGAGCAGTCGACCCAAGCGTCGACCCATAGTGCGGTAGTTCTCCATGGTTGCCTCATTATGGATGCCAGAGACAAGACGTTCGTATGCAACGTGAAGCAACGCAAGCCCTGGAGACTCATAAATTCCACGACTCTTTGCCTCGATAATTCTGTTTTCAATTTGGTCGCTCATTCCCAATCCGTGACGACCACCGATGGCGTTCGCTTCCAGTACAAGGGCTACTTGATCAGCAAATTCTTTGCCATTAATGGCGACAGGAAATCCTTCGTGGAATCGAATGGATACTTCTTCAGCAGCAATGGCAACATCATCGCGCCAATGTGCAAGTCCCATGATGGGTTCGACAATCTCCATTCCGGTATTGAGCTCTTCGAGGGCTTTGGCCTCATGTGTTGCGCCCCAAATATTTGCATCCGTTGAATATGCCTTTTCTTTGGAAGCCTTATAGGGCAATTTACGAGCAGTAAGGAACTCACTCATCTCGGTGCGTCCACCCATCTCGTCCACAAAAGTGGGGTCAAGCCATGGCTTGTAAATACGCAACGCAGGATTCACCATTAAGCCATAACGGTAAAAGCGCTCAATATCGTTGCCTTTATATGTGCTGCCATCACCCCAGATGTCGACGCCATCTTGTTGCATCGCGCGCACAAGCAAAGTTCCCGTGACTGCGCGGCCTAACGGTGTGGTGTTGAAATATGTCTTACCTGCAGTAGAGATATGGAAAGCGCCGCATTGCAGAGCGATGAGTCCTTCGTGGACCAATTCGGAGCGGCAGTCAATCAGGCGAGCAATTTCTGCGCCGTATTGGCGTGCCTTGTCGGGAATCTGATCGAGGTCTGTTTCGTCGGGTTGGCCCAGGTCGGCGGTGTAGGCGCAAGGGATGGCACCTTTTTCGCGCATCCATGCCACCGCAGCCGATGTATCAAGGCCTCCAGAAAATGCAATTCCAACGCGTTCAGAAACCGGGAGGGCGGTAAGGACCTTTGACATGCCCTTAACGGTACTTGCGCGCGACCAACACTTGGGCAATGGACGACAAAAAGCTGGCCAATGCGACAACGACAATGCCCAGTGCAGTGGCGGGAGAATCGGATACGTCAGGGATGGCGGTGGCACCAAGTAACAAAGAACAGATGATGCTGGTACGCACCATGATCTCGGGTGCGCGCCAAGTAGCTACGAGTGGAGTCACTATCACGCTGAGCGGGACGAGCATAAAGATGGCGGGGGCCGGATGAAAGCGACTGCCTAGCCACCACACAGGTCGGCCAATGGTGCGACTACTGATTGCCACGGCAATTAAGGCTGCGAGCACTGCAATCCAGGAAATGAAAGAAACCGTACGCCAGCCAGTTGTTGGTGGCACATGAAGCGTTTCTTGCACGGTGGGGGGAGTGAGTTCCACGTGCTTCACGGTACATATATTTATGAGGAGACGGGCAATTCTCGGCACTAACCTTTGGCACTAATGGAAACCGCCGCATTTCAGAAGTTGTCGGTGTTTTTCCCAATGTGGAACGAACAGGACTACATCGAGCGTGCTATTGAGGCGGCACGCGAAGAGTGCGAAGACCTAATGTCTTCCCACGACATTGCAGACTATGAAATCATCATTATCGATGATGCATCCACTGACGATACGGCTGTCATTGCGGCACGAATCGCTCAACAAGACCCCCGTGTGATTTTGGTTCAACACCCAGAAAATCGAAAACTAGGTGGATCAATGAAGTCGGGCTTTGCTGCGGCCACAGGAGATGTGGTGTTGTACACCGATGCTGATCTTCCCTTCGATATGCACGATGTACACAAAGCGATGCGTTTGTTGCGGTATTACGATGCCGATGTCGTGAGTGCATATCGCTTTGATCGCACAGGTGAGGGATATGTACGCACTATCTACTCATTTTTTTACAACATGATGGTTCGTGTGCTTTTTGGAGTACGAATGCGCGATATCAACTTTGCGTTCAAACTGTGTCGCTCAAGAATTTTCGAACATGTCTCGTTGAAGAGCGAAGGATCTTTCATTGATGCTGAGTTGGTCGTCAAGGCCCAGAAGTACGGATACTCAGTGATCCAATTTGGTGTGGATTATTTCCCTCGCACCCGCGGAGTGTCCACATTGAGTTCCCCCTCTGTTATCTTCAAAATTTTGCGTGAAGCACGCTCATTACGGCGTGAAATCCGTCAAATAGCCAAGGTTCGCTGACCCGACGCCACTTGCTGGGTGTGCGTTGGTAGCGTTCCATATTCGTGAGCGAGCCGTTCGACCCCGATATGAGTGAGCATGTCCCCACAGAGCCATTTGGCGATGAACTGCCCCCCGCACATGTTCCTTGGTGGATCCATTGGCGCCCGGCAATGGTGGCGGCCGCAGTTTTTGGCACTGTCCTTGGTGGAGTAGTGGTCGCTCGTGAAAACACTGCGTCATCTCCCACAACCACCACAACCACACTTCCTCCTGGAGTGTGCCCCGATGGTTCATCCGTCACTTGTATTCCACTTGAGCGAATCATTCGACTGGGTGCCAAAGGTGAAGATGTGCGTCGTGTTCAGCAACGTCTCAAAGATTTGAAATTTGATCCAGGCCCGGTCGATGGCGTGTACGGAGGCAACACCATGATGGCAGTGTGGGCCTTCCAAACACTTGTAGTGGGAATGAGCCGTGACACCGTTGTGGATTTTGTGACACCGGTGCTGTGGGATTCCATGCGTGGTGACGTGCAAATTACGCCTCGGCGTCAACCAGGATCTCCTAATCACGCAGAGGTGTATCTGCCTGAACAAGTGATGACTGTCTTTAAAGGAACTGAGTTGATGTTAGTTACTCATGTGTCCTCGGGTACCGGGGTGACATGGTGTGAAGAAGTAACTATTGACCCGGGCGAAGAAGGTAACGAAAAAGGTATCGAACCCATCAAAGAAGGTTGGTGTGGAGAATCAGTAACACCAGGTGGTATCTACTATTTCTACAACCGTCGAGTTGGATTGCGTGAGAGCAAGCTTGGCACGATGTGGAACCCTGTGTACTTCAACTACGGAATTGCTGTTCACGGTGCAATGACGGTTCCCAAAGAGCCTGCATCTCATGGCTGTGTGAGAATTCCTATTTTTATCTCTGAGTATTTTCCTTCATTGGTGCAGTACAACGATCGTGTGTATGTCTTTGATGGTGTGAAAGAACCAGAAGACTACGGTTCTCAACCACCACCATGGGATAGACCCGATCCGAATTACACCACCACCACATCGTCAACTTCAACCACTATTCCCACCTCGAGTGTTCCTCGAACGACGGTGCCAAAACGGACGACTCCTACTTCACCACCACCCACTTCGACTCCAACAACAGTTGCTGTCTCGGGTGCTGCCACTGAGTAACTGAGACCCCGGTGGGAAGATTTAACTTCCTACAACTGTGACTTTGTGGTCAAAGACCTCTTCAAGTAGCGAAACTCGTTCGTTTGCTGCATACACATTGAGATCAATGTCGAGCTTTTGTGATGAAGAGATTATGACCGTGATGTCGTCTTTACTCACTGCAACTTTCACATTCTCTACTCGTCCATCATGAGTCCGATCGAGTCCAATTGCGACACGAAGAATAGATGAAAGAAGTTGAACCTTTCTTTGATCATCATCGGAAAGCATTCGGAACGGCTCGTGGCTAAGTTTTGGCTCTCCCTTGCGGTGGTACCGAGCGATTTGGGCGATGATTTCAATTTCATCATCGGTAAGTCCGAGTAGATCTGCATTGCGAATGATGTAGTACGAGTGCAGGTGATGTTTTGCATGAGAGACCGTGATTCCCACATTGGCCAATAGTGCTGCGGTCTCTAGATAAAGGCGGTCGTTCTTGTCTAATTCAAAATGTTTAGAAAGTTGATCAAACAGCGTGCAGGCTAATCGTGCAACCGATTGGGCATGGGGGAAGTCGTCGTCACATCGCATCGCAAGTTTGGCGGCACTTGCTAAAGCGACGTGGCGTATGTCGTCTACACCTCCAGGAGAAAGCCGTGTCATTTCATTGAAGAGAAGGCCCTCTCGTAATGCAAAGTCACAATAGGTAAATTCAGAGATATCGAGCGCGAGAGCAAGTTCTTCCAAGATGATGGCGCCAGCCAAGATGATGTCTGCTCGAGTGGAGTCAATTCCTGGAATTTCACTTCGTGCCGCAACATCTGGAGCATCAGTAATCATGCGGAGAACCGATTGGAGTTGTTGACGGGTGAAGGTTGCTCCGTTCATGGAACGCGGAGCTTCTCCGGAAATGAGAAATGAACACATGCGTGCCAAGGTCTCGCCCGTACCTGAGGTCACGATTACTTTTCGTGGATTGCGGCGTCGTAATGCTTTTCTTGCGGGCTCAATAGAAGAAGCAGTGAACTGGTGTGCTTCTTGCAGTTGGGATTTTGAAGGCTGAGGATCTGGGAAGAAGCGGTGAGTTAATCGAACTGATCCCAGTTTAAAACTGCGCGCAAAGTGTTCTGTTGTAGATGTAAACACCACAACTTCGGTAGAGCCCCCACCAATGTCAATGAGCAGGGATTCAACTCCTGTCAACGGAAGAGCTCGAAGAACTGCAGAATGAATCAGTCGTGCTTCTTCTAAGCCCGAGATGATCTCTACTTCGATGCCTGCTTCTTTTCGAGCACGTATGACGAATTGTTCAGAGTTATTTGCCTCGCGCACTGCACTCGTGGCAACAGCGACTATGTGGGCCCCATGTGCATCTGCAATCTTCTTCATGTGTCGCAATGCGTTAATGCCACGGTCCATTGCAGACTCGCTGAGTTCTTTCATGTCTCCGCCGCCTTCGCCAAGGCGTGTTTGATTTTTCTCGCGAGTGATGACTTCAAATCCTGATGGCGTGATGCGCGCCACCACCATGTGGGTGCTATTCGTGCCTATATCAATGGCAGCAATGACCATCATGGGTGTCATTGCGATTGCAGCCTGGTGAGTTCCCCGATTTCCGATGACTGTGACTCCACAATGAGTTCAGCAAAGGCAATGACTTCAGAGTTCTTGCCGTTCTCTACGGTGTATTCCGCCATGTGTATTCCACCTTTATGGTGGGCAATCATCAATGTGATGAACAGTTCATCAGCTTGAGCGTTGCGCGATTGATACAACTTCTCCAACTCGGCATCGGTCGCGTATCCAGGCATGCGTGACAAAGGGATAGGCGTACCCATCCATCCCATCACTTGATCTGATTCATTGGTCTCGGCCGCTTTGAAAATTCGCAGAAGCTGAACCATTCGGCCGGTCTCCATCTGCTGTTCCAAAAGGATTCCTCGTGCAATTGTGCGCAATGTGGAGTTTCCATCAGGGGCAGCACCCATGTAAATGGTTGCCATCACCACGGCTTGTTCGTGATGGATGCGCATGTCTTGTAAGAACCCAGTGTCCACATCGTTATGGGCAGTCTCCGATGAGGAGTTGCCTGCAAAGTAGCCCCCCAATGCGCCAAGGCCAGCTGCCAAAATGAGCGCAAGAACCACATTGAGGGCACTATGACGCCACGGAAGGGTGGGAAATTCGTCAGCGTGCACTTCGTTCATATCTCTCCACGGTAGTAGCCTCGCATCCATGACAACTACTGCACCTATTGTTCTGTCTGATCTTGTGACATTTCCCCGTGTTCTGGAAAAAACTCGTGTTCGTGACGCGGTATTGGTTCTAGGCGGCGCATTATTCACAGCCCTGAGCGCACAAGTAGTTGTGTACTTGGGTTTCACACCAGTACCACTCACCGGGCAAACATTTGCAGTGCTCACAGTGGGTGGGGTTTTGGGTCTTCGCCGGGCAATGTCAAGCCAAGTGTTGTACTGGCTCCTCGGAGCAGTTGGCTTGCCGTTTTACCAATCAGGTAACGGTGGCTGGGATTATGCAACAGGTACCACTTTTGGATACTTCGTGGGATTTGTTCTTGCTGCAGGAATAGTTGGATGGTTTGCCGACAAGCGCAATGATCGCAACTATCTCACTTCATTGTCGAGTCTCTTTCTTGCTTCTGGCGTGATTTATATCTGTGGATCTTTGTGGTTGGCTTACCGACTTAACATTCCTGTTGCCACAGGAGAAAAAAACGCTATTGGTCTTGGCGTGGCTCCATTTCTTGCCGGTGATGTCATTAAGGCACTGCTTGCGGCAGCCATTGCACCTCTCGGGTGGGCCTTGTATTACGCAAAGCCTCGATAATCGTTGCTTTTCCTAAGCAGCATCTGAATGTAGGTGTGCTGTCATGAGTGGGCGCCGTCTAGGTAGACCAGCAGATACTGATTCAACCGATACACGTGATCGCATTGTTGTGTGCGCACGAGAATGTTTTGCTGCCGAGGGGTTTGAAGGCACAACTAATAAACACATTGCGAGCAACGCAGGCATCTCTACAACTGCTCTCTATCACTACTTTCCATCAAAGGCTGAAATGTATGTGGCAGTGTGTGAATCAATTTCAATTGACCTAGCCGAGGTATTTGAACGTGCGAAGGAAACAGATGTTCTTTTGGAACGTCGACTCACTGCATTGTTCGCCGAGATCGGTGCTCTTGGCGTGAATGCACCTTCGATAGTGGGATTTATTGCCGGTATTTCAGCAGTGGTGCAAAAGCATCCCGAAGTCTCTCAAGGCACCGATGCCATTGGCGCCGACTTTCGGCGCAAGCTCATTGATCTCATCGCTTCATCACAGCAAAGTGAAAAAGTGTTGCAGGGGGCCAGTGTGAATGGCTTTGCTGACTTGGTGGCGTCTGTGCTTGCTGGGCTTGGCCGCATGAGTGCGCGCGGGGAGCAGCAACGCCATTTGGACGCAGGCGATGCATTTTTGCGCCTAATTCGCGCATCACTGCATGTATAGGTTGCATCAGCAATCCATGGTGTCGGCACTAGGTTGTACCTGGTGAACTCTGATTCGCTCAC
Source organism: Ilumatobacteraceae bacterium (assembly GCA_044239355.1). GTDB lineage: Bacteria > Actinomycetota > Acidimicrobiia > Acidimicrobiales > Ilumatobacteraceae > UBA2093. The sequence continues at coordinate 14,638 of JBIIBO010000004.1, forward strand.
AGGCATGCGGTCTCTCTCGTTGCAGATGAACACCATTGCAGAGATGTTTTCCCAAGACCCATCACGCGCTGATTGGCTCACATTGGATGCATGCGGTATTCATGCTGACTTCAGCCGACAGCGTATTGATCAGCCAATGCGGGATGAATTGCTTCAGGAGTTAACTCGTATTGATGTAGTTGGCAAGTTTCAACAGATGTATGCAGGCGAGACCATGAATGTCACCGAGCAACGAGCGGTGTTGCATGTTGCATTTCGTGGAACGGGTGAAGCTCGAAGTGAACTTGACTTAGCGCACGAGCAACTGCGTGCCGCCTTTGCTCTTGCACAAGACATTCGTGCTGACGATTCTGTTGATGCTGTGATCAACATCGGTATTGGTGGAAGTGATTTGGGCCCACAGATGTTGGTCAAGGCATTGCGGAGATTTTGTAACGGCCCGATTGTGCGCTTTGTCTCCAACATTGATCCCGCCGATTTTGACGAAGCAATTGAAGGGCTTGACCCACGACGAACTGTGGTGGTGGTTTCCTCTAAAACATTCACCACATTGGAAACCATGCACAACGCAGAGCGAGCTCGTGCGTGGTTAAGCAATGCGGGAGTGAAATGGCAGGATCGTTTTGTAGCCGCAACTGCACATCGCGATGCTGCAGAGGCGTGGGGTATTGCACACAATCGTTGTCTTGAGTTCTACGACTGGGTGGGCGGTCGATTTTCTGTGTCATCTGTGATTGGTTTCCCTGTGATGGTGGCAGTAGGCGAGAAAGCATTTCAAGAATTTCTCGAAGGCATGGCACAGATGGATGCTCATGCCGCACACACACCACTTGAGCAAAATCTCCCCGCTATGCATGGAGCACTGTGGTTTTTGAATTCTGTAGTTCATCAATTTCCCACTGTTGCGGTAGTTCCCTATAGCCATGATCTGGGACGTTTACCGGCGTTTCTGCAACAACTCGTGATGGAGAGCAATGGCAAAGGCGTCACTGCCGATGGGCAAGTTGTGTCCCATCCAACAAGTCCGGTGGTGTGGGGTGAACCGGGCACAAATGGCCAACATGCGTTTTTTCAGATGCTGCATCAAGGCACCCAAGTAGTACCAGTTGAATTCGTGTCCTCGGTGGCATCTATGGGTCAAGATGTACGAGGGCATGAATTATTGATTGCCAATATGTTTGCCCAGTCAGAAGCCTTGGCTGCCGGTCGTAAGGGTGTGTCATCTCATCGCGATTTCCCAGGGAATCGCCCGAGTTCGGTGTTGATGCTTGATGAAGTAACACCGCGTCTCATGGGTTCATTGATAGCGATGTATGAACATTCGGTTGCCGTTCAAGGTTGGCTGATGGGTGTAAATAGCTTTGATCAATTTGGTGTGGAATTGGGCAAAGAATTAGCAATTGATGCTGCTGATTCCATATCACAAGGAGTGGCGCACTCATCGCAAACCTTGACACACCCATTGATGAAATGGTTCCTAGGAAAAAAACGACGCTAGTCAACTGAAATGCTGTGATGCGGTCTATCGTGTCGGGCATGGCGGGCAAGAAAACATCGGTAACAGCAACCGAAAGAATGCTGAATCTGGTTGCGTTGTTAAGCGAGTCAAACGCACCACTCACTCTTGAAGATATTGCACACAAGATGCGCGGTCAGTATCCAGATAATTCCGAAGCGCGCCGTACTTCTTTTGAGCGTGACAAAAAGTCATTACGTAAATTGGGAATTCCCATCACGATGCGAACATTGGCTGGCACAGATGCGGGCAAGACGGCCTACTCCATTGATCGTTCAGGTTATTCACTTATTGATTTTGGTTTAACTTCCGACGAGATGGCTGCTCTGCAGCAAGCTGCTGCAATGGTGCAGATTGGTACAACCTGGGGCAAGCAAGCAGTGCAGTGGTTAGGCGGAGAAATCACCAGCGCTGAAGCACCCACCGCAGTCAACGTGGCTGTGGGATCCCAGCTGCTTCCGGTGGTGTGGGAGGCAGTGTCTTCGCTGCGCACTCTTACATTTCAGTATCGGGGCAAAAGTCGTCTCGTGTATCCGTATGGACTGTTAGCGCGCAACGGGTTTTGGTATCTCATTGGGCATGACACAACCCGGGATGCTCAAGTGACATTCCGGATTGATCGCATTGAAGGTGATGTGAAAGCCGGTGAGCACAACTCGTTTACGCGACCCGAGGATTTCGATTTAGCGACCGCCTACATGAGAGATGCAAAAGAGTTTTCGGACGGCGGAAACGAAATGGCCATTGTGCGAGTAGATCATCGAGTGGCACCTGCTGTATTACGTGAGCTGGGTGATGAAGCCGTTGTTGCTCGCCGCAGTGATGGATCAATTGATGTAGAAGTGGCCTGTGGCAATACCACAGCTTTTGAGTCTTGGCTTTTTGCAATGGTGGATAGGGCAGAGGTGATTTCTCCCACCGACGTACGCGCACGAGTGATTGGGCGACTTCAAGAAATGGCAGGGAGTAACTCATGAGTGGTACGAGAGGACCACGTAGTGCCGAAGCCCGCGTCAAGGGCCTTTTGGTGATGTTGCCGTGGCTTATGAAGCGCGAGAAAGTAAAGATCTCCGACATGGCCGCACAGTTTTCACTGTCTGAAGCAGACCTCATTGAAGATCTTGAATTGGCAGCAATGTGTGGTTTGCCCCCGTACACCCCGTTGGAGTTGACCGAGGTGTATGTCGACGGTGACTACGTTCTTGTGGGACTGAACAAATATTTTGAACGACGTTTGGAACTCACAGCCAATGAAGCATTTGGATTGAGTTTGCTTGCTGCGGCCGCCGAAGACGTCCCAGGATTTTCTCGAGACAAAGAGTTAAAGAGTGCTCTCAAGAAGTTACGTAAAGTCCTTGGTGAGGGCATCGTAGATGTCGATGTGGAAGCTCCCGAGTTTCTTGAAGTCGTGACCGAATGCGCCACCAGCGGTGAACGCTTGGACATTGTGTATTGGACTCCAGGGCGAAATGAAGAATCAAGTCGTCGTATTACGGTGCGTTCGGTGTTTACCGACAAGGGGCACTGGTATGTTTCCGCCGATGATGATGCGTCTGGTTCATCGCGCCATTTCCGAGTAGATCGCATACGTTCTACAGAAAAAACGGGAGAGTTTGTAGCGGTTCGTGTCGACAATGTCACAATCCCGACATGGTTTGCCAGTGCCGATGGGAAAACGGTTGCTGTTCTAGAGATTGAGCCACGTGCATCGTGGATCGTGGAAACGTATCCCTGTCAGAAAGTTGAAGAGCTTGACAACGGGAAAATGCGAGTGGAAATTGTTGTCACCAGCGAGCATTGGTTAAGTCGATTGCTATTGCGTGGTGGCGATGCGGTGAAGGTGATTTCGCCAGAGACTCTCGTTGACGTACGACGTCGAGTTGCTCAGGAAATGCTCGCCCTCTATGACAACAAGTCGTCGAGCTGATCGGCTGAAGTGATATTCATCTCTCGCATGAGATGAAACAGAAGTTCTGCTGTAGCGGTGGCATCTGATCGTGCTTCGTGGGCGCGTTCACGCTCGATGCCGTAGTGAGCGCATAGTGCTTCGAGACTGTGTTTGCGAGTGCGTTCTGCATCTGTGCGGCGGGCCAATTGCAATGTGTCGACAAAGGAAGTGACTGTCATGTCGAATCCGACTCTTTGGGATTCTGCGTGAATGAAACCAATATCGAATTGTGCATTGTGCGCGGTAAAAAACTTGCCGTCGCTTATCTGGCGAAGGCGAGCAAGCGCATCACGCAAAGGCATGCCGCTGGCTACTTGGGCCTCAGAGATTCCATGGATGTGCTCTGCACCGTGTACGTATTGTTCCGGACTTTCTGGCTTCACGATGGTGTCGAAGGTGTCGACAACGTTGCCACTGCCATCAATCACGATGGCAGCCATTTGCAAGATGCGATCTGTAGCGGGATCGACGCCTGTTGTTTCAAGGTCTACGACTGCAAAAGACACATTCTCAAGAGCAATAGGCGGGGGTGTGTGTTGTTCAGTCATTAGGTCGCAGAGTATTTCGTGGGTGGTGCAAGGTTGGACAAGTTGCTGTGCATCAAGATGGTGGCGTCATGACATCAACAATTGTCTGGCGGTCAAAGTAATCACGCCACAAGGAAATCTTGCCGTGATGAATCTTGAAGATTCCAGCGACAGGCAAAGTGGCCCAACGACCGTGAATCTCAACTCGATCATCGCGCTCGTTCATCACAATCGCATCATCGATTGTGCCCGAAGATGTCTGATGCAGGATTTCCCAATCAATACCTGAACACATAGAGAAAAATCCAGCAAGTGTGTCAGTAAGTGCGGACGGGCCAAAGCTTTTACCCATGGGAACATTGTCGTATTCAAAATCCTCGGTGACCATTGATGCGGCAAGCTGTAAATCTCGGTCAACAAGGGCGGTGATGAATTGTCGCACTAAGGCATCTGGTGTTATTTCCATGTGACACAGTGTGTCACAAATGGCTACAACAGCTCTGCGGCCAGACTTGCTACTTCACTTCGTTCACACGATGCCAAAGTGACGTGACCAAAACAATGTTGATGAGCAAAGGCATGAATGAGAACTGCAAGTGCATTGTTGGACTCACCCATGTAGGGGGCATCGATCTGGCTTGTATCACCAGTAAAGACCACCTTTGTTCCTTCGCCAATGCGGGTGAGGATGGTCTTGAGAGTGGTGGGCTCGAGATTTTGTGCTTCGTCTACGACGACAAATTGTCGATGCAAGGAACGGCCGCGTAAGAAAGTTACAGATTCAAGCGAGAGCTGCCCTCGTGCTGTGAGATCATCGATCATTCGCCGGGCATCGTTACTGCTGCGTTGATCGGTGAGGGCAACGATGGCATCGTGGATTGCTGACATCCACGGGTCAAGTTTTTCATCTAATCCGCCAGGAAGAAATCCCACATCTGCTCGTCCCACAGGAACAAGTGGTCGATAGACAGCGAGCCGTTCGTAGTTGCGTGATTCCACCACTTGTTCTAAGCCAGCTGCGATAGCCATAACTGTTTTGCCTGTACCTGCACGACCGTCTAGGGCCACGACGCTGACATCTGGGTCAAGGAGGAGTTCGAGAGCGAATCGTTGTTCCTTGGAACGGGCACGAAGCCCCCACGCCTCAGGGGAAGCAGCTGGAAGAAGTTCAACCATCTCGCCATTGCAGCGCACAAGAGCAGACTGGGAACCCGACTTCACGACAGCGAATTCATTGACCACCAATTCGGTGCTCTCTGCAAATGCCTTGGTAGGTACTTCGCCGTGTTCGTAGAGATCGTTGACAATAGAACTAGGAACTTCAAGTGTGAACCAGCCCATTGGACGGCTCATCGCAGATCGTCCCACGGGCTGATGTTCAGCGGCCACTAATCCCAAGTGAGCTGCCTTAATACGAAGACCGGCGTCGTTGGAGATTATTTGGGTGGGACCAATCTGGGATTGACCAAGTGCAGCCCCGATAATCCGGTTATCAGGGATATCTGGGTTAAGGCCATTGTCGAGCAATGTGGCTCGCTGGATGCCGTTGACCTCAATATGCAATGTGGCTCCATGTGGGTCTGGGCCAAGAGGTACTGGTTGATGAATAAACCCACCTGCGCGACGACGCAGATCCTCGATAGTGCGCAATGCAGTGCGCGCGGCGCGGCCTACATCATCGGGACGACTTTTTAGTCCATCGAGTTCTTCAACAACTGTGAGTGGAATGACAACGTCACATCCTGGAAAAGAATGAAGACATCCGGGATCTGCAACAAGAACTGAAGTGTCGAGAACGATGCGCGTGCGCACGGACACATCATGTGAAAGGACACCTTGACTGGAATCGTTAACCGACTCACCAGTGGTGTCGATGTGCTCCGCAACACGTTCGATGAATGTCATCATGCCATCACTACGTGCGACGAGTGGTGGATGGTTTTAATAATTTTTTTGTCGGTCAGAACGCTTCTTGGAGCAATTTCAACATTTTTTTCAAGATTTTTTAAATTTTTTTTCTGACGATGAAATGACCTGCGTCACTGCTTGTGAAGGAGAGAAAACAAGTGTGATGTGTGGACTATCCACAGGGTGAAGTTGGGGTGCGTGCGATGTTGTTGCACTGGTCTTGATGGCGTGCAATTCCGTGGAAAAGCATGCGCAAGAACTCGGGAAACCCTTGTAATCACTGAAGAACATGAAATTCTGTGCTGCGACACAAAAGGAACTATTTCCAGAAATTGAATGGTGAACTGGCGTGCGATCAACGTCTGAATGCGTCGTTGGAATCTGCATTGCAGCTGTTGTGAGATAACGATGACGCAACAGCAAAGATCGAGAAAATTCATTGATAGTTGCATTTGCAACGAATTGAATGCTTGCAATTGTGTGAATTTGCCACTCTGATTAATCCACCACTCCGATTCCGAGGAGGAAACAACAATGACCAAAGCAGAGCTCATCGAAGAGGTAGCAAAGCAAGCAGAGTGCACCAAGGCTGATGCCGAACGTACACTCACCGCTTTCTTTGACCTAGTAGTGGCTTCTACCAAGAAGGGCGAAAAAGTGGCATGGCCGGGCTTCGGCTCGTTCAGCACCACTGCTCGCAAAGAACGGACCGGTCGTAACCCACAAACGGGTGCGGCAGTAACGGTTCCGGCCTCCACTGCGATGAAGTTCACAGCGAGCTCAACATTAAAAGCTCAGCTGAACCCAAACCGTAAGTAACCACTTACCCAACGAGAGGAAACTCAAGTGGCAGCAAAGAAAAAAGCAGCAGCTAAAAAAGCTCCTGCACGCAAGAAAAAAGCAGCAGCTAAAAAAGCTCCTGCACGTAAGAAAAAAGCAGCAGCCAAGAAGGCTCCTGCAAAGCGCAAGAAAGCAGCCAAGAAGGCTGCTCCTGCACGCAAGAAGAAGGCAGCCAAGAAGGCTGCTCCTGCAAAGCGCAAGAAAGCAGCCAAGAAGGCTGCTCCTGCAAAGCGCAAGAAAGCAGCCAAGAAGGCTGCTCCTGCAAAGAAGAAGGCAGCTGCAAAGCGCAAGCCTGCTGGACGCAAGAAAGCTGCAAAGAAGGCCTAATTCGCCTTTTTTGTTCTTTCGAGCAAAACCAACCAACCGGCTCGGAGTGTGGAAGAGGGGGGCGAAAGCCCCTCTCTTCTTTTTTTATGCCCTGACGGCGACTCGCCGGTATGTACTCAGCATTGATGTCGAATTTAGAGACGATCCATCACGTGAAAGATTTCGGCCGCCACGACCCCATGAGGTTGGCCTAGTTCTCTAAGGCGCGTGCGCATCCGTTGACGAAATGCGTCCATGCCACTGTCATCTGTTGCCTTCATCGTCGATTCAAACTGGGAGTGGTGTTTCTCTAGTGCGTTGAGTTTTGTGTCGACCCAGTCGGTGACATCTTCGTAGTGATTGGGCTCATCGGCTTCCCACAACAAAAGGGCATCGGGGCGATGATGGGTGACGCCATGGTCACGCATGTGGTGTTTTAAAAAGTGTGGGTCACGTGCAGCAACAATGGCATCACACACGTTGAGTCCTGCATTGCGGTGATCTGGATGCAATCGATAACGCTTCCATGGGTCATGGGTGGCCACTACGGAAGGGCGAAGGGTACGTATTGCTAATGCAATGCGATCGATGACTTCTCGTGAGTGTTCAAGTTCACCGTCGACGTATTCCAAGAAATTCACAGTTCCTGTTGACCCGAGCGCGTGTGCAGCGTCGCGTTGTTCTTGTTGGCGCTGTACGACCAGCGATGCGATATCTGCGGCGGGATTCCATGTGCCTTTGGATCCATCGGTACAGACAAGATGATGAATCACGGTTCCTTGCGAGGCCCATTTTGCAAGAGTGCCTCCGATGCCAAATTCCACATCATCGGGGTGAGCACCAATTGCTAAAACGCTGTGTGGCACAGACAGATTCTTTGTGTAAGGCAATGGGGTAGAGGGGGGTTGTCCTGGATCATTTGCGCTCATGGCATCTCCTTTTTTCGTTTCTCGAATTCTGAAAGATCATCGGCGGTGTCAAGGTCAAGTTCTAAAGATGAATCAGCAATGATCTCCCAAGGCAACGAGGCGCCTTGTGCGATGTGGATGTGATTATCCAAACTTCCCGGTCCATATGCAGTGTGGAAATCTGAGTGCAGGGGAAATGACAATACGTTTGTTCCATCTCGATGTCGATCTGTGACCATGGTGACGTGACCTTCGCGTGCAATGTGCGTGAAGGTATGTGCGAGAGGTAAGTCGGCATGAGCCACGATGATGTGATCACAGCCGGCTGAGGCCAATACAGCGCGTGCTGTAGCTATCGCTGCATCGAGGCCAGGTGTGTCGCAGTGAATCACTTGAGCACCGTGTGTGGTGGCCCAGTGAGCCACGTCGGGGTCCGAGCAGGCCACATAGACATCGAATGGGGCAGCGGCACGCACAACGGTGGCAGCGCAATCCTGGGCAAGTTGTGCACGTTGGGGTGGAGTCAAAGTCTCAGCCAAGCGCCCTTTTGCCATGGTGAAGGACTTCACTGGGATGACTACTGCGGTGTGCACCTCATCAGCCTACGAATCAATGTGGTGTTGTGACCTACGCTAGATACATGACCCAGATTCGGATGGCAGTTGTGGGGGCAGGCTCGTGGGGGACAACGATTGCCTCGGTGGCTGCTGCTAATACGCCAACTGTTTTGTGGGCGCGCCGACCTGAGGTAGCAGATGCGATTAATGCCACCCATCGCAATCCTTCATATATCTCATCTGTAGATCTTTCTCCTGGGCTACGTGCATCAAGTTCTTTGGCCGAATCTGTCAGCGATGCTGATGTCGTAGTGATGGCAGTGCCTTCGCAGGGCTTTCGTGAAACTTTGCAACAAGCAGCGCCACACATTCGACCCTGGGTGCCGATTGTGAGCTTGTCAAAAGGTTTGGAGACAGGTTCGCTGCTGCGTATGTCGCAAGTGGCTAACGAAGTGATGCCTGGTCATCCTGTGGCAGTGCTCACCGGCCCCAACTTGGCCTCAGAAATTGCTGTGGGGCAACCAGCAGCCAGTGTGGTTGCCATTGATGATGCAGTGATTGCTACTGCGCTACAACAGTTGTTCTCAAGTGCAACATTTCGTGTCTACACAAATCCCGATGTCATTGGTTGTGAGATTGCAGGAGTTGTAAAAAATGTGGTCGCAATTGCATCAGGTATTGCAATGGGAATGGGCTTTGGCGACAACACGCGCGCCACATTGCTCACCCGAGGGTTGGCTGAGATGACTCGTTTGGCCACCGCACTTGGAGGCTCACCTGAGTCACTTGCTGGTCTCGCCGGCATGGGAGACCTCATTGCAACGTGTTCGTCCACCGCAAGTCGCAACACCTCGGTGGGTGTGCGACTTGGCCAAGGTGAAACAATTGAGGACATTGTGGCTTCGATGTCGATGGTGGCAGAAGGTGTACGAAGTTCTGCTGTTGTACTGGAACTTGCACGACAACACGGGATAGATATGCCAATCACTGAACAAGTAGTGGCGGTATGTCACGAATCAAAGAGTGCTTCAGAAGCATTGATTGCTTTGATGTCACGACAAGCAAGGCCAGAAACACAATGAGTGATCGATTGATTGGAAACCGTGGAGCTACTTGGCGGGGAACTGTCTCGAGTCATGGATCGTTGTTGCCCAGTGATGGCAGTAAGGAACTTGATTGGTTTATCGCCGCCGATGATCGTTGGTACATCCCACGCACAGAGACCACCACGCGTCAAAAGTGGTATGCGGGATTTCCCGTGTGTGAAACACGTGTGCGTATCCCTGGTGGCGACATGGTGCAACGGGTGTATGCCGTAGCTGATCTTGGCGGCATGACAGTGATGGAGTTTGAAAACGATTCGCCCATGCCGATGGTTGTTGCTGTGACGCGAAGCGATGTGTTTACAGTGCGCGAACCACACAACAATCCGCCACTTGGTCTTGAACTACCCACAGATTCCATTGTGTTGCCAGTGGGACACAAGAGCTCTACGCGGATCGCATTGGCGCATCGCAACCCTGCATCTGGTCGCCTTCCCGATGACACCCCCGATCATCAACAAGTAGTGCGCGGCTGGGAGACAGCGTGCGACGTGGCCTCTCGCATGACCTTGCCTGACCACACAGTGGTGGCCTCAATATCGCGTCTGCGTAGTGACCTTTTGTTGGGGGTTGGCCTCTCGCGTGACAATGCCATTGAGCGAGTGCGTTTAGGTGAAACGCATCATGACTCCATTGTTGAAGTAGTGGATTGTGTGCAGGCGCGATTGCGTAGCGAAAAGCGCGCAAAAGTTTTGCGCTGGGATACTCCTCATCTGTTGGTCACTGCAGCACGCGCGGCTGTCTTGCTCGACGATGACGTGATGGCCGGTGACATTGGAAATGCGTGGCTACGTCTTGCAGATCGACCAGTGGAGGAGTTGCCTGTAGAGATGCCGCAAGGAATTGCCGCGGTGGCTTGGGCTGAGTCACTTCTCGCGCAAGGTTCACCCAGTGGTGGCGAATGCAAAATCTTGCCGCATGGCATTCCTGAGCCCTGGTGGGGAATGTCATTTGATGTGCGGTCCCTGGTCGCAGATCCTTTCCGCACAGTGAGCTTTGCGGTGCGATGGCATGGTGAACGTCCCGCAATTTTGTGGGAGACATCTGGCGCACCGGGCATTGTGTTGTCACATCGTGATTGGGCAACAACTTATGCTTCTGGTGAAGCACTTCTGGATGCACCTTCGCATTCTCATGTGTGATTGTCTCGTCGCGCTTCCCCAAAGATCACGAAGTGGTCGAACGCTTTTTGCAAAGAATTCCGATCGTCCCGCCCAAGAGAAACAAATTATTCGTTTCAATCCGGCTCGACACGACACTTTCGATGTAAAGGCAACGTATATCTCTGTTGCTCCTCATGCGGGGCGAACCTTGTCGTGTGTGTTGTCGCTTCCCGAATGGTGTTGGGGTGCAGAGCACGGCGTCAATGAGGCTGGTGTTGCCATTGGAAACGAAACCATCTACACCACAGATGATCCTCGGCAAGCGCCTGATGCCCTTATTGGTATGGATCTGGTGCGATTGGCGTTAGAGCGTGCCACAACAGCGCTGGAGGCCTCTGATGTGATTGCTGATCTGATTGATGAATACGGACAAGGCGGAAGTGGGCATGACACACGTAATGGTGCACCACGTCGTCCCTACTGGAGCAGTTTTCTGATTGCAGACCCTGGCGATGCATGGGTGGTGGAGACAAGTGGAACAACAGTGTCGCGACTTCGGGTGTCATCCACCTGGGCGATCTCAAATCGCACAACCATTCCCGAGTTCGACGCCGCTTTTCGTCACCCAAAGCAACCAGTGCACTTGTTGGTTGACCCACGATTGAACGCCTCTCGTGCAGTACTTGCACAGTCATCCATCGATGTCGATGTCCTGCGAGAGCATTTGTCGTCACATGTGGGCGGCGACGACGGCTGGACTGTGTGTATGCATGCACGTCACGAGGATGTAGTGGTGGAGTTGACCACCGCTTCAATGATTGCAGAACTTGATACAAACGATTCAACAGTTCATTGGGCGCAGGGTTCGCCATGCATCACGCCGTACGAATCATCACCGTTCTCGGAACTTGCTGGACGTCTGGCACCAGTTGATCGTTAGTGGGTGGCGTTGAGTGAAGTGACGTGGTTCTATTCCGCGTCTATCTCGTCATCATTGAGAATCTCATAGGAGAATTCATCGTCAAAGTTTGCGAGACGTTCATTGTCGAGCAGGGATAATCCTGGTGTTTCAATGACTGCACCGCAGTGGGGACATTCATCAACATCATTATCTGATGACAATGGCCGTCCACATTCGGGACAGGGTTCGGGTGAAGTGGTGAACATAAACACACTGTGACACCACTTCTCATTGCTGTGAAGTGGTTATTCATACTTGATGTGTGGCCTTAGCGGTCGGTAAACAATTCACAAGTGTCGCCGACGCTAATGGTGCCTGTGTGGGTCACCATTGCATAGATCCGGCTATATGGGCCCTGGGTGTGACTCATTGCCATGATGTTTTTGTTCTGAAACCACTCATTGTTTTTGCTGCAAGGAATTGTGTACGCAGAAAAGAATCCACGCACCGTGCCCATGCGAAAATGCGCACCAGGTCTAAATGCATCGGCAGGAATGCCACTCACGGTGATGTTGTCGCCGGCAAAACCAGGCGCAATCGGGTGACCTTGGGCGCGCAATGAATCGATTGCATCGGTGGACCAGATACACAATGCCTGCCATGGTCGGCCATGATGTACGCGAGATGACTGCACATCACCTTCTATTCCGCGCCACCCAATAGATGCAGTGTCAATAGGTTTTTTCGGTAGTCCTTTGGATGCGTGAAGATGTGCAACTACTCCTGTGTGTTCATGGCTCAGCAACCGCATCGTGGGAAAGAATCTCCATGCGGCAGCGAGCAGAGCTTCTCTTTGTCCATCGATGAGTTCGTCGTACTTGGCATCAAGAGCAGCGGTGACAGATGCGAATGCAGCATCAACGTTTTCCAATGGAGGTAATGCAATGCCGCCCAACGAGGAGATTTCTGCAAGAAAGCCCCGAGTACCTGCAAGCCAACCCTCGGGGATCTGTGATTCGTGTGTGTAATAGGACCAAATCTCCTCAAGCATTGAGAGGGTCTTGTGTGCATCTTGTGCGCTGTAGGTGTAGTTGCCCACAGTGATTGATGCACGCCTTGTCATGTGTAAAGCCTACGCTCATAGCAATGGCTCATCCCGATCCCACACTTGATACCGAACGATCACTGTTTGCCGATGGTGTGCGCGTGGTGGCAGGCATGGATGAAGTGGGCAGAGGTGCAATTGCGGGGCCGGTCACCATTGGCATCGTTGCTGTGAACAGTGATGTTGCCGAGATGCCTGTGGGGTTGCGCGACTCAAAACTTATGACACCCAAGCGCAGAGAAGCCATGGTGTCGACTGTGCAGCAGTGGTCTTTTGCATGGGCAACTGGTTCTGCAACGGCTCAAGAGATTGACGCCTTTGGCATTATGTCGGCGCTTGGCCTCGCCGCTAGTCGCGCATTACAGGCGTTGGGTATTCAACCCGATGTGATCATTCTCGATGGCAATACATCTTTCTTGTTGGAAGAAGAAGGCGGGCCACGCGTGGTGACACGAGTGAAGGCCGATCAAGATGTGGCCTGCGTGGCAGCAGCAAGTGTGATTGCAAAAGTAGAACGTGATGCACTGATGACACAGCTGCATGAGCAATTTCCACATTATGGCTGGTCATCCAACAAGGGATATGGCGCAAAGGTACACACCGATGCCATCGCTACCCACGGACTATGCGATTTTCATCGCAAGTCGTGGAACCTGGGTGTGTAGCTAGACGCTGAAACGACTGAGGCTTACGAAATCTTGATGTCCTTGAAAGGTGGCCGTCAGTCGGACAGTCCGCGCGTCACCAGATCAATAAATTCAGAGATTGCAGCATGAACGATGCCATCGGAAACTTCGTCATCATCTGCGCTGGGCGCCATGGTTAAACCGAAGAGAGCAGACAACAGCAGGACGGCAGTGCCGAGTGGATCGAGATCCGCACGTACTCGGCCATTCTCTTGTTCCTTTAGGAGGTATCCCGCGATTGCATTCGGTGGCAACTGAAGTTCGCCGTCCAACTTTCCGCCTAGTTCTGCTCGGCGGCTAATCATTTCTGGATCCGTTCGCAAAGCGAGTTCAAGCGGCATGAGGTTCTTGCGTAACTGCGCCAATTGTGACAATGCTGCAGTCAAATTCTCTGCAACGGAACGTTTGCCGGCTTGATCAGGCAATGTGGCAAGAACATCAAGAGTTGATTCGTTGCCACTGAGAGCCGCAGCGAAGAAGAGCGCAATCTTGTCGGGGAAGTGTCGGTAGATCGTTCCCTCTGCAACACCAGCTGCTTCTGCAATTGCGCGGGTAGTTGCGTTTGCATATCCGACCCGACGCACGACATCACGTGTTGCTGTGAGCAAACGTTCTCGTGTGGCATTTCCGCGTGAAGTCATGGTGGATTGAGCAGGACGATTAGTCGGTGATGTCACGCCGTTGCATCACCACAGTAGCGAAGGCAATCGCAACTACGATGTACATCCCGCCTAATCCAAGAGCGGTGAGATAATTCGCGGAGTCATTTCCGCCTCCTGCAAGCGACTGCATTGTGGAACCTGGCAACCAGGAAGGATTGCCTAACGCAAGCCCCACGATTGATTCAACGACAAGAACCCAACCGATACCGATCGAGATTGCAATTGCTGATGAACGTAGAACAACGGTGAGTGCAAGGCCGATCGTTCCCCACACGAGCATCGAAAGGTAAGCATTTGTCCACGCACTGAGCATGACTGATGAATCGCCGCCCCACAATGTGGTGCTGATGTCCGCAGATTTTGCCGCAATGGGGGCGACAACGGTGGTGATCATCAATGCAACAGTTGTTGCAACTGCTGTCGTCATTGCAAGGGCGATTACCTTGCCGATGAGCAACTTCCAGCGTCGCCGTTCAATGGATGCGAGTATTCGAATGAGGCCGCTTTGGAAATCAATGCCAGTGGCGATTGCCCAAAACGCAAGTGTGACGACTCCGAACATGGATGCAGCGGCTGCCAAGCCGGCTACTACACCGCTAGGTCCAGCGAGTTCTGCTGCCGTGGGAAACGAAACACCAGGACCAGATGGTGCTTGGGTTGAGCCGGTTGCTGTCGAGAACATGATGAAGTTCGCCATAACTGCAAAAACTGCCATCAGGCCAAACCATCCGAGCAGGAAGCGGGGACGAACCAATCGAACAAGCTCGCTACGTACAACGCGAATCATTTCGCTACCTCTTTCTGACCTGCGGGTTGCGCTGCTAGATGACTGTCATTGGTTCCTGTCATTGACAGGAAAATTTCTTCAAGTGATGGCTGAACGGAGATGATCGCCGCTACTGATACACCAGATTCATGTGCAAGTTGATTGAGTTGTGCCGGCGAATCTGGCGGATTCGTTACCTGAAGTCTCTTTGAGTTTGTGACAACTGAGTAGCCATTTGCCCGCAGCGCATTTACAAGTGTCTCCATGTCGGACTCATTCTCAAGTTGTATGTCAACGTGCGGAGAAGTACGTGCCACTAGTTCTGCAAGTGGCCCAGCGAACATCAACTCGCCAAATCGGATGACGACGATGTGGTCGCAAATTGTTTCAATCTCTGACAGTAAGTGTGATGACACAACTATTGTGCGTCCCTCGGTCGCGAGGCGTTCTAGGAGAGAACGAATCTCAACGATGCCCGATGGGTCAAGCCCATTTGTCGGCTCATCAAGGATGAGCAACTGCGGATCATTCAGAAGAGCTAGTGCAATACCAAGGCGTTGTTTCATACCAAGCGAGAATCGACGGACAGGCTCATCTTCGCGACCTTGGAGACCGACAATGCGAAGAACTTCGTCTACCCGCGATGTAGAGATCCCAGCAAGGCGTGCGAGGGACTGCAAGTTCTTCTTTGCGGAAAGAGCCGGCACGAATGCTGGGTTTTCGACGAGTGCTCCGACGCTGGGAGTGTCGCGTTGGTCAATTGAATGTCCGAGCACTGTTGCAGAGCCTGCAGTGGGGCGGATGAGCCCGAGAAGCATGCGAATGAGAGTTGATTTGCCGGACCCATTGGGACCAACCAGACCGACAACGCGGCCTGTAGGAAGTTCTAGGGTCAGGTCGCGCACGGCAACTGTACTGCTGAACTCGCGGCGTAGTCCTGTGGTGGATATGGCAAGGCTCATTGACCCTCCTAATGTAAGTGAGTGTTCACTTACATTATCAGTGAGAAGAGCCCGCCGCAACCCCTGTAATGACAATGGGGTATTGCATCCAAGTCCTCGCCATAAAACAAAAAGACCCTGTGCTAATCACAATGATCGGCACAGGGTCTTTTTAATTACTGAGGTTTACGAAACCTTAATGTCTTTGAACGGTGAACGTGAGTCGATGCCTGGCTCTTTTGGAAGTCCAAGCACACGCTCGCCCACAATGTTGCGCATCACTTCATCAGAGCCACCTGCAATACGCAGACCTGGTGTTCCTAATACGAAGTTTGCCCAAGCAAAAGTTCCCCATTCACCAGAGTCGGCAATCAGTTTTGGTCCCAATACATGTGAGAGAAACTTCACGAGGCGTGCCTGATTGTTGACTAACACCATCTTGCCAATCGAGCCTTCTGGTCCGGGCAGTTGGCCAGCTTTTGCTTTTGCGGTAGTGCGTGCAGCGTTCATGCCTGCAATGCGGTAGTTCATCACAATGTCAGCTAATTCGTGGCGGATGATGGGATCGTTTTCCAATCCGTAATGCTTCACCATGGCAATCACTCGGGTGAGCAAGTTGTTGTCACCAGAGTTGTTCGTACCAATGGATGCACGCTCGTTCATCAATGTGGTGAGCGCAACGTTCCATCCGTTGTTCACATCACCCAAACGCATGTTGTCTTTGACGCGCACTTCGTTGAAGAAGATTTCATTGAAGCTTGCGCCGCCAGTCATCTGCTTGAGGGGGCGTACTTCAACGTTGGGGTCTTTGAAATCGATAATGAATGCAGTGAGACCTTTGTGCTTGGGAAGATCCCAATCTGTGCGGGTCATGATTTCACCAATGTCTGAGTAGTGCGCACCTGTGGTCCACACTTTTTGTCCTGTAATGATCCACTCGTCGCCGTCTTTTACGGCTTTTGTGGTCAGCGATGCAAGGTCGGAACCTGCACCTGGCTCAGAGAACAACTGCGAGGCAATCATTTCGCCGCGCCACAATTTACGCACGTACATGTCGCGTGCTTCTTGTGAACCGTGATCCAAGATGGTGGGTGTCACCATTCCCAAACTGATCGCGAATGCGCTTTGATCAGCAACGCGATAGGTGGATTCCATTTGGCTGTAGAGACGATCATATGACGGCGGCAATTCACGTCCGCCGTATTCCTTAGGTCCGGTAATCCAGCCAAAACCTGCATCAAATTTCTTTTGACGCCACAGTTTTGCCTCTTCGGCATTTTGTGCTTCTTGTTCGCGATCTTTTTCGCGATAGAAGTTGTCAGAGCCTTCGCCCCATACAAAGGCTTTTTCCACGGGGCGCTTTTCAGCGTGTGCTTCTAAGAACGCACGAGCTTCTTGTTCAAACTGCTCAATGGTGATATCGGCCATGGTGTGTTTCCCCTGTGTGGGACCCTTACGGGTCAGATCTGGTTATTCGGTACGGTATCGGGCGCGCGATTAGTAAGCGAAGCCGAGCCGAGATTGGCTAGCGTGACATATATGGGTCAGCCAGTTGCAGTAGAACAAAAAGTCGGTACCGGGTCAGCGGTGGTTCGATTTGAGACCAACCGGTCACTGACAGGAATGGGCCACGAGCGCTTCACAAGTGTGGCCGAGGCCAAGGGCACCCGCCCAGCCGCTGTGGTGGCACGTCGATTTCTCGAATCTGGCCAAGTGGCATGGGTCCATGTATATGGCAACATCGTCACCGCTGAACTTTCGCCCGGTGCGTCTCAGTCTGGTCTCCACGACATCGTGCGTGATCTGTACCAGTACTGGAAGCCAGGCATGACTCCGCCAAGTCTTGAAGAACTACTCGCCCAAATGCCTGCAGATGCGGCTCCTGCTGCAGCTGCCCCAGCTGCAGATGGTGCCGCCAGTGGTCTTGATCCTCGAGTCCCGGCTCACTTGTGGGAGCGCAGTCGCTTGGGTCGCGAGCGCTGGGCCGCCAAGCAGGGCTAGTCCTAGAGAGGAAAGCCCCTTGTAACTAGCGAACATGTGTTCGCTATGGTGAGGCGGTGACTCTGCAACACACTCTCGAGATTCATGGCATTGCACTCACAGGCGTGCATCAACATGGTGTGCATACCGGTGCAGAACTTGCCGAACGTCTCGCACAACATCAGGCGTCGGGGTACGGACCATTGCCAGTGGGGCCAGAGTTGTCGGCATTGTTTCCCACAGGTGGTCTTGAACGCGGACACATCTATGGATGTCGCGGTGATGCATCGTTGTCGGTGCTGTACGCACTTATTGCGCGTGCCACACAAGTGGGTTCATGGGTGGCAACTGTCAATCTTTTTTCATTAGGTCTGATGTCGGCACGTGAACATGGTGTGGCATTGCAGCGATTGTTGTGTGTTGATGCGGGAACGCAGCCCGCTACATGGACCCAAGTAATGGGTGCATGTGTGGATGGTCTCGATGTGGTGGTGGCGTATGCACCGCAATGTTCGCTGCATGATGCGCGCCGCATTGAAGCACGTCTCAAAGCACACGGGTCAGTGCTTGTCATTGTGGGAGATCCAGGAGTGTTTTCTCCTGCCGTTGTGTTGTCAAGCCGTACAACACAATGGGAATTTTCTACACATGCATCACGTCGCGAAGTAGATGTTGTTGCTACGGGGCGCCGTGTACATGATCGGCGTCAGTGCACACTGAGCTTTCCCTTGCACGGGCAACATATGGAGCATGTACACACATGAGTCGCACCATTGCAGTTGTATTTCCTCAATGGGAAAAAGATCATGGACGTTTCGGGGAGCATCACTCGTTTCGTTCTTTTGAACCTATCGTGCGTCGCATTACTGAGATCTGTGCCGTGGTGGAAGTGGTTGAAGCAGGCACTGCAGTGATGGCGGCAAAGGGGCCGTCTCGTTATTTTGGTGGCGATACACATGTTGCGCATGCATTGAGCGATGCATGTGGCAACAGTGAAGATGTTGTGGGTGTGGGAATAGCTGATTCTCGGTTTGCAGCAATTGCTGCAGCGCGATTAGCCGCGTCAAGAAAATCTCCATGTGTGATTTTTTCGTCCATCACTACCGAATTCATTGATGCCATGCCCGTGCGGGCACTATCGGAGATTGGCAATATCGATATTGGCACAGTTGATTTGTTGTTACGTCTTGGATTGGGCCGTTGTGGAGATGTGCGTCATCTTGGCGAGGCTGCACTGATTGATCGTTTCGGGCTCACGGGTCATCATGTCTTTCAACTGGTGAGCGCACAAGAAATACATGGCTTTTCTCTTGATGCTCCGCCATCAGATTTTTCATGTATCTATGAGTCCGATACCCCTCTTGTGTCGGTGTCCCATGTTGTGGGGGCGTCTCATTGCACTATCGAAGAGATGATGCGCCGTATTGATGCAAGTGGGCAGCAGTGCGTGCGGGTGCTTATTCATTGTGAGACCGACCATGGTGAATCAATGTCACGTATTTGGGGTGAGTCGCGCGGGTTTACTACATCAGCACTTGCACAGCGCCTCTCATATCAACTCGACGGATGGCTTGTGCGTTCTGGCGATGATGTGGATGCCCCCACGAGCGGAATCGTGCGAGTGTGTATGACTCCTTTGGAGTGTCGCGAAGCACTTGCTGCACAAGCAGTGTTGTGGGGCGGAAATGAGGAAAACACCGAACGTGCTGCACGTGCAGTGGCGCAAATGTGTGCAGTGGCTGATTGTGTGCGTGTCACTGTTCCGCAGTGGGAAGGTGGGCGCGATATCACCACGGCATATTCGCAAGTATCAGCTGGCACGGTAGATATCACTCAATCGCAACACAGTGCAGCGCGTGTGGGCGCAGCAAAGAATCACACCGAAAAATGGTCAGGGTCATTACCTATGCCCTGGCCAGCTTGGGTTGCTGCACAACCCATAGACATCAATGTCCTCGATGCGCATCAACGCCATGTAGGTGTCACGGGGCGACACGAGCTCACTTCAGAACCGGTGTCTGTAGAGATGGGAACGCTGCGGTACCACGTGGAAAAAGTGGGAGGCCCATGGCCAGTGGAGGAACGTTGGTGGGATCCCCGTCGGGCACGTCGTCATGTGCGGGCACAGTTGTTAGTGCGCAATGCTCAAGGAGCGCAACGAATTTTTCTTGTGGTGTTGGAGAACA
The DNA here is from genome assembly GCA_044239355.1 of Ilumatobacteraceae bacterium. Taxonomy (GTDB): domain Bacteria; phylum Actinomycetota; class Acidimicrobiia; order Acidimicrobiales; family Ilumatobacteraceae; genus UBA2093. The sequence goes on from JBIIBO010000004.1 coordinate 34,581, forward strand.
ATGTGTGGAAGTTGATTGCACGCTACGACTAGTGCCACACTCATGAGATGCATGACAACACCTCGCTTGACCAGATCATGCAGTTTCTCAAAGTGCATCAACCAGTGGATGCGCGAGAACAAGATTCTCTTCAGCAGTTTTTAGAAGTTGTTCCCACTTTGGTAGATCCATGTAGCGAAGAGGCAGATATTCGTCATGTCACGGTGTCTGCAATTGTCGTCTCTGATGAGGGAGATGCTGTGGTGTTGCATCTGCACAAAAGACTCAACATGTGGTTACAACCAGGTGGACATATCGATGTTGGTGAAGACATCGTTGCAGCAGCATTGCGCGAAGCACGAGAAGAAACCGGATTACCAGTACGCCATGAAAGAGAAGGCGGAGTGTTTGTGCATCTCGATGTGCATCCTGGTCCACGTGGTCATACGCACTTCGATGTGCGGTTCGTGGTCCGGGCACCCAAGGTGACACCCACACCCGGGGTGGGCGAGAGTCCAGAGGTGCGTTGGTTTTCCTGGAATGAGGCACAGGCCATGGCGGACGCGGGCCTTGTGGGGGCATTACAGGCCACCAGATCCTTGCTGGGTATGAACTAGAGGATCCAATACGAACATATGTTCGATAGCGTGTCCCTATGGGGTACGCCGAGTTGCATTGTCGATCAAACTTTTCTTTTCTTACGGGCGCATCTCATCCAGAGCATCTCGTGGAGGTTGCAGGTGCACTAGGTCTTGATGCGTTAGCGATGACTGATCGCAACGGTGTGTATGGCATTGTGCGCTTTGCCGAAGCGGCGCGCGCTATTGGTTTGCCCACAGTGTTTGGTGTGGAAATTGAGTGTGGCACTTTTGGCGAGATTGTGTTGTTGTCGCGCGGCGCATCTGGCTATGGCCCAATGGTGCGTGCAGTGTCAGAGGGGCAACTTGCAGGAAAAAAGAGTGCACCAGTATTTATGGTGGATGCAATAGCGCACAGGGTGAATCAACAATGTGTCGTACTTACTGGTGGTTATGGCGGGGCAGTTGTACGTGCCCTAACAGAACATGGGCCCTTGGTTGCTGAATCTACATTGCGTCACTTGGTGGAATGTTTTGGACGCGACAATGTTCTTGTTGAACTATGGGATCACGGAGACCCCTTAGATGCAGTACGTAATGATCAGCTTGTGCAGATTGCCCATCGCGTGGATGTGGAATGTGTTGCCACCAACAATGTGATGTATGCAGTACCTGCACAGCATCGTGTCGCAACTGCTCTTGCTGCTGTACAGAATCGTTGTGGTCTCGACGAGATTGATTATCGACTCCCGCCTGCAGCAACTGCCTACTTGCGCTCAGAAGCAGAGATGCATCGTCGTTTTGTGCGTTACCCCGGGGTGGTAGAGCGTGCCTGCGTGATTGCTCGCGAGATTGCTTTCGATCTTTCTCTTGTGGCACCAAAACTGCCTCCGTTTCCATGTCCTGATGGACACGATGAGATGTCTTTTCTGCGCACGTTGGTGCAAGAAGGCGCACAAAGACGCTACGGCGACAAGCCGGATGCAGGCGGGGAAGATCTTTCTTTACGTTCTCGAGCCTGGCGGACAATTGAGCACGAACTCGCCATTATCGAATCACTTGGATTTGCGGGGTATTTCCTTGTGGTGTGGGACATTGTGCGATTTTGCGAAGAACATGACATTTTGTGTCAAGGCCGTGGCAGTGCAGCCAACAGTGCGGTGTGCTTTTCTTTGGGAATCACTAAGGCCGATGCTGTGTCTTTAGGTTTGCTGTTTGAACGTTTTCTCTCACCCGAACGTGATGGACCACCCGATATTGATATTGATATTGAAAGTGGGCGTCGAGAAGAAGTCATTCAGTACGTGTATCAACGACACGGCAGACTGCATGCTGCACAGGTAGCAAATGTCATTACATATCGTTCGCGTTCGGCTGTGCGAGATATGGCGCGTGCGTTGGGTTATTCACCCACCCAGCAAGATCTCTGGAGCAAACAAGTAGATGCATGGGGCGACATCTCTGCCACTGCACAAAAGAGTGATCATGATATTCCCGATCTTGTTTTGGAGATGGCGAGCCATGTGGAACATATGCCGCGACATTTAGGAATTCATTCTGGCGGCATGGTGATGTGTGATCGGCCCATTGTTGAAGTGTGTCCGGTGGAGTGGGCACGTATGGAAAATCGCAGTGTGCTCCAGTGGGATAAAGATGATTGTGCTGCAGCAGGACTGGTGAAATTTGATCTCTTGGGATTGGGAATGTTGTCGGCATTGTCTCGCTCGATGGCACTCATTCGTGAACACCGCGGATATGAACTAGATCTTGCGCAACTACCTCAAGAAGATGATGTGTATGCAATGTTGTGTCGCGCTGACACCGTAGGAGTTTTTCAAGTGGAGTCGCGGGCACAAATGTCCACCTTGCCGCGCATTAAGCCGCGCCGCTTTTACGATCTTGTTGTAGAGATTGCTCTCATTCGGCCTGGGCCTATTCAGGGTGGTTCGGTACATCCTTATATTCGACGCCGCAATGGGGTGGAGCCAGTGACGTACCTGCATCCGTTGTTAGAAAATTCTCTGGCAAAAACTTTGGGTGTGCCGTTATTTCAAGAGCAGTTGATGCAAATGGCAATTGATGTGGCGGGTTTTACGGCAAACGAAGCAGATCAACTGCGTCAAGCAATGGGTTCTAAAAGATCAACTGCTCGCATGGAGAAATTAAAGACTCGTCTCTATAGCGGCATGGCCCAACGGGGTATTACAGGGCCCATTGCAGATGAGATTTTCGACAAAATGTCGGCTTTTGCGCACTACGGATTCCCCGAAAGTCATTCGGTGAGTTTTGCGTATTTGGTGTATGCCTCTGCGTGGATCAAATTGTATGAACCTGCAATATTTTGCACAGCATTGTTGAATTCACAGCCAATGGGTTTTTGGTCTTCGCACACTTTGGTGCGCGATGCGCGTCGACATGGAGTGGTGGTACATACCCCAGATATCAATGCATCATCTGATGTAGCAACAGTGGTGCACGATTCGGACTCACATGGTGCGCTTGCCGTACGTATGGGAATATCTTGCGTGCGTGGCATTGGTACAGATCTCGCACGGCGCATTGCAGAGTCTGGCCCCTATGAATCGCTTGAACATCTTTCGCGTGTGGTGCCACAAATATCTCGGTCTCAGATGGAAGCACTGGCAACTGCAGGGGCCTTCACAGAAAGTTTTGGCGTTGATCGTCGCGATGCACTGTGGGAAGCAGGCGCATATGGACATAGGCCTCGGTATGGCCAAGACCATCTCGACAAGATCATGGGTCTCAATGCCATTCCGCATCTTCCAGGTATGGCCCCTATTGAAGAAGCCATTGCCGATCTGTGGGCAACTGGTGTGTCGCCCAATGGGCATCCCACTGTGTTCTTGCGAGAACAGCTCTCCGCCAAGGGGGTGTTGTGTGCAGATCAGTTACTCACCGCAGAACACAATGCAAGAGTTCTTGTAGCGGGCGTTGTCACTCATCGACAACGCCCGATGACTGCTCGCGGAATGACGTTCATCAGTTTGGAAGATGAAACAGGGCTGATCAATGTTGTGTGCTCTAAAGGTTGCTGGATGCGACACCGCGTGCTTGCACGAGATGCTTCTGCACTGTTGGTGCGTGGCCGTCTTGAATATGCCGATGGAGTTGTGAACATTATCGCGGAATCATTGTCGCCATTGTTTGTTGCAGCAACTGTGCCAAGTAGAGATTTTCGCTGAGGCAAGAATCAATCAGCAATGTTGCTGATCTCAAATGGCACGTCAGGGATTCCTTCACGAAGAATGAACTCTACGTATGTTGCAAGATCTGTTGGTGAGAGAAAATCAGGACCTACGTGTTGTTGTATTTCGCTCATTGTCCACCAACGAATCTCGCCAATGTTTTCTGCAGTCAATTCTTCAGGGCTCATGTGTGGCGCGGGAGCAAAAGGCTCGGTACGCACCAAGTACACCGACTCGCGTTGTCCTTGCCACTGCACTCCATCACTATCGACAACATCAAACACATGTGTTCTGTTCCAAACCAGCGGGCCAATGTGAGATGAGGTGATGCCAATCTCTTCGGCTAACTCGCGATGTAATGCATCTATATCTGTTTCACCATCTGTGATTCCGCCACCTGGCAGCACCCACCAGACACCATGGGGAAATACGAGACGCACCAGCAGTACACGCTCATCTGTATCGATGACTAAACCGCGAACAGCGGGGCGTAAAGAATATGGATTCACTCGTTAGGCGTTTCGCCGAGACCGTCGTTAAACATGCGGTATGTCTCGTAGATGTCTTTGCATTTTCCACACAATGGCAACTGCTTGGGGTCACGGGACGGAACCCACACATGACCACATAGTGCTTCAAGTGGTGTTCCGTTAATACGTGCTTCAAGAACTCTTGCTGCAGCATTTTCACCAGGCAATGTTTTGACGATGTGAGCCGCTACTGGTTCTGCGGTCTCGGGAATCTGCTCTGTCTCCGGAGATACTTCAACAGGACGGGTGCGCAACGGGGTGGGCATAGTGAGTAGTTAATCATCTCTTGATGGCCACATACACTTTCATTGGTGAAGATTTTTGATTTCAGTGTGTGGGCCGATGATTGGGTCCTGTGCTGCAAGGAGGCGTCGTGACCATTTATGTGGATCAATGTCGGTGGTCTCACAAGGATCACTATTGGTGCCACATGGTGAGCGATGTGTCTATTGAAGATTTGCACGGCTTTGCCGCACACCTTGGTGTGCCACGTCGTGCATTTCATGGCGACCACTACGACCTGCCACAGCACGTGCGAGACCTTGCGTTGGTGCATGGCGCCATTGAGGTAAGCAGTCGCGAAGTAGTTGGGGTGTTGACGCGCACAGGATTGCGCATGTCGCCTGCGCAACGACGTGCTTATGTGGATGGGGAAATAAAGCTCCAAGAATCTGCAGTCTTGGATCACGACTCGGGTCGATAGATTTCGCCCGGGCTTGTCACTATCCAGTCCAGTAGTTCGAGGCCAGCGTGGTGCAACATTGTGCACGCTGTATGCAGTATGTGATGGTCTTGCTGAGTTGATAGAGATGCTGTGCGACTGCTTATCAGTACGACACCGTGAGCATGATGCAATTCGGAACAATCAGCAATGATGTCATGAAGGGTAATTGAACTAAGTGGAGCAAACCGGTTGAGATGAATTCCACGATGCATTCGGTCAAGGACAACAACGGTTGTTGATGAACGACGTGGGCGCTCGAAGATCAAAGAACCTACACCCAGTGCTTCTAAAGATGTGGACACTACATCTATAAATGGACGCGGAACATCGAGAAGTGATGACGCACAAAATGGCAAACGAGACATAAGACCTCCTAAGAATCAATGGAGGAAGTCGTCGGTGACTTTACAGAAGGGCTGTGTCTGTCAGGGGAGAAAGATAATCAACATCACCGAGAACACCATCGCCACAGCGGGTGTTACGTAGTGGATGACGGGCGAGGTCTGTGTGTGTCGCGGTGCAAGCATCACATATCCCACAGCTGCCCCAGTGAGAGCTCCACCAAGATGTCCACCCACAGAGATGCCAGGGATCACAAAGGTGATAATGAGATTGATAAACAACAGTGCGCCAATGCCGGTGTCCATGGGATTGACGCCTCGACGCTGGTACGCAACTGCAACTGCTGCCATCAAACCAAACACTGCGCCAGAGGCACCACCTGTGAGGCCATCGGGTTGCAGTAGAAGTGCTCCTGCTGCGCCTCCGAACATGGCGCTGAAGTACAAAAGCAAAAAACGTGTGCGATCAAGAATGGGTTCAAGCATCTGCCCGAGTTGCCATAACAACAACATGTTCATTGCGATGTGGAAAATACTGAAGTGGAGAAATCCAGACGTGATGACGCGATACCACTGGCCGTTGTCAATAAAGATTTTGGATAATCCAAGATCAAATTCACGTCCATTAATAATTCCTGCACCTGTAATGACATCGCGTCCAGCGATAACCCACAGGTACATAACAAGATTGAGTGCAATAAGAATCTTTGTGGCCAAAATCGGCTGTGCTGCATTCCAGTAACGTGCGCGTTCTTGACGGCTTGGTTGTGATCGTTTCACGCAGTCCACACAATGTGATCCCACATCAGCTTGCACGAGACAGTTATTGCATGCTGCTCGATCGCAGCGGGTGCAGTGTCGACCAGTGGGGACATCGGGATGTCGTGCACAAAACTCGAGCGCTGGTGGGGGGAGCGTCACGCCCTCAGTGTATGTCGGGGCTAAGAGGTCTGTTTTGTGTTTGGGTTATCGAGGTGGTGATTCAGCCAAGTCACGATTGGCCAGATACCAATCAACCGTACGTTGGAGGCCTTCGGCAAAACTCGTAGATGCCCGCCAACCCAACATTTCTGCAGCTCGCGAGGGATCAATACGTCGTCGAGGTTGTCCGTCGGGCTTTGTTGCATCCCATTTCAATTCACCGGTGAAGCCTGTGACGCGTGCGATGGTTTCTGCTGTTTCACGAATTGTGATCTCACGATCAGAACCCAGGTTGATGGGTTCTACCCCTTCATGATTTTGTGCTGCCAGGACAATGGCGGCTGCTGCATCTTCTACATAGAGATATTCACGACTTGCAGAACCTGTACCCCACACATCAATAAAGGCAGCACCTGATTCTTTTGCTTCTACGCATTTTTTGATGAGTGCAGGAATGACATGGGAGACCGATGGATGAAATTTGTCGCCTGGCCCATAGAGATTTGTGGGAATGAGATATGCAAACTTTTGTCCGTACTGAGCGTTGTTGACTTGGGCGTGCACGAGGTGTGCTTTTTTTGCCACACCGTAGGGAGCGTTGGTTTCTTCGGGGTAGCCATCCCAAAAAGATTCTTCGCGAAACGGCACTGGGGTGAATTTGGGATACGAACATACAGTTCCCAAAAGAACAGTCTTTTCTACTCCGTGAGTACGGGCTGCTTCGATGACGTGGGTCCCCATCAACAAATTGTCGAGATACAAAGCAGCAGGTTCAACTTGGTTGTATCCAATGCCGCCCACACGAGCTGCCAGATGGATGAGATGAGAGGGTCGATGGGTTGCCAGCATGTCTGAGGCCACACCAGGGATTACTAAGTCATATTCATCGTGTGTGGGGGCGACCACTTGGGCGCCAAGATCAGTGAGTCGTTGAACAACAACCCGACCAAGGAATCCGTTTCCTCCGGTCACCAGGACCTTGCGTTGAGCCCAAAATTCAGCCATGGATGCCATAGTAGGTGCGAAACGGCAAGAATGAGGGAGTGCGCATTGCCTACACCCTCGAACAATGTTGGCGCCGTGTGCCTGGAGGCACCGGAACATCAGCCTTAGAGGTGCTCAAAGAACTACTCACTATTGATGAATGTGATGTGGTGGGGGTAGCTGGTCGACACCGGCATCGGCCCACCCCAGGATTTGAACCTCCCATTTCGGTGGCATCGTTTCCGATTGGAGGCGCACTGCTGGTTGAGGCTTGGACTCGTGCCGGCTGGCCATTGGTGGAGTCGTTAGTTGATGGTCTTGATGTGGTGCATTCCACCACGATCATTGCGCCTGCCACACATAAACCACTTGTCACCACCATTCACGATGTTGCTTTTTTGCATCACCCAGAGTTTTTTACAGCGCGAGGAAACAAAGTGTTTCGGCGCAGCCTGAATGTGAATCGCGAAAAGGCCACTGTGATTTTGTGTTCTTCTGCCGCAACGATGGACGACTGTCTCAATGAGGGTTTCACATCATCGCGACTGCGGCATGTGCCTCTGGGTGTGCGTGCTCATGATGTGAGCCACACTGACCGACAACGCGTACAACAAAAGTATGGATTACCCAACGAATTTGTGTTGTTTGTGGGCACGGTTGAACCACGCAAGAACCTTTCGCGTCTTGTTGCTGCACTTGAATCACTACCTGGTGCGCCTCCATTAGTGATTGCAGGAATTGAAGGTTGGGGCGATGCGCAACTTGTCACCTCACATGAAGTGCACCCCATTGGCTACGTAGCCGCCCAAGATTTACCCGCGCTGTATTCGTTGTGTGCAGTGTTTGCATTTCCCTCAATTCTTGAGGGTTATGGCTTGCCTGTCGTTGAAGCGATGGCTCATGGGGCACCTGTGGTCACATCGCGCGGCACATCTACCGAAGAGGTCGCAGGTGGGGCTGGCGTACTTGTTGATCCACTTGACGTTGCTTCTATTGCATCGGGAATTCGTAGCGCACTTGATCGGCGTGATGATCTCATTGCTCAGGGCTATGAACGTGCACGACAATTGCCGTGGTCGGCAACTGCTGCACTCACGGTAGAGGCCTATAAAGATGCAATGGAGATGCGATCGTGAGCACCCAGGTTGCACCCACGCGCATTGCGGTGAATCTTTTGTGGTGCGTTCCCGGTGTAGGCGGAAGTGAAGAGTATCTGGTGCGACAACTCATTGGTCTCACTGAAAACAGTCACCATTGTGTTGTAGATGTTTTTGTTCCAAAAGGGTTTTCTGTACGTCAACCTCGGTTGGCCTCTCATTTCAATGTTGTGGAAGCACCATCAACGTGTTCTCGTCGAGTGGTACGCATTGTGCTGGAACACACCTGGCTTGCATGGCGCACGCGGCGACACGAAGTTGTGCATCACGGTGGTGGGACCATGCCGCGATGGGGGAACACTGCGACGGTGTTGACAATTCATGATGTGCAGTGGACGAAGTATCCCGAATATGTAGCACCAGTAAAATTGAAGTATCTGCGACGCGTTGTGCCCTCTTCGTTGCGGCGTGCAACACGAATTGTTGTACCGACACATTTTGTTGCCACAACATTGGTGGACAACTTTGCGGTGCCAGCAGAAAAGATTTTAGTTGTACGACATGGAGTTGAGTCCGATGTCTTGACGCATCGCACTGAAGAAAAGGTGTTGAGAGATCGTTGGAACTTAGGCTCGGGCCCAGTATTGGCGTTTCCCGCAATTACTCACCCGCACAAGAATCATGTGTTTGTTCTAGAGCTCATGGCATCCACACATGGGCCTTGGGCAGATCCATCTTTGCATCTCGTGTGTGCGGGTTCTATGGGTTCTTCAGATGCGGCGGTAAAAGACTTCATCGCCCAACATGGGCTTCAAGATCGTGTAGTGATGCCGGGACGAATTTCAGAGGCTGATCGCAATGGACTTTTGGCAATGTCTGAAGCAATGGTGTTTCCTAGCCAGTATGAAGGGTTTGGCGCACCATTGATTGAGGCGATGCATGTAGGAACTGCAATATTGGCGAGTAATTGCGCGAGCATCCCCGAGGTAGTGGGGGATGCCGGAATCGTGGCACCACTTGATCACGACACTTGGATACACGGATTGATCCAACTACGCACTCAGCGAGATGACCTCGTGAGGCGTGGCCACCAGCGCGCTGCATACTTCACCACCGCTTTATCGGGTGAAGATTTGCTTGCTGCATACCGCTTGGCCACGAGAGGACAATAATGAAAAAGAAGTTCTTAGTTGTTCTTGTTCCACACTTTGCTCCAGATACCGCACCTACAGGAGAAGTCATTTCGACACTTGTTGAAGAATTTGTGGCGATGGGTCAGCGCGTACATGTCGTGACTGCATTGCCCTGGTATCGCAACCATTGTGTGGAGCCGGGCTGGACAGGCCGTCTTGTACGTCGCGAAACAACATCGTGGGGATCCATCATTCGCGTGCATCCATTTGCTGGTAAGGACAAAAAGAATTTACTGCGGCGCGCTGTGGGCTTTTTGTTGTTCAGCGTGCTCGCCGGTGTGTGTGCATTGTGTGCTGGCGGAATACACAAACGCCCACAAGCCGTATTGTCGATGTCTCCACCTTTGACATTGGGTCTCACGGGTTGGCTAGCTGCACGACTTCGACGTGCACCGTGCATCTTCAACATTCAAGATGTGTTTCCCGATGCTGCAATCACAACGGGTGCAATTACTAACAAAAGGATAATTTCCGCTGCGCGATGGTTAGAGCGTGTGAGTTATCACCGCAGTGATGCTGTTGTGGTGTTATCGGAAGATTTACAGAAAAACGTTTTGGCGAAAATTGCACCACGTCATCACTCGAAGGTGCACGTCATTCCTAACTTTGTTGATGCTGAGCGTATTGTTCCCATGGATCGCATGACCAACTATCGCTCTGAGTTGGGACTCAACAGCGAGACTGTGGTGATGTATGCGGGCAACGTGGGTTTTTCTCAATCACTCACAATGATTATTGATGCCGCCAAAGTAATGAAAGACGTTGCGTTCGTGATTAATGGTGACGGTGCGGCTCGCGACGAACTTGTACGTGCAGCTCATGATGTGCCCAATGTGTATTTCTCTGGTTATCAACCACGCACACGAGTCCCTGAAGTATTGGCATCTGGGGATATTCATGTGGTGTTATTAAAAACAGGACTTGGTGCTGTCAGTGTCCCATCAAAGACGTACAGCATCTTGGCGGCAGCACGTCCCGTTGTTGCAGCGATAGATTCCGATACCGAAGTCACTCGTATCTTGGCTGCAAGTGGTGCAGGCACGGTGGTGACCCCGGACAATGCAGAGCTCTTTATTTCTGCACTGCAGACAATGTGTGGGGACCTCGATGCGTCGCGGCGAATGGGGCAAGCTGGTCGCCAATGGGTGCAATCTCACGTATCACCCACAGTTGTTGCCCGTTCTTACCTCGATTTATGTAACTCTCTGAGCTGATGAACCCTTTCGCTGGGTAGGAGCAGGTAGCCTTTCTTCTTCGTGGCTACCGGTTCATCAGCAAAAAAAGTTGCTCGTCTTGCGCAAAAAGGCAAGGGCAAAAAAGTTCGTTTTCAGGGTGGGACTTTGTTCCCCACAGTGATGGCAGTTGTCATTGTCTTGGGTCTGGGTCTTGTTGTGTATGCACGCCAGTCCGCCCCCAATCTCAATGTGCCTCCCACCGCAAATGATCACTGGCACATTTCATATGGCTTCTACAAGTGTGATGCGTTCTTGCCGAACTTGGCAGGAGGCAAAGAAGAACCTCCTTCGCCTGAATACATCAAGTACAACGTCCATAGTCACGATGATGGTGTCATTCACTGGCATGCCTCAGCATTGGCCGCAGGTAATCGCGCCAAGTTGGGTCTGTTCTTCCAGACATATGGTGTCAAGGTCAATACTGATGGCATCTTCTTCCCAGATGATCAAAACAACGGTGAGTCGTATCCAGTTGACGGCACCAAATGTAAAGATGCCAATGGAAAAGAAGTTGAGGCACAAGTGCAAGTCATTGTCTGGGATCGCTACGACGACCCCACACAGTCACGCAAACTCATTACTGATTTCAACAACATCCGAATCGACAAAGACGGAATGGCAATGACATTTGCCATTACGGCACCAGGTGTAGATATTCCGATGCCGCCGTCTGCTGCAAACTTGCCAGAACTTGGCCTGGTGGATGTGGCTCAAGGAACAGCAACAACAGTTCCCGGCTCAACAGACACAACCGTTGCACCCAGCACAACTACAGGGGAATAATGCACGCAGTTGTTTTGGTGGGTGGATTTGGGACTCGTCTTCGACCCCTGACCTACACCACGCCAAAGCCACTTTTGCCGATCGCAAATGTGCGGCAATTAGAACACCTGATTGCTCACCTCGGATCTGCTGGCATCACAGATGTTGTGCTCGCCTTAGGTTTTAAACCAGAACCATTTTTTGAAGCCTTCCCTGAAGGCGTGTGTGCAGGTGTTGCATTGCACTATGCAGTTGAACCAGAACCTTTTGATACGGCAGGAGCAATTGCATTTGCTGCACGTGATGCAGGAATAACAGACACATTTGTGGTGATGAATGGTGACATCATCTGCGATGTGGACGTCGCGGCACTTGTTGCGTTTCATCGTGCCCGAGGAGCAGAGGCCACCTTGCATCTCACGCCAGTGGAAGATCCCTCGCAGTATGGCGTAGTGGAGATTGACGACAATGGTTGGGTGCAACGTTTTGTGGAAAAGCCCGCGCCAGGGGAAACCACAAGTTCTGTGATTAATGCAGGAACTTATGTGCTTGAGCCACGAGTTCTTGATCGCATCCCAGTGAACACGAAGGTCTCCATCGAGCGTGTGGTATTTCCTGCAATGGTGCAAGATGCATCTTTAGCTGCAATGGCAACAAGTGATTATTGGATAGACACCGGTCGCCCCGACACCTATCTGCAAGCCAACCTTGATCTCATCGATGGCACGCGACCCACTATTTTGTCGTCGGTCGGCCCACATGTGGTCATGGATCCCTCCTCATCGGTAACGCGTACCGTCATTGGCGAAGGTGCACAAATTGGTCGAAATTGTGTTCTGATTGACTCCGTGGTGTTGCCTCATGCAGTTATCGGTGATCGTGTTCGGCTTGAGAACTCTTTAGTGATGGGCCGCGTGGGCAGTGATGCCACGTTGGTGCGATGTGTAGTGGGCCTCGATGGTGAAGTGCCAAGCGGCGCAGCCTTATCGGATGCGCGCATCCCTAACCCAGAGGCTCAATGATGTCCACACCGCGTCACATCATGGTGTGTGGTGGCGCGGGCTTTATTGGTTCTCACCTGGTGGATCGGCTTTTGGCCGAAGGTCATGAAGTCGATGTAGTTGATGATCTTTCGACAGGGTCACTCGCTAACTTGAACGAATCACGATCGGGCTCGGGTCGCTTTAAGTTTCAGAATATTTCAGTGACGTCTGCAGAATTTTCTGAACTGGTATCGCTGCGCAGGCCTTCAGTCATTGTGAATCTGGCTGCTTTTGCTCCTTCGCATATGCATCTTGCGGGCGCATCAAACAGTTTGGCCTCAACGATTGCAGTGTTAGAAGCAGCACGACGGGGAGCGGTATCCAAAGTAGTTACCGCTATGCCATCGCGCCTTCTTTATGGCGAAGTTGCTGTACGTGATCTTCCCATTAAAGAAGGTCATATCAACGATGCGCGAACCACCGAAGAGGTGCTCGGTCGTGCAGCTGCCGATATGCATCATGTATATCGCGATCGTCACGGGGTCGAATTCACGGTGCTTGCCATGGCCAATGTGTATGGGAAGCGACAAAGGGCCCAAGACGGAGTAGTTGCATCATTTCTCGATGCGCTGTCACAGGGTAAAGCACCCATCGTGCATGGCAATGGAAAGCAGTTGCGTGATTTTGTGTTTATTGATGACACAGTGGATGCGATCTCTCGCTCACTCGATAGGGCCGGCGGCTTGGTCATTAACGTAGGAACAGGAGTTTCCACAACAGTTAATGATTTGTGGTCAGTGATGGGTGGGGCAGCAGCACCTGTGCCACGAAATGTCGCTGAACGACCTCACGACATTATGCGTTTATCGCTGTCGCCGGTGCGCGCGCGCATCCAATTGGGTTGGTCACCGTTCACTACCTTGGAACAAGGTTTGGCGAGTTTGCGCTAGCGAAACAAGTCTTCGCTTGGTGGTCGCACAATTTCAGAGATCGCCGATGAGCGAAACCATTCGGGATCTGCTCCTCGAATGATTGCAACAGGCACGCCTGTGGATTTGCCCATGACTAATTCTCCCGCTGAGGCCAACTCATCTGCAATACACACCTCGGTGACTTGCATCATGCGGCCCAAAGCATCTGGTGTTCCACGCAAATCGTGCACTGCAGCAATTCCTGCAACTCCAATTGCGACGTCGGTGAGCCCTTTGCGCCAAGGGCGACCAAAAGTGTCACTAATGATGACGCCCACCGACACGCCCAGTCGTGCTTTGACGATGTCGCGAATACGACGTGCTGATCGGTCGCTGTCATCGGGCAGTAATGCGGCATAACCACGTTCAACGTTGGACAGGTCAATGCCGCTGTTAGCGCATACAAAACCATGTTTCGTTTCGGTGATGATTAAATCCCCGCGACGTCGCACAATACGTACCGCTTCTTGTTCCACTAGTTCTTTGTGAGAGAGAGGATCATTGGCATCGATAGCAACGAGTTTGTTCTCTGCTTTTGACACAACTTTTTGCGTCACAATCAACACGTCATTGTCGCGCAATGGTCCATTTGGTTCTTGTGCGCAGGCGTCAGCAATCACCTCGCCAAGTTGCGTACCTGGGGCTATCTCGCCAATTCCTTCCACACTCCATGCCATGAGTCGTGCCATCATTTATCTCCTTGTGTGTGAGTGGCATCAAGTGCGTATTGTGCCAGTGACTGAGATACACCAGGGTGAGACATGATGGTGTCGGTCACAATGCATGTCATTCCTAGTTTTTCCACTTCTCCAGCGAGATGTGCATCTTGTTGGTCGATAATGAGAGTTCCGCAGATCTCTTTGTAGAGATGCGCCACGCCGATAACTGTGGGTTCATGGCCGAGTTCTGTCAACATGCGGTCTGCCGGTCCTTTAAGTGCTCCACCTGCAACAATCGGCGAGATAGCCACAACCTTGTGACGAACTTGTGCAAGGGCATGGTCTACTCCGTTGAGTGCACGGATCGGGCCAATGGACACAATGGGATTAGAGGGCGCAATGATGATGCGTTCAGCATCATGAATGAGTGTGGGGTCAATGAATGTTGCACTGTTGGTCCCAATGAAGTCCACACCTTTGACAGCGACATTGTGTTGCAGTTTGACGAAGTATTCCTGAAAACTGACCGTCTCATTTTCGAGATGAACGCGTGTACGAACGTGGTCATTGCTCATCGGCATGATGCGTACATCTACTCCAAACGCGCGACGAATCTCATCGGTCACTTGGAGAAGCGTTGCGCCTTCGTCAAGACGAGCTGTGCGATAAAAGTGCGTGGCGAGGTCTTGGTCTCCTAGGTTGAACCATCGCGGTGCAGCCAAAGATTGGTCGGGACGCACATCTTCGAATCGGGCGAGAGCTTCCATGGCTCGCCAAGTCTCGTCGCGCAACCCCCATCCGCGCGTGGGGTCTATTGCGTCGGCAAGTGTGTAGGTCACCGTGTCAATGTCGGGCGAAATCGATAAACCATGCAGTTCTGTATCGTCACCAGTGTTCACAACCGCCACAATGTCGCCAGCCGGAGCAATCTGGATAAGGCCTTTCAGGAAGCGAGCAGCTCCCACACCCCCTGCCAATACCAGAATCATTCTGCAAGCGTAGGGGGTCAACTTGGCGAAGGTTCACCCCGCAGACTGGCTGCGGTGGTACCGTCACTAGGTCCCATCAACCACACATAATGAGGTAATTCCGATGCCCCGCGCTTTCATCACCGGAATCACAGGTCAAGACGGTCAGCATCTGGCCGAATTTCTCCATTCCAAGGGCTATCAAGTCTTCGGCATGCTTAAGGGTCAAAATAACCCTCGCGCATTGCAGATTCGCGATGAGTTTCCCTACGTCGAACTTGTTCCTGGCGATCTTGCAGATCTCACCAGCTTGGTATCGGCAATGGAATATGTACAGCCAGACGAGGTCTACAACTTGGGAGCAATTTCTTTTGTTGCTATCTCATTTGGGCAAGCCGAATTGACATCTAACATCACTGGCCTTGGCGTGTTGCGCATGTTGGAAGCGATTCGCATGGTGGGTGGCACACAGAACAACCCCATTCGTTTTTATCAAGCATCGTCATCGGAGATGTTCGGCAAAGTACGTGAAGTGCCCCAGACAGAACTCACTCCCTTCCATCCACGTTCGCCATATGGATGCGCAAAAGTGTTTGGCCATGACATCACTGTGAATTACCGCGAAAGCTACGGCATCTATGCATGTTCAGGAATTTTGTTCAATCATGAAGGTCCACGTCGTGGTCTTGAGTTTGTGACACGAAAGATCTCCAACACCGCAGCACGTATCAAGCTCGGATTGGAAAAAGAATTGGTCATGGGCAATCTTGATGCGAAACGTGACTGGGGTTATGCCGGGGACTATGTACGTGCAATGTGGATGATGTTGCAACAGCCCGAACCAGATGACTACGTAGTAGCCACAGGCGAGACTCACTCCATCGAAGAATTCCTCACGCTTGCTTTTGATGAAGCTGGCTTGGGTGATTGGCGACCATACGTTAAGCAAGATCCGCGCTTCTTCCGTCCAGCAGAAGTTGATTTGTTGATTGGCGATCCCTCAAAGGCCCGCAATCAATTGGGATGGATTCCTGAAGTTGATTTCCCTGCATTGGTCAAGATGATGGTGAAAAATGATCTTGACATCGAATCTGGTCGTCTCTCCAAGTAATTGAGCGTTATCCCTCAAAGGGAGAATCAATAACACCGTCGAGCATTGTCTCTGCATCAGGAACTGCGCCAGAGTTAATGCGTGCGCGTAATGCATATGCAAAAACCATGCATGCAGTTAATGAGCCTGCAACCAATCCCAATTCAACGCGTAAAAACAAATCATCACTTGACACTGTGGTGACCACAAGAAACACTGCCATTGCAGAGAGCCATCCAAGTGCAACCCAGCTATGGCCATGTAATGCAATCACGGCCTGAGCGGTCGCTAGAGCAATCATGTAGAGGCCGCTTGCAAGAGCGAGGATTGTCAGTGTGCGCCGATCAAGTCCGCCTTCATAGACCAGTTCAAGTGTCCATGGTCCGAGGGCAAATGAACCGACAACACCAAATACAGCTACCCCCACAACCACTTTCATGAGAAGTGAAAATCCCTCGCGGAATTCATCGAGGTCACCTTTTGCAGCTAATCGTGCGAGTCGTGGCAGCAAAGATGCTTGCACTGCTTGGAATAAAAACAGGGGCACGCGAGAAAGCAACACACCATTTCCAAATGCAGTGACAAGTTGAGCTTGCTCAGAGGTTGCCAAGATGTCTACGCCAAGCGGACCTGCATTCACAAGGCCAGCTGCCATCACAGAGCCCAGCAACAACCAGCCAAGATTGGGTGTGATCTCTGAATACGAAGCTTCAGGTCCTGGTTCTGTGCGTGATTGTCCGCGTACACCCACAGCAGCTACGGCAATCAAGGGTGACAGTGCAACTGCAAATGCATAGGCACCAATGTTGGTGATGTTGAGTTGCCACAACACCACCACTGCGATGATGCGTGTGGCGCCATCGACACCCATGATGGTGCCGTAACTCACGAAACGACCCGAACCCGATGCAATGCCACGTGCGAGATGCATGGGGGCATAAGCCACCACGGTGGTGATCAATGCAACAGTGACAATCCAATGTCCTTCGAACATGGTGCGTGTGAGATACGGCGAGACCACAAGTATTGCCAAGGCAAGTAGAACGGTGAGTCCGCCTGCGAGGGGGAGCATCCTGCGCACCACCGGTCGTCCGCCTTGTTGGAGTGCACGACGATGAGCCAGTGCACGACCGAGTTCTTGTTCGACGGGCATCAAGATGCCAGGCACAAGAGCAAATGTTGTGAACCACAGCGCAACGATGGGCTTGAAGGCTTCTTTACCCAGGGCAACTTGGCCCACTTTGAAGAAGGCGTACGCGGTGAACCCGGCGATGAATAACCCAATGGCAACGGGGAATGTGCCTTCGGGCAGAGGCGTCTTGGCTCCGGGCTGTTGGTCAGTGGGCTTGGACACGAACCTTGAGGCTACTTGGACAGGTCAAGCACCACTGAGTTTCGGTGCGAAAACGCGTTATTGAGCGGTGTTAAAACGAGATTTTGCGGCGTCGATGAGTTCACGACGGCGTACTTGGGCTTTTTGAAACCCGAGTACTGCAAAACCGATTGCGGTGTATCCAAGCTCTGTTGCTTGCTTGACTGCTGGCTGGTTCAAGACAGCAGAAGGATTGATTTTGCTGAAATCGACAGAAGTGAGGTCGATTGAGTGCAGTTGGGGAATCTGAATCTTGGGAAGAGTGACCTTTGGAAGATCTATGGAGGGCACCTGGATCTTGGAGAGATCGAATTTAGGAACGGAGAATGCGGGAATCTTTGGCATGCAATAGATAGTAACCACAAGTGCTAATTTTTGCTAGCACTTGTATATGGGCCTTATGTCACAGCATGTTGCCCAGGCTGCTCCGCGATGGTGGAGGGCTAGCACTAGCCTCGCGGGGGCGTGACTAACACTGATGTGACTTCCCCTGGGCCCCCTGTGGTTGCCGTGATGGTGATTCATGAATCTGGCGACTGGCTGATCGAATCCCTGCGCTCCTTGGTTGCCCAAGATTATGAGGGGCTCCAGATTCTGCTTCTCGTGACTGGGACAAGTGAGGGTCAAGCAGCTCGCAACATTCTCGACACCATTGAAACCCATGCACCTCAGGCGGTGGTGCGCTTTCTTGGAGGCAACCCAGGGTATGGGCCTTCTTGTAATGCAGTTCTAGATCTGGTGAAGGGCGAGAGCGGGCTTTTCTGTTTCCTCCATGACGATGTTGCATTGTTTCCTGATGCAATCTCCCAGTTAGTTGTCGAGATGTATCGATCGAACGCAGGAGTAGTGGGACCCAAACTTGTGTATTGGGATGATGCCTCGATGATCCAATCGGTGGGAAGTGCATCAGATCGTTTTGGTGTGATGGTGCCGTATGCCGACACAGGTGAACGTGACCAAGAACAACACGATGTTGTTCAAGATGTTTTTGTTGTCTCCAGTGCATGCATGGTTGTGCGTGCTGATCTTTTTCGCGCAGTTGGCGGATTTGATGCCACGGTAGGTGCTGCCGTCAATGATTTGGATTTTTGCTGGCGTGTGCATGCATCAGGCGCGCGAGTAGTCATTGTTCCTGCGGCAATTGGTCGACATAGAGAATCAATGTCGCGTGAATTACACGACAACGATGTTGACGAAGTCACTCGAACAAGTGAGTACGACCGCGTTGCTACGGTGGCTTCGTTATCAACTGCGCGCCAGTTGCCTGCTGTGTTATTGCAGATGGGCGTGCTCACTGTGGCACGTGCGTTGTTGTTACTTGTCACGGGAAGAGGCCGCAGGGCCATAGATGAGTTGATGGCCTATTTCTCCCTGCCAAGAAGTGTGACGCAGGTGCGAAGTCGGCGAAAAGCAGTGCAAAGTTATCGAAGTGTTGAAGGGGGAGGCATTGGTGCATTGCAGGTGCGCGGTTCTTCCCATGTCACGGTGTTTTTTCGACGCCGAGCACGTCTGGCCGGTATTGCACAATCACAAGCATCGAAAGATGTCATCGAGGCAGCACCTAAGGGGTCATATGTTCTTTGGGCAGTGTTGGTGGGCGTGCTTCTTGTCGGATCACGAGCATTGTTTCTCGACGGTGTTGTCCCAGTGGGCCAGATGGTGCCGTTCCATGAATCGGTGCGTTCAACAATTGCCTCGTATGCATCGGGCTGGTGGGGGGCAGGATTTGGTCAAGTATCTGCGCTTCCTACCGGAGTAGCACTCAGTGCAGTTTCTACTGCAGTTGTGTTTGGTCAATCGGGTCTCGCGCACACCTTGGCAGTTGTCTTGTTGCCTTTGGTGGGCTGGCTTGGCGTGTGGCGTTTTGCATCAGTATTTGGAACACGAGCTGCGCGTATTGGTGCTGTCACGGCATATGCGGCGGTTCCATTGCCGTACGTGGCAATTTCATCGGGTCGATGGGGAGCACTATTGGTGTACGGATGTTTGCCGTGGATGATCCATTTGTTGCGCATGCTTGTAGGCCATGCAGATGTAAGTGAAGCTCGACTCGGAGAACACATGGTGGTTGTCTCTTCGCAAGTGTGGCGTCAATGGTTTGCGTCACTGGTGTTGCTTGTTGCCATCGTGTTTGCTTTTGAACCATCCATCGTTGGCGTACTTCCATTCACTGCAGTTGTGCTTTCTGTGGCGATGTGGGTGCAGGGGTTGAATATCAAATGGTTGGCGCGTTGGTTGGGGATCACTGCATTGGCAACTTTTGTAGGCGTGGCATTGAACTTGCCTTGGTCAATCTCATATCTCCGCGATGGTTGGTGGGAAGCAATCTTTGGGGCCCCAGTGGAATCGGGACGACAATTAGGTCTTTGGAACTTATTGACCTTTGACCTTGGTGAGTTTTGGTTGTCGTTTGGAGTAGTGGGGTTGTATGCCGCGGTGATTGGTGCGGTGTTGTTGGTGCGCGGTGTACGTACCCAATGGGCATTGCGTGGTGCAACATTGGTAGCCGCGGGAGTTCTTCTTGCAATTGCCGATGACGCTGGGTTGTTGCCATTACATATGGCAGAACCAGGAATCATGCTGGTCCCTGTGGCTTTAGGACTTGCCGTGTGTGCGGGCGCGATGGGGGCGTCGTTGGCATCAGATCTAGGCCGTGGGCGATTGAGTTGGCGCCAACCATTTGGTGCCCTTGTTGGAGTGGTGTTTGCCGTGGGGTTGTTGCCCACTTCGATCAACAGCTTGCAAGGAAGTTGGCACCAGCCTTCCCTCACCTTGCCACAACTTTTGGCACAACTTCCTGGTGATTCAGCCGATGGTGAATATCGAACACTTTTCATTGGTGATTCTCGAGTGTTGCCCGGAGCGCCTTTGGGGTTTGGTTGGGGAATTTCGTATTCGGTTCTCAATGGTTCAGTGGCCACAGTTGATGAGCATTGGGAGATTCCTGAAACAAAAGTGCGAGAGAACGCCAATGCAGCGTTATATGGAATTGTGCGCGGACAGACTTCACGTGCCGGTCGTCTTTTAGCTCCATTAGCGGTGCGCTTCATTGTGGTGCCCGTGATTGATGGTGCACAATCACGACGCGACGCACCTATTGCTGCGCCACTTGGGCTGGTGGAGTCGTTATCGCGTCAATTAGATCTCAAGAGGAGATTTGCCTCACCTGATGTTGTGGTGTTCGAAAACAGTTCGTGGTTGCCCGTGCGTTCAATGCTGACTGAGGTGGGGAGCCAAAGCAGCCAACTCGCCGGTGCGAAGTCGATGATTGCTGCCGACATTTCTGGAGCAACGCCTTTGCCGGCAGCTGAATATTTCGATAGCACTGTTCGTGCTCCAGTTGAACCTGGAACTTTTCACTTAGCGGTGCCGTTTACTCCGCAATGGAAAGTATCTGTTGATGGACGAGAATTCTCGAGTCGGCCAGCATTTGGTTTGACCAACGGATACGACATTGACACTCCTGGAATTGTCACAATTTCATTCGCAACGTCAATTCTTCATTCATTTTTAGTTGTTATCCAGTTTGCTGCATGGAGCGTTGTGGTGTTTATTGCGCTATCACGTCGCCGCCGGCGCATCTTGCGACGCGACACTGCTGTGGTGTTTGATGCGCCAGCAATTTCATTGAACGATGAGGCCACGAAATGAACATCGTGCGACGTCTCATTGGCATAGGTGTTGTGGCAGTGATGTGCGGCGCAGTGGTAGCTATTGATCGCCAAAGCGATTCGGCCAATGTTGGAGCCACCTCAGCGCTAGTGCCTTTGGCAGGCTTTCCCCAAGCAGTGAACGGAAGTCGCATTAGTACGTCATGGTTCTGTCCTGGTGCCGCAGCCGGAGACGGCATTACGGGTGCCTTTGTTGTGATTGCCAATCCTGGGGATGAGGAAATTGTTGCATCGCTACGACTTTTGTCCGACACTTCAGGGCCTATTGAAAACGTAACTATTGAGCCGCGTTCTCAAAAAAAGATTGATGTGTTACGTGGGAAAACCGTTGGGGTAGTTGCGCCTGTTGTTGAGATCATTGGTTCTTTGGGCAGTGTGGAACAAGAGTTGTTGTATGGAGCAGGGGACGTGACAGCACAATGCGTTTCACAGACTTCTTCATCTTGGTATTTCGCGGATGGTTTTACGTTAGAAGGCACATCGCAACGTCTGGTTTTGATCAATCCATTCCCTGAAAGCGCTGTTGTCAATGTGGCCTATACGACACGCGATGGCAAGCGCACTCCCAGCGCACTGCAAGGATTGATTGTTCCGCCGCAATCTGTGAAAAATGTGTCATTGTCAGATGCAGGAGCTGCAAATGAATCTCGTATTGCGGTGGAAGCCATTGCAACTACCGGACAGATCGTTGCTTCTCGTTCGCAGCACTATCTCGGAGGCGGCCGGTTGGGTTATTCAACATCTGTGGGCGTTCCAGAAGCCCTGGGGGATTGGTGGTTCGTATCTGGACGCACCGGCGAATTGGTCACTGAGGAATTAGTGGTCTTTAATCCCACCGATGTCGATGCACAGGTCAATGTTTCGTTCTTTGGAGAAGGCATCACAAATGGCATCGCAATTGATGAAGTAGGCGGACCAGCCCTGCCTTCACAGGTAGTAGATATTCCTGCTGGTGAAGTTATTGGAATCAATACAGACAACATTGCTGATCTTCCCAAAGGTGACCATGCAATGGTGGTGTCCACATTGAATGACGCTCGTGTCGTTGTTGAACATGTACTGAGTCAGAAAACTGCTGCAAGCACATTTACTGCAGTTACGAACGGAATCCCATCTGGATTACTGACACCAAAGTGGCGTGTGCCCACAGGCTTGGCAAAAGGTGCACGCAATGCTTTGTCGGTACTCAACGTGACAGCAACTGATGGAACCTACACGGTGTTTACTATTGGTCCGGGCGGCCAAGTTGGTCTACCTGGACTCATAGATGTGCCCTTGCCGGCGGCATCTCTCGCCTTTCTAGATGTTCCTGAAGGTGCAAGTGACGGTGAAGTAGTTATTGAGTCCACTGTTGATATTGCAGTGCAAAGACGTACACGACGTGGAAATGGATTAGTAGGTTTTGGCATCGTGAGCGCCTTGCCGGTGAGATCGCGATGACACAACAGATGATTTTTGTGGTCGCTGCAATGGCGGTAGCAATCGTTATTGCCTTGGTTCTCAATAAGCGCCAAAGCGATGCACCCACCCAGGCGGGATTTGAGATACCTATTCAATTGGACCGAAGTGATTTCGACAATCCAACTGCACCGTGGCTAGTCGCAGTGTTTACCTCGGCAACATGTCATACCTGTGCAGATGTTGCATCAAAAGCACAAGTATTGTCATCATCACAAGTTGCTGTGCAACGCATCGACTACACGGTTAATCCTGATCTTCACAAGCGGTACCGCATTGATGCAGTGCCCTTGCTGGTAATTGCCGATGGCGATGGTGTGGTGCGCAAAGGATTCATTGGACCACTGAAGGCCCAAGATCTGTGGGCTGCAATGGCGGAGTGTCGAGATCCAGGTTCCACACCTGAATCTTGTGCGTCACATTAATAAGGCAGTTTTCAGCGTGAAGATGTCTCGCGCGACTAACCTCGCCTAATGCCTGCACCACAGTTCACTGTTGTTTCACAAGTGTTGAAAACCTTGATGGGTACACGAAGTGATTGGCGGCTTTCACGCCCCTCTAGACCCACCATTCCGTTGCTGGGCTCTCATTGGGTGGGGCCGGTGCTTGCGATTGCATCTATTGGGGTGGGTTGGTTCGCATTTGCACACGCGCGTGGAGATGGCGCCGTAGGTTTTGCCTTGTTTATCGGATCAGTGTCGATCTTGATGATGGCTTGGAGCAATTTGTTAGCCACTCGTATCGTGCTACTGGAACAACTCTTTGGCGGGCTTGATCGCATGTATCGATGGCATCGGTGGTTTGGAGCACTTTCGGTGGGTGCAATGTGGTTACACATTCAGATGGTTGATGATGTCAAAGGCATACGAGGCGCATCTCGTGACATTGCAGACGCAGCCGAAGATCTTGCCGAGACCGGTTCCAATATTTTGTATGTACTAGTTGCTGTGAGTTTTTTGCGCTGGCTGCCAACTCGTTGGTGGCGTGTGAGTCATAAATTTCTGGTACTGCCATATGCGTTTTCAAGCTGGCATTTCTATACATCTACAAAGCCCTATGCGAATGCTTCTGTGTGGGGAGCATGGTTCACCGGGTTCATGATTCTTGGACTTGTGGGGTGGGCGTATCGAGTGGTGTGGCGAGATGTGATCCGTCGTGGGCGACATTATCGAGTGAGCAAAATTGTTGATGCCGGACACACTATTGAAATTGAACTCGAACCGATTGGTGCGCCCATGCGATACAACATTGGCCAGTTTGCGTTTTTAAAGTTTGGTGTGCGGGGCATGTCCGAGCCACATCCATTTACCATCGCATCATCACCAGAGGAATCTGAGTTGCGCTTCTTTGTTAAGAACCTGGGTGATTGGACAGATGTGTTGCCCCATCGAATCCAGGTGGGTAGTCGTGTGCAAGTTGAAGGCCCCTATGGTGCGCTCCCATTGTTCCCCAACCATTCCTCAAGCGACATTGTGTGGATCGCTGGTGGAGTAGGAGTCACGCCTTTTTTGGGTGCAGCGTGTTCTCGCGTGCCAGATGATGGCCCGGTGCCGCACCTTTTTTATTGTGTCCGCTCTATCCAAGATGCCTCTGGACTTGCCCAACTTCAACAAGCCGCACAAGAGGGGCGCATTGTGCTTCATGTGCATGCATCTTCACAAGGCCATCGCCTGCGCTCTCAAGACATTGCCAATGTGATGTCGCCAGATGGATACAGCACAGCTCATGTGGTGATGTGTGGTCCAGATGGCTTAGTGAAAAGCATGCGGACGGCGTTACGCACTCTGGGTGTGCGTCACATCCATGTTGAAGGCTTTGATATTCGAACTGGTATTGGTCCGGACTTGTCACGCACTATCAATAATCTGGTCACTTCAATAATCGGCAAACGTGCACCACGACGACATCGCGATTCCACTCACGTGTAGTGGGGTTTAGACGATTGTTGAAGTGGGAGTGTCGAGAGATTCTTGAATGAGTCGACCCACGGTCGTACCGTCGATGGTTTCTTCTTCAATAAGCTTCTCGGCTACTGCCTCGAGGCCTTTACGGTGTTGAGTGAGCAGGTTATGCGCGCGTTGTTCTTGCTCGTGAAGGATTCGTGATGTTTCTTCGTCCAAAAGACGTGCAGTGGAGTCACTGTATTCGCGACCACTAGTCATTAAATCTTCGCCAAGAAATACTTGCTGTTGACCGTTCCAGGCCATGGGGCCCACTTTGTCCGACATTCCCCATTCACGCACCATGCGACGGGCAATGCCTGTGGCTTGTTCAAGATCGTTTGCGGCCCCTGAATTCAGATGTCCGTACACAATTTTTTCAGCCACGCGACCGCCCATTGCCTTACATATGAGATCCTCAAAGTATTCACGCGAGTAGGTATGGCGTTCTTGCGGAAGCGACCATGTGACACCTAGTGCCATACCGCGGGGGAGAATCGTTACCTTGTGCAGTGGATCTGAGTGGGGAAGAACGGTAGCTAATACAGCGTGTCCACCTTCATGGATTGCAGTGGCGCGGCGCTCTTCAGGACCTAGTACCAGGCTTTCGCGACTTGCACCCAAGACCACTCGGTCTCGAGCATTCTCAAAGTCGATGCGTTCAATGGATGTAGAGCCGCGACGCACTGCAAACAATGCAGACTCGTTGACCAAGTTTGCCAAGTCAGCACCACTCATACCGGGGGTAGCCCGTGCCATGGTCTCTAGATCAACGTCGGGGCCCATGCGCTTGTCGCGCGAATGCACTTTCAAGATCGCAAGACGCTCTTCGAATTCGGGAAGAGGCACAATGATTTGACGATCAAATCGACCAGGGCGCAAAAGTGCAGCATCCAAAATGTCGGGTCGGTTGGTTGCAGCCAAAATGACGATGCCTTCGGTTGCTTCAAAGCCGTCCATCTCTGCGAGAAGTTGGTTCAAGGTTTGTTCACGTTCGTCGTGTCCACCGCCAAGGCCCGCTCCACGCTTGCGACCAATGGAATCGATTTCGTCGATGAAAATGATGGCTTTACCCATCTTGCGTGCTTGTTGAAACAAATCGCGTACACGACTTGCTCCGACTCCCACGAACATTTCCATGAAGTCTGAACCTGTGACAGATAAAAAGCCCACTCCTGCTTCGCCTGCAACGGCGCGCGCGAACAATGTCTTACCTGTTCCGGGAGGGCCTACAAGAAGAATTCCTTTGGGAACGCGAGCACCAATTTCTTTGAAACGCTCAGGCATGCGTAAGAAGTCGACCACTTCTTTAATCTCCATTTTCACGCCGTCGTAACCAGCGACATCAGAAAAAGTGGTGGATGGCTTGTCTGCTTGGTATGCCTTTGCTTTGCTGCGACCTACGGACATGATGTTGCCGGCTTGACCCATTGCTCGGCGCTGCATCCAGACGAAGAATCCGATGATCAGAAGGAACGGCAAGAAGATAGGTAACAAACTGGTGAACCAGTTGGGTTGTGGGGTCTTGAAGTCGTAGTTGACGCCTTGTTGCTTGAGGAGTTGCTCGTCGGCTTCGCTCATCAACATGGCACCGGTGGTGGTGAACTTGCCACCATTTTTGAGTTCACCAGAAATCACATTGTTGGAGTTGTTGATGGTGACCTCGCGAACATCGCCATCGCGGACTCGATCAAGAAACTCTGTGTAGGAGATTTTTTCACCGACGGGTTGAGAGATGAACTGGCTGCCAAATGCAATCACCATGACGGCTGCCACGATTGCCCAAATAGCCCACTTGGGCATCGGTGGCTTGGCATCTGTACCGGGCTGCTGCTTGTTGTCCCGCAAAGACTTGAAGGGATTACGGGGAGGCTGGTTTTTGGGCGGTGGAGGTGGCGGTGGCATGTCGCTCATAAGTCAATGCTACGGCGGGGTTGGGGCCAAGTTCATTCGGCATCGCCGATTTCACACTGGCCACTGGCTACCGTTTTGATATGGCAAGGCAGTGCACTCGACAGGGTTGCGTTCATCAGGCAACGGTCACGTTGACCTATCAATATGCGCGTTCTCAGGTGTGGTTGGACAATTTGTCCCCAGAGCGAGATCCTCACGCCTACGACCTGTGCGACCAGCACGCCAATCGACTAAAGCCACCTGCAGGGTGGCACTTGGAAGATCGCCGTCAACGGGTGCATGTCTATGACGCCAGTCGACTTGCTGGCTAGCGATGTCATCAACTCCTGAAAGCCGCTCAGAGGGCTTCCATGCCCTGGGGATATGGGTACTTGTCTATGTGGCCGCCAGTTTTGCCTCGCTTGTTGTTCTGGCTATTAGCGGTCAAGAAAGTGGCCAAGACATCCCGATGTGGGTGTTAGCGATGAATGTCTTTGCAATGTGGTCTGTCTATCTCTATTTCCTTCCACGATTTCTTCCGTTTAATGACACACCGATTCACAGAGATTTCACTTCATGGTTCTCCATGCGTGATGTGTTGTGGGGCATTCCATTGGGTGTGGGAAGTCAACTCATTTTGATGAATCTTGTGAACTGGCCACTTGCCAAATTGTTTCCCGAACAATTCTCCCCAGAGAGAATTTCCGAACGTGCCGAAGACATCGCTTCCATGGCGCCTGGTTGGTGGGCTGTGCTTCTGGTCCTTGTGGTTGTTGTGGGAGCACCAGTTGTCGAAGAGATTGTGTACCGCGGTTCCTTGCAGACGCGTCTTGTGCAGGGTTTTGGTGTCTCGGTAGGAGTTTTTGTGACTGCCTTGCTTTTTGCTCTCATCCACCTTGCGCCAGTTGAAATTCCAGGACTTTTTGTCTTCGCACTGGTCTTGGGTATCGCGCGACACAAAACGGGGGCATTGGGATTGCCGATAGTGACCCACCTAGCATTTAATGCAACGGGGTTGTCGCTGGTGCTGCTCGTTTAGAACTGTGATGGGTAAAGATTCCACTATGACTGATGCAGAACAGCTCGCCATCGAAGTTGATGCACAACATGCACCCCTTGGTGGGCAACCCAGTTGGGTAGAGACCATCAAGTCAATGAGCACGATGGCAGTAGTGCTGGGTGCCACTTTGATCATCTTGTCGGTCTTGCATCCAGATTTGATTTTGCGCAATAACACTCCCACCGGTGGGGATATGGGTGCCCATGTATGGGGCCCGGCGTACTTGCGCGATGTGCTTCTTCCACATTGGCGGCTCACGGGATGGAGCATGGATTGGTATGCAGGTTTACCGGCCTATCGCTTCTACATGGTGGTACCAGCACTGGCCATCGTTGCTCTTGATGTGGTCTTGCCATATGGCATTGCATTCAAGTTGATTGTTGTCTCGGGCCTCATTGCGTTTCCATGGTGTGCGTACTTCATGGGTCGCATTACAAAGCTTGCGTATCCACTTCCCGAATTAATGGTGATTGGTGCAACCTTCTTTTTGTTAGATGAAAGCTTCACCATCTACGGAGGAAACATTGCATCCACGATGGCGGGCGAGTTCTCACATTCCATCTCTTTGGCCTTTGCATTGTTGGGGTTGGGTCTTTTCTCTCGTGGACTTGACGATGGCAAGTACCGCGGGTGGGCAGCATTGTTTATTGCCCTGTCTGCACTGAGTCACGGCATTGTGTTGCTGTTTGTTTTCGGTGGTGCTGCACTCATGCTGCTGTTGCGCCTAGACCGACAAAGACTGAAATACGGACTCGTCACATTGGGATGTGCCGTACTTTTGTCTGCGTTTTGGGTGGTGCCATTTTTAGGTGGTCATGCATTTATGACCGATATGAAATATGGAGCCGAACCCGGTGGCGGCTCATTTAACAACATGTGGGAAATGTATTTTCCATTGAGCACCACATGGAATGTATTGCTGGTCTTGTTCTCCGTCGCAGGTTTTGTGGGCTCGTTGTTGCGTCGACGCCACTTGGGTATTTGGATGGGCGTGTACATCGCAGTTTTGATGGTGGCGGTGAAAATTGCACAAAATGGCATTCCAGTTATTGGGTTGTTATGGAACCCGCGAGTGCTTCCGTTTATGTTTCTTTTGCGCTACATGTTGGCAGCAATTGGTGTGTATGAAGTTCTCACCTACATCGTGCGAGTAATCGCAAATGAGCGTGGACGAACTGGTCGACATGTGCACACGTCGACATGGGGGTCGACAGTGTTGTGGATCTTTGCTGTGTTTAGTTTGGTTGTTATCGGCGTGCGTTTTCAGGCACTTCCCGGCGGAAAACTTGTTGCAGATTCCAGTGGCACTAGTTATGCATGGGGCCCTGTGAAATTTCCTGCACATCGGGCATTTTCTGATGGATGGGCGCGTTGGAACTTTGAAGGGTATGAAGGGAAAACGTCCTACCCCGAGTACTACGCAATAGTGCAAACAATGAAAGGGCTGGGCGAAGACCCCAATCACGGTTGTGGTCGTGCACTGTGGGAAAACAATTCAGATCTCAACAAGTACGGCACCACTATGGCGTTGATGTTGTTGCCATATTGGACAGATACATGTATCGGTTCCATGGAAGGGTTGTTCTTCGAAGCTGCAGGGACAACTCCATATCACTTCTTGAGTGCAGCAGCGTTGTCAAAACAAAGCAGTAACCCCGTGCGTGAATTGCGCTATGTGAATAACGATGCATCACGTGGTGTGGAGCACATGGAGATGTTGGGTATTCGTTATTTCATGGCCTACACCCCAGAGGCCATCGCTCAAGCAAACGAACAACCTGAACTGAGTCTTGTGGCATCGAGTGGTCCGTGGCAGGTCTATGAGCTGAGCAACTTGTCAATTGTGGAACCGATCACGGTTGAGCCCGTCGTAGTGAACCAGCGCGAAGGTGATGCTCGTGAACGGTGGTTAGAGATTGGCACTTCCTATTTCCAGAATTCGTCTGAATGGAATGCTTTGCCTGTTGCTGATGGTCCAAAGTCGTGGCAACGTGTTGATGCTGAGTTAGATGAAGGTCGTCAAGTGGGCCAAGAGGGTGGCCCTGGTCGTCAAGTGGACATTGTGGTGCCATCAGAAGCTGTCGAACAACGAGATATTGAACCTGTTGTTGTCTCCAATGTGTCGATAGGAAACGAGTCACTCTCTTTTAGTGTGGACAAAGTCGGTACACCTGTACTTGTCAAGGTCAGTTATTTCCCGAATTGGAAAGTCACCGGGGCAGACAAGGTGTACCGGGCAGCACCGAACATGATGGTTGTTGTTCCGACATCAAAAAATGTCACCTTGGAGTACAAAGCATCCTTACTTGATAGGTCTTCCTATTTATTAACGTTTGCAGGCATTGTTGTGGTGGTGTTTATGATTCGCCGTCGATTGCGTTATGGGATAACGATGCCGCCCAATGTTTCAGTGGCAGACGATGTATCAACGCACAGTGACGACACTGCCGATAATCTCAAGGATTGATGAGTACAGACCCTGCAGTTCTTGACCAAATTGTCAAGGCCTATGACGTGCGGGGGACAACTCCGGACCAGATGAACGAAGAAGTGGCTTTTGCTCTGGGCGTTGCTTTTGCTGAGTTTGTCCGCACAACTTCTGTAATTGTTGCCCGAGACATGCGCACTACTGGCGAAGCATTGTCGCAAGCGTTTTCTCGGGGAGTGCAATCACGAGGCATCAATATTGTTGATCTTGGTTTAGCAAGCACCGACTTGGTGTATTTCGCCGCAGGTGTCCTTGATGCGCCCGGCGCGATGTTTACCGCGTCGCATAACCCGGCTGAATACAACGGAATTAAATTCTGTCTCTCTGGTGCACGACCAGTTGGTATAGATACCGGTCTTGGTCAGATCAGAGATATCGCAAAGGCTGTGTTGGTGGGTAATGGTCCAGTTGCTGTGGGAACACAAGGTACCTACAGCACAAAAGACATGTTGGATGAATTTGCCGATCATGTGGTGGGTTTTGTCAATGTTGCCGACATCTCTCCGATGCGTGTTGTGGCAGATACTGCCAACGGAATGGGTGGCTTGATCGTTCCGGTGGTGTTTGATCGATTGCCGATGATCGAACTTGAGATCATGTATCCCGAACTTGATGGAACTTTTCCGAATCATCCCGCCGATCCCATTCAGCCAGCCAATCAACGTGATTTACAAGCACGTGTAGTGAGTGGGGGATTTGATCTTGGCCTCGCATTTGATGGCGATGCTGATCGCGTGTTTGTGGTGGATGAAAAAGGTCGAGGATTGTCGGGTTCAACGACAACTGCAATCTTGGCAGCAGGTGTGCTGCGCGCACATCCTGGCGCCACGGTCTTGCACAACCTCATATGTTCGCGTTCGGTGCCCGAGGTCATCATTGAACATGGTGGTGTGCCGGTGCGAACCAAAGTGGGTCACAGCAATATCAAACAAGTCATGGCTGAAACTGGCGCTGTGTTTGGTGGCGAGCATTCGGCGCACTACTACTTCCTTGATAACTATCGTGCAGACTCAGGCATCATTGCCACAATGTTTATGTTGCAGGAGCTTTCCCGCGCCAAGATGCCGTTATCGCAGTTTCGTCAACCTTTTGAGCGCTATGAGGCAAGTGGGGAAATCAACACCAGTGTGGAGAGCGCCGAAGCTGTCATGGAGGCTGTTGCCAAGGTGTATCAACAGTTCCCTCAAGACTGGATTGACGGTTTGACGGTGGACTGTGGCAATTGGTGGTTCAATTTGCGTGCATCAAACACCGAGCCGTTACTACGCTTGAACCTGGAAGCCGCCACTCGGGATGAATGCGACAATCATGTTGCAGAAGTTTTGTCATTGGTGACATCGATTTAACTAAGGAAAAAATGAGCATCGACCAATCACTTCTTGAAATACTCGCCTGCCCACAGGACAAAGGACCGCTGTGGTACATCGAGTCTGAAAAGGTTCTCTATAACCCGAGATTGCGCCGTGCATATCCAGTAGTTGATGGAATTCCCGTGATGCTCATTGGTGAGGCACGCTCTTTGACTGATGCAGAGAACTCTTCTATGGAGTCGCTCGTTCAATCCTTGGGCATCAAACCCACATTTGAAAGCTGATTGTTCGCTAGGGTGGAATCCTGATCGGGCTGATCAGAAAGGCGCCAGCAGGCCCCAGCCCAGGTCAACCAAGTAACTGACAACTATGTCAGGTTGATTCAAGGAGCCCTTATGTCCACTCTTGCTGCACGTCGCGATTATCGCGTCGCCGATCTCAGTCTTGCCCCTTTTGGTCGCAAGGAAATTCACCTCGCCGAGCATGAAATGCCAGGTTTGCGTTGGTTGCGCAAAGAATTCGGTCCATCAAAGCCTTTGAAAGGCGCACGTATCTCTGGCTCGTTGCACATGACGATTCAAACTGCAGTGTTGATTGAAACTCTTGTGGAATTGGGTGCCGAAGTGCGCTGGGCGAGCTGCAACATTTTCTCCACGCAAGACCATGCAGCAGCAGCTGTAGTGATTGGTCCACACGGAACTGCCGAGGACCCTCAGGGCGTTCCCGTGTTTGCATGGAAAGGCGAAACTCTAGAGGAGTACTGGTGGTGTACCGAGCAGATGATGACTTGGCCCAACGGTGATCTTCCCAACATGATTCTCGATGATGGTGGCGATGCCACGTTGTTGGTGCATAAAGGTGTGGAGTTTGAAAAAGCTGGCGCAGTGCCTGATCCCACAAGTGCATCCAATCCAGAACTTGCACTCGTCTTGGGTCTTTTGCAGCGTTCTTTGAAAGAAGATCCCACCAAGTGGACCCGAATGGCTGCAGCTATCAAAGGTGTGACCGAAGAAACCACAACGGGAGTCAAGCGTCTCTACAAGATGGCAGAAAAGAATGAACTTTTGTTTCCTGCAATCAATGTGAACGACAGCGTGACCAAGAGCAAGTTTGACAACCTCTATGGATGTCGCCACTCGTTGATTGATGCAATCAACCGCGCAACAGACGTGATGATTGCCGGAAAGCTTTCCGTGGTGTGTGGTTATGGAGACGTGGGCAAGGGTTGTGCGCAGTCATTGCGCGGCCAAGGAGCTCGTGTCATCGTTACCGAGATCGACCCCATCAACGCACTGCAAGCAGCGATGGAAGGCTACGAAGTGAATACGTTGGAATCAGCTCTTGGTGAAGCCGACATTTTCGTCACTGCCACAGGCAATGAGGCGATCATTACAGCCGAACATATGGCAGGAATGAAGCACAATGCCATTGTGTGCAACATCGGCCACTTTGATAACGAAATTGACATGGCTGGTTTGGCACGTAGCGGGGCCACTCGTGATGAGCTGAAGCCAGGTACAGATCTGTGGACATTCCCTGATCGTCATTCGGTGATTGTGTTGGCTGAAGGACGTTTGGTGAACTTGGGTTGCGCAACAGG
The DNA here is from genome assembly GCA_044239355.1 of Ilumatobacteraceae bacterium. Classification (GTDB taxonomy): domain Bacteria; phylum Actinomycetota; class Acidimicrobiia; order Acidimicrobiales; family Ilumatobacteraceae; genus UBA2093. The sequence continues at coordinate 67,594 of JBIIBO010000004.1, forward strand.
GCACCCATCATTCGTGATGAGTTGTTCGTTCAGTAACCAAGTCATTGCCCAAATTGAATTATTCAACAACTTGGAAAATTATCCACTTGGTGTGTATGTGTTACCAAAACATCTTGATGAAAAAGTTGCAAGGGCACACCTTGAAGCACTTGGTGTGAAGTTAACGATGCTCACAGATGAGCAGGCCGAGTACATGGACATGAATCCTTCTGGGCCGTTCAAGCCAGAGCATTACCGCTACTAAATCAACGAGACGGCTGACGTCTTATTGTTCGAGTGCTTCACCTGTTGCTGCAACAATCTGTTGCGGTGACAGGTGAAATATTCGCAGGGCAACTTGCACCATTGGCCCAATGCCAAATGCAAACACAAAAGTGCCTACGCCAATTCCGCCACCTAAAAAGATGCCCACCACCATGACGGCAACTTCTATCAAGGTGCGCGCAATGCGAACACTGATCCCAAATCTTTGATGCAAGCCCAACATCAACCCGTCACGGGGGCCTGAGCCAAGTTCTGCACCAATGTAGAGACCAGAGCCCGCCGCGATGCTCAACATGCCTAAGAACACAAACGCAATTTGGGTTGCAAGATTGGAAGCATCAGGGATGATGTTTTCTGCAATGTTTTCTACGAGCCCAATTTGAATGGCATTCAAAATTGTTCCAATGCCCGGCCGAACACGAAGCGGAATCCACAACAGCAACAGTAAAAACCCTATTGCAATGATGACGGTTCCTAAACCCACGTCGAGTTTCTCGGCAATTCCTTGGTGAAAAACATCCCACGGCGGAACCCCAATATCGGCTTGTACAAAAAAGGCAATTCCTATTCCAAAGCCCGCTAGTCCAGTAACACATCGTGCAAGTCGTTCAGCGAAACGTTCACGCAGTGGGCGCAAAGGTTGTGGAGTGGAAGAGGCCATGGCATTACACCATAGTGAAACATGGACGAAAACAGATGGTTCATTAATTCCAGTGAGCTTTATGGCGCTTTTTGAACATGTAGGACCCATGCGTGATGTGGTGATCGACCTGAAGTATCACGGAGTGCAATCACTTGCCAAGGAAATTGCCCAACTGATGAGTCCAGTTATTGTGCAATCCGATGCAGTCAACATCATCACCTGGGCTCCTACGTCGTTACTGCATCACAAAGAACGAGGCTTTGATCACAGTGAATTGATAGCGCGTCATTGTGCTGCGAGTACTGGAATCGCGCATCGTAGATTATTGCGACGTGTGAATACGGAACATCAAACTGGTCAAAGTAGGCACGTGCGATTAGAGCAACCTCGATTTATCGCGCGCTCATGTCGTACACAACGGGTTTGCGTAGTTGACGATGTCATGACAACGGGGGCCACTTTGCGTGCAGCGGCGCAGGCTTTGGTGGATTGTGGCGCAACCGAGGTGCGCTGTGTGAGTTTGACCTATGTGAAATAGGCCGTGTCACACACTGCTGGTGTTCTAGATCAATCCAGTCAAGGTGCGCGCCTGATGAATTGCAGGCAGAGAATCTTGTTCCACATGGATTCCGTGAAGCCCCACTGCAGATGCGGCAACAACATTTGCATGTAAGTCATCAAGGAATGCAGCCTGTGAGGCTTCTACTCCAAGTCGATCAAGTGTGAGTTGATAGATCGCTGGATTGGGTTTACGCATGCCAACCTCGTGGCTATCCACAATGGTGGTAAAGAGCTCGTCGAAGTTCAATAGAGGCCACCACCACTGGCGAAATTCGCGCACGTTGTTGGTCAAGATCGCGGTGGGTATGTGAGCGCTGCGCAAATCATGAATGAACGCCACCATGTCATCGTTGAGTTCAAAAGCAAAAGATGATCGTGTAGAAGAGGACTCTTTGGGCGGGCTTGCAGGTCGAGTCACTCCGGCATCACTGAGAAGTTGTTGGGTCATCTCTCGGCATTGAGCAAAGGTGATCTCTCCGCGTTCTACTTGGTGCCAAGGATGGTCAGTATCGAGATGGTGAGGGCCCATGATGAGCTCTGCGATCTGGGCAGGGTCGTGGTCGGGGTACTGCTGGGTGAAGTCCTTAGGGCTCCCATTACGCATAATCACCCCACCAAGGTCGAAAATCACTGCATCTACGGCCCGAGTACTCATGGGTTGATTCTTATGCCGGCAGAACAAGAGGTACGAACTGGGGTGAGAGAGTCCCACGGGTAGGCTTGAGATTCGCATGAAAGTTCTCGACCGCGTCCTACGAGCTGGTGACGGCAAGCGAGTGAAGGCCCTGCAGGGTCTCATTCCCGATATCAACGCCTTGGGCGTATCCCTAGAGGCACTCTCTGATGAGGCCCTTCAGGCCAAGACCGGGGAGTTTCGTCAGCGTCTTGATCGGGGAGAATCTCTTGATGACCTCTTAGTGGAGGCTTTTGCGGTTGTGCGAGAGGCTTCTTCTCGTGTGATTGGGCAACGTCACTTCGACGTGCAGTTGATGGGCGGAGCGGCCTTGCACTTTGGGTGGATTGCAGAAATGAAGACCGGTGAAGGAAAGACCCTCGTGTCGACTTTGCCGGCTTATCTCAATGGCCTCTCGGGCAAAGGCGTACATATCGTCACGGTGAACGATTATTTGGCACGGTTCCATGCCGAATGGATGGGACGCATCCATCAATGGATGGGTCTGTCTGTGGGGTTAGTGATTCCAGGGTTTAGAGAACAGCCTTGGCAAAAACGCGAAGACTATGCGTGCGACATCACATATGGAACCAACAATGAGTTTGGTTTTGATTATCTGCGCGACAACATGGCCTCAACACTTGATGACAAAGTGCAACGAGGTCAAAACTTTGCCATTGTTGACGAAGTAGACAGCATCTTGATTGATGAGGCTCGCACGCCATTAATCATCTCTGGACGACTCGCTGATGCTGCAGCGATGTACTACAAGTTCGCATCTATCGTGCGCACGTTGAACAGAGATGTTGACTACGAAGTGGATGAAGCAAAGCGTGTTGTGTTTCCTACCGAGACCGGCGTAGAACGCGTGGAGGCCGAATTGGGTCTCGACAACTTGTATGACGCTGTGCAGCAGAACCTTGTTCATCAACTGCAGGTGGCATTGAAGGCCAAAGAGTTGTATCGCCGCGACAAGGACTACATCGTCGATAGTGGCGAAGTGAAAATTGTTGATGAATTTACGGGCCGCATTTTGGAAGGCCGTCGCTGGAGTGAGGGCATTCACCAAGCTGTTGAGGCTAAAGAAGGGCTTCGCATCAACGAAGAAAACCAGACACTTGCCACGATTACCTTGCAGAACTATTTCCGCATGTATGACAAGTTGTCGGGAATGACTGGTACCGCTCAGACTGAAGCGGCTGAATTGGTGAACACATACTCATTGCAAGTTGTTCCCATTCCTACTAACCGTGAAGTACAGCGCGACGATCTTCCAGATCTCATCTTCAAATCAGAAGCAGCAAAATTTCGCGCAGTGGTGGAAGACATCGTTGAGCGAAACACCAAGGGTCAGCCCATCCTTGTGGGAACAATTTCGGTGGAAAAGAGTGAGCATCTTTCACGAGAGTTGACAAAGCGTGGCATCAACCATGAAGTCTTGAATGCGAAGCAACACACTCGTGAAGCGATGATTGTTGCACAAGCGGGCCGACTTAAATCTGTGACTGTGGCCACCAACATGGCTGGTCGTGGTGTGGACATTCTCTTAGGCGGCAACCACGAACTATTGGCTCGACAACAAGTACTGGCCGAGGGTGTTGATCCAGCTGTTTTGGTTGATGAATTTGCACTGCCTGCACCGTTGGAACAATTGCATCCAGATTTTCAGTCGGCTCGCGCAGCAGGCCTTGCACGATATGAAGAGTTGCTGCCCATTTTCAGAAAGCAGTGTGCCGAAGAGGGCGAAAAGATTCGCGCATTAGGTGGACTGTATGTATTGGGCACCGAGCGTCATGACAGCCGCCGTATCGACAATCAGTTACGTGGTCGTGCAGGCCGCCAAGGTGATCCTGGTGCTAGCCGCTTTTATCTCAGCCTTGAAGATGAATTGTTGCGCTTGTTTGCTACTGGCGCATTGAGTTGGGTAATGGGTCGCACTCTTCCCGATGACGAAGCAATTGAAGCCAAGATGGTGACGAAAGCTATTGAACGTGCCCAAACCACTGTGGAACAGCGCAACGGTGAAGTGCGAAAAAATGTCTTGAAATATGACGAAGTCATGAACGAACAGCGCAAGGTGATTTACATGCGTCGCGATCAGATCTTGTCGGGCGCAGATCTCACTGCTGCAGCCATGGAGTATTTGGCAGATGCCGTTGATTCGCTCATCGAAACATATTGCGTATCAGAGGCAAGCGATGAATGGGATGTAGAGGGCCTTGTTCAGCAACTCACAACTTTTTGGCCTGCACAAATCACCATAGAACAAGTAGAGCAGTGTCGCGGCACCAATGCGGTCTATGACTTAGTGATGGCTGATGCCAATGCTCACTACCGTCGTCGCGAAGAAGAACTTGGCTCTGATGTGTTGCGTCAAATAGAGCGTCAAGTGATGTTGAGCATTATTGATCAAAGATGGCGCGAACATCTCGAAGAAATGGACTATCTCCAAGAGGGCATCAACTTGCGAGCTATGGGTCAAAAAGATCCACTCACCGAATGGCAGCGTGAGGGATATGACATGTTTGGTCAGATGATGACCGGTATTGCACAAGATTTTGTTCGTTACGTCATGCATGTACAAGTAGTGCACGAGGGGCAACCTGCAATTGCAGTGCACAATCTCACCGAGACCTCTAGTGAAGATGTGGATACAGACGGATTTACTACAGCTGCGTTGGCTGGTGGAGACGTAGATCCAGAATTGTTGCGTCCCGCAGATGAAGAGATTCGTCGACCTGTAGTCAAGGACGCTAGCGATTGGTCCAATACTCCACGTAATGCGCCGTGCCCTTGTGGTTCGGGCCGCAAATACAAGGTGTGTCACGGCTCTGCGTCGTAGTTGACTTTGTATCGATCTGTATGAGGGATTTCAGTAACGACATTAAAGAAGTGTCTCGCCGTCTCTCTGAGGCGTATGTGTATCTCAAGATTGATCATGCGCGGGCGCGCTTGTCGGAACTTGAAGTAGAAATTTCTCGTCCTGATCTTTGGGATGATCAAGATCTCGCAAAAAAAGTGAATTCTGAGTATTCCAATGTGAAATCAGATGTGGATGAATACACCTCGCTCAAAGCCATTGTTGATGATGTGGAAGTTCTTCATGAACTTGCCAGAGAAGTGGATGATGACTCTCAAGAGAGCGAGATTGAAGCCAACATCAGCAAAGTCTCTGCAGGACTTGGTGTACTAGAAATGCGCAGTTTGTTCACTGGGGAACACGACAGTGTGGATGCAATTGTGCAGATCAATGCAAAAGATGGTGGAGTTGATGCCCAGGATTGGGCGGAGATTTTGCTGCGTATGTATACGCGTTGGGCAGAGCGCCGTGGTTTCAGCGTCGAAGTCGATGATGTGAGTGCGGGAACAGAGGCAGGCATTATGTCTGTTGAATTAACCATTAGGGGCAGGTATGCCTATGGCTTGATGACATCGGAACGAGGAACTCACCGTCTTGTGCGCATTAGTCCATTCGATAACCAAGGTCGACGACATACAAGTTTTGCTGTTGTTCAAGTCTGGCCAGTGATGGATGCTCCTGATATCGAGATCAATGAAGCTGATGTGCGCATGGAAGTTTTTCGCGCATCAGGAGCTGGTGGACAACATGTCAACAAGACTTCGTCTGCGGTGCGATTAATTCATGAACCCACCGGCGCTGTGGCGAGCAGTCAAGAAGAACGCAGTCAACTACAAAACCGTGAAAAAGCAATGGGTCGCCTCAAGGCCATGATCGCGGCAAAGATTGAAGAAGAGCATCAAGCCGAAAAAGATCGCATTGCGGGCAAGCCTGCACAGGTGGGCTGGGGGGCCCAGATTCGCTCTTATGTACTTCAGCCATATCAAATGGTGAAAGATGTGCGTACCGAGGTGGAATCGGGCAATGTGGCTGGAGTTCTCGATGGCGACCTTGACATCTTCATGGAGGGGTATTTGCGATGGCGTCGCGAGCTCTCGGCCTAGATTTACAAGGGTTTAAGACCCGACCATGACCAGGTATTCATTATTGCTAGGTTGGGAACTTCCATGATTCGTCTTGAGAATGTCTCCAAGATGTATGGCGGTGAAATTCCCGCGGTACGTGATGCAACCTTCGATATTGCGAAGGGTGATTTTGTCTTCCTCGTGGGTCCATCAGGCTCGGGGAAATCCACTCTGCTTCGTCTCATTAACCGCCAAGAACGCCCCGAACGCGGAGACGTATGGGTTGCGGGTCGCAACATTAATGAAATGGCAAACAATCAGATTCCTCATCTGCGACGCACCATGGGAAATGTTTTTCAGGACTACAAACTTCTTCCCAATAAAACCGTGTTTGAAAATGTGGCTTTTGCACTCGAAGTGATTGGTAAGCCCAAACATGTCATCGGGCAACAAGTGCCACAAGTGCTTGATCTGGTGGGCTTGTCAGGTAAGGAAGATCGCTTCCCGCATCAGTTATCTGGTGGAGAACAACAACGTGTCTCTATTGCGCGCGCCTTTGTGAATCGTCCACTTATTCTTTTGGCAGACGAGCCCACGGGAAACCTTGACCCCGCTACAGGCGAGGGGATCATGGGGCTTCTCGATGCGATCAACAGAACTGGCACAACCGTGGTGATGGCTACACATGACCATCGTGTAGTGAATGCCATGAGACGGCGAGTGATTCAACTTGACCGTGGAGTCATTGTGCGTGACCAAGAACGAGGCGTGTACGAATGATTCAAAGACTTTCTTATGCATTACGTGAAACCATTGCGAGTTTCCGTCGAAATGTCACCTTGTCGGTTGCTGCGGTCATCACTTCTGCGGTCTCGCTATTGCTTGTGGGAACTACATTCCTCATTCAGCGGGCCTTTGACAATCTTTTAGTGCAATGGCGCGGCGACGTGGGAATGATCGTGTTTGTTCGCCCAGACGTGACCCCTGATGCCCTCAAGTTGATTGAAGAGAATCTTCGTTCGCAACCAAATGTTGTTGACCTGGACAAAATTGAGTATCTGGATCGTGATGCAAGTTACGAAGAGGCCAAGCGGGTCTTTGTGGGAGACCCCACAACGCTGAGTTTGCTTTCTATCGACACCATTCCATCGCAATTCAAAGTGGTGCCTCTTACAACGGATCCTGAATTAGTGAGAAATCTTGCTTTGCAGTATCGAACCTTGCCCGGTGTTGCCGGGGTGTCGTTAGCTGAAGATGAATTCGATGTGATCTCGACGTTGTCAGGTTTTGTACGAACCGTCACTATTGCAATGTCACTTGTACTTCTTGGGGTGGCAGTAATTCTGATTTGGAACACTATTCGCACGGCTATTTTTGCTCGACGGCGCGAGATCGAAGTGATGAAACTGGTGGGTGCAACAGACTGGTTTATTCGGGTGCCTTTTATTCTTGAGGGTCTCATTCAAGGCCTGTTGGGCGCAGTGGTGTCTTGTGGAGGGCTGTGGGCACTCAACAGTGCTTGGACAACAGGTGTAGCTGGATTTAAGCCAGGCACCGGAGTGAGTTCTTTGATTGTGCCGGGGTCATATGTCAACGGCGTGATGGTTGCATTGTTGATCATTGGCGCTTTGGCTGGCGGAATTGGCTCTGGCGTGGCATCAAGCAAATTCCTTGACGTCTAGTTGATAAATCCCTCCCTTGCGCACATCGCTAGGGTCTGTATATGGATTTTCAAGACATCTCATTAGATGTGAGCGACGGGATCGCAACCATCACATTGAATCGTGCAGACAAGATGAATGCCTTTACGGGTCGGATGATGTACGAACTCATCAGCGCATTTGATGCCACTGATGCAAACGATGATGTGAAGGCCGTCATTGTCACAGGCGCTGGTCGTGCATTTTGTGCAGGCGCCGACTTATCTTCCGGCGGTGAAACCTTTGCTAAAGGCGGAAGTGATGTGAAGACCGCCCAAGGTGTTCCAAGAGATGGAGGCGGATTGGTGTCTTTGCGCATCTTTAATAGCCTCAAGCCAGTTATTGGTGCCATCAATGGAGCCGCCGTTGGAGTGGGTGTCACCATGACATTGCCCATGGATATTCGGCTTGCAAGTGAGTCTGCAAAATTTGGTTTTGTTTTTGCTAAGCGTGGCATTGTGCCTGAGGCGTGTTCGTCGTATTTCTTACCTCGTTTAGTGGGCATTCAACAAGCAACCGAATGGGTATATACAGGGCGCTTATTCGGTGCCCAGGATGCTTTGTCTGCTGGTCTCATTCGCAGCGTGCATGCTCCTGATGAACTGTTAACAGCCGCACGCGCTCTTGCTACAGAGATTGCTGAAAATACCGCTCCGGTGTCTATTGCGCTGTCGCGTCAAATGTTGTGGCGCATGTTGGGAGCATCGCATCCTATGGATGCCCACCGAGTTGATTCACGTGGAATTAAGGAGCGTGGCAAAAGCGCCGACTCTAAAGAGGGTGTTGTGAGTTTTCTTGAAAAGCGACCAGCTCACTATCCCGATCGTGTCTCAGAGGGAATTCCAGACATCTTCCCCAATTGGCAAGATCCAGAATTCTTTTAAAGATGACTGAACGGTCCGGAGAAAAAAGTGTCTACGACATTTGTGGTGCTGAATTCTTCACTGCACTTGTAGATGCTTTTTATGACGGTGTGGAAACCGATCAGGTGCTAATTCCTTTGTATCCCGAAGGAGCCCAGACCCAAGGCGCGCGTCATCGTCTTGCAACTTTTTTGGTGCAGTATTGGGGTGGGCCGCAGACCTATATGGAAGAACGGGGTCACCCTCGTCTACGTATGCGACATCAACCTTTTGTGATTACCGAACGCGAACGCGATCACTGGTTAATGCATATGGCGCACGCCATTGAATCCACCATGGAGATGATTCCTGAAGAATCACGCGATGACGTGGTGGACCAGTTGGCTCAGTACATGGTGAATGCAGCTGAGCATTTGAGGAATAACTAAACAGGTTTTACTTTGGTGATGGCCCAAGAGCGAAAAGCGCTATTGCGGCCGCTGCAGCCACATTGAGTGAATCGGTATTGTCAAACATGGGAATGCGTAACTGATGATGAGCGCGCGCGAGTACCTGTGTGGTGAGACCGTCTCGTTCACTTCCCAGCAAAAGTGCAATCTTTTGTTCTGGAGGAAATGAAGTGGCATTGATGTCTTGTGCGTCTTTGTGAGGAGTGAGCGCCACGGTGATGCAGTTGTTGGCCTGAAGCATCTCGTGGAGTTCTACAGAGTTCTCATGGCGAGCAAAAGCAAGTTGTAGACCAGTTCCCATGGAGACTCGAAGTGCTCGACGTGCGAGGGGATCAGCACTGCCTTCAGTGAGAAGTAATCCCTCCCACCCAAGAGCGGTCGCACTTCTGATGATGGCACCAAGATTTGTGGGGTTATCAAGTGCTTCGGCAACCACGATGCGCTGTGAGGACCTGATGAGTGCTGCGGGGTCAATTAATCCCGGACGACGAAAAAGACCCACTGCCTTGAGTGGAACGCCCAGTCCCGTCACCTCTCGCCGGAGATCTTCGCTACCGATGTAGATTGCGACATCTTTGAGTTGTTGTTCAAACGCGGCCCCCATGGTGTCTTCGCACAACAACGCCACAGGGGTACAACCCGCGGCAATCGCACGTTGGACCACAAGGTCACCTTCTGCAACAAAAAGGCCTGCACCAACTGTCTCTAAGCGATCAAGTTTGCTTGCTAACTGGCGGTCACGCCAACGAAATGGATCAAGACGTGGATCTTGTTGACTATCAACAACGGTGATCATGAAGGGTTAGTAATACCAAGGAAATGGCGACCAATCAGGATCACGCTTTTCAAGGAAAGACTCGCGACCTTCGGCCGCCTCATCGGTTGCGTAGGCGAGGCGGGTTGCTTCACCGGCAAAAACTTGCTGGCCCACCAAGCCGTCATCCACCAAGTTGAATGCAAATTTCAACATGCGTTGTGCTGTGGGGCTCTTGCCGTTGATTTCGCGTGCCCACTGCAGTGCAGTCGATTCAAGTTCTGCGTGTGGGACAGAGGCATTGACGGCGCCCATCGCGTGCATTTCATCGGCGCTGTATTCGCGACCAAGAAAAAATATCTCGCGTGCAAATTTTTGTCCGACCATTTTTGCAAGATAGGCAGAACCGTATCCGCCATCAAAAGACGCCACATCGGCATCTGTTTGTTTGAAGCGTGCATGTTCACGACTGGCCAAGGTGAGATCGCTGACAACGTGCAGACTGTGTCCACCGCCAGCTGCCCAACCAGGCACCACGCAAATGACCACCTTGGGCATAAAACGAATGAGCCGTTGCACTTCGAGAATGTGTAGGCGTCCTGCTCGGCCGCGGTTCACAGTGTCTTCAGTATCTCCGTCGGCGTACTTGTATCCATCTTTTCCGCGGATTCTTTGGTCTCCACCGCTACAAAATGCCCATCCACCGTCTTTTGGTGACGGACCATTTCCCGTAAGAAGAACACAACCTACGTCGGTAGTCATTCGTGCATGGTCAAGTGCTGTGTAGAGCTCATCAACAGTGTGTGGGCGAAAAGCGTTACGTACCTCGGGACGATTAAAGGCGATACGTACAGTTCCTTGGTCCACTGCTCGGTGATAGGTGATGTCAGTGAAGGTGAATTCGGAAACTTCTCGCCATGCGTTGGGATCAAAGATTGGGGAAATGGTCACCTCGTCATCCTATTGAGTCCGTGTAACTCTGAGTCATCTTGGGATGCAGTTGGCGAGATAGGCCGATTTTGGTGGGGGATAGTTGGGGGAATTTGCGTATCGTCAATGGTCTATGACGTCACTTCTTGCACTTTCTGGATCGCTTCGCGCCCAATCTTTTAACACTCGCATTCTTGGAGCTCTCCCGTTACTGGCTCCACAAGGAGTCACAGTGGAATTGTTTGATGTTGCCGAGCTTCCTTTGTATAACCAAGATGACGATGCCGATGTATTGCCCGATAGCGCAGCCCGTCTTCGCGCCGCAGTTGCCGCAGCAGATGGTGTGGTCATTGCAACTCCGGAATACAACCACTCTTTTTCGGCAGTGACAAAGAATTTTATTGACTGGGCATCTCGACCTTTTGCTGCAGGGCCGTTATTGAAAAAACCAGTGATGTTGATTGCGGCAGGTCCAGGACCAAGTGGTGGAACGCATGCCTTGGAAGCAACGAGCACATTGATGACCTTGCTGGGTTGCCCGATTGTGGCGCACGTGGGTGTAGCTGGTGCGCATGAGAAAATCAATAATGAGGGTCTCATTGTTGATGAAGAATTAGTGAATCAACTTCGCGCTGGACTTGCAGGTTTTTCCAAGTAGGAATTACAAGGCCATGCGCCTACCAGGTATCGACCATGGGGCGTTTTTTGCCAGACTGGCGTCGCCAAGGAACATAATCTCCCACGATCGTACGAATTCTGTGTCGTGATTCTGCAGGGTCAATGACATCATCTATTTCCATGTGGCTGGCCATGTTGAGTGCACTGCCATTTTCGTATGCACGAGCAATGAGGGCTGCTTCTAGTTCTGCACGTTCGTTGGGGTCTGTCACAGCGTCGAGTTCTTTTTTGTAGCCAAGTCGAACTGCCCCTTCTAGACCCATGCCGCCAAATTCACCAGTGGGCCACGCAACAGTCATTGCGTTGCCATGAAAACTTCCTCCCGCCATTGCCTGGGCACCAAGTCCATAGCCCTTGCGCAACACCACGGTGATCCAGGGAACGGTGATGCTTGCTGCAGTGACAAACATGCGACCAAAGTGACGCACTTGTGCTTGCTCTTCGGCCTCTGGGCCCACCATGAAGCCAGGAGTGTCACAGAGGCTCACGATAGGGAGATCGTAGGCATCACACAGTTGTATAAAGCGCGAGGCTTTGTCTGATGCATCGGCATCTATTGCCCCGCCGAGATGCGCGGGGTTGTTTGCGATCACACCCATAGGAATGCCCTCAATGCGCACCAACGCAGTGACGATGCCAATTCCAAAACTAGAGCGCAATTCAGTCACACTGTCGATATCAGCAAGGGTGTGAATCACTGAGCGAATGTCATAGACACGTGTGCGTTGTTCTGGAATGAGTGCACGTAATTCTGCATCATCATGACGTTCCCATGTGGCAGTAGGACCTTGAAAGTAACTGAGATATTTTTTTGCTGCAGAGACAGCTTCTTCTTCGTTGGCTACATGAATATCAACAACACCGTTGCGCGTGTGTGTTTCGATGGGGCCAATGTCTGTGGGTGCAACAGTTCCTAGACCGCCACCTTCAATCATGGCGGGGCCTGCCATGCCGATATTGGAGTTGGTGGTTGCAATCACCACGTCACAACACCCCAGCAATGCTGCATTGCCAGCAAAGCAGTAGCCAGATGCGATACCTACAAGGGGCACTAATCCTGATAACTGGGCAAAATACGAAAAAGCAAGACAGTCAAGACCTGCTACCCCTGGAGCATCGGTATCGCCAGGGCGACCTCCGCCTCCTTCAGCAAAGAGCACCACAGGAAGACGAAGTTGACGCGCAATATCGAAAAGACGATCTTTCTTTCGGTGGTTTTGATATCCCTGTGTTCCTGCAAGAACGGTGTAGTCATATGAGGCCACCACCACCTTGGCAGCATCGGTGGGGAACTGGGAATGATTGACGGTTCCAATACCTCCCACTAATCCATCTCCTGGAGTGTGTGCAATTAAGTCTTCAAGCGTGCGTCGCCGACGTTGGGCAGCAATTGCGAACGAGCCATATTCAACGAATGAACCTTCATCGACAAGGTCTGCGATGTTTGCACGCGCGGTTCGTTGTCCACGCACCATGCGCTTGTGTTGGGCATCGGGTCGTGCTGCATCTGTGGTGAGAAATCGACGTTCTTGGTAGCGCGCAAAGTCATCACGTGGAGTTCCGTCGAGTTCTTGATCTGCGGGCTTGGCTAGGGAACGATCAACGTGTCCTGGAGTAATAGTGATGAGCACTTGTCCTGCGGTGACGGTGTTGCCTTCTGTCACCACGATGTGAGTAATTGTGCCGTCCACTATCGACGTGACGGGGTGCTCCATTTTCATGGATTCGATAATCAATATCTCTTGTCCGTTTACAACGACATCTCCTGGTTGCACAGAAATTTTGAAGACCGTGCCAATCAATGGTGATGTAATTTCCGTTAACTCTGAGCCCATATGGTCATTTTTCCACATCGGGAGGTGTCGTATTTCCTTGGGGGGACTGTTGTGGGGAAGTAGTTTCGTGGAGTGATTGGCATCGTGATAACCGCTTTCTTTTTGGGATGGCTCATCTCCACAGTGCGGCCAATGCCTGCAGCCTTTATCTCGATGGCCGAGAAATACGTGTTGACGTGTGCGTTGCCGGCAGTGATCATCTCGTCAATGTCACAGGTGGCCATCGAAAGTGCATTGCTTGTTCCCATTGGAGTGGCATGGGCATCAATGTTGTTATGTGCATTAGCCATTGTTGTCCTTGCGCGTATCTATTCGTGGCCTTCACATGTCGCGGGGGCTTTGTTGCTCGTTGCGGTTTTAGGAAACACGAGTTTTTTAGGTTTGGGCATGGTGGAGGGATTACTGGGCACCGAACATCTTGCAGCTGCAATTGCCTATGACCAATTAGGAACATTTCTCGCTCTCTCGTTGTGGGGGGCATACGTGACAAGTACCTATGGCGAGGGCACAGTGTCATGGCGCGATCTTGTGCAACGGTTATTGCGCTTTGCACCTTTTGTTGCTTTATTGATCAGTGTTCCTGTGAGATTTTTGGAGATACCCGACTTTGTGTATACAGGCCTCGATGGCATAGGGCGCACTGTGGCTCCAGTGGCGATGGCAACAGTGGGTCTGCGTTTCCGGCTGCGTCTATCTCAGCGAGTGTTAATGCCTGCCTTATGGGGCCTCTCCATCAAGATGGCCTGGGTGCCGGGTGTGGTGGCTGTGGTCGTGGCCTTCTCGCGTAAAGGCGCAGATCTGATGTGGTCTACATCTTTGTTGCAAGCCAGTGCTCCGCCAATGATTACCGCAGGCATTGTTGCCATTCGTTCAGGGTTTGATGAAGAGCTGGTCGCTTTTGTGGTGGGCACAGGAACCATCATGGGATTCATCTCTGTTCCCGCATTCTCCTTGTTGTTGTAGCACTCCAATGAAATCAACAAGGGTGAAATCAGACTAAACATTGTTCTAATGATTTCTTTTCTCGATCGCCTTGAAGAACTAGCTGCACAACAACCTGAGGCACCGGCTGTGAGTTGCCAAGATCGCACAGTGACTCGATCGCAACTGTTGACACTTGGTGACAATCTCGCGTTGTACCTCGCAGAACATGGCACCAAAGAAGGCGACATGGTGACTGTGGCTGTGCCCAACAGCATTGACTTCTTTATTGCCTATGTTGCTGCGTGGCGCCTGGGTGCAACGCCACAGCCCATCTCTTCGCGCTTGCCACAACGTGAACTCGATGCACTCATCGAGTTAGCGAACCCTTCAGCAATTGTGGGAGTGGCTCAAGGTGAGTACCCAGGGCGCACTTGTGTGCCATTGGGATTTCGCGCACCCGACGGTGATGCATCTCATCTTCCGCGCGTGATTTCTTCTTCATGGAAAGCACCCACATCTGGGGGAAGCACAGGGCGACCCAAACTTATTGTCTCTGGCGATCCAGCCGCCCTTGACCCCACAGCTCCTGTGCCATTACTCATGGATCCAGGTGGTTGTTTGGTGATGCCTGGTCCGCTCTATCACAACGGTCCTGCGGTGTGGAGTTGCCAGGCATGGCTTCATGGACTTCACGTCGTGCTGCTGCCAAAGTTTGATGCAGAAGAAACTTTGCGTGCCATTGAAGAACATCGTGGGTCTGTGTTGTACATGGTTCCCACAATGATGAAGCGCATTATTCGACTTGCCGATGATGTGCGACTCAGATACGACATGTCGAGTTTGCGTGTGGTGTGGCACTTGGCTGAACCTTGTCCCGAGTGGCTCAAACAATCATGGATTGACTGGCTAGGTGCTGAGCGTATTTTCGAATTGTACGCAGGCACTGAAGCGCAAACGGCCACCACAATCAGCGGTGTGGAATGGCTGACGCATCGTGGTTCTGTGGGTCGTGTTATTCCTGGGACTGTCAAGATCACCAGTGACACTGGCGAAGAATTGCCTACAGGAGAGATGGGCGAAGTATGGATGCGTCGTTTACGCGAGTCACCCACATACCGCTACGTCGGTGCCGAAGCGCGCACTTTGGAAGGCGGCTGGGAATCATTGGGCGACATGGGCCGCCTTGATGGTGAGGGATATCTCTATCTGGGTGATCGCGCAGCCGACATGATTTTGTCCGGCGGGGCAAACATTTATCCCGCAGAGATTGAATCAGCTATTCAAGAACATCCGCATGTGCGTTCCTGCGCAGTCATTGGTTTACCCGATGATGACAAAGGAAGCATTGTGCATGCGATTATTGAAGCCGATAGTGACCAAGTGTCCGAAGATGAACTCAAGAGATTCTTAGGGGAACGATTAGTGATCTACAAGATTCCACGTAGTTTTGAATTTGTCACTACACCACTTCGTGATGATGCTGGGAAAGTTCGACGGTCTGCTCTTCGGGAAGAACGACTCAAGAAGTAGCAACTTGCTGCTAAATCTCGACGTGTGTTCCCACTTCAAAGACACGATCGACAGGAAGATTAAAAAAGCGTCCCGCGCTATCTGCGCCGCGATTGAGGAACACAAACAGATGTTCTTGCGCTCTGTTCATGCCAGGCGCTTTGCCAGCGATGATTGATTCATGTCCAAGGAAGTATGTGGCGTGTTCTGCGTCAAATTCCAAACCGGGATAATCCAGTTGCGTCAGTGCGGTAGGAACATCGGGGTCTTCCATGAAGCCGAACTCCAGCTGCACTTGGTACACCCCAGGGCCAATCTTGGTGACATGGGCACGTTTGTGAATATCAATTCGAGGTTCACTCGCTGTGTCGACGGCAACGATGAGGGTGCACTTATGGAGAACCTTGTTATGGCGCAAGTTATTCACTAAGGCAGGTGGAGCCTTACCAAGATCTTTGAACATAAAGACAGCAATGCCCGACACTCTCTTGATGTCTTCAGTTTCATCGAGAACATCAGTGATGGGGCGTTCGCCTCGATGAATACGTTGAGCAACAAGTGCACGACCACGACGCCAAGTAGCCATCTGCACCATCAAGATAAGACCCACGGCAAGTGCAAACCATCCGCCTCGTGGAATCTTGACCAAGTTGGCACCCATAAATCCAAACTCGATGAGCAATAACGGAACACAGAGCAGGGAAGCTCGAAGTGGATGCCATCCCCAACGATCAGTGAGAACGCGGAAGAAAATGAGCGTGGTGATGACCATCGTCATGGTCACTGCAATGCCGTAAGCCGCGGCCAAATTGCTCGCTGTTTGAAAGCCGATTACTAGTCCAATGCAGGCGAACATCAATGCCCAGTTCACCAATGGAACATAAATTTGTCCGCTTTGGCTCTGTGATGTGTGTCGAATTTTGATGCGTGGAAGATAATCAAGCTGCACTGCCTGGGCAGTGAGAGAGAAAACCCCTGAGATCAGCGCTTGAGATGCAATCACGGTTGCACACGTGGCCAGTATGACTATGGGAACCAAGATGGGGTCGGGAACCATTCGGAAAAAAAGACTCTCCACATCTTCAGGATGTGACAACAGGTATGCGCTTTGTCCCCAATAGTTCAGAACTAAAGATGGCAGTACAACTCCGTACCATCCCACCATGATCGGGCGACGGCCAAAGTGTCCCATGTCTGCATACAGGGCCTCACCACCGGTAACCACGAGAAAGATAGAGCCCAGTGAAAGAAATGCTTTTCCGGTTTCGTGAGTGAAATATTGAAACGCGTAATACGGATTGACCGATTGGATGATTTCAGGATTCTTAAAGATCTGAGATAAGCCGATAATGGCAAGTGTGGCAAACCACACAACCATGACGGGGCCGAACACTTTGCCAACAGCACCAGTTCCGCGACTTTGAACAAGGAACAAACCCATCAAGATGACAATGGCAATTGGCACCACCCATTGGTCAAACGTGGAGGAAACTTCTTGCAGTCCTTCAACCGCGCTCAACACTGAAATTGCTGGCGTGATGATGCCATCTCCGTACAGCAACGCGGTGCCAAAAATTCCCAGTGTGACTAACGCTGAAGTGCGTCGTCCTTTTTCTCCACGTTTTGGCATCACAAGTGCGGTGAGAGCCAAGATGCCGCCTTCCCCGTGGTTGTCTGCTCGCATCACAAACATGAGGTACTTGAGAGAAATGATGATGATCAATGACCAAAATGCAAGAGAACTGATGCCGTACACATTGATGGTGTCGACGGTCATCACATGGCTATGTTCAGTGAAGGCTTCCTTGATGGAATAAAGAGGGCTTGTGCCAATATCGCCATAGACCACTCCAAGTGCTCCTAGCGCAAGTGCAGTGCTTGCAACAGGCTTGCCGTGTTCGTGTAACGCTTGTGTCGATTCCTCATGGGCGTGCGCAGCAGCAGAAGCTTCGGCAAGCTCGCGCGCATGTTCTACGGATTCCCGCCCGACGGTGTTGTCTGATCCCACAGTTAGATAAGGCTACTTGCCTCAAGCATGGCTTTATGGAACGCATCACTGCGATGTGTGTAATCACCAATATGTGAAGGAGTGGGGGCAGCGGGGCTCAAGAGGATATTGCACCCAGGTGAAGCCAGCGATAGGGCAATAGATACCGCATCTTCCACTTTGTGTGTATGCACTCGGTGACATTTATGGAGCAAAGATTCAATGCGATTGGCCAAAGCATCATCGGGGTCACCCAAAAGAATCACTCCTGCAATGTGTTCTTGGGTGTTGAGCGCAGCAATGAGGTCGGAGTAATCCACGGTGCGATCTTGTCCACCGATGATGACAATCAAAGGCGCATCTGTGAATCGTTCAACTGCTGCCATGGTCGCAAGAGGATTTGAAGCCAATGCATCATCAATGAAGTTCACACCGCGCACTGCTCCGATGTTGTTTTGCCTTGATGGCAACGGCGTGAAGTTTTCTATCGCATCGAGTACATGTTCTGCTGTGAGAGTTGGTTCCACGGCATATGCGGCATGAATTGCCAACGCAAGATTGCGAGGGAAGGTTGTGTTTCCCATTCGCTCGTACACCCCTGAGGTGCGACTGCGTTCAAGAATTTCCTGTATGTCTAATGGCGACGCAAAGTGTCGCGCATCAGCACCAATAGTGTGCAGTGCTTGAACAACTGCTTTATCGTCAGCATGAAAAATCATCTTGTTGAGCTGTGTATGTGCAAACAGGTTCGTCTTGTCGCGGTGATAACGCTCGAGTGTTCCATGCCAAGTGATGTGATCTTCGCCTAGGGCGGTGAGAACCCCGGTTGCAGGCGATGTAGTGCAATCACTTGCCTGGTAACTCGATATCTCAAGAACAACAATCTCTATATCCTCGGAAATCTGGGTCACGGGGACACCAATGTTGCCTGCAAGTGCAACTGACCGGTCGGTTGTGGAAATGATTTGTTCAATCATCGTGGCCGTGGTGCTTTTCCCTTTGGTTCCTGTGACACCAACGATGCGGTGAGCAGGTTGATCAGCTAGCCAAAGCGCAAGCAAGTTAGATGAGTTAATTCCGCGCTGTGCCAACTGCGTGAGTTCTTGTCGATACCGAGAAATTCCTGGTGAACGTATAACGAAATCAGTGTCGAGTGAAGTCAATTCAGAACTTGCAACAAGCGATATGCCTAATTCCCTAGCAGTGGTCTGAGAAGCGGTATCTGTGTCTGGAGCGTCGCTGACTAACACGACATCGCACTTGTGTGCAATGCAATGCTGCGCTGCAGCACGCCCATCACGTCCGCCGCCCCACACAGCAACTGACATCCCAGTGATGTCGCTCAATTTCATGAGGGAAACACCTCCGCCATGAGGCGATGAAAATGTTCAGGGATGAAGTGGTCTTGGCGAGCGGATGATGTTGAGTCAATGATGGGGGACACCTCACCAATAGCCACCACGACACGATGACCTTTCCATTCGGGCATAGTGTGCAAAGCCATCAGTGCGTTTCGTGCTGATGCAATTTCTCCTACGCATTCATATGGCTTGGCTTCAATATCAATCAAGTCTTTGAATCCAGTGACTTGTAATGGATCGTCCAACAAATCGTTTCCGAAAATCTCTGTGAGTTGTGCAGGTGAAAGATGTGGTGCAAGTGACAAGAATACAGACCTGCATTTTGGGCATTGACCGCACCAAGTCTTGCTGCGTTTTTCTGGGTCGCGCAGCATTGCTTGATTACAACTAATAAAGGCACTGTGCAGTGATGTGCAGGAATGGGCAAAGGCATGTGCAATGTCATCGTCGTGACGATCACGCAACGCGGAGAAATAATTAATGTCGATATTTGAGGCGGCGAGTGCGTTGCGAAGTAATTGTTCGAAATCAAACGACTTGCTGTATTGATGATTGATGACGTATCCATCCACAATGCGTGTGGGTTCCGAAGCACTTTTCTCATTTGCCATCACTACGCAATCACATCCATAGATGTCGGCTGCAAGTAGTGCAATAAGGGAGTTAATTGCAGTGATGGGAATGTGGCCGTTTAGCGAGCCTTGGGCATTGAGAGCCAAGAGTTGTGGGTCAATATGACGAATGACTGTATGAAGAGGTAAGGACAATCGATCTGCAATTTCCTCGACGTATGGATTGTGACCTATAGATAGCAAGACAGGATCAAGCGCGCGAAGCGCTGTGGCTACAACACTTGAATCTCGGCCACCCCCCATAGGAATTAGTGGTCTTTGTGGGTTCACCAATGCCAATGACTTTGTGCCTGAGGTGGTTGTGCCGACGAGGGTAAATGTTGTCTCGTGATCAAGATTGTTATGGGCAGCGAATTCACGCATTCCGTGGTCATAGAGAGCGCTGATCATCTCGGCGGTGGGCGCGGGTAGCGAAAATTGCGTGGCATCAATCTCTATCGGGGCAAAGGCTTTTGCGTAGCTCACTACAGATGCCATCGACAACATGTCCAGTAGTACACGTCTGTGGGTTGTCAGTTCAAAGGACTCTTCGAATTCGATGCGCTCAGAAAAAGTCATCCCGTGGGCGGTATATCGCAACACGACCGTGGCCCCAGTCATCTCCCAGGGCAGAACCACACAGGGGTTCTCAGAAACAGGACTCACACTGCGAGCCTATGTCTAGGGAAAACTTGAGCGGTCTCATTAGGGCAAAGGCCTTTGGGGGCAATCTGTCGCGGGGTGGCGACAAATGTCACATTTGGGCCATGATAGGGGGGTGATTCACCATTATTTAGATGCCCGGGCCGAACTTGATGCCGAGGGCTCCATGTTTGCCACAACCACTATTGACGTCAGAGGAGTGCCCACAAAAGCATTCGTGCACGCACCTCCGCACATGCGCGCACTATGGGAGATGTCGGCAGGGCATGGAGACAAGGACTATCTGGTCTATGAAGACGAACGCTATTCCTACAGCGAAGTGCATGCACAGGTCCGAAAGTTGGCAGCACATCTTCAAAGCGCGGGCGTGGTGCCTGGCACTCGTGTCGCAATCGCAATGCGCAACTATCCCGAATGGGTTGTGGGCTATTGGGCAACGGTGTCTCTAGGTGCAGCAGCAGTAGGAATGAATGCATGGTGGACAGCTAGTGAAATGGAATATGCACTCACAGACAGCCAGCCCGTAGTGCTTATCGCAGACGACGAACGCCTTGAACGTCTTGAACAAATCTCTAATGCCGGTTCATTTGGCGTGATTGCAGTGCGCAGCGATCGACGACCCAACGGGGCAACGCCGTGGAGTGACGTGATGGCACTGACCGATCCAGGATCGTTGCCCGCACTAGAGATTGATCCCGATGATGATGCAACCATTTTCTACACATCGGGCACGACTGGTTTTCCTAAAGGAGCTCAACTCACCAACCGTGGTTCGGTGAACAACATTTTGAATATTGCAGCAATGACTACTGCTGCAGCTCTTGCAGAACAAAAAGCAGTAGCAGCCGGAGATGTGACCGGGCCTACTAAGACACCAGCTGATGTTCCCGCAGCCTTCATGGCCCCTACGCCGTTGTTTCATGTGACTGCATGTAACTGCATCATGCACCCCGCAACATTGACGGGCGCAAAGCTTGTCCTGATGTACAAATGGGATCCAGGCCGAGCTCTTGAATTGATTGAACGCGAAAAGGTCACAACGTTCTCAGGTGTGCCCACGATGAGTCGCGAATTGTTGATGCATCCAGATTGGTCAACACGCGACACATCCACGCTTGCAGGAATGGGTGGTGGTGGTGCTGCATTGCAGCCAGACCTTGTGCACAAAATCGCTGATGCTCTTGAGGGTGGTCAGCCATCCACGGGCTATGGAATGACTGAGACTCATGGCATCATCACGGCTAACTCGTCACGTTGGTTTATTGCCAAGCCCGAGTCCTGCGGTCCGCTTGTTCCCACTCTGGAAGGAAAACTTGTTGATGAGGAAGGTCGCGACATCGCACCAGACCCCAATGCGATTGGGGTGTTGTGTGTGCGCGGAGCAATCACAATTAAGGGTTATCTCAACCGTCCTGAAGCAAACGCTGAGACCATTAAAGATGGCTGGTTAAACACCGGCGACATTGCTCGTATTGACGAAGATGGCTTCATCTACATTGTCGATCGTGCCAAAGACATGGTGATTCGTGGCGGGGAAAATGTGTACTGCAGCGAAGTGGAAATTGGGATCTACAAACACGATGCCATTGCAGAAGCAGCAGTTTTTGGTATTCCTAACGAACGTCTTGGTGAAGAAGTTGCTGCGGTAATTGTTCTGCGTCCGGGCGCATCGCTGAGTGAATCCGAACTCGCAACATTTCTTGCTCAGACTTTGGCAAAACACAAGATTCCTTCCAAGATCTGGTTCCGTGATGAGCCTCTTCCTGTGAACGCCAACGGTAAGTTCCTCAAACGCGAGTTACGCGCTGCACTCATAGGCGACTAGTCGCGCTTTAGTTATCCAAATAAAAAAGGACCGTGTGAGTTTCCCCACACGGTCCTTTTTGTGAAGGTGATTTACTTCAGGTCGAAGCGATCGAGCTCCATGACTTTGGTCCATGCAGCAACGAAGTCCTTGACGAACTTCTTTTGTGCATCGGCTGCTCCGTAGACCTCAGCAATTGCACGCAATTGTGAGTTTGATCCGAAGATCAAGTCTGCGCGAGTTGCAGTCCACTTTGCCTTGCCTGACTTGCGGTCGGTTCCTTCAAAGACTTCTTCGTCCTTGGAGGTCTCGGTCCACTTGGTCTCAATGTCGAGCACGTTGACAAAGAAATCATTTGTCAACACGCCAGGACGTGAGGTGAGTACGCCATGCTTGGCGCCTTGGTGGTTTGCACCAAGTGCACGCAAGCCACCCACCAAGACGGTTGTCTCGGGAGCAGACAATGTGAGAAGCGCTGCCTTTTCTACCAACAGTTGTTCTGTTGTTGCAATGTGACCTGGACGCAAGTAGTTGCGGAAGCCATCAAATGTTGGTTCGAGTACTGCGAATGAATCCACATCGGTCTGATCTTGGGTTGCATCGGTGCGTCCTGGTGTGAATGGCACCTCGATGCTGACTCCAGCATCTTTGGCTGCTTTTTCGACCGCTGCACATCCGGCCAACACAATCAGGTCTGCCATGGAGATTTGTGTCTTGCCATTAAAGCTTGACTGAATCTTTTCCAATTCGGCGAGAACCTTGGCCAACTCGGTTGGGTTGTTTGCTTCCCAGTTCTTCTGCGGTGCAAGACGAATGCGTGCACCATTGGCACCGCCACGCTTGTCTGTTCCACGGTATGTAGATGCAGATGCCCACGCGGTGCTCACCAATTGAGACACAGTCAATCCGGAAGCAAGAATCGCCTCTTTCAATTTCTTGATGTCCTTGTTGCCCACCAGTTTGTGGTCAACTGCAGGAACGGGGTCTTGCCAGATGAGTGTTTCGCGTGGGGTCAACTTGCCGAGGTAGCGGTCCTTTGGTCCCATGTCGCGGTGTGTCAACTTGAACCATGCACGTGCGAATGCATCAGCAAACTCGGCAGGGTTCTCGTAGAAGCGACGCGAAATCTTTGCGTACTCAGGATCAAACTTGAGGGCCAAGTCGGCAGTGGTCATGATGGGGGCGTGACGACGTGAGGAATCATGTGCGTCGGGCACTGTTCCGTTCATCACTCCACCTTTAGGGATCCACTGCTGTGCACCGGCTGGACTCTTCACAAGTTCAAAATCGTTCTCCAACAAGATCTTGAAGTAATCGTTGTCCCACAAGATGGGGTTTGTGGTCCATGCGCCTTCGATACCGCTGGTGGTGGTGTGTACACCCTTGCCGGATTCAAATGCATTGATCCAGCCAAGACCCATTTCTTGAAGTTTTGCTGCTTCTGGTTCTGGGCCCACAAGTGCAGGATCGCCCGCACCGTGTGCTTTACCGAATGTGTGTCCACCTGCAACGAGTGCAACGGTTTCGGCATCGTTCATTGCCATGCGACCAAATGTGTCACGCACGTCGAATGCTGACTTGATGGGGTCAGCAACTCCGTTTGGACCTTCTGGGTTCACATAGATCAGACCCATCTGCACTGCAGCAAGTGGGTTTGCTAGTTGACGCTCACCTGTGTAGCGCTCGTCGGCAAGCCATGTTTGCTCGCTGCCCCAGTAGGTCTCATCTGGTTCGTAGACGTCTGCACGACCGCCACCGAATCCGAATGTCTTGAATCCCATTGATTCAAGTGCAACGTTTCCAGTGAGCACCATGAGGTCAGCCCAAGAAATCTTGCGGCCGTACTTCTGCTTGATGGGCCACAAAAGGCGACGTGCCTTGTCGAGGTTGCCGTTGTCGGGCCAGCTGTTCTGTGGTGCAAAGCGATGCATGCCAGTTCCTGCGCCACCGCGACCATCTTGGATGCGATAGGTGCCGGCTGCGTGCCATGCCATACGCACAAAGAATGGACCGTAATGGCCATAGTCAGCTGGCCACCACTCTTGTGAGTCAGTCATTAATGCTTTGAGGTCTGCAACAACTGCATCGAGATCAAGTGATGCGAATTCCTTTGCATAGTCAAAGTCGGGATCCATGGGATCGCCTTCTGTGGGGTTGTTGTGTAGAACCTTGAGGTTCAGTTGATTTGGCCACCAGTCGTTGACGCCGGTGCCCATTTCATGTGATGTCATGGCTCCTGTGACGGGGCACTGATTTTCATTGCTCATTGGGTTGTCCTTCCTTATTGGATAGAGGTTGTGTTGTATGAGATTGAAGACGCGGTTGCCGCGGGATTGTTGTGTGCACATGTGGGGCAAAATCCCCAGTAGGCAACTTCTGCTTCATCAATGATGAAGCCGTGAGTTTCTGATGCCGTAAGACATGGGCGATGACCCACAGCACAATCAACATCGGCCACTTGACCACATCCACGACAGATCACGTGATGATGGTTGTCGCCTACGCGACTTTCATAAAGAGCAGGTGAACCAATGGGTTGAATGCGGCGAATGACGCCTCGTTCGGTCAACAAGGTGAGTGCGTCGTACACGGACTGACGAGAAATAGCGCCAATGTCTGACTTGGCTTGTTCAGCAACCGCATCAGCAGTGCTGTGGGGAAGTGCTGTGACTGCGCGCATCACAGCAAGTCGTTGAGCAGTCACATGGAGGCCATGTGCGCGTAAGACGTCGGTGAGATCGGTGAGCACGTACGGCAGTGTAGCAAAGTTTGGACTGATATCAAATTTGGAGTAAGTACAGATTCTGTCCTTTATCGGCAAGGGGGAGGAGGGTGGATAGTTTCAAAGGCGGTGGCAAGTATGAGGTCAAAGAGGTCGATGACGGCACGAATGCCTTTTTGGTGGCGCATCCTGGTGGCAGCCGGGGTGGTGACTGTGCTGTCGGCATGTGGTGGTGATGCCAATCCCACTGATGGTTCACAGGCCCCTCAAGTAGTGGTGGCTGCGGCCAGCGATCTTCGTTTTGCTTTCACAGATCTTGGGGAACAGTTTGAAGAGACCACAGATATAAACGTGACTTTCACTTTTGGCTCGTCTGGGCAATTGAAAGAACAGATCATCAACGGCGCACCGTTTGATGTATTCGCATCGGCAAACGAAAAATTCGCACTCGATGTGGTGGATGCCGGTAAAGGCTGGCCAGAGACCTTGCAGCCGTATGCAATGGGTCGAATTGTGTTGCTCGCTCGATCTGGTCTTGATGTGCCGTCGACAATCTCTGGTCTGACGAGTGATGATTTCGCTCGCATCGCAATTGCAAACCCTGCACATGCTCCTTATGGGATTGCTGCACGCGAGGCATTGGAATCTGTGGGTGTGTATGAAGAGGTGAAGTCACGATTGGTATTGGGAGAAAACGTTTCAGATACTTTGCGGTTAGTAGAGACCGGGAATGTTGATGCCGCGATAGTTGCGCTCTCGCTGGTCATTGTGGGAGACGCACCTTATGAAATGATTCCCGAGAACCTTCACGGCCCATTGAAGCAATCGATAGTGGTGACAAAGACGGGCGATAATGAAAAGAACGCTCGAAAATTTGTTGAGTTTTTGTCGTCACAAAGTGGTCGCACTGTGATGGAGTCCTACGGTTTTGTGTTGCCCACTGGATCGAGATAAGCAATGTTGAACGATTGGTTTCCATTCTGGATGACACTTCGGGTCGCATCAATTGCCACAGCCATTGCGACTGTTCTGGGAGTAGCAATTGCATACCTTCTTGCGAAGACAAAGTTTCGAGGTCGCGCACTTGTGGAAGCAATTGTGACATTGCCGATTGTTATCCCACCCACGGTGATGGGGTATTTCTTGTTGACAGCTTTGGGTGTGAATAGTGCATTTGGGCGCACATGGGAAAAACTCACTGGATCTGCAATTGTGTTTACTCCCACCGCTGCTGTGATTGCTGCAACTATTGCTGCGTTACCTTTTGTTGTAAGAGCAAGTCGTGCCGCAATAGAAGAAGTAGACGATCGAGCTGAAGCAGCAATGCGCGTGGCTGGTCATCCGGAATGGAAAGTAGCTGTGCTTGTGACATTTCCACTTGCACGCCGCGGAATACTTGCAGGTGTTGCACTGGCGGGTGCGCGTGCATTGGGAGAGTTTGGTGCCACGGTGATGATTGCGGGCAATATTCCTGGTCGCACTCAGACGTTGCCGATTGCAGTCTTTGACTCTGTGCAAGCTGGCGATGTTGGGCAGGCTCGAAGTGGTTCATTGCTACTTGTAGGTATCGCGATAGCTGCTCTTGTTGCAATGACCATGTTGTCGCGGAGGCGGCCATGAGTGTGCATGTACAAGTTGATATTGCGGTGCGCGATTTTGCGGTGCGTGCACAATGCGATGTTCCATCTGGAGTGACTGCATTCACTGGGCCTTCAGGTGCTGGAAAAAGTCTCACGCTTGCTGCAATCGCTGGCCTTGTACGTCCCGAAAACGGACGAATTGAGATCAACGGTGAATGCGTTTTTGACAGCGCACTCAACGTCCATGTTCGCTCTCAAGCACGGGGAATTGGCATGGTGTTTCAAGCGCCATCGCTTCTTGATCATCGAACTCCACTTGACAATGTGGCACTTGCAATTGTGGGCCAAAAGAAAAATCTTCGTCGAGAGACTGCAATGCATTGGTTGCAGCGAGTGGGGGCTGAACATTTGGCGGCCAAGAACACTCGGCAACTTTCTGGCGGGGAACGTCAACGCATTTCCCTTGCGCGTGCATTGGTAAACGGTTGCACTGTGTTGCTCCTCGATGAACCTTTTACTGCCCTGGATCGCCACAGCAGATCTTCATTACGAGAATTGGTGGTCGAGATTGCGGAGTCGGAAAATCTCACTGCAGTAGTCGTCTCCCATGATGTGGAGGACATTGTTGCCATGGCCACAAAGGTCGTCCTCTTTGAGCCGGGGGCAACGGTGGGGGCGTTTGAAGTGGAGCGAGGAAACCCCGCATCTGTGCTTGACGTTCTGGGACGCCAATAGCGCCCGCATGTCTGAAGTCATCACCCATAAATAGGTGATGAACCACTATTTAGAGGACCAAAGTGCGTAGCCTCAATAGTTGCTATGCCATCTTTGCCTACCGCCGCTTTTTCCATCACCCTTGATTGCCAATTGCATAACGTGCCTGGTGCGCTAGGCAAACTCTGTACAGCCATTGGCGATGCCGGTGGCAACATCGGTGCTCTTGATGGTTTTGATGTGCGTGGACCGGTATTGCGAAGAAATGTAGTGGTGCATTGTCGCGATGAAGATCATCAACAACAAGTAGTAGCAGCTGTGCAAGCGCTCACTGAGGTGACTTTGATTCAGTGGTGGGATCGCACGTTCAAGATGCATGAATCAGGAAAGATTCAAGTTCTTTCAACTGCTCCGGTAAACGACAAAGACGATTTGTCTATGGCCTATACGCCAGGAGTTGCACGTGTATGTACTGCGATTCAGCATGATCCAGGTCTGTCGCACGAATACACCATCCGCAAAAACACTGTGGCAATTGTGAGCAACGGAACAGCAGTTCTTGGCCTTGGTGACATTGGCCCAGAAGGCGCGATGCCTGTGATGGAGGGCAAAGCACTGCTCTTCAAAGAATTCGGTGGCGTAGATGGTTTCCCTATTTGTATCAACGCACGCACTGTCGATGAAGTTGTTGAATTTGTTGAGCGCATTGCCCCCACATTTGGTGGTATCAACCTCGAAGACATCGCTGCTCCTGAGTGTTTTGAAATCGAAGAGCGTTTATCAAAAAGCTTGGACATTCCTGTTTTCCATGATGACCAACACGGCACTGCAGTGGTGACATTGGCTGCATTGTGGAATTCATTGAAGATCACTGGCAAGAAAATGGAAGACCTCTCTGTGGTGATTGCCGGAATGGGCGCTGCAGGTGTAGCAATCGGAAAGATTCTCATCAATGCAGGTGTGGGAGAGATCGTGGGTTGTGACCGTGCAGGCGCAATCTATTCCGGTCGCGGTGAGATGAACTCGGCAAAAGAATGGTTTGCAGTTCACACAAACCCATCGCGCAAGATGGGCTCCATTGGTGATGTGATGAATGGTGCTGATGTATTTGTAGGAGTGAGCGGACCAAATCTCATTACCGCAGCAGATATTCGATCGATGGCAAAAGATCCCATTGTGTTCGCAATGGCGAACCCAGATCCAGAAATTCGCCCCGAAGCAGCCGACGGCTTGGCCGCAGTGATGGCCACAGGTCGTAGTGACTATCCCAACCAGATCAACAACGTGTTGGCATTTCCTGGAATCTTCCGTGGTGCACTTGATGCACACGCAACAGATATCACCGAAGGTATGAAGCTTGCCGCAGCAGTTGCAATCGCAGAGGCAGTGAGTGACGCTGAATTGTCGCCAAGTTTTGTTGTTCCATCAGTGTTTAATCGTTCCATCGTGGAAAAGGTGGCTCCCGCTGTTGCTGCGGCCGCCGTCGCCGATGGTGTCATTCGCCAACGCTAAAACTTGTTGTTCACAGGTTCGGCTATTCCATGAGATACGACGAACGACCAATTGATGCAACGCCTGTGCATACATCGGATTTGCCGGCCACTCCCATTCGAGATCGAAACATTCCTGCGACGGCATGGATTGAAGCACCACGTGAATTGCTTGATTTGGGTGCACAGCTAGACGGGATACCAGTGGCCGAATACAAGCGTCGTCTCGGGCCTTGGTTGTTGTGGAGGGCTGGGCCTGCAAAAGGTGCGCACGCTGTGTACTTTGCATGTCACTGTGATGATCTGCAACAGCAGTTTTTGCTGCACCTGTTTCCTGATGGAACTGCCGATGGAGTAGGCCCAAGTGGACAACGACATACGAAGTTTCGTGCATGGAAACAAGATCTTCACTCCACCGAGGAATGAAGAATAAATGGTGGAGCTGGGGGGAATCGAACCCCCGTCCATCAGGCGTCGCGCGCCAGTGATACGACCATTCCCGTTCTGGCGCTAACGCAACGCCACCGACGAGTCGGCTGTCCACCGAGGTGAACTACGTGTGGTCTTTCCCACATGTCAGTGCTCTTTCTCACCGTCAGCGTTCTTTCCTGCCGTCATCCTCCGCTTCTGTTGCCGGGCTGCGATGGATTGGCCCCGTGCGCCATTGCTGGTCACGATGTCTCTCTACAACCTAAAAATTAGGCGGCGAGAGCGAACTGCTCGTTGGCAATTCTGTTGTTGCCCTGTTTAAAGAGTCTGAGCAACTCTGGTCGCACGTGCGAACAACGAAACTGCTGTCGAAACCTGTCAGCCCCATTGTTGGTTGGTGTTGTTGATCAGTGTATGCCCAAGGTGGCTCATTAGTTTTCAGCCCAGGCACGGCAGGGATTTAGTGGCCTTGGCAAGTTGCGAGGGGCCGTTTTTCTGGCATAAAGTTCGCAGTAGAGGGATGTGTCCGACTAGCGGACAATTGCCCACTGAATACAAGGAGACTGAATCCATCATGAGCAAGATGAAAGCACCCATGCGTTTGCATCACACCGCCTATGTCACAAAAGACCTCGAGGCAACTCGTGCGTTTTACGAGGACTTGATTGGTTTGCCCCTTGTTGCCACATGGTCAGAGACTGATGAACTCTTCGGTGCCGAGCGTGTGTATTGCCACACATTCTTTGGATTGCCTGACGGTAGCGCTCTTGCATTCTTTCAATTCGCCAACAAAGTGGATCAAGATCTTTTTGATCCTGAGTTGACACCGTCACCATTTCGTCACATCGCATTGAATGTCACCAAAGATGCACAAGATGAAATCTTTGAACGTCTCACCAAAGCCGCATGGAAGCCAGAAGGTACCTACGTGCTTGAACACGGTTATTGCCGTTCGATGTACACCGAAGACCCCAACGGCATGTTGTTGGAATTCACATGTGATGCACCTGGTGCAGAAAAAATCAACGACGAGCGTCGTAAAG
Source organism: Ilumatobacteraceae bacterium (assembly GCA_044239355.1). Taxonomy (GTDB): domain Bacteria; phylum Actinomycetota; class Acidimicrobiia; order Acidimicrobiales; family Ilumatobacteraceae; genus UBA2093. The sequence goes on from JBIIBO010000004.1 coordinate 97,705, forward strand.
ATGCACATGAAGTGTTGAAGCGTTGGCTTGCCGGAGATCACACCAGCAATAACACCTACCGCTAATCGTTAGCTGCACCACCCCCATGGCTGACTCAAGCGTTCTCTTTGTGCACGGGTCATTCTTTGCGGGATGGACATGGATGCCAGTCATTGAACGACTCGCCCGTATGGGTGTGGAGTCGTACGCACCTGATCTGCCTTTCACTTCATTGGCAGATGACGTGCACTGTGTGCAGGAAAAAATTACGGAGTTGTCCTCGCGCGGTGGTGTAACTGTGGTGAGCCATAGCTATACCGGCATCACAGCATCTCTTGCTGGTCACGGCGCATCACATCTTGTATATGTTGCGGCCCGTATGCCAGCACTTGGGGAATCCCAAGCCGAGATCTCTCCGCAGTGGGGCAATCCCGATTTTCGGTCGTGTTTGTTGTTTGGTCAAGACGGGGAACTGTCATTAGGTGACAATGCCGATGAGTTTTTGTTTCATCGAAGTCCTGCATCGCTGGCACGCCTTGCGATGTCGGGTCGTCGCTCTATGCGTAGTGAAATACCCGTTGAACCACTGGAGAATCCAGCCTGGCGCACGGTGCCGAGTAGCTATGTGGTGTGCACCGATGATCGTGCAGTGATGCTTGACCAACAACGTATGCGTGCGAGTTGGGCGAAGCACTCCATTGAAATTGATTGTGATCACTCACCATTTTTTTCTGCCCCCGACGCACTTGCTGAGTTCATAGCTGACACACATCGCGCAGAAGTAGGAAAGTGATGCGCGTTGTTTACGAGGGATCTACTTCGATGGCGGGAACATCCGACATGCGCACAAAGTCATCGGTGATGTGTTGTGCTGTCTCAAGCAATAACGGCAGATGCGATGAACGCAATTTGGCTAATGGAGTTTCTGCAGCATTCACTGTGACATTGACAGCTGCGATGATTGCCCCTGATGCGTCGCGAACCGGGGCTGCAATGGAGCGAATGCCCAGCGATAGTCGCTCATCCGACAGTGCCCAACCACGCGATCGCACTTCGGCAAGTGTGACGTTGAGTTCTTTGCGAGACGGCTTGACGCGGGGGATCACGCGCGATTGCGACGGTGTAGCCAAGACTTCATCGAGTTGTTTTGTAGGCATCTCTGAGAGAAGTACATGGCCCATGGAAGTGGCCAGTGCAGGAAAGCGTGTACCAATTTGTACCGATAAGCCAATGATCTTTGGAACAGAGACTCGTGCGATGTACACAATGTCAGAGCCATCTAACTGTGACATGGAACTGGATTCTTTTGTGCGAGAAACAAGTGATTCAAGATGGGGGCGCGCGATATCCCACATACCTTGTGCATTGATGTATGACATTCCCAGATCAAGTATTTGTGGTGTCAACATGTACAGCCCGTTGTGTGAACGTACGTATCCCAACTGTTCGAGCGTGAGCAGCAGGCGACGCGCTGTTGGGCGTGCCAAATCCGTTGCGGTCGCCATGTCGCTCACAGTGAAAGCCAACTGCGAAGTGGAAAATGCGCGGATGACTTTGAGTCCCCGTGCAAGCGACTCCACAAAGTCGCCGTCTTCTCTTTTCTCCGCCACGTTATGCCTCTCGTACGCTCGCTCGATTTTCACATCCAACTCTGAAAGGGTTCGAACATGACATCTACACAGAATACGGCCAAGCCACTCGACGGGCTCATAGTTGCCGATCTTTCTCGGGTTCTCGCGGGACCGTACTGCTCCATGTTGCTCGCCGACATGGGCGCCACGGTGATCAAAGTGGAAAGTTCAGGCGGAGATGACACTCGCACCTGGGTCCCACCCACCAAAGATGATGTTGCTACCTATTACATGTCCATCAATCGCAACAAGAAATCCATCGTTCTCGATTTCGGTAATGCGGATGATTTGGAAGTGGCCAAAGACTTGGTGCGCCGTGCAGATATCTGTCTTGAAAACTTCAAAGTGGGCGGCTTGAAGAAATTCGGTTTGGATTATGAATCTGTACGTGTAGACAACCCAGGCCTGATCTATCTCTCTATTAGTGGCTTTGGCACTAAAGAAGGTGCGTGGCTTCCGGGTTATGACCTCATTGTGCAGGCAGTATCTGGCTTGATGAGTCTTACTGGCGAGCCTGATGGCCCGCCGTTTCGTGCAGGCATTTCTGTGTTTGATGTGATGGCGGGCTTGCATGGAACAATCGGAGTTCTCGCTGCATTGAATCACCGCAACAACACCGGCGAGGGGCAACACATTGAAGTGAACCTGTTGTCGTCGGCGATGTCGGGATTAGTGAATCAGACTGCGGCTTACACGGCAGCTGGTGTGGTGCCATTCCGTATGGGTAATGCTCATCCAAGTTTGTTCCCCTATGAAGCTTTGCCCACAAAGGATCGTGACTTAATTATTGCTGCAGGTAATGACAAACAGTTCCGTGCACTGTGTGGCGTGTTGGGGCTAGAGGATGTTGCTAATGATCCACGTTTTGCCATCAATGCAGACCGCACGAAGAACCGCGAAGAGCTGCGTCCATTCCTTTTGGAAAAACTTGCCGAGTGGGCCTCTGATGATTTGTTCATCGAACTCAACAAGGTGGGCGTTCCGTGTGGCCCCATCAACAGCATCGGCGATGGTGTGGAACTTGCAGAAAAACTTGGGCTACGTCCACGCGTGACTGTGGGCGAGGGTGCACGTGAAGTTGATTTGGTACGCAACCCCATCACATTTAGTTCTGGTGAGTTGGAATATCACTTGCCACCACCCACGTTGGGTGAGCACTCCGGTGAAATTCGTCAATGGCTGAAAGGGCTTGATTCATAATGACCACACAACCCACATACCGCACAGGTCTCGGCACCTCTGATGCAGACAGCATCACATTGCTGGGACATGATCTGGCCTCTGAGCTGCTCGGAAAGATTGCCTTTGGTGAACTTGCGTTTTATCTGATCGCAAAGAAGCGCCCATCAAAGGGCCAGTTGGTGATGTTTGAAGCAGTGCTTGCCGCATTGGCAGATCATGGCTTTACTCCCACTGCGATTGCTGCGCGCCTCACATACGCAAGCGCGCCAGATTCTCTGCAAGGTGCACTTGCAGCCGGGTTACTAGGAGGCGGGTCGCGCTTTTTGGGAGTGACGGAAGATTGCGCAGTATTTCTCAATGCAGAACTGCAACGCGTGGGCGCCGAGTCTCGCACGAGCGAGCAGTGGGACGATGTTGCACGCGAGACCGTGAAATTGCAACGCGGAAAAGGCAAGTTCGTTCCTGGCCTTGGACACCCTGTACACAAACAAGGTGACCCCCGCACACCAGTACTGATGGCGTTGGCGCGAGAGAACGGAACCTTTGGTCCGCATCTTGCATTGTTTGAAGCCATCGGTCGCGTCCATTCAGAAATTTTGGGTAAGACACTGCCACTGAATGGGGCAGGTGTCTGTGGAGCGGTCTTGGCAGATCTTGATTTGCCCCTTGGCGTGATGCGCGGAGTTGCCTTGTTGGCTCGATGTGCCGGATTGCTTGGTCACATCGTGGAAGAACAAACTCACCCCATTGGTATTGACGTGTACATGAACGTGGACCGCAATATCGACTATCAGCCCCCCAAGTAGGGCTTTCAACTCTCACACCCAGGCCCAATAAGGGTTTTATGACATGTGTCGGCGGGCACAGGAAATCCACCCTTTGGTGTCCGCACATTGGTAATTTGTCCGCTAGTCGGGCAAAAGGCCCGCATGAACCTATTGGGGGTCATTCACATGGCAAATTCACTTGCACCCAGCGCTTCACAGCGTTGGCATAAGTGGGTCGAGGAGCATCCAGTTGGCGGTCTTGCCGTCATTGGTCTCATTGCGACCCAACTCGGCACGTACTTCGGTTACGTGTTTCCAGCATTCGGACTACCGACCTTGCCTTGGCCGATGTACAACGGTGCGCTTGCACTTGGTATCAACGGTCCAAACTGGGGTAGCTATTTCGATGCTGAATTCAACATCGTTGCAGAAAATGCCGGTTGGCTTTTCTTCTCCGGTCAGTCATTGCACTTCGTCAATGGAATCGTTTTTGCGATGCTCTTCGGAATTTTTGCTCACAAGCAAATTCCTGTGAAGGGTCATGTCGCAAAGGGTCTCATCTATGGCGTAGTGATGACAATCATCAGCGCAGGACTTCTCGTTCCTTATGCATATGTTGCAGAACAGGGTTACGGATTGTTCTTGTTTGATGGTCCTGACGGTTGGAAGCTTCCTGCAGGCATCTTGGTATGGCACCTCATTTATGGTGCATTCCTTGGATTGCTCTATCAGCCAAAAGACAGTAACTAACTAGTCACTCTCGACGAAAAAGGCCCGGCTCATTGAGCCGGGCCTTTTTTAATTGTGTCGATGACTGTTACGAGAACAACCGACGAGATGCAATCTCGCATCCCTGTGAGAGCGCTGCCAATTTTGCAAACGCAACATCTGGGTCAATGGTTGTTGTTCCCACGTGTACAGAAAATCCGCAGTCCACGCCGCCAAGCAGTCGTTCAGGATCTACTACCTCTGCCCAACGCTCCAAACGTTGTGCCACAAGTTCAGGGTGTTCGATGTAATTCGATTGTGGTTCGATCACACCAGGGCAGATGAATTTATCTTTGGGAACACCAGATTCTTTGAGGGCATACCACTCATGTGCGTGCCGAGGGTTAGCTCCCTCAAACAGCACTGTTTGTGGTTTTGCTTTCCACACAATGTCAATGATGTCGTTGATCGGAACATCGTGATGATGTGGACCGGGGTAGTTGCCCCAACACAAATGCATACGCAATTGTTCGGCGGGAATATTGCGCACTGCATGGTTAAGTGCCTCTACATGCATCGAGATAGTTGCACGGAATTCTTCTAGCGACATGTGTGCATATGCAGAATGTCGTCCCATTGCAAGATCTGGGCAGTCCACTTGCACTACAGCGCCGGCTGCAGCAATTGCCTCGTATTCAAAGCGCATTGCTTCTGCAATAGCGAATACGTATTCCTCTTGAGTGGGGTAGTACTCGTTACCAAAAAACAGTGACACCACACCAGGTGATGCAGCACTGGTGAAAATCTGTTGATGTCCTGCTGCGCGTGCTGCTGCAGAAAGCTCAGTCATGTCTTTGACTGCTGCAGTGCGATCAATCACTTCAATCGGACTTGTACATGCAGGTGCAGAACGCTTACGTCGACCTGGGTTGCCCGCAACGGCTTCTGCACTACGTGGGTAATCCACAAGATCTTCAAAGAAGTAGTTCTGAATGGATTCCCCGGCAAAACCCGAAAGCCTGTCTTTCACATATGTGGCATAGGAAGGCTTAGACATCTCGCCGTCGTTGATGATGGTGACACCTGCTGCCACTTGCTTGTTGACGATCTCGATGATTGCCGATGACACACGCTCTTCTAGAGCGTTTTTGTCGACGGGTATTCCATCACCCATGGCCCACATCAATTGAATGAGATCATCGGGGCGAGGAAGGCTGCCGGTGTGTGTGCTGGGAATGAGATGAGATGTCATTGGAATGCTCCGTCAAGGTGGTGTCTTGTCATCTTATTGCTGACAGCCCAGTGGGCGGACAATTGACCGCAATGCGGTCACGCAGAACTATTCCATGCCTTTGCGCTGGCGACCCAAGTTGCGTTGAATTTCTCGTTGTACATCTCGTTCCGCAATTACTTGACGCTTGTCGCCTTTTTTACGTCCACGTGCCAAGGCAAGTTCTACTTTGACGCGCCCATCCACCAATTTGAGAGAAAGAGGCACAAGCGAGAGACGTTCACGTGCAATGCGATCGTGCAGTCGGTTAATTTCATCGCGATGCAAGAGAAGTTTCTTGGCTCGATCGGGATCGTGGGCGCCTACACCCACCGCGAAACGGTAGGGAGAAATATGGACACCATCGAGCCACATTTCCCCGTTTAAGATTCGTGCATAAGCGTCCACTAGTTGCACTTGGCCAGAGCGAAGGCTTTTGACTTCGCTCCCCACAAGCACAATGCCTGCTTCCACTACGTCGAGAATCTCGTAGTCGTGGCGTGCCTTGCGATTGCTCGCAAGGATGGTGTTAGGCGACGGAGACATAGCGTTCAGAGCGTACCGCTAGCCTCAATGACGATGTCTGAGCATTCTTCGCAGATCTATATTCCTCGCACCGCACTAGAGGCCATGGAGCAACACAGCCTTGACTGTTATCCAGAAGAGATGTGTGGGTTGTTGGTGGGCAATCTTGCCGAGGGTCGAGTGGAGCGGTTTGTGCCGTGTACCAACATTGCCCACAGTGCCAAGGTCTACACCATCGACCCGAAAGAGCATCTCAAGGCTGAACTTGCCGCCGAGAAAGATGGATTCGACGTGATAGGTAGTGCTCATAGCCATACTCACTCCGAGGCGTATCCCAGCCCTACCGATGTGGCACAAGCTCCCGATCCCGGCTGGCATTACGTCATTGTGAGCCTCGCCACGGGCAAGGCAGCACCTCGTTCATTTCGCATTGTCGAGAGCCAGATCACAGAAGAATCCATCATTTCGGCCTAGCTCTTTACCTGGGCTAGGTCCCTGTGACCCAGGCAGGGAAACACAGGGGTGACAGCGAGAAGTAATAGGGGTACAATTCTGACTGGAATTATCGGGAATAGCCGTGACGGTGAATCTGTTTCACCTAGAGCACCTCATGGTGTCTGGCTTAACCCGAAAGTTGCCAAAGGAGAATTATGTCAATTGCTGATGTGCGAAGGAATGGAGGATCTGTGTTTGTGTTGCAGAGCTCTCTTGACCTAGTCGGCAATACCCCGATGGTGGATGTCTCTAATCTTTCTCCGAATCCTCGCGTGCGCTTAATTGCCAAACTCGAGAGTCAAAATCCTTTTGGTTCAGTGAAAGATCGCATTGCAAAGGCAATGATTGAAGACGCAGAGCGCACTGGTCGTCTCTCACCTGGTCAACGCATTGTGGAGCCTTCCTCAGGGAACACCGGAATTGCATTGGCTGCAATTGCCAAAATGAAGGGCTATCCCATCACCATCTTGATGCCCACATCAGTGAGCATCGAGCGTCGCCAAATGCTTGAAGTGTTTGGGGCTGACATCATTTTGACTCCGGGTGAAGAAGGATCGAATGGTGCAGTGCGTCGCGCACAAGAGATGGCTGCACAGCATCCAGATTGGTGTTTCTTGTATCAATACGCCAACGATGCAAATCCTCGGGCCCACTACGAAACAACAGGTCCTGAAATCTTCCGTGATTGTCCCGACGTCACTCATTTTGTTGCAGGTCTTGGAACAAGTGGCACGTTGATGGGTGTGGGTACCTATCTCAAAGAACAAAACCCCGACATCAAAGTGGTAGCCGTGGAGCCTCCTTTGGGTGAGCGAGTTGAGGGTCTGCGCAATCTTGATGATGGATACATCCCACCGGTGTTCGATAACTGGCACGGTCGTGAACTGCTCGATCGCAAACGCGTAGTGCGTCCACGCGAATCGCTGGAATGGACTCGTCGATTGGTGCAAGAGTGCGGAATTTTTGCAGGCATCTCATCGGGGGCCTCACTTGCAGGTGCAGTGAAAGTTGCCAGCGAGATAGAAGAAGGAACCATTGTGTTCATTGTGTGTGATGGTGGCTGGAAGTACCTGTCCACTGGCGCCTACACCGATGATCTCGATGTTGCTGAAGCTAACGCTGAAAAGATCATCTACTTCTAGACTTCTGAGTTGCTCGTGTCGGGAGAAAAATCCTCGGCACGGATGGAAGGACACACAATGACTCGCCCCGACGGACGCACGCCAGATCAACTACGCCCCATCTCTTTTCAACGAGATTTCACCGAGATGTCTGGTGGTTCGGTATTGGTGTCGTTTGGCAAAACCCGAGTGCTATGCACGGCTTCTGTTGATGAAGACGTACCGCGTTGGATGAAGGGCTCCGGAAAAGGCTGGGTGACCGCTGAGTATTCAATGTTGCCTGGTTCATCACCTGACCGTGTGGACCGTGAAGCTGCCAAAGGAAAACAAAGTGGTCGCACTGTAGAGATTCAACGTCTCATTGGACGCTCATTGCGTGCCGCATGCGATATGAGTGCACTTGGGGAGCGTCAAGTGGTGGTGGACTGTGATGTGTTGCAAGCAGATGGCGGCACGCGCACAGCGAGTATTTGTGGCGGCTTTATCGCACTGCATGATGCGTTGACGCGCGTAATGCAAAACGGTTTGTTAACTACTCATCCGCTGCATTCGTATTGCGCAGCAATTTCGGTGGGTGTGTGTGGGGGAACACCAGTACTTGATTTGCCCTATGTAGAAGATTCCACTGCAGAAGTGGACATGAATGTAGTGATGCTGCGTCCTGTAAACGGTGGAGAAGCACGATTTGTGGAAGTGCAAGGCACCGCTGAAGGGAAAGCTTTTTCTCGTAACGAACTTGATGAACTATTGATGTTGGCCGACACAGGCTTAACGCGAATCTTTGATCTGCAGTCAGGTCTTCTCGCCGAGGCTCCTTCGCTTCGCGGGAACTAATGGAACGCACAGTCGACATTGTTGTCGCCAGTGCAAATCCCAAAAAGATTGAAGAACTGCGTCGACTCTTGCCCGAATGGGTGAATCTTGCGGGCCGACCACAAGAGGTGGCAGATATTGATGAAACTGCGCCGACTTTGGAAGGCAACGCCTATATCAAGGCAGTCGAGATAGCCAATTTTGTGCAAGGTTGGGCATTGGCAGACGACACAGGATTATGTGTTGATGCACTCGATGGTGCACCTGGGGTCTTTAGTGCCCGTTATGGCGGTCCTGAATGTAGTGATGCCGATAATCGTCGCCTGCTGTTGAAAAATTTAGAAGGTGCAACACTGCGTACCGCTCGTTTTCGCACAGTGGTCGCATTAGTGCACGCAAATGGCGAGATGCATCACTTGGTCGGAGAGTGCGAGGGCATCATCGGTGAAGTGGAACGTGGCGCGCAGGGTTTTGGGTATGACTGTGTGTTTGTGCCAAATGATGGCGATGGACGCACGTTTGCGGAGATGTCGGCGGAAGAAAAGGATCTTGTGTCACATCGAGGTCGCGCAATGGCGCAGTTACCTGAGTTGTTGAGCAGAATTTTCGGCCTACCAACCGCGTAGGTCAATGGGCCACTCAGCGATGATCTCTCCAAATTGATTCGCCACGTAGGCCACGTCATGCATGGCCATCGTGGGGTCAATATGTGAAGGCGTGACAAACACTCGATCATTTATCTTTGGTCGCGGTTCGCCCTCTAGTGGAGAAAAAGTGGTGTGTTCGTCGGAACAAAACCACACCGAGTGTTTCTCAATTGTGGGATCTCCGTGGTCGAGACTTAATGATTTCAAGCCCACATCTGCAACCGACCATTTGTCTTGCACGGAAATTACGGTGCCCACCACCCACATGGCTTGTACAAATGGAGAATCTAGTTGTGCGTAGTGTGAGTCCATCAGTGCATAACTGCCGGCTTGCACTTCATTGACTGTTGTCCCACTGAACATGTCGTATGTTCCGGTTCCACCTGCTGAGACGATGTCGCCACCGACGTCATCGTGGGCTTCTGCAAGCAATGCCATTGCTTGTTGCACTCGAGTTCTTTTCTCTTCACGGTCTGTCACCATCATGAGATGGCCTTCGTAGCCCATCACTCCACGCACATTGATACCGCGCACCCGTGCAGCATCAGCTAGGCGTCCCGCCATAGAAAGAGGACATCCACAACGAGGAAGTCCCACATTCACATCGATCATCACGTTGCGAATACCAGCCTTATCGGCGGCTATTAATGTGTCTTCAGAATCAATTGCCACGGTGATGAGCGCGTCATCTTGGGCTGCAGCCAGCGCCGCCAGACGCACGGGATCGAGGGTTTCATTGGCGAGCAAGAAGTCATCGCCCACTTCGGCGGCAATCATTCCCAAGATTTCACGTGGAGTGGCACAGGTGAAGGAACGATGGCCTGCGCCTTGTTGTTCGGCGGCAAGTCCAGTGCACTTATGTGCTTTGACATGCGGACGCAGTCGGCGACCGGGATGAATGTCGGCCATGGCGGCAATGTTTTTGTGCAACGCAGCAACGTCAATCACTACTGCTGGTGTTGGTAAGTCGTAGATATGCACTGTGCCGGTGAAGGGACTCGAACCCCCAACACGCAGGACCTAAACCTGCTGCCTCTGCCAATTGGGCTACACCGGCGACACCACGAGGGTACCTGCCCAAGACGACAACTAGGGAGGTATCAGGGACTAATGGGTGGCAATATGGGGGAGTGACTAGTTCTGTGACCCTCGAATCAACCCTGGATGCCTCCACCTTGCAAGACCAGCTTGGCTTGGCTGCCACAGTTGTGGATGCTGAATCACTTACACGAAGTGTCCAGCGATTCGCAGAGCAAAACATTGTTCTTCCCACTTTTGCTCAACTGTCTGAGCCCCATCGCATTCCCACCTCGCTCACTCAAGGCGTCGACAAAAACGCTGCCGATGCACGAAACCTTTTCCGAGTGCATTGGTACAACAACATGGCGGGCGACCGTGTGGAAGTTCCAGATCATGTGGTTTTGCCACAATCATTAACTGGTGTCGAAGCACCGATCATTGTGGTGTTTGGTAATCGTTTCCCGATGATCACCGCACACAAAGTGCTCGCTGCATATTCATGTTTCGTGCCTCGGGTCATCACTGGCCAGTTTGATCCCACACGACATCGCGCAGTGTGGCCATCAACAGGGAACTATGCACGTGGCGGTATTGCCATCAGTCGTTTGATGGGTTCACGCGGAGTTGCAGTGTTGCCCGCTGGTATGTCCCAGGAACGGTTCGATTGGCTGGATAAATGGGTAGTTGACCCCGCTGACATTGTGCGTACCCCGGGTACGGAAAGCAATGTGAAAGAGATTTACGACGCGTGTAATGAGATGGACAAAGACCCACAGAACTTCATCTTGAATCAGTTCTGTGAGTTTGGAAACCATGTGGGGCACTATGAGGTCACTGGCCGTGCGCTTGCACATGCATTTGAGCACGTGAAAGACAATGGACATTCTGGGATTCGACTTGCTGCATTTACTTCAGCTACGGGGTCAGCAGGAACGATTGCTGCTGGTGATCGTTTGAAAGATATCTATGGCACCAAGATTGTGGCAGTAGAAGCGCTTGAGTGTCCCACGATGTTGGAAAACGGATTTGGTGAACACAACATTCAAGGAATTGGCGACAAACACATTCCGCTCATTCACAATGTGATGAATACAGATCTTGTTGTAGCTATCTCTGATAAGGCGACAGACGAACTTGATGTGTTGTTCAACACCCCAGAAGGCCAGAAGTATCTGGTGCAACGCCACGGAATTTCTCAAGAACTTGTGGACTCCCTGACTCATTTTGGTTTTTCGGCAATCTGCAACGTATTGGCGGCGATTAAAACCGCCAAGCTTTTGGGTTATGGCGCCAACGATGCAATCGTGACTATTGCAACTGACGGCAGCGAGTTGTATCCCAGCGAGCGCGTCAAAACCTTGGCATCGCGGTACAGCAATGCTTTTTCGCAAATTGATGCAGCCGAAGCATTTAGTGAACATCTTTCATCAGTCTCTACTGATTCGATGATTGATTGCACCGATCGCGATAGAAATCGCATCTTTAATCTTGGCTATTACACATGGGTAGAACAACAAGGGACACCATTAGATGTTTTTGAAGCGCGTCGCTCGCAATCTTTTTGGAAATCGGTGCGTAGCTATGCACCTGTGTGGGATGAGTTGATTGACGATTTCAATGCTCAAGTTGCACGAATCGCAAAGTAGTTCTTGATGTCCACTCGCGTCACAGGCATGTCGTGTTCTGTGTGTGGTACTCATGTGCCACTCGATGCTCCTTTGCAGTGGGTCTGTCCTCATGTCGGCCCCATAGATCGTCACCATGTTCTGGGTTTTGATGTCCTACCAGTAAATATTGAAGCGTTCGCATCAGATAATCCTTTTCTCTCTTTTCGAGAACAACTTGGAGTAGATGCATTTGGAGCCGCTGTGGGGCTCGATGAGGCAGCCCGTATTGACGTCATTACATCGCTAGATGCAGCAGTGGGAACGATCGCCGGTACAGGGTTTCGAAAAACCCCATTGAGTCGCGCTGATGCTTTGTCTGACGCATTGGGTTTTTCAGCCCAAGGTGGCGTGTGGGTAAAAGATGAAACACACAATGTTGCCGGTTCACACAAGGCGCGACATTTATTCACCGAACTTGTGTATCTCTTAATGGCTGAGCGAGCAGGTGTGACACCTTGGTCAGATGCAATAGATCGCCCGCCACTTGCTATTGCATCATGTGGCAATGCGGCCATTGCTGCCTCCACGCTTGCCCGTGCATTGCAGTGGCCGATTGCGGTGCATGTACCAGTGGCCGCACAAGAGTCGGTACTTGATGCATTGCATTCGTTAGATGCTGATGTGCGTGTGTGTCCTCGCCGCGACAGTGACCCCGCAGGTGATCCCTGCGTGTGGCGCTTTCGCGAGTTGGTGCAACATGGCGCACTTGCCTTTGGTGTCCAAGGAACAGAAAATGTGTGGTGTCTTGATGGTGGACGCACATTGGGATGGGAAATTGCTGAACAGATTTCCCAGATAGATCGTGTCTTTATGCAAGTAGGCGGTGGAGCCTTTGCATCCACGTTTGCCACAAGTTTTTATGACTCAGACCACAAGGCTCGTCTGCATGCAGTACAGACCGAAGGATGTGCACCGTTGGTACGTGCATGGAGGCGTTATGTGGAGATGGGTTCACCAAGTGTCATTGGGGCCACTTGGTCAGATGTGATGTGGCCATGGGAACACATACCTACGTCATTTGCAGATGGCATCTTGGATGATGAAACCTACGACTGGATAGACATTGTGGACCACATGCGATCATCTCAAGGGGGAGCGGTGCGTGCACTGGAGAGCAATATTGTACGAGCGCACCAAATGGCACATGAATACACCGACATTGATGTCAGCCCCACAGGAAGTTCTGGTCTAGCTGGCGTACTCGAGATTCGCGATGAAATAGACGCCGATGAAAAAGTACTTGTGATGTTTAGTGGAAGAAGTCGTTAGTCAGAAGAGTTTTCGGGGGCCACTTCAATAAGTTCTCCGTTTTCCACGCTGTAGACAAAACCGCGTATATGTTCTTTGCGCACAATGAACGGACTGTGATTAAGTCGCGCCATTGATTGTCGAACATCGGCAAAAGGGTCATCGAAAGCTTCTATTGCCCACCATGGCTTGATTCCACAATCTTTTTCAATGTCGTGTTTGAAACCGTCTTCAGAGATTTTCTGTAAACCACAGTCCGTGTGGTGAATCAGAAGAATTTCTTGAGTGTTGAGTAGGCGTTGAGAGACCACGAGCGATCGCACCACGTCATCGGTGACCACTCCGCCGGCATTTCGAATGATGTGGGCATCACCATGATCGAGGCCCAACATCTGAAAGATGTCCATTCGGCTATCCATACATGTGACAATTGCCAGGCTTTTCTTGGGGGTCAGGGCAAGTCCTTGATCTGCGAACTTTTCCACGAAATTTTTGTTGTTTCCCAAAAGGGCATCGGTGTTGGGTGAGAACTTTGAGGTCAATGGCACTCGTACATTCTGCCTGAGCGGGTAGCCTTCCTAGGTATATGAGCAGCAATGGTTTTCCAGTGTCACCCGTAGCACTTGATGCAGGCGGAGATCCCCGAGCAGACATCTTCACTCGGCTGCTGAAAAACCGAGTGATTATGTTGGGAACCGATGTCAATGACGACATCGCCAACAGTTTGTGCGCACAGCTTTTGTACTTAGAGGGCGAAGACCCAAATGCAGACATCTGGTTGTACATCAACAGCCCTGGCGGTTCGGTGACAGCAGGTATGGCCATTTACGACACCATGCAGTTTGTGAGCTGTGATATCGCCACGGTATGTATGGGGCTTGCTGCTTCGATGGGTCAGTTCTTGTTAACTGCTGGCGCTGAAGGCAAGCGATACACATTGCCAAATGCTCGCATCATGATGCACCAACCACTTGCTGGTCTTCGTGGTCAAGCAGCAGATATCGCCATCCAGGCAGAGCAGCTGCGTTTTACCAAGCGCCGCATGGCAGAGCTCATTGCGCACCACTCAGGTCGCACTGTGGAAGATATTCAGCAAGACAGCGAACGAGATCGTTGGTTCACTGCCGAAGAAGCTAAGGACTACGGCTTGGTGGACAAAGTGATTGTGCGTCGCGGAGAAATTCGCTAGATACTTCTAGGGCGCCACAGTTGTTGCGGTGCCGTTATTTGGAGCCACTGTTGTTGGTGGAGCAGTCGTCGTAGAAGGCGGCGCAATCGTGGTGGTCGCAACCCGTGGTGGGTCAACGTTGACCCCGGTGGTGATGTCAACTGCACATGTACTCTTCACCCAGTCGCGCACACTCAATGAAGATTGATTCGCCGCGTAACTTGCATCAGCTAAGGCTTGAAGTTGCACTGCATCGTTCGGATTTACTTTTTCGGCTTGTTGCAACAAATCTGTAAGAACTGCAAGATCTTTCTCGATGGTGAGAGGTGCAACTTCTAAAAGACGTTCGTATCGCGCCACCATGGCTGCAACCTCTTGACTGGTAGAGATTGGTTGTCCTATTGCGGGTAGCTCTTGGGCAAGTTGACGACAGAAGTTTGTTCCCGTGCGCTGTGGACCTCCACATGAGATGAGCACAACAGTCAAGACCACCCATGGTGTCTGTCGGAGAAATCGGCGCGTACACATCGCTTTGATTCTTTCAGACCAGCACCCAAGGGGGACTGCACATGTACGCAGCAATTGCATCATCTGCCTTGACAGGAACTGTTGGCGCCCCGGTGATTGTGGAGGCCCATGTTGGCCCTGGGATTCCTGGCTTCACCGTGGTGGGTTTGCCAGATGAAGGATGTCGAGAGTCGCGCGACCGGGTGCGTGCAGCTCTTTTGTCGTCGGGTCTTGCATGGCCCAATCGTCGCATCACTATCAATTTGGTGGGTTCAGGTGAACGTCGTGGTGGAGCAGGGATGGACCTAGCAATTGCAGTGGGGCTCTTAGTTGCAAGTGAATTGATTCCCGCTCATGCAGTGGAACAGATGGCCTTTATCGGCGAGTTAGGTCTTGATGGTTCACTGCGATCTACACACGGTATGGCACCTTTGGTGGCCGCTGTTGCCGACAAAGAAGTTGTGGTGGGTACGTCATCACTTGATGAATCACGACTAGCCAGGGTGCCGCGATTGCGTCATGTGGCCACATTGGCCCAGTTAGTGCAAGTTCTTGTCGAAGGACATCCCTGGCCACCGTTGAGAACTGACTCATTAGAGATGGTGGAAGAAGATCTCGCCGATATGGCCGATGTGCAAGGTCAAGCAAGCGCACGACTTGCCCTTGAAGTGTGTGCAGCTGGTGTGCACCACTTGTTAATGATTGGTCCCCCTGGTGCAGGTAAGTCCATGTTGGCAACTCGTTTGCCTGGTCTGTTGCCACGTCTCACAGATGAGGAAGCATTTGCAGTTGCGATGACGCGAAGCGCAGCAGGTCTTGCTGTCACTCATCAACTTGCATCATCACCACCATTTCGCGCACCACATCACACAGTGTCAATGACAGGGATGATTGGTGGTGGCTCTGCACAACTACGCCCTGGCGAAATCACCTTGGCTTCCCAAGGGGTGCTATTTCTCGATGAGATGGGAGAGTTTGCGCCCACAATTCTTGATGCACTGCGACAACCCATAGAAGATGGTGTGGTGCGCATCAGTCGTGCGCAACATTTTGTCACCATGCCGGCGAGATTTCTTTTAGTTGCTGCAACCAATCCATGTCCGTGCGGATCGGGAACTCCATTGGGGTGTCAATGTCAACCCGCAGCAATTCAAAGATACCTGCGTCGGTTTAGTGGGCCGTTGCTCGATCGGTTTGATGTGCGTGTACGACTTGTGCGTCCATCTACAAAAGAGATCACCAGTGGACAAAAAGCTGAAAGCTCTGCACAAGTGCGTGATCGTGTGCTGCGGGTTCGTGAAATCTCCCACCATCGACAGGGCTGTGTGAACTCGGCAATTAGCGCCGACATGCTCGATGATGTTGCACCACTTGACGAACGAGCACTTGAGATTCTTCGTCATCAGTTAGATATCGGAGCTTTGAGTGGAAGGGGATATCACCGGGTGCGGCGCGTGGCGCGCACCTTGGCAGATCTCAATGGAGCAGCACAGGTGATTGAATCCAAATGGGTAGAGGCTGCGTTGGCTCTACGTTGCTCCATCCGCATTGACCCACATGTTGCGCGATAACACCATGTCGGGCAACGCTCCTCCCTCGTGGGCATGTGCAGGTGCATTGGCATCGCTGCCGTTGCAAACTCCTCAACGTTTACGTCAACTGATCAATATTGGTGATCCTGCTCAGACGTGGGCGCGCATAGTGAACGGTGATGTGGTGCTGTCACACCTACCTAGAGATGTGCAACTCGCATGGGCAACTAGTACCCAAGACAGTGCAAGGCACATGTATGAGACATGTCAGCAAAGCCAGATTGATGTGACGTATCGAGGTGCCCCCAATTATCCAGAAGCTCTAGCAGGTGATCCGTTTGCGCCGGCCGTTCTTTTCTCGCGTGGAAATCTTTCTCATATACAAAATCGCCGAGTGGGAATCATTGGAACCCGGCATCCCACACGTTCGGGTGCGCGCATGGCATTTCGATTGGGAGCTGAACTGTGTGCCGAAGATGTTGCGGTGGTTTCGGGATTAGCCCGCGGTATTGATGTAGAAGCACACGCCGGCGTGATGTCTTGCCCACACCTTGTGGCTCCACCTATTGCTGTGGTCGCATCTGGTCTTGATGTGGTCTATCCCGCAGAGCACAGGCGAATATGGGATGACATTTCGCGTAATGGTCTGATGGTCTCTGAGGCTCCACCTGGCACAGAGCCTGCTCCGTATCGGTTTCCTTTGCGCAATCGCATCATCGCAGCACTCAGTGAGGTGTTGGTAGTGGTGGAATCTGGCCACAAAGGTGGCTCCATGATTACGGTGCGCGAAGCGATGAAACGTGATGTGACGGTGATGGCTGTGCCTGGTTCACTCGACATGCGACAAAGCGAAGGAACTACTGCGTTGTTGCGTGATGGTTGTGCGCCAGTGGGCGATGTGTCGGATATTTTGGTGGCACTTGGTCTCGATACCCGACGACGTCACGGATGGTGTGACACCCGCGAGATGCCCACCCGAGAAGAAAATCAGATTCTTGATGCCCTAGGTGCTGGGCCATGCAGTATTGATGAAGTTGCTCTGAGCGTTGCACGCCCCGTCATTGATGTCGCCATTTTGCTTGGTCGCCTCGAAGCCAAACAATGGGCCTCACATACCGATGGATGGTGGGAGGCATTACTCCACTAGCGCTCGCAGAGTACCGTTGAGCCATGGGCGCCGTGGCAAAAACTCATTCACCATCGCGTGGTGCTGGCGTCTTTGAGGTCTCTGGCTTCTCGCGTTCATTGCGTGGAACAGATATGTCGCGTGCAGCAAAAACCGATGATGTGGTTTTCGCAGTTGATTTCTTCATGTCGCAAGGCGTGAACACTCCCCAGTTGGTGACATCTCAGATCACTCAAAAATTTGTTGATCATCTTGAAGGTGCAGGGTATTCAGTAGAGACCGTTGAACAACGTTGCACCAGTGTGTCTCAATATTTCTCTTGGTTGTTGCGCAATACGTCCACCAAGAAATCTGATTCAAAACCAGTCAATCCCATGCTCGGTGTGCATCTGGCGCATTCATCGTCGTGCGCGCAGTGTATGACAACGACACCTCAGGGAATTTCTCTCAAAGGGGCCTGTGAGATTCGCGATTCGCGAATGGCTCATTGGCAAGTGGCAGCGTTTGAACAATCGCTAACTGCGTCGTCGGCCAATACGCGTTCGGCGTACCGCCGAGATGTGGAGTTGTTTATTGAATGGTGCATTGATGTGGCCGAAGTACACACCGCAGCACAGGTGACAAAAAATGTGGTGCGCGATTACTTGGCGTTTCTCCACGACAGGGGAGCCACATCTCGTACTGTGGCACGAAAGATTGCAGCACTGCGTCGGTTTTTTGTGTGGAACATTCGCAAGGGAAGAATTGAATTAGATCCCACTCAAGGTGTGCATACGCCTGCAACGAAAGGTCGACTACCTCGTCCACTAGATGAAGCGACTGTAGTGACGTTGTTGACCACACAAGATCAAGACGCGCCGCAGTGGCGCCGCCTGCGCGATCGCGCTGTGCTTGAAATTTTGTATGGGAGTGGCTTGCGCGTATCAGAAGTCTGTTCACTTACGATTGCAAGTTGTGAATCAAGTGGCAACACTTTGCGAGTCATGGGTAAAGGGTCCAAGGAGCGACTCGTGCCATTGAGTGGGCCAGCACAACAGGCAATTCATCAATGGCTCACGATGCGCTCAGAAGTAGTGGGCGACACGTCTGGAGACTCATTGTTCTTGTCAAGTCGTGGCAAACCAATTGCTCGACGCGATGTTGCACGTCTACTTGATGAGGCCTGTGCACGTGCGGGAATTGCAGGAGGAACTCATCCTCACGCACTGCGTCATTCTTTTGCCACGCATCTCATGGATAACGGTGCAGATACACGCTCCATTCAAGAGTTACTTGGCCACAGCGACGCTGCCACCACGCAGCGTTACACCCACGTGAGCAAAGAACGACTTCGGTTGGCATATACAGAAACGCATCCCCGCGCATGAACGCACGCCCACTTCGCTACACGGTGGACTCTGCTTGGGATGCTTGGCATGTATCTCAAGAACACATGGCACGTGAATGGCTTGTCGTGCACTATGCCTCACTAGTGAAGTTTGTTGCTGGTCGTCTCGGCGCAGGCTTGCCTCGATCGGTAGACACCGGAGATTTAGTGAGCGCCGGCGTCTTTGGTTTGATGAATGCAATTGACCGTTTCGATCCTGAACAAGGTGCCAAATTTGAAACGTATGCGATTCCTCGTATTCGCGGTGCAATTTTGGATGGTCTGCGATCACTTGACTGGGTCCCACGATCAGTGCGTTCCCGCTCGCGACAAATTCAAGATGCAATTGCCGCTTTGGAACATCAGTTAGGTCGTGCACCTACTGATGAAGAAATTGCTAGCGAGTTGCAGATTGAAGTTGTCGAACTAGAAAAGTGGCTGGCAGATGTGGCGGCCGGTTCGGTTGGACCACTTGATCATGTGGCTATGGATACCACGCCGTCACAGTCCGACACCCAAACACAGCCAGGTTCAGCACTTGAAGAAGGTGAACTGCGCGATGCTATGCGTCAAGAAATTTCCAAATTGCCAGAACGCGAACAAGCAGTACTTGTGTTGTACTACGACGACGGATTAACACTTGCCGAAATTGGTGAAGCACTCGGTGTGACGGAAAGTCGAATCTCTCAGATTCACGCCAAGGCGGTTCTGCAGTTGCGTTCGCGACTTGCCGCCTCTGGCGTTGCCTAGTTGTTCGTATGTCATTGCGGCACACATCGGCTAGGTGATGTCGCTTGCTCTTCAGGTTCTTGTACTTCCCGCCGTGGTGGTTGGTGCGGTTGTTGTGCCTGTGGAGGGCCAAGTCATACGAGGCTTTGATCGGCCGTTATGTACCTATTGCCCCGGTCATCGTGGGGTAACCATCGACAGTCGCCCAGGTGATGAGGTAGTAGCCGTCACCGGCGGGGTCATTTCTTTTTCTGGTGAAGTGGGGGGCCTTATGTATGTGGTTCAGACCATCGCGCCCAATGTGCGGGTGACCTACGGCTTAGTGATGGCTGTGGCCCCCAATGTGGTTGAAGGTTCTTGGGTTGATGCCGGCCAAGTGGTGGCTCTTGCCAATGAGAGCACCTATTTAGGGGTGAGAATCGGCCAGGAGTATGTGGAACCTTTGAGATTTCTAGGTCTTGGCCGGGTGCGCCTTGTGGGGCCTGCCCAAGTCGTTGTGGGTGCTGCGTGACATTGCCGATAGTGTTGCAGGGGTTGTGAGGGGCCTTGGCTCACCGCAACTCAATACATCATGCACATCAGCCAACTGCGGTCGCTTCGGCGTCGGACTGGTGTGTGGAGAACCGCAGAAGGAGAAAATCATGGCTGTCGTCACTATGCGACAAATGTTAGAAGCTGGCGTTCACTTTGGACATCAGACCCGCCGTTGGAATCCCAAGATGAAGCAATTCATTTTTGGTGAACGCAATGGCATTCACATCCTCAATCTCGATCAAACCATGGAGCGCACAGAAGTCGCTTACGGCTTTGTTCGTGACTTGGTAGCAAACGGTGGAACCATCTTGTTTGTGGGCACCAAGAAGCAAGCACAAGATCCCATCCGTAGCTATGCAGAAAAGTGCGGCATGCACTATGTGAACGAGCGTTGGTTGGGCGGAATGCTCACCAACTTCGAAACCATCTCAAAGCGCGTGGGAAAAATGCAAGAGTACGAGCGCATGCAAGCATCAGGAGAGTTTGATGCCATGCCGAAAAAGGAAGCACTCCTTTTGGGCCGCGAACTTGAAAAACTGCAAAAGAACCTTTCAGGTATGGCGAAGTTGACTCGTCGTCCAGATGCAATTTTTGTTCTTGACACTATGAAGGAACACATTGCCGTCACCGAGGCAAACAAGTTGAAGATTCCCGTCATCGCCGTGGTGGACTCCAACGTTGACCCCGATCTCATTCAGTTCCCCATTCCAGGAAACGATGACGCAATTCGTGCCAACGATTTGTTGACTCGCGTGATTGCTGAAGCTGTAACTGAAGGTCGTTTCATTGCACAGAAGCGCAATCCTGCAGCTGCAGTAGTGGAGCACACTCCTCGCACCGCAGAAGAACTTGCAGTTTTTGAAGCACAACAAGCAGACGCACGCCGTCAAGCTGCAGAAGCACAAGCTGAGCGTGAAGCACGTTTGGCAGCACAAAAGACCACTGACACACCTGCTGCGGAGTAATCACATGTCGTACACAGCAAAAGACGTTCAAAGTCTGCGCCAAACAACCGGCGCAGGAATGATGGACTGCAAAAAAGCACTCGAGGAAAACGGCGGCGAAATTGAAGCCGCAAAGCAGTGGCTCCGTGAAAAGGGTCTTGCCGCGAGCGCAAAGCGCGATGATCGCGACAATGCACAAGGTGTGGTGTCGTTGATTATTGACGGAGAGCGTGCATCAATCGTGAAATTGAAGTGCGAGACAGACTTTGTTGCATCAAGTGACAGTTTTAAAGCTGAAGCAGATGCGTTGGCCAAAGTTGTTCTTGAAAAAGGCGACGCAGGAGCCGCAGACCGTGCTCAGCAAATTGATGACCTCAAGATTTTGTTGAAAGAGAAAATCGAAGTGGGCGAGACCATTCGGTTTCTTGCAGCAAGCGGAAACGTGATTGATTCCTACACCCACATTCAAGGTGGTCGCGGAGTCAACGGTGTGATCGTAGAAATGAGTGGAGCAAGTGTGGAACTGGCACACGACATTGCTGTACACATCGCATTTGCTCGCCCGCGTTACCTCACACAAGATGAAGTTCCTGCAGACGTTTTGCAAAAAGAGCGTGAGACATTGGAAACAATCACACGCAACGAAGGCAAGCCCGAACAAGCAATCGCAAAAATTGTTGAAGGTCGCATCAGTGGCTTTTTCAAAGACGTATGTCTGCTTGAACAGCCATATGCCAAAGACGACAAAGTCACTATCAAGCAGCTCATCGGTAGCGCTTCCATCGTGCGTTTCGCACAGGTAGAGATCGGCTGATATGTCGTTACGGCCACGCTGGTCACGTGTAGTGCTCAAACTTTCGGGTGAAGCACTTGCTGAACCAAGTGGCTTTGGCTTGGACAGTTCAGTTCTTACTCAAGTTGCGAACGAAGTTCGTGAGGCGCGTGAGGAGCTGGGTACTGACATCGCCATTGTTGTGGGTGGTGGAAACTTTTGGCGAGGCCTCAAAGGTGCTGGTCAAGGGATGGATCAAGCCCAAGCCGACTTCATGGGAATGTTGGCCACCGTGATGAACGGTCTGGCTTTGCAAGATGCTCTCGAGCGTGCGGGGCAAACCTCGCGCGTGATGAGCGCAATTGAGATGCCCAAAGTGGCCGAGCCATATATTCGTCGTCGTGCTGAGCGTCACCTTGAGAAAGGCCGCGTAGTTATCTTGGCGGGCGGAACTGGAAACCCCTTTTTCACCACCGACACCGCAGCTGCCCTTCGTGCCGCTGAAATTGAAGCCCAGGCCATCTTGAAAGGGACGCACTCTGGAGTTGATGGTGTCTATACAGCAGACCCCAAAATCGACAAGACCGCGACCCGATATGACCAGATCTCCCATATGGATGTCATCACAAAGGGTCTCAAAGTCATGGATGCCACGGCAATTACCTTCTGTATGGACAAAA
>JBIIBO010000005.1:0-116207 GCA_044239355.1 Ilumatobacteraceae bacterium
TAGATACGGTGCGCTTTGTGTATGGCAACAATGCCATCTCGCGTGCGTTCTTGATTGCGTTGGCCAAATCGCGCTGTTGTTGCACGTTTGCGCCACTCATGCGCTGACCGCGAATTTTGGAGCGGTCAGTCATAAAGCGCTGCAACAAGCTGACGTCTTTGTAGTCAATGAAAATGACTTTTTCGATCGCCAGCGGATTGGCCTTTTTTTTGAACTTGCGATTGGCCTCGCGGGCGTTACGGATCTTGTTCTTCTTGCTAGTCATGATGTGGTCCTTGTGTCAGGGAAGTAAAAGGGAACTAATGGAAATGTGAGGGTTAGAACGGTTCTTCGTCGGCTGGGAAGTAATCGCCGCCGCCTTGGTTGCCAGTGCTTGGAGCACGACCGCCACCTTGACCGCCTTGGCCGCCTTCACCGCGAGGGTTGCGCTCTACGGATGCTGTAGCCCAACGAAGGCTGGGGCCTACTTCATCAGCATTGATTTCAATTGCTGTGCGCTTTTCACCTTCACGGTTTTGGTACTCGCGCTGCTCTAAGCGGCCAGAAACCACTACGCGCATTCCCTTCGTGAGACTTGACGCGGCGTTTTCGCCCAACTGGCCCCACGCCACGATGTTGAAATAAGAGGTTTGCTCTTGCCATTCGCCATTGACTTGATAGCGGCGGCCCACTGCGATGCCAAAAGAGGCAACTCCACGACCGCCGGTCGTAAAGCGCAATTCTGGATCCCGGGTGAGGTTTCCTACGAGAGTGATGGAGTTGTCAGCCATGTTGGTGAATCCTTTACAAAAAGAGTTGTGGAGCGTCAGTGCTCGATTGGGCGGATTAAACCGCAGAAACCATTCCGCGTCGGGCAGCTTCATCGTCAGGAAGACGAAGGAGCTTGTGGCGCAAAACATCATCGGAGAGACGGAAGTTGCGCTCTACTTCATCGAGTGCGCCACCAGGAGCCAACACGTTGAACACCGCGTAATAGGCCTCTTCTTGCTTCAAGATGGGATAAGCAAGACGGCGCTTGCCCCACCAATCTGGATTGCCGTGGACAGAGCCACCGGCTGCGGTGATTGAAGCCGAAATGGTCTTCAACCAGGCATGGGCATTGCTCTCTTCGAGCTTGCCGCTGATAATGATCATGAGTTCGTAAGCACGCATAGCGTGTGACCTCCCTTCGGACCCGAGTTACGACCTCGGGGCCCCTTGACGGAGCAGGGTGAATATGTGCCCTGCGAGCGTATCTGACAAAAAACACCATCCCACAGGGGTGTGGCCAGGTAGCTCAGATTCTCTCGATGGGCAATCACGGGGGCAAGTGCACCCCAGTCCTCATAAAGAGGAAACCTTTATCCCTCTTGGGCTGTGCGCCTTCGACCCCTGCCCACAATGGGCAATACCCGCAAAAGATGATGCCATCGGCATTGCGGGCAGGCTTCCACCACATAAGCCGCATACTCGTGTTGAGTGCGTTGCAATTTCATAATGTCGCGCCGGTCGGTCACACATTTGCCGTTCTTTGGCAATCCATGCCCAAATACGTAGGTCACGAGTGCCACATGGACCTCTTCGCAGATAGGGCACAAGGTCTTGGAGGGCTCGCCAATATTGCGAGCAGCTCGAATGAGTTCAGGATGGGCGTCACATACCGAGTCTTTACTTATCCGGCCACGCTTCACTTCGTTGATGAGCGCGCGACGAGAAAGCTGATGATCAACTACTCCAGCGCCGCCGCGCAACATGTCCACAGAGAAACTCATTACGCCACAAGTTAGCCATAAGATTCGCATATGTCAGACGCGCGATGGACTGTGACCGATGGCCGCACAATTTCTTTTGGGCCCACGGTGTACGGGGACGATGAATTGCGGGTCTGTGGAGAGATGCGCGGCAAGCGCGTCTTGGAATTGGGCATCTTTGGCACCACCCCAAATTCCATCACCATGGCTCAAAAAGGCGCTCGCTCAATTGCGGTGGATCCTCATCGAGATGTCATTACACGTGCTCGACAAGCAGCCACTAACGCTGAAGTAGCCGTTGAATTCCATGAAGCAGATCTCGCCGATCTGGGATTTTTGATGAACGCTGTAGTGGACCTTGTGTTGTGCGTGCATCAAATTGACATGAACACCGACATCGCACGTTTGTTCCGCCAAGTGCATCGCGTGTTGCGGCCCGAAGCTGGTTTTGTTTTTGCAGTTCCGCATCCCATGTCGGCAGTCTTTGATGGCAACGATCCCACCGCCCGACGACGCTACGGAGCAACAACTCCCACCATTGGCGAATTAACAATGGCGTTGCAACGAGCAAACTTTTCCATCGATGTCATGCACGAGTTGGTGTCGTTGCATCAACCCAATGCAGTGGCGCCGTCTATTTTGGTTGTGCGCGCGCGCAAACTGGGTTCGTAGTTTTCTAACCGCGATTAATGCGTCGCGTAGGACGCAATGACGACGCTTTGTCTTTGTTGCTCTCCCACCACGCGTGCAATCTCGTCACAATCTGTTCTTCGCCCAAGATTCCTTCTTCAAGACGAATATCCATAAGAAATTCCATTGCGGCACCCACAATCGGGCCGGCAGGCACATGAAGCAACTCCATCACTTGTTGACCATCAAGTTCTGGACGAAGGCTTGCAAGTTCTTCACTAGCCATTAACTCATTGATGCGCGCTTCCATCTCATCCATCCGGCGCGCCAACATACGTGCTTTCTTTTCGTTACGAGTCGTGCAGTCACAGCGCGTTAACACATTGAGCTCAGGAAGATAATCGCCTGCGTCGCGTACATAACGTCTTACTGCGCTATCGGTCCAACCCATTTGATACGTATGGAATCGTCCAGAGATCGCCACAAGTTCGGACACTGCTGCAATGTCATCGTTGGAATACTTCATTGCTTTCATGCGCTCACGCGTCATACGTGCACCCACCACTTCATGATGATGGAATGTCACGCCTTTGCCTTCTTTAAAGCCGCGTGTGCGTGGTTTGCCGATGTCGTGATACAGCGCAGCTAATCGTGTGATGCGAAAATCAAAATCGTCTCGCGCATCTTTTTGCACATTCTCTACAACAGCCAATGTGTGAGTAAGAACATCTTTGTGTCGGTGAATAGGGTCTTGTTCAAGACGCATCAACAACAACTCGGGAAGAAACTGATCAATCAACAAAGTGTCGGCAAGAAACCACAAACCAAAGCTTGGTCGTGGAGTGACCATTAGTTTATCGAACTCAATGCGAATACGTTCAGGCGACACAATGGATAAACGATCTGCCATTGCTGTCACGGCTTGTGTGATTGCAGGATCGGGTGCAACTTCTAGCTGAGAAATAAATCGTGCTGCACGCAACATGCGCAATGGGTCATCAGAAAAAGATTCCTCAGGCGACAACGGCGTCCGCAATTGGCGCGTTAATAAATCTGCTGCTCCGCCAAATGGATCAACCAGAGTTGGCGAGTCGCTTGTGAGTTCCAACGCCATTGCATTTATGGTGAAGTCGCGTCGTGAGAGATCGGCTTCAATGTCATCGGCAAAAATCACTTCAGGCTTGCGAGAGTCTGGCGAGTACGCCTCGGCGCGATGCGTAGTGATCTCATAGACACGCTCGCCAATCTTTAAGCCGATGGTGCCGAATCGCTCGCCTTGAGTCCAGATTGCATCGGCGATATCGGCCACAAGGGCCTTAATCTCATCGGGGCGCGCGGTCGTGGTGGCATCAAAATCCATCGCATCGCTAATGAGACTCTCGTCGTTGCCAGCCAGTAAAAGGTCCCGTACCGTTCCGCCCACAAGAAATAGGCGATGCCCCGCCGCGCTGAATCGCTCGGCGAGGGGTCTCATCTCTTCAAAAATGGGGGCAAATCTGGCTGGGATCATGGCAAAAAGTCTCTATACATATGGTGCGCACAAAGACTGCTCAAGGCTAGGCACCAATGGTGGGCGCGAGGCGCCAATGTCCACGATCTCTCTGGACCCCCAACTGGCTGCGGGGTACTACCGTTGCGGTCTATGAGTGTGGTCGAGCATGCCCCCCAGCGCGGAACATTGTGGTCCGGGCCCACCGCTGTGCACGCTCGCCCCCTGGCCCATGACCCTGCATCGGCTTTCCTCATTATTAGTGGTGCTCACGATGACAATTTTTCCTTTCCTGGGCCCGAGATGATTGAACAATGGCTCACCACCTTGAAGTCCTGGGGATACTCCCGGGTGCGGACCAGTGCCCTTTCTGCCCGGCCCGATCAGGCCCTTCGGGAAGTGGGTTTTGCACCCGCACAAGATCTGATGCTGATGTCGATGACTCACTGGACCCCGCCACAGTTCGCTGTAGCTCGTGATATCTCCCCCAAAAAGGCATTGCGTTGGGGTCACCGCATGTCGTCGTCTTTGCGCGACGACATTTTGCGGCTCGATGCTCGTGCGTTTGGCGAAGCCTGGGCTCTCGATAGAGACGGCCTGTCCGATGCCCTTCGCGCCACTTCACGATCTCAAGTATTTGTGGCAAGACACAAAGGAGTGCTCCAGGGCTTTGCAATTGTGGGCGCCACCGGCGGCACGGGCTATCTGCAGCGCTTGGCCGTAGATGCATATGCCCAACGTGGTGGAGTGGGAAGTTGCCTGGTGGCCGCATCGGTGCAATGGAGTTCGCGCAAGGGGTGTCGCAACACTGTGGTCAACACCGACATCAACAACCAGTCCGCCCAGCGTCTCTATGAAAAAATAGGTTTTGTCTCACTACCCAACCGTCTCACGGTGTTACACAAGGAGTTGCATTGAAAAAACTTGCAGTGCTTCTTTTTGTATTCGTGATCACGATGGCGTCGTGGCCACACACCGTCGTGCGCGCCTACACCCCAGTGGGTGTTCTCCCTCTCACTGTGATCTCTCAGCCCTTCAACATCACCGGCGCAAGCGTGGTGCGATTTGTATTCACGGCACCCAATGAAGCATTGCTAGATAACCGCAACATAGTTGACGTGCAATTACATCGTCGCGTTGCAACTCGTGATTCGCTGCAGTCCATTGCAACAGGTGAAGCAACAGTGCGTGTTGTGGATACTGTCTCTACATCGTTGCGCAATGTTTCACGCGATGCCGATGGTCATCTCGTGTTGAACACCACAGTGAGCATGCAATCACAAGCGGCGTCCTCGCTCACATTCTCTTTCGACGGTGTGTACCCCATCACGTTGCGTATACGAAATGCACAAACCGATGAAGTAATTTCATCTGTCTTAACATTTGTGAACAAACGTCAAGACATTGTGAGTTCGCCTGTACCCATCACCACTTTGATTCGTCTTAGTGCCACGCCTTCGCTTTCTCCCGAAGGCACCGTCACAGTTTCCGATGACACACGGCAAAAAGTGCGCGATTTTGTTGCTTTTCTTACTACTTATTCGGCCCCGCTCACCATTGGAATTGAACCGGAAATACTTTCTGCACTCGCCTTGTCAGATCAAACACAAGACGCTCAATTACTCACAAACCTTCGTGAACAACTTCGCCGTTTTTCTGTAGTCACATCAACATTTGCTACCACAGATGTCTCAATGTTTGCTGCTGCACGTCTCGATGATGAATTCATAGAGCAGTTACGTCTGGGCGAATCCACATTGAATCGCTACCTTCCCGATGTAGTCATCCAGCGCAGTTCTTGGATTGCAGATGCACCAGTCACCGCGGCCGGTGCACAACTTTTGCGCAAGGCCGGCATCGTGTCATTGCTGATGATGCCGAATGCTCAGAGAAATACATCTGCAGCAGGTTCACCAGCAGTGATGACCCGTCCCGAGGGTCGTCCTAGCGATTACATGTCCATTGTGAAAGTTGACTCTGACATCGCCACTGCGTTGTCAAGTTCTTCAGCAAAAACTTCTCCAATACTTTCTGCGTACCGCGGTGCCGCAGAAGCTGCTCTCATTGCAGATGACTTACGTGCGTCAGGTCAATCAAGTGATGAGTTGCGCATTGTGGTGTCTTCACAAACGGGTGAACTTGTTGCCAACAACGCGCTCTCGCTCACCGCGAGAGCCATTGTGGGCGCAAACGGATTATCGGTTGTTGATATGGCGGCTCCTTATGTCGTCACAGCTCAAACACCTATCACCACATTTTCTTCAACTCCGCCAACAAATTCTCAAGATCGTGCACAACAAATATCTGCCGCTCGCAGAGATTTGGATGCCACTGCATCGATGATTGGGGACGCTGATGTGCGGCGAGATCTTTGGGCTCACTTGCTGTCAATGGGCGAATCGTCCCGGGCTGGATCCGCGCAGCGATACCTAGATGGATTGTCGGCCTTGCTGCTTGCAACACGCCAAGCGGTCACCATCAATACTCCTGGAACCATCACCTTGTCAGGACGAGACAGCATCATCCGCCTTCAGGTACGCAACAATTCGGCCACCTCATTAACCATCCGCTTGCAGCTCACTAGCGCCAAATTGGAGCTCGACACCCCAGATCGCCTTGTGGAACTGAACCCTGAGAGCACCACAGAGATTGAAGTGCCCGCCCAAGCCCTCTCTAATGGACGATTCCCTATTTCTATGACTGTGACCACCCCTTCGGGCAACGTTGATGTGGTTGCACGTACCACCATCACTGCCCGCGTGAATGCGCTCGCGGGCTATGGACAACTCGTGAGCATCTCTTTATTGCTGGTGCTGGGTGCTTGGTGGTGGTCACATTGGCGCAGGGGCAAGATTGAGGCCGCGCGGGCGACTACGGTTTCTTCTTAATGACTGTACGAATTGTTACCGACTCCTCTTGTGATCTTCCTCAGCAACTCGCTGACCAATTAGGAATCACCATTGTTCCTCTCAGTGTTCGCTTTGGCGACACCGAATACATCGACCGCACCACCATTACTGCAAGTGAGTTCTGGGAAAAATGCGCCGCCTCACCGGTGTTGCCAGAAACTGCCGCCCCGCCTCCTGGTGCTTTTGAACAGGCTTACAAAGATCTTGCTGCAGCCGGCGCAACATCAGTTGTTGTGATCTCGTTGTCATCAGATCTTTCCGCAACCATGCAAAGTGCAGAGCTTGCCGCCAAGGGAGTAGCGGGCAGCATTGATGTACGCATCATTGACGGCCGCAGTGCTTCGATGGGCCTTGGCCTCACCGTCTTGGATTGTGCAGAAAAAGCCAAAACAGGGGCCAGTGTTGAAGAAATCGTGGCTCTGGCTGGGCAATTAATTCCTCGCACGCACGTCTATGCAGCACTTGACACCTTGGACAACCTCAAAAAAGGTGGCCGCATTGGTGGCGCCAAAGCCATGTTGGCCACTGCGTTATCCATCAAGCCTCTCATCGCAATTAAAAATGGCGTTGTTGAAGAGGCCGGCAAACAGCGCACACGCTCTAAGGCACTTGGGTTCTTGGCAGACATCGTGAAACAACATGACGGCCAGATCGAACGAATGAGTGTTTTGCATGCACAATGCTCCGACATCGATGCGTTCGTCGCTTCAGTGAAGAGCATCTATTCAGGTGAAGTCTTAATCAGCGACATCGGTGCTGTCATCGGAACACACGCTGGTGAAGGAACCATCGGCGTCGCGTTTCGCACGAAGTCTTAAGGGGTATCGCCCCATTGAGGGGTTATCCACAACTAGCGTAAACATCCAGTAATGGCTGCTTCACGTTCCACCCACGACCTCATTGGCGGTAGATATCGCCTCGATGGTCCCATTGCATCAGGTGGTATGGCCGACGTATGGCGTGCAACAGATATGCAGTTGCGTCGTGAAGTTGCAGTGAAGTTGTTGCGCGCAACTGTTGCAGATGACAAAACAGTTGTAGAACGTTTTCGTCGTGAAGCGCGTTCACTTGCTCGACTCACACATCCCAACATTGTTCCGGTCTATGACTGTGTGGAAGAAGCCGACGGACAAGTCGCGCTCGTCATGCGCCTCATACATGGAAAATCTCTTCGCGATGTTCTAGATGAAGCCGGTGATGGAACAGCGCCAGGTCAACTTGGTGTGTATCTCACCGTGCACATTGGAAAATCAATTGCTGCAGCATTGGCAAAAGCACATTCAGAAAACATTGTTCACCGCGACATCAAGCCGGCAAATATTTTGATCACTCCAAAAGGTGAAATTCTTCTCACTGATTTTGGTATTGCAAAACCCCTGAAGAGTTCAGAGGACGACGGCACAGACCTCACCCGCGTGGACATCATGATGGGCACAGTGAAATATCTTTCTCCCGAACAAGTGCAGGGCCGTCATCTTGATGGACGCGCAGATATGTATTCATTAGGTCTTGTGTTGTATGAATGTTTGGCCGGAAAAGCACCATTTAAAGGGGAAAATGATCAAGCAACAGCCGTTGCACGATTAGAACGTGACCCCACTCCGCTTGGTGGTATTCGCACAGATGTTCCGTCCACCGTGATCAGTGTGATTCACAAAATGTTGCGACGCAAGCCTGAGACTCGCTACGAGGACTGCAACGAAGTTGTCGCTGCACTGGATGAAGCTATGCGTAACTTGCATGATGCTGACACTCCAGCAGGAGGACTTCACCCTGATGGCACCGTCGCTCCACGTCAACGTTCTGCTCCTTTAGATCCCTTAATGGGAAATGTATCGCAGCGAAATTTGAATGCTGTTCCTCGTGATGACACTCCGCCACGCACACCTCGCGCGCCTCGTCCTGAACGCACAGTAAAAGATGCAACCCCGCGCGGCAACGCACGCACGAAAGAAGCATTGCCAACGCGCCGACGCACATCTACCAAACGAAGTTACGTACCTATTGCATTATTACTTTCGGCAGCCTTAGTGATGGCATTCATGTTGTGGCGTGGTTTGCAAAACACAAGTTCCGATGCGTTGCCCACAATTGTTGACAACGTTGAAATCACTGCGGTGAATTTGGTAGGTGTCAAAAGTTTTGACCCCGACGGTGACGACAAAGCAGAAAACGAAGACATGCTGCCTGCATTGCTCGATAACAATCCAGCATCAGAATGGACCACCGTGTGTTACGGGAATCAATTTTTTGGCTCGAAGGTGGGAGTAGGAGTGGTTGCCACATTGTCAGGTGTCGGTCTTGGTGACCTGGTAGCCAACTTCGCAAATGGCCCGTACAGCGCTGATGTGTTTGTCTCTACTGCCGAGACTGCGCCAGCTTCAGTTGATGAGTGGGGCCTACGAGTGGGTACTGCCTATAGCAAAGACCCCGGCACAGCCACCTTTGAGGTCAATGCACCTGCACGTCACGTCTTGTTGCTCCTGCGCGAAATGGGGCGCAGCAATTCATGTAGCAATGCCAACCCCTACAAGGGTCGCATCTCAGATCTCTCCTTTACCTCTGCAAAGTGAGCGTTGACGATCTCGTCCTCGCCCGCGCACAAAAAGGTGATTCCGGTGCCCTAGACGCGGTATTGCGTCATCATTACGATGCCATTCGCTCTGTATGTCATCGCATTGTGATGAATACCGCCGACGCCGAAGATGCCACTCAAATGGCCCTTATCTCTGTTGCCCGCGCGCTTCCCTCTTTCGATCGCCGCTCGTCATTGAGCACCTGGATCTATCGCATTGCCACCAATGCAGCACTTGATGAGTTACGTCGGATTAGTCGGCGCCCCATTCCTACGCAAGATTCCGCAATGGAGCGCACTCAGCCTGATGCCACGGGCGAGATCGACACTTCCCTGTTAATCACCGAGGCACTTGGTCTTGTAGGCACCGAACAACGAGTTGTTCTTGTGCTGCGCCACATTGCCGACCTCGATTATGAAGAGATTGCCAGCATTTTGGATATTCCCGTAGGCACCGTGCGCTCTCGTCTTGCCAGAGGACGAGCACAATTATCCGAAATTGTCGGGAACCAACTCACCGAACCCACACGTCACAACAGTGCCGATGACGCACTTGCACCTAAGGATGGTCGCCCATGAATAACGATGATCTTGACCCCCGCATTGCCGATGCATTGCGTGCAGTACCACCCGCAGATGCAGCCATGCGCGAGGCCCACATTGCAACGGCAATTGAACAAGCCGCCACGTCTACATTTATCTTCACATCGCCGTCTGGCCAGCGTTCCTATGGTCGTGTCATTGCGGTGGCCGCAGCAGTTGTCGCAGTGGTGACGGGAAGTTTTGTTGTGGGCCGTTCTTCAGCCTCCAATCCCGAGGTTCCGGTGGTGAGTGCGCCCAGCACAACCATTGTCAAAACTGCCCTACCTACCTGCACGGACCAATTCGATGGTGATGCCGAACTTGTGCACACCTACGAAGTCAACGACGTGGAATTTGCCATCGTGAATGCCAATGGCGAGACAATCATCCTCGAAACTCGCAGTTGTACATACATCACCCACTTCACACCACAAGCTGACTAGCCCGTTTGGTCAACAGTTGCGCCGTTAGGCTGACACCTATGGCCTCCAATCCCCTCAATGATCCCGAGTGGGCAACCAGAGCGGTCGATTTCATCGATCGAATTGTGGGATCAATTCGCAAATACACCACCCAGCCTCTCATCCTTGTGGCGCGTGGCATCGTGTTTGGACTTCTTGCGGGATTCGGAATCGCCGTTGCGCTCGTGTTGGTACTCATTGGACTGTCTCGTGGCTTGCAGTCAGCACTCGATGCTGTCTTCGAACATGAGGTCTCGGTCTGGGTGTCCTATTTTGTTTTGAGCGCAATTTTCCTCGTCATCGGCATCGTGTTGATGCGCCGCCGTTACACACCTGAACAAGAGAGTTAATTCATGTCGAACGCACGCAAAGTAATCATCATTGGTTCTGGCCCAGCTGGCCTCACTGCCGCTATTTACACAGCTCGTGCATCGCTTGCGCCACTTGTTATCGAAGGTGAACCCAGCAGTACATCTGATCAACCTGGCGGTCAATTGATGTTGACGACAGAAGTAGAAAACTTCCCCGGATTCCCCGAAGGAATCATGGGCCCAGAGTTAATGGGTAATTTTCGTGCACAAGCAGAACGATTTGGCGCAGAACTTGTCACCGAGAAAGTCACCAAAGTGGATTTCTCTTCGCGTCCCTTCAAAGTGTGGATTCGTGACACCGAATACACCGCGGACTCCATCATTGTGGCAACTGGCGCACAATCATTAATGCTTGATCTCCCTCGTGAAAATGAACTCATTGGTCATGGCGTGTCTACGTGTGCAACATGTGACGGTTTCTTTTTCCGTGGTCAAGAAATTGCCGTTGTAGGTGGCGGAGACTCAGCTATTGAAGAAGCCAGCTTCCTGACGAAATTTGCCAGCAAGGTGTATCTCGTTGTGCGTCGCGACACTTTGCGTGCCTCGCGCATCATGCAGCAACGCGCATTGGATAATCCGAAGATTGAAATCTTGTGGAACTCTCGCGTCAGCGAAATTCACGGTGATCAGGCATTAAGTGGTGTCACCATCACAGATACCGTCACCAACGAATCGCGTCCGCTGAGCGTGACAGGTTTGTTTATTGCAATTGGTCACAAGCCCAACACTGGGCTGTTCACCAATGTGTTGGAAATGGCCGACAGCGGATACTTGCTCACGCGCGAAGGTTCCACCTACACCAACGTTCCGGGCATCTTTGCTTGTGGTGACGTACAAGATCACACCTATCGCCAAGCAATCACTGCGGCGGGGTCGGGCTGTATGGCAGCTATCGACACCGAGCGTTGGCTCGAGTCGCAACACTAAACACCATGGTGGTGCGTATTGGTCTGGTCGCAGTTTCCGATCGCGCATCAACGGGCGAATACGCCGATCGAGGAACTCCCGCAATGGTGGAATACCTTGCGCGCACCCTCACTACCCCACATGAAATAGTGGCGCGCCTCATTCCCGATGAGGCCGAACTCATTTCATCTACTTTGGTGGAGTTGGCAGATGAGCACCAATGTTGTCTTATTCTCACCACTGGTGGCACTGGCCCCGCACCTCGTGATGTCACCCCCGAGGCCACCGAAGCCATTTGTTCACGCATCATTCCTGGATTTGGTGAGCTCATGCGACGTATCTCGCATGCGGTGATCCCCACGGCCATTTTGAGTCGTCAACTTGCAGGCATCCGCGGTTCCAGCTTGATTATCAACTTGCCAGGAAGCCCAAAAGCAATCGCAGAATGTCTCGATGCTGTGATGCCAGCAGTCCCCGATTGCGTCGATCTCATTGGTGGGCCACGCATTGACGTGATTGAGTCCCTTGGGGCATGGCGACCACCACAATCTTGAGGACTGCCGCAGTAAAGTGAAGTCCGACGAAAGGATCCGCAATGGCTGCAGGAATCATCACTCTCACAAGTTCGACATTTGACGAAACCGTCAACTCATCTTCCACTCCCATCTTGGTGGACTTTTGGGCGGAATGGTGTGGCCCTTGTAAGCAGATCGCTCCCATCTTGGAGCAAATCGCAACCGAGATGCCTTCACAAATCACCATTGCCAAACTCAATGTTGATGACTACGGCGACATCGCCGGTCGTTTCAATGTGATGAGCATTCCCACCATGATTCTTTTCGACAAAGGCGACGTCAAGACTCGCATTGTTGGCGCGATGCCTAAAGGTCGCATGGTTCAGGAGCTCACACCATTTCTTCCCGCTTCCTCATAGGTCCAGGGCACCGCGGTCCCGCGGTACATGAACTGCAGCGCAAATTGTCTGCTGCGGGTTTCCTTGCTCCAGGTGCTGCAGAAGATGCAACGTTTTGTGCACGCACACATGCTGCTGTTATCGCGTTTCAAGATTCCTATGGTCTGCGCGCCACAGGCGAGTGCGATGATCTCACGTGGTCAGCGCTTATTGAAGCATCTTGGATATTGGGTGAGCGTTTACTATTCCTGCGTACGCCCAATATTCGCGGTGACGATATTGCCGAATTACAAACGCTGTTAAACCGTTTGGGCTTCAATTGTGGCCGTGTAGATGGCATTTTTGGTCCGTTGACAGTGGATGCCATTTCAGATTTTCAAACCAACATTGGTGTGGATGCAAACGGCATTTGCACACCAGAACTTGTGCAGCACATCAAACGCATGAGTTCACAAACAGGTGAAGGCCCTGGTGTTGCGTTAGTGCGTGAATCTATTGACCTTGCAGAACACAATGATGCGCGTGCTGCGCGCATTGTGGTGGGATTTTTTCCAGGTGCTGCAGCATTAGCTCACGCACTTGCGCGCCGCGTACGTGAAAGACATCCACTCACCACCACAGTCGAGTCAGATGCATCCACACAAGCAATGACAGCTAATCGTTTTTCGGCAGATGTATACGTCGGCATTGAAGATGCAGATGCGGCCAGTTGCACAATTTATTTTTATGAAGTGCCCACCTTCACAAGTGTGGGTGGACGCAACTTGGCACATCACATTGCATCAGCACTACGTGTCCGTGTTCCAGAGTTGTCTGTGCATGTGCAAGGTGTACGACACCCGGTGCTTCGCGAAACACGCATGCATGCAGTGTTGTGTTCGCTTGGGCCCAGTGATGTGGTGTCGCTGAAAACCAATGCGCTTTCGATCGCCATCAATGAAGCACTCGAGCTCTGGCGACAAGACCCCAGTCGCGAGGCCTAGTTATCCACAGGTCATCCACAGATGTGGATATTTTTCACCCTCAACCTTCAGTTGTGGTTGAATCCTGTGGAAAAAATTACACCGTTGAAATTCAACGGCCTAAAGACACCAAAAAATTACTTTTCGGCCATACGGCGATAGATCCGCTCAAGATCGAGCAGGTCGGCAAACTCAATGGAGATTCGTCCGCGCTTACCGGCCATGGAAACACCCACTTTGGTGTCCAGATACTCGGCAAGCAGACTCTCTAGTTCCAAAAGTCCTGCTGGTTTCAAGCTGGGACTCGAGGGAGCAGATTTGGGCTGAGTTGCTGGCGCGCCAGGCACTCCATCACGTACTGCTTCTTCGGTTTGGCGCACAGACCAGCTCTCTTTGACGGCGAGCGCTGCCAGAGTTTCCATCTCTTTAGGTGTATCGCACCCCAAAAGTGCACGTGCGTGGCTTGCCGAAAGACGTCCATCGGCCAGGTATCCCTGGATTGCGGCGGGCAGGGTTAACAATCGCAGTGCATTGGTGACTGCGGCGCGACTCTTGCCGACTCGCTTAGCCACTTGTTCATGGGTAAAAGAAAAGTCATCTGCCAGTTGTTGGTAGGCCGATGCTTCTTCGAGTGGTGTGAGATCTTGGCGATGGAGATTTTCTACAAGGGCTTGTTCTACGGAACCGAGTTGATCAATTTCGCGCACCACCACAGGTACTTCAGCCAATTTGGCTTTCTGGGCTGCACGCCAACGGCGCTCACCTGCAATGAGTTGGTACTTCCCTGGTCCTACTTCGCGCACCAACAGCGGTTGCAAGATGCCGATTTCCTTAATGGAGTTAGCCAAATCTTTCAATGACTCTTCATCGAAATGCACCCGAGGCTGATTGGGGTTCGGCTCAATCGAGCCCGTGGGCACATCACGCAAAGCAGATGCGGGAAGATCGGCAGCTGGGGCTGCGGGCGCTGGGCCCGAAGCTGGCGCCGGGGAGCTCTCGACGCGCTCGGTGGGAATAAGGGTGGAAAGACCCTTACCTAGCTTTCGGCGTTCGGCCATGACTCAACTCCTTTGCGACTGCGCGATAAGCCTTTGCCCCCTTAGATGTAGATGCGTGCTTCAACACAGACATCTCCATAGAAGGCGCTTCGGCCAATTTCACGTTGTAGGGAATCACACTTTTGAACACTTTGTCGCCAAAGGCATTGCGCAATTCAGATTCCACCTCTTGCGACAGTCTCTTTGCTGCCTCCGACATCGTCAACAAATAGTGGGCTATTTCAAGATCTGGGTTGAGAGCGGAACGCACTTGACGCACCACATCACTGAGATCGCGCAGGCCTTCAAGTGCGAAGTACTGGCATTGCACCGGTGCCAAGATTGCATCGGCTGCCATAAAAGCATTCACCGTGAGACGGCCCAATGTTGGGGGGCAATCCATCAAGATGTAGTCCCAGTCTTCACGACATGCGTCAATTGCGTCTTTTAAACGAGGCTGGGGGAACATTTCTGCAACAAGTTGAGCTTCCACCTCGGCCAATTGCTGGCGCTTTGGTGCGGGAGCCACAAACAGATTCTTTTCTGCAGTGGGCTCCACAATGGCTTCCAAAGTCTCCTCGCGACGCAGTACCTCGGCAATGGTGGGTGCGTCCTCGGGAATATCTACACCTAGGCCAGACGAAGCATTGCCTTGTGGGTCTAGGTCAATAATCAGTGTGCGAAAGCCAAGTTCCGCGAGGGCGGCGCCCAGGTTGATAGCCGTTGTCGTCTTTCCTACGCCACCCTTTTGAAGCGAGATGGCTAAAACGACCGTGTCAGATGCGCTCATGTGATTTTCGCTCCTGCTCGTGTGAGTCGTGGTTGGTGTCTTCAGTGTAGGGGCAGCCTGTGGACAACTGGTGGATAGCGCTCAATGTTTCACGTGAAACATTGCTCCTTTGAACACACCGCCGGGGCTCCCCACAAATGTTTCACGTGAAACATTTGGAAGATTTACACGCGGGGATTGTTTCACGTGAAACATTCCCAGGCCCTTATTTTCTAAGGGATTGCCCGAAGAACTACCACTCCAGGAAGGAAAACTGGGGTGTCAAAATGGGCCCTTTCACACAGCTCGGCAGGCCATCTGGAAGGGTCAAAAGTGGGTGGCTCAGACACGATCAGGCTTCCTCCGTTTTTTAGGAAGGGTCGCGCCAGGGTCGCGGTGATCTCCGGGTTGGCGAACCCTCGGCACACCACTGCGTCATATGTTCCCGCGTGCTCGGCATCGCTACCTACGGTCTCCACCTCGGCGGTCAAGACCTCAATGCGATCCGTCCAGCCCAACCCAGCAACCGCCATTTGCAATGCATCCATTCGGGTTTGGCGCCTATCCACCAGCGTCAGGGTCGTCTCTGGTCGTGCCTCGGCGATCACTAATCCGGGAACTCCAGCACCCGTGCCCAGGTCAATCACCC
This sequence comes from Ilumatobacteraceae bacterium, assembly GCA_044239355.1. Taxonomy (GTDB): domain Bacteria; phylum Actinomycetota; class Acidimicrobiia; order Acidimicrobiales; family Ilumatobacteraceae; genus UBA2093. The sequence continues at coordinate 15,984 of JBIIBO010000005.1, forward strand.
GGCGGGCCCCAGCATCCAGTGCGTCCACGAACTGCAGCGCATGTGCAATCACTTCGTCAATAGGGCGGTCACCCAAGGTGCCCACACGTTGTGCCGTCATCAATACATCGGCAACACTTCGGCGCGGGTTCACATCACGACTGTAGTGGGGCAAAAGAAAAGGCCCGCCTTTCGGCGGGCCAGATCTTCAGAAACTGCGTGAACTATGCGGGTTCAACCACCACGCGGCGGCGAGGGTCATCGCCCTCGGAGCGTGTAGTGACTCCTTCGAACTCGGCCAAGGTGTCATGCACAATCTTGCGATCAGCAGATGACATGGGCTCGAGCATGCGAGATGATCCTGTCTCTTTCACTTCTGCGGCAACCTTTTGCGCAAAGCGACTCAAGGCTTCCTTGCGGCGCTCGCGGTAGCCAGCAATATCAATACGCAAGCGAGTGTCCTGGTCGCCGAGGCGACGTTGGCTTGCCACGCGAGTGAGATCTTGAATCGCCAACAGTGTTGCTCCACCTGGGCCCACCATGAGTCCAAGATCGTTGCCTTCGAGGCGTACTTCGATGTCGTCTTCTTCCCGATTCACCGACACGGTGCTTTGAGCACCGAAAGCTGTGGCCAATCCGGACAAGAACTCGCTGGCTGCTTGGCCCACCAATGCTGGGTCAACTTCTACCTTTTCACGTGGTTCGCGCGGTTCGCGTGGCTCGCGAGCAGGGCGGTCATTGTTGCGTTGGCGACCTTCTGTGCGTGGCTTTTGCTCACGGCGCTCGCCGGTCTTTTCCTTGCGGGGACGACGCTCGGCTGCCTTGCCGCGTGGGCTCGTTGGCTTCACACGTGCGCGCACGCGTGCTTCGCCGCGAGTACGTCCAAAGAGGCCTTGCTTTGGCTCATCAATGACTTCGAACTCTGCGTCGTCTTCGGCAACACCCAACTGGTCAAGTGCTGCTTCTTTTGCTTCTTCCAGGGTGTCCCCTGTTGTTTCAACCCACTGCATGGGATCCTCTTTTTCTGTGATGACTGTTCTGTCTGTTCAATACAGTCGCGGTTTATTTGTTGCGCTTACTCGGGGGAACCGGGCGAGCGGGTCGTCCACTTGGGGTGGGGCGATTTTTTCCTGGCGTCACACGCTTGCTCTGAATGGCAGTAGGTGCTTGCTTTTGTTCATTCTTCTGCTTGCTGGGTTTAGCAGAATCGTCTTTGCCGATCTCTCGGGCTTTGGCACTTGCTTCTTGTGCTGCGCGGCCCAGGCCGTTCTCGCCATAGAAGCGACGGGTGATGTAACCCTGCTGCACAATGCGGAAAATGGCTTGCACCATGTAGTACGCCACAAGGCTGGTGGGCAAAAACACCTGAAACACAGCAAAGGCCACCGGCAGGTACTGCATGATCTTGGCCTGCATGGGCGACATGGTCGGGCTCACCGCGCGGCTTGCCACCATGCGCTGCTGCACGAAGAAGAGCCCGCCGAGGGCCACAATCAGCAATGCGTAGGGGAGACCTTTGACGAAATCATCACCCATGGCTTCAGCTGGCGTGACTGCCAGGTTCAGGCCAAAGGACAACATTTCAGTTGCTTTGTCCAGCGACTGAAACAGCGCGGTGTCTTCAGGGATGTACTTGGGGTCGAAAGTGCCGTCAGCACCTTTGCGGGTAAGGCCGCTAAGAACCTGGAACATGATGATGAACACCGGCATCTGAGCCAGCAATGGCAAGCAGGAGGCCAGGGGGTTCACCTTGTGCTCCTGGTACAGCTTCATCATTTCTTGGTTCAGCTGTTGGCGATCGCCGCGATATTCGTTCTGCAGGCGCTTCATCTCAGGCTGAAGGCGTTGCATCTCCAACATGCCCTTGGTGCTCTTGAGGGTCAATGGGGTAATCAACAACATGATTGCCACCGAGACCATGGCGATGGCGATGGTGTATTCGCCTACCCAGTCATAGAAAGTGTCAATGAGCCACGCAGCTGATTGGAAAAATACGTCAAACATGAAAGCCTTCCTTAGGCATGCCCTTTAGGGGCGGGGACAGGGTCAACACCAGAGGGCCCAAAAGGGCGACACCGGGATAACCGACGGATAGTAAGCCACGTACCTCGACCAGAACCATGAACAGAAATGGCCTCCAGGGCATATTCCGAACAGGTGGGCCAAAAGCGACATGGTGATGGGCGACCCTCGCGGGCTACTTGGTACCAGTGAATTGCACGAAGCAACCCTCTGTGAATGCGGGACCCTTGCGGAGTGGTCTCAGAACACACGTGATCCTGGACGACACTCATGACCCCACCTTTTCTGCGGCCTTAGCCAACAGTCGATCGAGGTGCTTGGCCAATTCAGAGAACTCGCTGCCATCGGCACGGCGAGACGCTCCAAATACGTACACACCAGGAACCATCGCGGATTCGCGAGTTTTCACTATTTCACGAAGTTGGCGGCGCAGTCTGTTTCGGCGCACGGCAGACCCAAAGGGGCGACCCAGGGCATAACCCACCTGGGGAGAAGAAAGAGAAGCGTCAACGAACATGGTGCACGACAGGGGCCCGGAACGAACATGGATTCCCTCCTGGCGAAGCCGAAGGAAGGCTGCTCGGTTCTGGATTCGACCGATCAAGCGCTGAGGCGGTGACGACCCTTGTCCCGACGCGACTTCAAGATGGCACGGCCAGCTCGAGTACTCATGCGCGCGCGGAAGCCATGCTTACGTGCTTTGCGTCGGTTGTTGGGTTGAAAGGTGCGCTTCATGGCGCCTCCTATGGGACAAGCTCCACAAGGGAGCGCGCGGTCTATGGGGGTCTTCCTGTGCCAGCGTCACGAGACGAAAACCTTCCGCAAGGCTAACGGGCTCCACCCCACGAAATGCAACGTAGGGCACCTGAGACGCTCAAATTTGCACAATCCACAGGTACTGCTACCTTCGTCTATCCGGGCAATTACCCCGGCACACATATCCACACCCTGTGGATTGTGTTGTGGACGACATCTGAGGAGGCACAAGATGAGCAACCATGAAGCAGTGTGGAATGCCACGGCGCAACTTCTCAAAGCACAAGTGTCAGAGGGAGTCTGGTACTCCACTTTCAATGACGTTGTAGCTGTGACAAGTGAAAATGATTCTTTGCGATTGCAAGTTCCTAACGCACATGTGCGTGACCGCATCGTCACTCGTTACCGACCACTGGTCATCGATGCCCTCGATGAGATCGGCGAGAGCGATCGCGAGTTAATTATCGACATCAGCGATGTGGCCTTAGCTGACGACACAATCGTTGAAGACATCGACGATCTTGACCTCGAAACTGCACCTCAAAAAGCCGCACAACCCAATAACGGCAAGGGAAACGTGATTGGCCTCAATCCTCGTTACACCTTCGAAAACTTCGTGAAGGGCGCCTCTAACCAGTTTGCACTTGCTGCTGCATTGCGTGTTGCTGAAACTCCTGCGCGTTCTTACAACCCGTTGTTCATTTACGGTTCAGCCGGACTTGGCAAGACACACCTCTTGCAAGCAATTGGTTGGTACGTGCATGCTCACTACGCGCACTACGAAGTGCGTTACGTCTCCACTGAAACTTTCTTGAACGAATACGTCGACGCGATTCGTACAAACACCACCGCAGCCTTCAAGCGCCGTTACCGAGACGTGGATGTTTTGCTCATTGACGACATCCAATTCATGGAGGGCAAAGAGGGTCTTCAAGAGGAGTTTTTCCACACCTTCAACTCCCTCCACGGAGCCAACAAACAGATCGTCATCTCGTCGGACCGGATGCCAGATGCCATCCCAACCCTCGAAGATCGACTCCGTGGCCGATTCCGCTGGGGCCTCATTACAGATATTCAGCCCCCAGATATGGAAACCCGCCTCGCCATCTTGCGAAATAAGGCCGAGCGGGACAACACCCCCTTGCCGGACGACGTTTTGGAGTTCATTGCCACCAATATCACCTCCAACATCCGTGAATTAGAAGGTGCCCTCATCCGAGTAACGGCTTATGCCAACCTCACCCGAGAAGCACCCTCCATCACCATGGCGGAGCAACAATTGGCTGACCTTCTCACCGCGACTGCCCCCAAGCACCGCACAGATGAAGAAATGCTTGCCGAAATTGCTGGATATGTGAACTTCACGGTGGAAGCCTTGAAGGGCAAGTCTCGCCAACGGCCTTTGGTCTCTGCCCGCCAGATCGCCATGTACGTCTTCCGAGATATGACCGAGTTGAGTTATCCCGCCATCGCCCGTCTCTTTGGTGGCCGCGATCACACCACCGTGATTCACGCCGTTGAAAAGACCCAGCGACTCATGCGAGAAGACAAAGCCACCTTCGACCAAGTGACCGACATCATCGGCCGCATCAAAAACTCGTAGAAAATCAGAGATTTTGGCTGTGAATTACATGGGGACATCGGTGTGGGGCACTTGTGGGGAACAGGGTATAAAACCCATGTCATCCACACCTGTTCAAGTTGCACCGTTGAAAGATGTGCATACACCCACCTCGCCGTGCACATGGTCTTTTCAGCAACCACACGGCTCAGATGTAGTTCATCCACAATCCACAGCCCTTATTACAACCATTATCTATATACATCACTTCGCGGCTTCGTTAATCGCAAGCATTTACACTGAGCCCAGAACACTGAAGGACGCAGCATGAAGTTCAAAAGCGAACAAGGAATTCTTGCCGAGGCTCTTGGCGCATTAGCTCGAGTTGCATCGTCACGTAACGCGGGCACTCCTGCACTTGCTGGTGTGAAGATGACTCTCACTGGCGACACATTGGTTGCTTCAAGCACAGATCAAGACATTGCTTTGCAATTCACACTTTCTGTGGGCGGCGATACCGACGGGCAAGGACTCGTGAGCGCGCGCATGTTGAACGACATCGTGCGAGTGATGCCAAGCGGAAAAGTAACAGTCGAGTTTGCTGGTGACAACGCAACAATTTCTGCGCAGCGTTCACAATTCACTGTGCCTACTTTGAACGCTGTTGAATTTCCTCGCACCGCAACGTCAACCGGTGAACCATTCACAATTGCCTCTGCGGAATTTAAATCCGCGCTCGCACAAGTTGTGCAAGCAGCAAGTACAGATCCACAAAAGCATCACTTGTCTGCAGTGTTGATGACATCAACAGACAAAGGAATTCGTCTTGTTGCCACAGACGGCTATCGCTTAGCAATGCGAGACCTTGAAGGCACTAGTGGATTGTCGAGCGATTCGTTTTTAATTCCTGCGCGCGCACTCAATGAACTGCAACGCTTGCTCGACATCGCAGACGACATCACAATTCGTTTCAACGAAGTTGACGCAACATTCCAGTCGCCCACCATGAGTTTGTCGACGCGTTTGATCAATGCGGAATACCCGCCGTATCAAACAATCATTCCGAAAAATAACAGCAACCTTGCCACTGTAAACCGCGAGGAATTGTTGGACGCTTTGCGCCGCACACGTGTTCTTGCATCAGACACAACACCGGTGCGTATTCGTATGTCCGAAGAAGGAATGCGTTTAACCGTGACTCTTACCGATGGTTCAACCAGTGTGGAAGATCTTGATGCGCGATTCACCGGAGAAGACATCACCGTTGCGTTTAACTCTGAATACCTGGCTAACGGTGTTGATGCATGCGGCTCTGAAGAAATCACAATTTCTACAAGTGTTCCCAACAAGCCCGCAATCATTCAACCTGTCGGAAACGACGGGTATCTGTACTTGTTGATGCCACAACGTCTCTGACGTGATCCGCCGTATAGAGCTCACCAACTTTCGTGTGTATGAACACGGCGTTATTGAATTGCATGAAGGCGTCACCGCTGTTGTAGGAAAAAACGCGCAAGGTAAAACAAGTCTTGTAGAAGCAATGAGCTATCTCTCTACGTTGCGTAGTTTTCGTGGAGTACAAAATGATGCACTGGTGCGTGAAGGTTGTGACACCGCATATGTGCGCGCGCTCATCACACATGATGACGGGCGCGAAATTTTGGTGGAAGCAGAAATTAATCGTGCAGGGCGTAATCGTGTACTCGTCAACAAGCAACGCTTAGCGCGAGTACATGACTTGTTGGGTGTTGTGCGCTGCACAGTGTTTGCACCTACCGATTTACAACTTGTGTATGAAGGCCCCGCCGTGCGTCGCGACATGATGGACGATGCACTCACCGCTCTTGCTCCTCGCAACGATGCGTTGTGCCGCGAAGTGGATCGCATCATCCGCCAAAGAAACTCGCTGTTGAAGCAATCCATGGGTCGGCTCACTCCAGAGATTGAAACGACCCTCGATGTCTGGGATAGCCAATTTGCACTCAAAGGTGCTCAACTTGGAGAAGCCCGTGCCAAACTCATCGCCCGCCTCAGTCCATATGTGCGTGAGGCCTACGAGTCACTCGCCGGGGAACCCACCGCCATAGACGTGGTGTACGAACCCGAATGGCGTCGCACTGGTTTGGCATCAGCATTGGCGGAATCTCGCACCGAAGATGTGCGTCGTGGGGTCACCAGCGTGGGACCCCACCGTGATGATTTAGTGCTTCACGTCAAAGGAATGTCGGCAAAATCCCATGCCTCACAAGGGGAGTGTCGCACCTTGGCCCTGGCCCTGCGGCTGGGTATTCACCGTTTAGTGACCGATGTTGTGGGCACAGCGCCACTCCTCATCCTCGACGATGTGTTGAGCGAGCTTGACCCCCAGCGCTGCGAGGCACTTTTGCGCCATATGCCACAGGGGCAAGTGTTGATCACCACCGCGCAACCCTTACCGCCAGCAGCCCACCCCGACACCATCATCCATATCGCCCATGGCACAGTGGTGGCCGACAATGACTGAAGAAGACGACATTCCGCCAGGCAAACCACCACGACCCCTCAATGATGTGTTGGGCAAGGTGTTGCGACGCATGAAAATGTCCGATGAGGCAAGCGCGCTGAGTCTGTTTTCAAGTTGGCGACAGATTGTGGGTGACGGCATCGCCGATCACGTCACACCTCAACGGCTAGAAAAAAGAACTTTGACTGTTGAAGTAGATGACCCCGCATGGGCGACACAATTGAAGTTCCTCGAATCGCAACTTTTATCCACATTGAAAGAACATGTCGGTGACGAAGTTGACACATTGCACATCAAAGTACGACGCACCCGTTGAGAACACTTACGAAGTTCCCTATGTCCACACACTCACATTGGTAGGATGGTTGAGCCATGGCAACATCTAAAAAAGCTCCGGCGAAGAATCCATCCGCCGATTACGGTGCGAAAGATATTCAGGTTCTCGAAGGTCTCGACCCCGTTCGTAAACGACCCGGCATGTACATCGGGTCAACTGGTTTGGCTGGTCTTCACCACCTCATTTGGGAAGTCGTCGACAACTCCATCGACGAAGCGATGGCAGGATTTTGTGATCGCGTCGGCATCACATTGCTGGCCGACGGCGGATGCCGCGTAGACGACAACGGTCGCGGAATTCCCGTTGATCCGTACCCATCTGGACCCCATAAAGGCAAAAGCGCAGCCGAAGTAGTTCTCACCGTGTTGCACGCAGGTGGCAAGTTTGGTGGCGAGGGCTACAAAGTGTCTGGCGGTCTCCACGGTGTGGGCGTCAGCGTTGTCAACGCGTTATCCACCAAGGTGATCGTGGAAATTGATCGCGCCGGAGATCGCTACACCATGGAGTTCACCGACGGCGGCAAAGTGAAGTCCAAGTTGGCAAAAACCGGCAAGACACCAGCAAAAGGTCGAAAGACCGGCACGTCCGTCACGTTCTATCCAGACCCCACAATTTTTGCTTCCGAGGGTGTGGAGTTTGTGGCGCGTACTGTCACCGAGCGTTTGCAAACGATGGCATTTCTCAACAAGAGCCTAGAAGTTGTCTTTGAAGATGAGCGCGTAGGTAAAGAACGCAGCGAAACATTCCAATACAAAGGCGGCATTGTCGACTTTGTAAAGCATCTCAATCAATCCAAAGAATCACTGTTTAACAAAGTGGCCTCTTTTGAAGATGAAGACGAAGACGAAGGCATGCAGCTCGACATCGCCATTCAATGGAACACCGGGTACTACGAAGGTATTCACGGTTATGCCAACGGTATTTCCACCACCGAAGGCGGCATGCACGTTGAAGGTTTCAAGACCGCTCTCACGTCGGTGATGAACAAGTACGCACGAGAAAAAAATCTTGTGAAAGAAAAAGACGACAACTTGCTGGGCGAAGATATTCGCGAAGGCATCACTGCAATCATTGCGGTGAAGTTGCGCGAACCACAGTTCGAAGGTCAGACCAAAGCAAAACTTGGCAACGTACCTATGCGATCATTCGTACAAAAGAGCACCAACAAGTATTTGGCCGAATGGTTTGAAGAAAACCCCACCGAGGCCAACAAAGTTGTGAAGAAAGCAGTTGCTGCTGCACAAGCTCGACTGGCTGCAAAAAATGCGCGTAACGCTGTGCGCCGTAAAACAGCTTTGGCGGGCGCAGGCATGCCCGACAAGTTGAAGGACTGCTCAAGTGGCAAACCCGACGAGAGCGAATTGTTCATTGTGGAAGGCGACTCTGCAGGTGGTACTGCAGTAGATGCACGCGATCCACGCACGCAGGCAATCTTGCCTATTCGCGGGAAAATCTTGAACGTCGAGCGCGCGCGTCTCGACAAAATGTTGAAGAACAACGAAATCCAAGCACTCATCACTGCCATTGGCGGCGGAGTAGGCGACGAATTCGATGTCACTAAGGCGCGCTACCACAAGATCATTGCACTCGCTGACGCCGACGTAGACGGCAGCCACATTCGTACGTTGCTGCTCACGTTCTTCTATCGACAGATGCGCCCCATGGTGGAAGCCGGTTATGTCTACATTGCACAACCGCCGCTGTATTCCACCGAAGTAGGCAAAGAAAAGATCTATCTCAAAGACGACATCGCAAAAGATGCCTTCTTGAAAGAAAAGCCCAACCATAAAAAAGAATTCCAACGCCTCAAGGGCTTGGGTGAAATGGACTGGGAAGAGTTAAAGAGCACCACAATGGATTCCATGACGCGCACATTGTTGCAAGTCACCATTGAAGAAGCAGCAATTGCCGATGAAGTCGTCAGCGTTCTAATGGGCGACGACGTCGACAGCCGCAAGAAATTCATCACCACCAACGCACGCGACGTGCGCAACCTCGACTTCTAGTACGAACAGGATCCACCCATGAGTGACAACCCAAATCTGTTCGATCAAATCCAACCCGTCTCTTTGCAAGATGAGATGGAGCGGTCATTCCTCGACTATTCAATGTCGGTCATCATGTCGCGCGCGTTGCCCGACGTGCGAGATGGCTTAAAGCCCGTACACCGCCGCATCATCTGGGACATGGAACAACAAGGTTTCCGACCCGATCGTCCATTCGTGAAGTGTGCGCGTGTTACTGGTGACACCATGGCGCGTTATCACCCACATGGTGACGGCGCTATTTACGATGCGTTGGTGCGTATGGCTCAACCATTTTCGCTGCGCCACCCGCTCATCGATTTCCACGGCAACTATGGTTCGCCAGACTTTGGCCCTGCTGCTGCGCGGTACACCGAAGCACGTTTGCACTCATTAGCAATGCGTTTGTTGGATGGGATTGACGAAAACACCGTCAACATGATTCCGAACTACGACGGAACATCGGAGCAACCAGAAGTTCTTCCTGCGCGTTTCCCCAACTTGTTGGTCAATGGCAGCCAAGGCATTGCAGTGGGTATGGCCACCAGCATCCCGCCGCACAACTTGGGCGAAGTTATCGATGCCACCATGCACCTGATTGATAACCCCGAGGCAACACCCGAGGACCTCATGAAGTTTGTTCTCGGCCCCGATTTCCCCACCGGTGGTTTCATTTTGGGCCGTGCAGGAATTCAAGATGCATACCGCACAGGTCGCGGAAGCATTAAGACACGTGCCAAAGCAGTTATTGAAGAAAACCGCAGTGGCCGCATGGAAATTCAAATCACCGAGTTGCCGTACCAAACAAGTTGTTCTTCAATTGCAGCGCGCATTCAAGAACTTGTTGATGCGGGTGACCTCGACGGTATCGCAGACGTGAACGATGCATCTGCTGGTGGCAAGACCAGCCTTGTGGTGTTGTTGAAGCGCGATGCAAACGCCAACGTTGTTCTCAACAACTTGTTCAAACTCACATCGTTGCAATCAAGCTTCCCCGTGAACATGGTTGCCCTTGTAGATGGCGTGCCCCGCACAGTCAACTTGGCAGATGCACTCAACGGTTATGTGCGTCACCAAATCGAAGTCGTTACACGCCGCACACAATTCCGCTTAGACAAAGCACGCGATCGCGGACACATTCTTGAAGGCCGCATCAAGGCACTCAACGTCATCGACAAAATCATCAAGCTCATCCGTGAAAGCGAAGACGCAGCGTCTGCAAAAGATGCATTGATGAAGAAGCCATACGAATTCTCCGAGCGTCAAGCAGTAGATATTTTGGACATGCAATTGCGTCAACTCACACGTTTGTCACGCATCGACTTGGAAAAAGAACTTGGCGATGTACAAGAGCGCATTAAAGAATACGAATCAATTCTCGCGTCCGATCCCAAACTGCGCACAGTCATCAAAGATGAGTTGGCAGACGTAAAGAAGACTTTCGCAACAGATCGTATTTGCAAGATCATTAATGATTCTGGCGAGATGGCATTGGAAGATCTTGTTGACGACAAAGAACTCGTCATCGTGATGACAAATGCCCAATACGTGAAAGCCGTTCCCGCAAGTTCATTCCGTGCACAAGCACGTGGCGGACGTGGCGTTAAGGGTGCAACGCTTAAAGAAGATGATCTGGTGCGTCGCGTGTTGTTCACCACAGCACATGCCTATCTATTGTTCTTCTCTAACCGTGGTCGTGTGTACAAATTGCGCTCGGCAGATATTCCAGAACGTGAACGCACTGCAAAGGGCATTCCGATTGTCAACTTGTTGCCGCTACAAGCAGGCGAAACAATTCAGGCAATTATCGATACACGCGAATTCCCTGGTGAACGCTTCTTGTTCTTTGTGACAAAGAGTGGCCAAGTCAAAAAGACTGGCTTCGATGCATATAACTCCAGTCGCCGCGACGGTCTGATTGCATTGAACTTGAAGGGTGACGATGAACTCGTGCGGGTCATCGAAACTTCCGGCGACGACGACATCTTTATTGCAAGCCAAGCAGGACAAGTCATCCGCTTTAACGAAAAAGAAGTGCGCCCCATGGGTCGCACCGCAGCCGGTGTGCGCGGCATGAAGTTGCGCGCAGGCGATGAAGTGGTGTCGGCCGATCCTGGTCGCGACGACGATGCATTGTTAATTGTGACGGACGCGGGTTACGCAAAGCGCACACAAATTGCGCACTTCCCACGTAAGGGCCGCGGCACACAAGGTGTCATTGGCGTCAAGATCACCAGCAAGAAGGGCCGCGTAGTGGCTGCATTCATGGTGGGTCTTGAAGATGAAATCGTGGCCATCGCATCTAACGGTGTCACTATGCGTACCGAGGTCAAGCAGATCTCCAGTCAGGGTCGTGCAGCAACAGGTGTGCGCCTTATGAACCTTGATGATGGAGCTGTCGTTGCCTCTGTTGCGCCAATCTTGTCCACCGACGACGAATAACTCACACGCCACTGGGCGACGTTCATCTCATCATCGCGGCAACATCACGGTGTTGTCGCTCATGTGGTTCGCACTCACCGTGATGGGTTGTGTTGCCATAGTGCGTGCAACACACACCACGTTGCTGCGAGGCCATGCCCAAGGTGTTGCCGATGCTGTTGCGTTAGCCCACGTTGATCACGGCGCACCATCTGCCCAACAACTTGCCCTCACACTTGGTGTGTCTATTTCCTCGGTATCGATACAGCGTGAAGGTTTCACCACAGTTGTGGTGAAGGGGCCCAACTTCTCCGCCACATCTTCTGCGGGTTGACCTCGCCAAGGCCCGCGGGCTCATTAGTCTCAACGTATGGCAACTTCAGCTCCCACACCCGATCAGCGTCGCCGCGTGCGTCGGGTCTCGCGCATCTTGCGAGAGATTGATGTGTGGAGTGTGGCCAAGGTGGGTCTCATTTTTCACGCCGCGCTCTATGTGGTGTTATTGCTTTCGGGTGTGTTGTTATGGAATGTGGGTAGTGCAACGGGCACCATCGACAACATCGAGCAATTCATGGAATCCTTCGGTTGGGATTCCTTCACCTTCAAAGGGGCTGAACTCTTTCAATCCATGGCCATTTTCGGCATCTTTGCCATCGTGGGCGGCACCGGGTTGTGGGTTCTTGGGGCCTTAGTTTTCAACCTCATCACCGAATTGGTGGGGGGTATCCGGGTGACGGTCTTGGAAGAAGAAGTGGTGGCTCGACCAGTTGATCGCAACGGTTGAGGCAGACCCTTCGCACAGGTAGAGTTCTAATTCCCAAATGGGGCTATAGCTCAGTCGGTTAGAGCGCATCCCTGATAAGGATGAGGTCACAAGTTCGATTCTTGTTAGCCCCACCATTTGCCCCACTGCGAAATTTTGCGCAGTTTTGGTGGGCTAGATTAAATGTATGTTTAATCCAGTTGGCCGCGTTATTGCCGCCGTATTCATCGGCGCATTTGTTCTCACCCAAGCAGCGGTCACCAGTGCATGGACGCCAACAACAGATCGCATCAATGTGGCCACATTTGGCGGGACTATTAATTCCATAGCTGTCGATGTCGCCGGAAACATATATACCACTGGATTTTTTTCAGGCACGGCCGACTTTGATCCAGGTGCGGCCAATGTAAACCTCACTTCTGCGGGTGGGACCGATGCGTTTGTCTCAAAATTGAACTCACAGGGCGAACTGGAATGGGCATATCGTCTTGGCGGCACGGGAGCTGACGCAGGCTGGTCGATAACTGTTGATACGGCAAGCAACGTATATATCGGCGGCTATTTTTCAGCAACGGTGGATTTTGACCCAAGTGCAGCGATTGTCAATCTCGTTTCCGCGGGTAGTGACGAAGCATTCATCTGGAAGTTGAACTCTCTTGGTGAGTTGGTGTGGGCGCGCCAGGTCGCAGGAGTAGGGATGTCTGCAGTCAATGCAGTGGCCGTTGATTCCGCTGGTTTTGTTCTTGCCACGGGTGGCTTTGCAGGTATTGCCGATTTTGATCCAGGTGCCAGTTCAGAGAATCTAAGATCTGAAGGTTCCGTGGACGTGTTTGCGTGGAAGTTGAACTCCCTTGGTGAGTTCGTGTGGGCTAAGTACGGCGGATCATCGGGATTCGACACCAGCCAATCGATAGCTGTTGATTCTGTGGGTTCGCTGTATATAACTGGTTCTTTTGGGGGAATAGCAGATTTTGACCCTAATGGAAACGGAGCGAATCTCTCGTCTACCGGCTTTGATGATGTGTTTGTGTGGAAGTTGTCTTCGGCTGGTGCAGTTGAGGTGATAGTAGGTGCAGGCGGACCTGGATTCGATTCGGGCAATTCAATTGCCGTCGACCCTTCCGGTTTTCTGTATGTGACCGGATCTTTTGAAGGTACAGCAGATTTTGACCCTAATGGGAGTGCGGCCAATCTCATATCCGCTGGTTCCGGCGATGTCTTTGTATGGAAGTTGACCTCCGCTGGTCTCGTATTGGGATGGGCCAAACACGCCGGTGGTTCTGGCTTTGATTCGGGCGCGTCAGCCGTTGTTGATTCAGGAGGCAATGTGCATGTCACGGGAAGCTTCATGAACACCGTGGACTTTGATCCAAGTGTGAATCAGGCTGAGCAAATTTCTTTGGGAAGCGATGATGTGTTTGTGTGGAAGTTGAACTCTCTTGGTGAACTCGTATGGGTCAAACAAACTGGAGGAGTTGGGCAAGGAAGTGATTTTGGTGGTTCGCTTGCTCTTGATTCTTCAGGAAACGTCTATGTTGCCGGCGGTTTTGTAGGTACGGCAGATTTTGACCCCAGCGCTAATACTTCCAATTTGACCTCTGTCGGCGGCCAGAATGCATTCGTCTGGAAGCTCACATCAGCTGGTGCTGTTGCGGTGAGCCCAGCACCCGTGCCTGCAGCTGTAACTCCGAATCCCGCAACAGTGGCTGCTGCATTAGTGACTGCACCTGCGTCGGTGTCGTATCGCACCGGTAATGCACAAGTCACTCTGCAGTGGGGCGCAGTCTCTGGTGCGTCGTCATATGTGATTACTACAACAAATGGTGCACAAGTGTGTGCAACGACGTCAACGAATTGTGTGGTGAACAGATTGCGTAACGGGCGTACATATAACTACAACGTGTTTGCGGTGAATGCCGATGGTTTGCGATCAACAACTGGTGCGCAAGTATCGACACGACCTGGTTTCCAGGTACGAACAACAACTGTGAAAACCAAGAGAAGCGTGTCGTTGTCATCGATCGTGACTACTCCGTCTCGAGGCATAAAGACGTGGACCGTTACGTCGGGTGCATGTCGCATTAACGGTGCGCGTCTTGTCACTCCTACAAAGCGGGGTTCATGCAAGCTTCGATTAAGCACTGCAAAGAGCGGTTCCTATGCCGCAATGAGCACCACAATCACCGTGACCGTGCGTTAACTACTGCCCGAAAGGGTTTGGTTGCATCCCTTCAGAACTCACAACATGCCGTGGCCCAAAAGCCAATGGGCTCTTGATTCAGCGGGCTAAAGAGCCTAGATTGAATTCATGTTTAGTCTTAACGGTCGTGTATTCGGAGTGCTGCTTGTTGTGGCGGCGGGGATGCTGTCTTCAACGATTGCTTCTGTGGCACCGGTGTCTGCAACCAGTATTTCCTGGTCACAAGTGGGCGATGACATTAATGGCGAATCTGAAGACGATCGGTCAGGCACTTCGGTGTCGTTATCGGCTGATGGTACTCGTATGGCAGTCGGCGCTCCAAGTAATGATCCCGACCCCATGATTTCTGCAGGTCATGTACGCGTTTATCAGTGGACTAACGGTGCCTGGCTGCAACTTGGTGATGATATTGATGGTGAATCTTCGATCGATATGTCGGGTTTTTCGGTGTCGTTGTCTGGGGATGGGTTACGTGTTGCCATCGGCGCGTACCGGAACGCCGGCGACGACGGCAACAGCGCTAACGCGGGTCATGTGCGTGTGTATTCATGGAATGGCACAAATGCCTGGGTGCAACTTGGTGGCGACATTGATGGTGAAACAGCCGGGGATTACTCGGGGTATTCGGTGTCGTTGTCTGAGGATGGTTCACGGGTGGCAATCGGCGCACCATTGAACGATGAACGTGGCGACGACGGCAACAGCGCTAACGCGGGTCATGTGCGTGTGTATTCATGGAATGGCACAGATGCCTGGGTGCAACTTGGTGGCGATATTGATGGTGAAGCAACCGGGGATTTCTCGGGGTATTCGGTGTCGTTGTCTGGGGATGGTTCGCGTGTTGCGATCGGCGCAGTATTGAACGATGGACGTGGCGACGCTTCGGGTCATGTGCGTGTGTATTCATGGAATGGCACAAATGCGTGGGTGCAACTTGGTGGCGATATTGATGGTGAAGCAACCGGCGATCAGTCGGGTTGGTCGGTGTCGTTGTCTGAGGATGGTTCACGGGTGGCAATCGGCGCAGTATTGAACGATAGTCGTGGCACCGGTTCGGGCCATGTGCGTGTGTATTCATGGAATGGCACAGATGCCTGGGTGCAACTTGGTGGCGATATTGATGGTGAAGCAACCGGCGATCAGTCGGGTGATTCGGTGTCGATGTCTGGGGACGGTTCGCGTGTTGCGATCGGCGCAGTATTGAACGATGGACGTGGCGCTGATTCGGGTCATGTGCGTGTGTATTCATGGAATGGCACAAATGCGTGGGTGCAACTTGGTGCCGATATCGATGCTGAAGCGGTTGGTGATGAGTCGGGTTGGTCGGTGTCATTGTCTGGGGATGGTTCACGTGTGGCAATCGGCGCACCCGTGAACGATAGTCGTGGCACCGGTTCGGGCCATGTGCGCGTTTTTGACGCAGTGCAACCAGTTGTCACCCCAGCACCTGAGGTGCCTGCAGTTGTCACGCCAGCACCGGTAACTGTGAATCCCACAACAGTGGGTGCTGCAGTGGTGAGTGCACCTGCGTCGGTGTCGTATCGCACCGGCAACAAACGTGTGACACTTCGTTGGCGCGCAGTATCTGGAGCTGCGTCGTATGTGGTGACGACAACACGCGGGACACAACGTTGCGAGACAACAGCAACATCGTGCGTTATTTCTCGCCTGCGTAACGGAAAGGCCTACACCTATCGGGTGTATTCAGTGAATGCCGATGGTGTGCGTTCAACAACCAGCACGCGCGTGTCAGCACGACCTGGGTTTCAAGTAAAAAGAACAACTGTGAAAACCAAGAGAAGCGTGTCGTTGTCATCGATCGTGACCACTCCGTCTCGAGGTAAAAAGTCATGGACCGTTACGTCGGGCACCTGTCGTATTAACGGTGCGCGTCTTGTGGCTCCTGCAAGAGCGGGTTCATGCAAGCTTCGTTTAAGCACCACACGAAGTGGTGCTTATGGTGCGATGAGCACCACCATCAACATCTCGGTGCGATAAAACAAACACGAAAGGGTTCGGCGGGCGACAGGTAGGCTCATTCCCTGTGAGGTTTATTCGTCAAGTCATTCTCGCTGTTTCCATCGCAGGCATGGTGGCGGGCGTATTGCGTCGGCGCACTAAAGGCGTTGATGCTTCTCAACAAGGTGGGTGGCAAAAGGTCACCCCACAGCGCTAGCACCATGACGTCTTCCATTGGCATCATCGGCCACGGCATCACTAGTCAACGCGCAGCTGCAGCTCTGCACACTGCCGGCATCACTCCACGTATCGCACATCTGCGTAACGCCACGGAACTGTTCGATTGCACAGCGGTGATCATTGCCAGTGGCGAGCCTCATGCATTGCTGGTGTCGTCCTTTATTGCCCAAGGTGTCTCGGTGGTGTCCACTAGTGACAACTTGGCAGATGTTCTTGCACTCACAGATCTAGATGCACTAGCAAAAACCAATAACGCTGTTGTGGTTGCAGGTGCAGCATGTTCACCTGGCATGTCGGGTTTGTTAGTGCGCCACATGGCGCGCGCGTTCGAATCTATTGATGAAGTACACACAGCCGTGCATGGCACAGGTGGACCCATGTGCGCTCGTCAACATCATGATTCACTCGGCGGTATTTCTGTGGGTTGGCACGATGGGGAATGGCTGCAACGTCCTGCAGGAAGTGGACGCGAATTGTGCTGGTTTCCCGATCCCGTGGGCGCACGTGATTGCTATCGCTTTGCCAGCCCAGAGCCTGTGCTCATGCAACGCATGGCGCCAGAACTACATCGCATCACCGCACGCGTGTCGGCCACGCGTCGCGATCGTCTCACGGCTCGTTTGCCTATGTTGCGCAAACCTCACGCCGAAGGTTTAGAGGGTGCGTTGCGCGTGGAAGTGCGCGGGGTGCGTAACGGAAAACGCCATGTAGAGATTGTGGGCATTGTGGATCGTGTGGCCACAGTGGCAGGTGTTGTTGCCGCACACACTGCTCACGCGTTGACCCACAAAGACATCACTCCTGGTGTGCACACACTTGGCCAATTGGCGCTCCCGAACGCCGACATCTTGGATGCGGTGACGAACTCGGGCATTGAACTGCATCAATTCGTAGGTACTGAATAGTGACTGCCGAAAAAATCTTCGGTGTTATTGAAGGCTTTTACGGACCGCCGTGGTCTCACGAAGAGCGACTGGCGTGCATTGATTTCCTTGAACAATCTGGTGGCAATACCTATGTCTGGGCTGCCAAACAAGAACCGCGGCATCGTGATCAATGGAGTGAGCCATTTACACACGATGAAAGGGAAGGCTTTGCACAACTTGCCGGGCGTTCTTCTGCGGTGCAACTTGCTGTGGGTATTACACCTGGCGACGAGGCAACGGCACAGCAGTTGATACATAAACTCCAACCTGCGCGTGACGCGGGCTGTTCAGTGATCGTGTTGTCGTTTGATGATTTACCGGTTCTAGATGCAGCCGCACAACATCAACATCTTGCTCATGAAGTTCTCCACACATTGCAACTCCCGGTGTGGATTGTGCCGACACATTATGCAGGCACAACATCATCTGGATATTTACAACGTTTGTGTGAGGGCCTTGATCCTTCCATTGAAGTGATGTGGACAGGTAATTCCGTTGTCACTGAGACGATTACCGCTTCTGAAGCTGAGGCGAGAAAAATTGTCGCGGGTAATCGCGCTCCACTTTTGTGGGACAACACCCCCGTGAACGATGCACGCATGCGTGGTCATTTGCATCTTGGTCCCTACATGGGTCGCGAAGAAGCATTACGAGATGTCTGTTCAGGCATTCTGATAAACCCCATGGAAGAGTTCCGCGCATCGCTGGCAACGATGACGTCTGCTAGCGCATGGTTTAGTGGCAACGATCATGTGGGTACATGGCGTGATTATGTAGAGCAACACGGCCTTATGGTGCTTGCCCAAGCCACTGCCTATAGAGGCGATCATCATTGGCCAGGTGAATCTCCTTCGCGCCAGTGGTGGGAATCGGTGACACAGATGTCGGTGGATGATCCCCAGTTAGAGCCGTGGGTCAGTGCTGCTCAACAAGGTGCACGCCTTGCATTAATTGCCTTGTCTGTCTTGGAAGCGCCCGCACCACTCACACAGCAACAAAAAAGCGCAGCGCTACGTCGTTTGATGAGTTGGGGGCAGTACACATCACGGGCCGCTCGCACTTTTGGTGCCGGCCCTCGTATTCGACCAATAGCGACACAAGATCACGACGGCAAGTTTGTCTTTGACCCAAGTTCTGTGAGCGAATCGGTATCGCTTGTGGACGACCTTGTCCGTCAAGCACTACGCGCTCTAGAGAAATGATTCTCACTCATTCTCGATAGCGTGAGACCCATGTCGGGCGACTCTCATCATCATGGATCTGTAGAGGTTGCAGATATTGCCCACCATGTGGCCACCCAATTAACCGCCATTGGCCAACGCTTCACTTCCAACCGCCGCGCCATCGTCACCACGCTCACAGCTGCTCAACGGCCTTTATCCATTCCAGAAATTCTGGAAGACACTGGCCTTGCTCAATCATCGGCGTATCGCAATCTCACAGTGTTGGAAAACGCAGGCGCCGTGGTGCGCGTGACCTCCACTGATGAATGGGCGCGCTTCGAGTTGAGTGAAGACATCACTGGTCACCACCATCACATGGTGTGTCACTCATGCGGCTTTGTAGATGACGTGCGCATTCCCGATGAGATTGAACACGAACTCGACGCAGCACTTGCGCGCGTTGCAGAAAAAGCAGGTTTCCAAATGGCCCATCACCGACTTGATGTCGTAGGAGTATGCAAAACATGTCGTTAACACAAGACACCACACAAATCATTCCGCCACTGTTGCCAGGGCGCGTTGTACACATAGATGGCCGCGGAGAATTCTTCGTGCGTCATCATCAACATCCAGATCCCACACGACCCACCGTGTTGATGTTGCACGGGTGGACAGCATCGGTAGATACGCAGTTCTTCACCGTGTATGAAGAACTCGCACAGCACTTTTCTCTCATTGGTACTGATCACCGTGGGCACGGTCGCGGTTTGCGCCTTGCCCCCAAGTTCACCTTGGAAGATTGTGCCGATGATGCAGCAGCAGTTGCGCGCCATCTGGGTGCAACATCAGTGATCACCTTGGGTTATTCCATGGGCGGGCCCATTAGTTCTTTGGTGTGGCAACGACACAGAGATTTAGTGCGTGGCATGGTGTTGCAGGCAACAGCAATGGATTGGAACTCCACTCGTGCAGAGCGCGTGCGTTGGACAGTGGGCAAGTTCTTTGGTTTTGTGTTTCGTAACATCACTACACCGCGTTTTCTTGGTGCGTTATTACGCAAGACCATTCCACGAGGTCATGAGATGCGCCGTTATCTGCCATGGGTGTTGGGTGAAGTGCGCCGCAATGATCCGTGGTTGGTGCAACAAGCAGGCCAAGCACTCTCCAAATTTGATGCTCGCACGCTTGCACCAGCGGTTGATGTACCTACGGCTTTTCTCGTCACTACACAAGACTCTGGTGTGCCACCAGTGAAACAACGCGCTTTTGCAGATGCATTACGTGCCGAAGTGTTCGAGCTACACGGCGACCATTTTGCATCTATGCAGATGCCGAGTGAGTTCTCCGACCTTACGCGTCGTTGCCTGGAGAGCGTTGCGACTCGCATCTAACTCCAACGCAGAAGCAATACTTAAAGGAAGTTGCTTTACACAATTTGACAAAAATCCGTAGGTATACAAAACATCAATAACTTGGCGCCATGACATCGCGCGCACGTTTAACGGTGAAAGCTTTAAGCACTGCAATCTTGATGAGCCTCAGCAGTCTTGCAATTTCTTTCAACCAAACTGCTAGCGCATCGTCATCTGGCAGTCTTGATCCCACATTCGGAAATGCCGGCGTTAGTACTTTTAACGTCGGTTCCAGTGTTGAACGAGCATCAAAGGTGCTGATTGACTCTGAAGGCCGGATGATCGTTATTGGTACCAGCGACGATTCAGTTGTGGTTACGAGATTCTTATCCAACGGAGCCGTTGACACTTCACTCGGAACTCACGGCTACAGAGCCTTTTACGGAAGTGTTGTTTCCGACGCCGTCCTAACTCAAGGGAAAATCATCATTTCTGGTTATCAACGAGACATCAATACCGGTCTGAGCGGTCTTCCGTGGCTTATGCAGTTGAACGATGAATTTACGCTTGATATGAACTTTGGCGATGAAGGCAGGACTGGTATTGGATTTGCAGGAGTCTCAGAACAATTCAACGCAGTAGCTATCCAGCCTGACGGAAAGATAGTTGTAGTTGGAACTACTAACAATCATTTTCTTCAACAACAGACATTTTTGGTAACTCGATTTAATGTCAATGGAGGTCGCGACAGCAGTTTTGGCAATAACGGCATCATCAGAATTGACGTGACTAGCGGAGTTGACACGGCGCACACAGTGAAAGTGCTCTCAGATTCCAAGATTCTTGTTGCAGGCACCGTAAACGGCACAGATCTAGGTGTCCTTCGTATGAACGCCAACGGCTCCCTTGATACCTCTTTTGCAAACAATGGCATCCACATGAGGAGCAATGCCGGCGCCCTTGATGTGTTCAGTGATATTGAATTAGACCAAGGCTTGGGCATAGTTATCTCAAGCGGATGCACTGACAATAATCAGACAACATTTCTGTGCGTCATTCGATTAAATCCAGATGGCTCAGTGGAAAGTTCATTTGGGCACAGCGGAATTACGACGTTAGCTCTTGAAGCACAAGTTCACACCACCACTCAAGTTTCTCCCGCTGCAGACGGAAAGATCCTGATTGCAGGCACCAGCGATAACGATTCTGTAGTGACTCGTCTTTCTTCATCCGGTGTGGTGGATACATCATTTGGCTCGAATGGAACTAGACGTTTCGGAATTGATGGTAACTCAGAAAATTTTGGAAACTTTGCGATCGATAGCCAACAGGGTCTCCTGATTGCAGGCACCAGCGATGATGATTTTGTAGTGACTCGTCTGTCTTCATCCGGTGTGGTGGATACATCATTCGGAGGCGGTGGCTACACCCTTTTTGATTTGGAGAGGGCCAATGATTGGGTGGGCGATGCGGTTCAACTTATCACCGGCCATTTCCTAATGTTGGGAACGAGTAATGATGACATCGCAGTTGTGCGTCTCAATCCCAATGGAATCATCGATTCTTCTTTCGGAATTGGAGGACGAGTGATTCTCTCAGTCACTTCATCCAGTAGAGAGTGGGGGGCAAAGCTTCTTGTGCAACCAGATGGCCGAATCTTGATAGGCGGCACAACAAATGCTTACCCTGTAAATAATATTGCCAATACCGACCTGTTAATAATTCGACTAAACGCAGACGGCTCCCGTGATAACAGCTTTGGCACTAATGGAATTCGTGTTCATGAACTAGGCGGGAGGCACGATGATCTAGGAGCAATGTCTCTCGACTCTTCGAGCAGAATTCTGGTGGGTGCAGGTACGGGCGATGAAAGGGGGGACAGAGACGACTTCATGCTGCTTCGTTTTCTAGGAGACGGGAACTTAGACACATCCTTTGGAAACAACGGTGTTCATACAACCAATATTGGGTCACTTGATGTAGTTCACGCTATATCGGTTCAAGACAATGGAAAAATACTGGTGGGTGGGGTGACAAACCCAAATGTGAACTTTGACATTGCACTCTTACGACTTAATGAAAACGGGTCTGTAGATGTCTCTTTTGGTACTAATGGCAAGATGGTCCATGATCTAGGCAATAACGCCGACGAAGTTCTTGCAGAAGTAGTCATATGGGCGGGGAAAATTGTTGTGTTAGGTAGCACCTGGTTAAACAATTCAAACAGAGTTTTAGTTTTGCGTTATCTGGTTGACGGAGCTATCGACACCTCCTTCAATCAACAGGGCTGGAGCATTATTGATGCTGGTGCGTGGGCTAGAAACATGAAGTTTGAAACCAATGGAAATCTGATGGTGTCGGGATCTACAGAGGGTGACGCGGGAAGTGGCAGTGTCTTCATCCGTTTGACACCAAATGGTTTACTTGACTCCACGTTTGGGACGAACGGGATTCTCGTAATCTCCACGCCGAGGATTTCAGGTGATGAATCAATTTTTAACCAAAATCATGCTGTTGTATTTGGTTCAGTGGCGTCATTAGAAAGCCACAGCGATTTCGGTGCTATGAAAGTTCTGATTTCTCAACAACGACTTCCAGAAGTGCCACCTCCACTTCTTGTAACACCAACCCCCCAGTCGAATATTTCTGCTGTAGTTAAGTTGTCACCTGCGCCTAGCATGCCGACTAATGCAAGGGCGACAACTCGTAATAACTCGATTCGTCTCTCGTGGGATATACCAACCTTCAACACGTCATTTGTCGTGCGCGACTCCGTTGGAGTGGTTCAGTGCAGAACGATTTCTACTACGTGCGACATTCAAGGATTAAAGAATGGTAAGCAGTACAACTTTTTGTTGTTCTCGGTTAACTCTGCTGGAGTTGAATCCGAGACCGCAGCGAAGATAACAGCTATTCCTGGTTTTCAGGTAAAGCGGTCCACGGTCAAAGTGGGGAGGGCCATCAATCTTTCTTCCATTCTCACCACTCCATCTAAAGGGAAAAAGACATGGAGAGTCGTATCGGGACGATGCAGCATTAGAGGAAATCGACTCGTGGCAGCCTCAAAAACTGGAACATGTGGTGTTCGGCTTTCAACGGCTAAACAAGGCGCATTTGGTGCAATGTCTACGACGGTCCGAATCTCTATAGCTAGATGACCTTACGCGTCGTTGCCTGGAGAGTGTTGCGACTCGCCTGGCGTAGCTCCAGATTCCAAACGATCCAGCACTTCAGAGATTCTCTCGATGTGGTCACGAATGTCTTCCATCGTCACCACATCGGCAAGTGCCAAACGCACACCGGCTAATTCACGTGCCAAATACTCGGTATCTGCTTGTGTGCGGGCAGCCATCTCGCGGTCACGTTGCAGTTGCTCACGTGCGCGATCCTCTTGGCGGTTTTGTGCAAGAAGAATCAATGGCGCTGCATAAGAAGCTTGTAACGACAAAATCAATGTCAAGAAGATGAACGGGTAATCATCAAACGGGGCAATGTTCAACACATTGACTGTTACCCAGCAGCCCACCAATACGGTTTGCATCACCAGGTAACGGCCGGTGCCTAAGAACCGTGCAATGGTCTCGCTGAACTGACCAAATGCATCGGGGTCGTAGTGCACGCCCACTCGACGATGGTGTCGTGGGGTAGTGAGATCTCCGCGGCGCTTCATTGTTGTGCCGCCTGTCGTCGGCGCTGACGCCAGTCAGCAGGAAGCATGCGGTCCAACACGTCGTCCACGGTAATTGCGCCCAACAGATGTCCGGCACTGTTACACACGCCCACTGCTAACAAGTTGTAGGAAGCGAGAAACTCTGCCACTTCACGATCAGACAATTCTGGCGACACAGTGGGTTCATTAGAGATACAACGGCTTAACTCGGTGCTGGGTGGTTCACGCAACAAACGCTGCATGTGCACAACGCCCAAATAATTACCCGTAGGCGCCCTAAATGGTGCTTGAGTTACAAACACCTGTGCGGCAATAGAGACCAACCATTCAGGGTCACGAATTTGTGCCAAGGCCTCTGCCACTGTGGCATTAGGGCCCATGATGATGATCTCAGGCGTCATCAATGCTCCCGCAGTTCCCGGCGCATACGACAACAACGTACGCACAACATCTGCGTCTTCGTCGTCCATCGCATCTAACACTCGTGATCGCTGTTGTGCGGGCATTTCTGCCAACAAGTCCGCAAGGTCGTCAAATTCCATTTCTTCCAACACGTCAATCATGCGTTCCATGTCAAGTGTGGCAATCAATGACAACTGTTCGCTCTCTGGCAACTCTTCCAACAAGTCAGCAAGACGATCATCTTCCATCTCGGTAGCAAGAAGTTGACGTTGTGCAAGTGGCAACGCGCGCACAATGGCAGCCACGTCGCTTGGGTGCATGTCTCGCAAACGTGCAGCCTCTGCAGCCATTTCTGTAGCGACAGCAAACAAGCCGCCCACTTCATTCCACTCTGCCAAGCGATATGTACTGCGACGACCAAAAATGCCGTTACGCGTGAGACGCACTTTGGCAACTTCCCAGCCCGCTTCGCGATTACTTAAGGTGGGGCGCAATGCAACGTCGCTCACCGTTTCGCCGTGTACGCGCTTGTCAATAATGTCGGCAGCTAACAGATGCTCACCATCGCGGGCCTTGAAAGGGTTTAAGTCCACGTCCCAGCTGCGCAAGCGTGCGCCTTCTGGGTCAAGAGACACCACGCGGTTTGCGTTCACAAAAATACGGCGACGTTGGCTGGTTGCCACAAAACCCGTCACGCGTGGGGCGGTGCCACTGCGGCCTGGAACCACCACAATGTCGTCAATACGACCAATGGGTGCACCGCCCGCATCCAGCAATGGCAAGCGCATCACTCGAAATGCATAAATAAGGTCACTTGCCATATGGCAAGGGTACTTGTCACTAAGGTGACGCACGTGCCGCATTTACCTCTCAGTCGTATTCCGCGCACGCCCTCGCTCGTTATCCGGCCACTCATCGCGACCGATGTTGACCACATTCTTGAACTGCAACAGCTCGCCTACGCCGGGTACTACCTCGAGTCCGCCGAGAGCTTTGCGGTCAAGATTGCCGCCGGCACCGAGACCTGCTTTGGTGCCTGGTTCGATGGCCAACTCGTGGGCTATCTGGTCGCAGTTCCGCTCCGAAGCGACGAACCACTTGATCTGAACAGCACCCAAATCCAGCCCACCTCCATGAGTGAGGCCAAGGTTCTCTACATTCACGACCTTGCCGTTCATCCAGAACGCCGCAAATCAGGCCTGGGCGATGTGCTGCTGGTGAATCTGTATGACTCAGCCAGTCGATACGGCATCGAGGCCTACTCCTTGGTGGCGGTCCAGAATTCCTCGGATTTTTGGGCCCAGCGCGGGTTTACGCCCCATGAAGGCTCACCAGCAATCGGGTATGGACCCGAGGCAGTTCGCATGTCGCGCCGATAGTCTGAAGCCTGCCTTTCGGGGACGTAGCTCAATTGGTAGAGCGCCTGCTTTGCAAGCAGGAGGTCGTGGGTTCGATTCCCATCGTCTCCACCATTTGGTTTTCACGCCATTACCCTTCCTCGCCTGTGAATAGTGCGGTTCTTCTCATCTCATGTCCCGATAAGCCGGGCATCGTGGCAGCTGTTGCTACATGGATTGCATCCGTGGGCGGCAACATCGTGCATGCTGAACAACACACGGACACAACGGACGCCATGTTTTTCCAGCGAGTGGAATTCCAATACAACGACAGCACGTCGCTTGCCACTCTTACTGCCGGCTTTACTGCAGTTGCAACTAACTGGGATATGCACTTCACCTTGAATCCATTGCCGCGTCGTGCACGCACTGCAGTGTTGTGTTCTAAACAGTTGCACTGCGCAGCAGATTTGTTATCGCGCACTACTTATGGCGATCTTGGTCTTGATATTGCAGCAGTTGTCTCTAACCACACAGATGCTCAACCACTTGCTGAATCTTTTGGTCTTGACTTTCACCATGTTCCCGTGGGTGATGGTGCGAATGCTCGTGCACAACAAGAAGCACACGTTGCAGAACTGCTCGACACATTAAATGTTGACCTTGTAGTTCTTGCGCGTTACATGTTGGTCTTGCCACCGTCATTAGTGCAGCCATGGTCAGGTCGCATGATCAACATTCATCATTCGTTTTTGCCAGCATTCATTGGTGCAAACCCATATCGCCAAGCACACGATCGTGGCGTGAAGGTGATTGGCGCCACTGCGCATTATGTGTCAGATGTGTTAGATGAAGGCCCGATCATCGCCCAGGACGTCACCGCTGTCACCCATCGCGATGACGTTGCAGATCTCACACGTAAAGGCCGCGATTTGGAGACTGTGGTTCTTGCGCGCGCCGTGCGAGCACATGTGGAACATAAAGTTCTCACCTTTGGTAACCGCACAGTCGTCTTTGGCTAATCAAACTTCGTAGTCTGTAGTCGTGCACAACATCGTTATTGTCGGAGCCTCATTGGCTGGAACACGCGCCGCGGAAACATTGCGCGCCGAAGGTTTCACAGGTTCCATCACCATGGTGGGAGATGAACCCCACAAGCCCTATGACCGCCCACCGTTGTCGAAGAACTTTCTCGCTGGTGAATGGGATGCCGATCGTATTGCACTGCGTAAACCCGAGGCCTTAGAAGAACTTCAACTCACATGGAAACTTGGTGCTGCCGCTACCGCACTGAACACCAATGAATCCACGCTTACTTTGGCAACAGGGGAGACCATCTCTTATGACGGTCTCATCATTGCCACAGGTGGAGCAGTGCGTCGTCTTCCCCACCAACCCGCACTCGCAGGCATTCATGTACTGCGCAGCATTGATGATGCAGAACATTTACGCGCAGAACTCACCGAAGGTGCACGTGTTGTGGTGATTGGTGCCGGCTTTATTGGCCTAGAAGCAGCAGCCACCGCTACGAAGCGCGGCGCGACTGTCACCGTGTTGGAAGGCCTGGAGGCTCCACTTATTCGTGCACTTGGTCCCGAGATGGGTAGCGCCATTGGTGATGTGCACACACGCAATGGCGTCACTATTCGTTGCGGCGTATCAGTGGCGTCCATCAACGGCACCGCACGCGTGGAATCAATTTCTTTGGCTAATGGTGAAGTAGTGCCGGCTGATGTGGTGATTGTGGGAATTGGTGTTGCGCCTGCAACATCGTGGTGTGAAGGCTCTGGGCTCACTATTGCTGATGGCATTGTGTGCAACGCGCAATTAAATGCAGGGCCAAAGAATGTGTTTGCTGCAGGCGATGTGTTGCGTTGGCCCAATCATTTGTTCACCGATGTAGAAGAGACCATGCGCGTAGAGCATTGGACAAATGCTGCTGAACAAGGTGCACATGCAGCAAAGAACTTGCTGGCGGTATTGAACAACACAGAACAAACACCGTATGAAGCAGTGCCATTCTTTTGGAGTGATCAATTCGATGCACGCATTCAATTCCTCGGCCGTGTCACTAAAGATGCAGTGGCGGAAGTTGTTGCTGGAAACCCTGCAGAGGGCAAGTGGTGCGCAATGTATGTAGCTAACAATCGTTTAGTCGGTGTACTTGGCGTGTCCATGCCCAAGTTGGTGATGCCGAGTCGTGCATTGTTGTCTACACACACCTCAGTAGAAGATGCGCGTGCGCACTTTGTGCGTGTCACAGCACCACCGCCGGCACAGTAAGTTCATCTCCATGACTCTGCCCGATCCCGAGCGTTTAGAAGCGTGGCGTTCGTTTCGGGTTGCACATGCAGCGGTCGACAAAATGTTGACGCTTGCACTTCAAGAAGATCACGATCTGCAATTACCGTGGTTCGAAGTTCTAGACGCATTGGTGTTTAGCGACGAGGGCTCGATGCGATTTAATGAATTAGCTGAGCGCGTGATGACGCACCCGAGCAGTTTGTCGCGACAGTTAGACAAACTAGAAAAGCGCAAGTTAGTTGCACGAGAGAAATCTGTTCTCGATGACGGCCGCGCCATTGTGGTCACACTCACACCGCGTGGGCATGACGCCTGGAAACAAGCCAGCCTTACCTATTACCGCATTGTGCGCCATGCCTTCACAAACACACTCACCGAGACCGATGTGGTGGCGCTCCATCGTGTGTTTTCTAAGGTTCTCGAGGCTGAATAAGACCTTTGGTGCGTTCCGACTTTGGACTCGGGGCACCCACAGGGCAGACTTTGAAGCAACCGGAACGCCCGTTCCCCCACGACAAGGAAATCCATGCAAAACGCAGTCATCGTCGATGCCATCCGCACACCACTGGGCAAGCGCAACGGTCGCTTGAAGGATTGGCACCCAGTAGACCTCGCCGGTCACACCTTGAAAGAACTCGTTGCTCGTAACAACATCGATCCCGAACTGATTGAAGACGTGATCATGGGTTGCGTGATGCAGGTGGGCGAGCAGAGCTTGAACGTGGCACGTAACGCAGTTCTTGCTGCTGGTTTGCCAGAGACAATTCCTGGCACCACCATCGATCGTCAGTGTGGCTCTAGCCAACAAGCAGCTCACTTTGCCGCACAAGGCGTAATGGCTGGCGCATATGACGTAGTGATTGCAGCTGGTGTTGAAGTGATGACACGCGTGCCGATGGGTTCTGCAATGGCCGATGGCAAATATGGTTACCCCTTTGGCCCGATGGTGACTGCACGTTATGCACCAGACGGTGGCCTCGTCCCACAGGGCATCAGCGCTGAGATGATTGCCGATAAGTGGAACATCACTCGCGAAGACATGGACCGTTTCGCTGCTCGCTCACAAGCACTTGCCGCACAAGCAACAGCTGAAGGCCGTTTCGAGCGCGAGATCCTTCCTCTCTTGGATGCAGAAGGAAAATTGATGAATACTGACGAAGGTATTCGTGAGTCTCCATTTGAAAAACTGCAAACACTCAAGCCTGCATTCCGTAGTGAAGAAGAAGGTGGCCGCGTCACCGCTGGTAACTCCAGCCAAATCACCGACGGCGCATCTGCAGTGTTGATCATGAGCGAAGAGAAGTGTCGTGCACTTGGCCTCACACCACGCGCACGTTTCGTGAACTTTGGTTTGGCAGGCGACAACCCACAGTTGATGTTGACTGCACCAATTCCTGCAACAAGAAAAGCTCTTGCAAAAGCAGGCCTGACTATGGAAGACATGGACCTCACCGAAATCAACGAAGCATTTGCATCTGTTGTGTTGGCTTGGGAAAAAGAACTTCGCCCCGATATGTCAAAGGTGAACCCCAACGGTGGCGCCATTGCATTGGGCCACCCATTGGGTGCAAGTGGCACACGTTTGCTCACCACATTGCTGCATGAACTCGAGCGCACCAACGGTCGCTACGGTCTGCAAACAATGTGTGAAGGTGGCGGCATGGCAAATGCCACCATCATCGAACGTCTCGGCTAACAGTTGCACATGTTCGCCCTGTCGTTTCCCGCATGGGGAACAATTGTCTGGGTTGCAGTAGGCCTCGTCATGATGCGCCTTGTCTGGAAGTTTGGCTTTGGCATGTTGAAGTCGATGACGAATTCATTGCCACCGCCACCTCCCAGTGGTGAGATGCGCAAGATCAATGTGCGGTATCGCTGCAGTGTGTGTGGTGTGGAATTACGTGTGGTGATGGCACCAGATGAAGATCCACCACCGCCGCGTCACTGTCTCGAAGACATGGACATCGTCGCGCCGTTGTACGAGTAAATAGTTCTCCACAAGTTGTGGATAACGGTGGTGATAACTACACCGTTGCAATTTCACAAGTCGGGTGCCCGTATGGGCTAACGAACGGTCTAGTGATATTTGGTGGCTGTGTACAACCCACCCAAAAGCGATACCAAGCCCACGGCCAGATACCAGTTGCTGCGACCACCGGGCACAAAACCCAAGTAATAGAACAAAATAATGAGGAAACCCACGCCCAACAGCGCGAACATTACCCATAACACCCATGGTGGGCTGGACTTCTTGAATTCAGGAACCGGTGGGGTGTAGCGACTCGAAGAACTCACCGATTCAGGGTGTGTTCCGTGCACGTTCGCTGGATTGATGTGTCCACCTTTGGGGGTAACGCGACCGCCCTTTTTCTGATTCTTTGCCACGACAACGAGTGTAGAACGCCGAGGGCCTAATTGACTTCACAAATCGGGTGAAAACACGGCAGGCTTAGAGGGTGCCACGCATCCTCGTCATCGATAGTTACGACAGTTTTGTCTACAACATCGTGCAATATCTCGGTGAACTAGGTGCCGACCCCATTGTGGTGCGCAACGATCAACTCACCGTAGAGGAAGCTGTTGCACTCGCCCCCGATGGTGTGTTGTTATCGCCTGGTCCTGGTCGACCAGAAGACGCAGGAATTATCTGTGATGCCATTCGTGCATTCGCGGGGAACACTCCCGTGTTCGGCGTGTGTCTCGGGCATCAAGCAATTGGTCATGTGTATGGCGGCGATGTAGTGAGTGCGCCACAACTTATGCACGGGAAAACTTCCTTCATTACACACAACAACACTGGCGTGTTTACAGACTTACCGTCACCGTTGGAAGCAACGCGCTATCACTCGCTGGTGATTGATCGCGCCACAATGCCGGCTGAGTTATTGATTACTGCAGAATCCGCAGATGGCATAGTGATGGGCGTGAGACATCGCGATGTTGATGTAGAAGGCGTGCAGTTTCATCCCGAGAGCATTCTCACTGCAGCAGGCCATGACCTGTTGCGCAATTTTCTTGCGCGCTGCACAAAATAATTTGCGCTAGCTAGGTGTGGGAGTGGTGCGACCCACAGTGAGAACAATTTCGGTTCCAGGTATTACCTGTGTACCGGCTTTTGTTCCTTGCGAAATCACTTTGCCCACGTTCACATCCGTGGGTGGAAGATCTACATACACAATGGAATTCTTCAGTTTCAAAGTTGTCAATCGTGCAACAGCATCGGCTTCTGCTTGACCCACCAAGTTCGGCATCGACACCGGCTTTGGCCCAGACGACACATAAATAGTTACGGCTGCGCCTTTATCTAACAATTGACCAACAACTGGTGAGGTGCGCACCACAGTGCCTTTCACCGCAGTGTCATTTGCTTCTTCGGCAATGGTGACAACAAAGGTGTAGGGCTCAGCTTGCAAGAAGGCACTTGCTGCTTCGGTTGTTTGGCCAACAACAACAGTAGGAATCGCCACTTGGCCAGTGCCTCCAGAGATGTTGACCGAAATAGTGCCACCTTTTGCTAACTGTGATCGCCCGGCAGGGTTCTGCAACACCACTTGGCCGAGTGCGAATGTCTTATCGATCACATCTGGCCCACGTGCATATACAAATCCTGCGCCTTCAATGGCTGCACGCGCAGCTTGTTCGGTCAGGCCCACAACGGGAGGAACTTCAATAGTGGTAGCAGCCATTGCCAAAGTGATGGTTTCGCCCTTAATGGCGCTGTCGCCCCCACCAGGTGATTGTGTTTGCACAAGGCCCACTGCATCACACACCGCATCAATAGGTGTCACCGCTACAACAAAACCTGCTTGCTCCAATGTGGTCTTGGCAGCATCGCATGGCTGGCCAGCAACAGAAGGAACCACCACAGCACTTGTGCCACCCATGGTGGACAAAAGAAACACAATGGTCCCCACAAGAACAACACCTGCACCCACTGCACCCACGATGTAGTTGCGCTTGTTAGCCGCAGCACGGTCGTAATCAGGAAGATCTTCCACCGGCGTCATGGTGGCGGGCATCACAGTGGTGCCTGCATCAGAAGACACTGCAGGCATCGCTGCTGTTGCATTCGGGTCACGAGGCACTTGCGACATCACCGTTGTTGCTTCGTTGGGGTTTGGCGTTCCCGGTGTCACTTTGCCTTGCATCACTAACGCTTCATACATGGCACGTGTTTGTTGGCCATTCATGAATCGTCCTAAGTCATCGCGTAACTCCTCAGCAGAGGAATAACGAAGCCCTGGGTCCTTGGCGATGCACTTCGATACCACCACTTCAATTTCTGCCGGCGTGCTAGGCACTTGGCTGCGAATGCTCTTGGGCATTTCGTTCACCTGCATATATGCAGTAGCAAGTGCGTTTTCTCCAGTAAATGGTGGTTTGCCCACTAGGAGTTCATAGAGAACAACACCCAATGAATACAAATCCGAGCGCAAATCCAAGCCTTCGCCTTTTGCTTGTTCTGGAGAAAAATATGTTGCAGTGCCCATCACGGCGCCATCTTGTGTGAGGCCTGCATCGTGGTGTGCATCAAGTGCGCGCGCAATACCAAAGTCCGCAACTTTCACATCACCGTTTTCACCAATCAAAATGTTGGCCGGTTTGATATCGCGGTGCACCACATTGTTGCGGTGTGCATAGGCAAGAGCATTGGCAATCTTGGCCACAATGTTTGCAGCACCTCGCGGAGTGAGTTGTTGTTCACGGCGCAGGTGTTCTGCCAATGTGCGGCCCTTCACATATTCCATTGCCATGAAATAGGTGTTCGAATACTGGCCCCAGTCATAGACGGCCACAATGTTGGGGTGGTTCAATCCGGCCACAGATTGCGCTTCGCGGCGGAAACGCTCCACAAAGTTCGGGTCAATGGCGTGTTCAGGGAACAACACCTTCAAGGCCACTTGACGATCCAGTAAAAGGTCACGAGCCAAGAACACATCGGCCATTCCGCCACGGCCAATGCGTTGGCCAAGTTCGTAGCGGTCGTTAATCACCGTGGGATTCTGATTCGTCATAAGGCTTTATAGAGGCTATCGCTCTCACGCCAACGCCTTCGGGCACCTATATATAGGTGTGGCAGAACGCTATTTCACAACAGATAACGCAGTATTCAGCACCTTTGCGGCAACTGGGCCAGCAAGGCGACCGCCTGTTGATGCGGATACTTCATCATCTACGCCTTTGATAAACACCGTGATGGCCACAGTGGGTGCATCGGCCGGGGCAAATGCAGTAATCCATGCATGTGATCGTTCGGGTTCACCCTCGGGGTTCAACTGCGCAGTTCCTGTTTTCGCAGCTCCCACCACGCCGTTTGCCAAACGGAAACAACATGTGGCAGTTCCATTACGCACCACTTCTTTCATTAACGAAGTCAATGTGGTGGCAGTAGCCGGAGACATGGGTGTCTTCCATACAGAAGGCGATGTAGTGGATATTGGTGTTCCCGATTGTGTGCGTGTTTGCTCCACTACAAATGGTTTCATCATGCGCCCGCCATTAGCAACACTGGAAGCGATCATTGTCATGTGCAGGGGAGTCACTTGCACACCACCTTGTCCGAAACCATGAATAGCCAACAACGCGAGTGAATCATCAAAATCTTTTGCAAGACCACCAAAGGTGCTTGCTGCGGCCCCTGGTAAATCGAACGGCACACGTTCATCAAAACCAAAACGGTTTGCACCGTCCACCATCACACTGGGGCCAATCTCTACGGCTACTTGTGCAAAGGGAATATTGCAACTACGACGGAATACTTCCAACATGTCGCCACCACATTCACGTTGGTCATAGTTACGAATGGGCTTGGTGGTATTTGGTGGTAGCCATTCACGTTCATTCGCGAATACGCGCTCCATGGTGAGAAAGCCCGTCTCAAAGCCCACAGCGGTAGTCACTATTTTCATGGTGGAGCCCGGCATGTATCGCTCTTGGTATGCATTAGCCAATAACGGCTTACGCGGATCGGCTTGTAGTTCTGTCATCACCGTGTTCACGCTGTTGCCATTATGAGACGCCACAAGGTTCGGGTCATAGCTGGGGTTTGAATACATCGCGAGCACTGCGCCAGTTGTGGGGTTCATCACCACTACAGATCCTTCGCGTGAGCCCAATGCATCTTTGGCTGCTTGCTGAATGCGGCTATCCACGGTGAGGTGCACACTGCCAGAAGTATCGGCGCGAGAAAACAAATCACCGGCACCTTCAAGTTGTTGTTGTGGTGTTTTGCCCATCAACACGTCGTTGTGCACGCGCTCTATTTGTGTGCGGCCAAAACCCAATGTGTAGTGGCCAGTCACATGTGCATACAGATCACCTTTGGGATACACACGTTGATATCCAAAGCGGCTGGTGTTGTTGGCAGGGTCTACCGGCTCTGTTGCGGCAACAACGGTGCCATCAGCAGTCACAATCGGGCCGCGTCGTGCATCAAATTCTCGTAGTGAGACACGGTTGTTGCGTGCATCTGCCACTAAATCATCGCGGCGCACTACTTGCCAGGTGGTGAGTTGCACAAACAACACCGCGAACAACACAATGAGAGCAACGGTGAGATGACGAATGCGCTGGTTCATTTTGCAGCCCTTTGCAATCGCCATGTGGCAATACGCTCGGTCACACTTGCCGAGTCGGGCACTTCATGCAATCCGCGTGCGGTGGAATCACTCATACGAATCAGCAATGCCAACAAAATGTAATTGGCCACTAGCGATGATCCGCCGTAGCTCATAAACGGCAACGTGACACCCGTGAGTGGCACAACGCGCAACACGCCACCCACAATGATGAATGTCTGCACTGCCACGATGGTGGTGAGGCCAGTAGCGAGAAGTTTTTCAAAGTCACGTTGTGCACGTAATGCTGTGCGCATACCTGCACCCACCAACAACACAAAGGCACTCAAAATTGCAGCAGCACCTAACAGGCCAAGTTCTTCACCCAGGGCTGCGAAAATAAAGTCGTTATGTGCGGCGGGTACAGCGCCTGGCTCTCCCAAACCCAACCCGGTTCCTGTCATGCCACCGTTGGCAAGTGAGAACAACGCTTGAATCGGCTGGTATCCGCGGCCTGTGTATTGATCCCACGGGTTGAGCCATATATCTACGCGCGTGCGTACGTGGCTAAACAGTTGATACGCCACAAAGGCACCACCAGCAAACAACACCATGCCGCCCACTAAGAAACTTGTGCGTTCTGTTGCTACCCACACCATCACCACAAACAAGGTGAAGAACAACAAGGAAGATCCAAGGTCCCGTTGGCCCACCATCACCACAACGCTTGCACCCCACGCCACAAGAATCGGGGCCAGGTGTCGCATCTCTGGAATCTGCACACCAAGTACGCGCTTGCCTTCTTGCCACAACAAGTCGCGTCGTTCTGCCAAATAGGCAGCAAAGAAAATGGCGAGAAGAATTTTTGCGAACTCACCGGGTTGAAAATTGATGGGGCCAATGTTTACCCAAATGCGCGCGCCACCACTTGTAAAGCCCACACCTGGCACCATTGGTAACAACAACAAACCCACACCAGCAGCGAGCGAGGTGTATTGGTAGCGGCGTAGGTCTCCGGTGCGCTCAATTACCAATAACGTGGCAACAAAACCGGCGATGCCCACTAGTGACCATGTTGCTTGCAAGCCCGCCCATCTATCGGAGAGGCGTGCAATCATCACGTACCCCAAGCCGTGGAGGAATGCAGCAGTAGGCAACAACAATGGGTCCGCCCCGCGCGCTACAAAGCGCACTGCAATGTGGGCAATTCCTACAAGAGACAACACAAACAGCATGAACGGCACAATGCGTGCCGGCATCGATGATTCTTCGCCTAATGAGGCCAACACATAGGCAGATGCGGTGATTGCACCAGAGAGAAGCACCAATCCCAATTCGGTGCCTCTCCGCATGCGCGCCACGCTGTGATCGGCCATTGGCTATTTCACCGTTGTTGTAGGAAGTGGCACCGTGGTGGTGGAGGCATCAAGAATTGCGGTCTCTACCAAACTGAGGAACTTGGCTGCTTGTGAAGATGACGCGAATGTGCGATTCAGTAACACTTCACGGCGTACATCTTCAGGTAAATCATCACCATTGAGACGCGTTTGGGTATTCACCGTGGGTTGGAACCACAACACACCACCCACGCGTCCTTGGTAAATGGTCACGTTGTCGTTGCTATCGAATCCCACAAAGTATCCACTGCGTGCATACACACCCAGCACTGTGGAGGCACTCAACACAATGAACACCAACGCGGACCAAAACGCAATCACACTCGGACGCAAGAGTTTGCGCACAACAGGTGCAGGCATGGGAGCAGTTGCATCTGGTGGTGTTGTAGACACGGTTGTGGTGATATCTGCAACAGGCATTGGCACTGGCTCGCTGATGTCATCAACGATGTCCACCACAATCACCGTGGTGTTATCGCGACCACCATTTGCATTGGCCACCATCACAAGTGCTTCGGCTGCTTCTTGTGGGTCACTGTGATCAATTAGTACTTGAGCAATATCAAAGTCCGCTACTTCGTCTACCAAGCCATCACTGCACAACAACACGCGGTCACCGGTGCGTACTAATTGGTGAAACACATCTACTTGCACATTGCGATCAATACCCATTGCACGCGTCACAATGTTGCGTCGCGGATGCACACGTGCTTCTTCTGGGGTAATGATTCCTTCGTTTACCAGCTCTTGCACATAGCTGTGATCTACCGAGACACGTGAGAGAACACCATGGCGAAACAGATACGTGCGCGAGTCACCCACGTTGGCCACCAACACGGCGGGTTCTTCACCAGGGACAACTGCCATGGCGGTCAATGTGGTGCCCATGCCGCTTTGTGTGCTGTCGTCCAGGCTTGCCGTGTAAATAGCGGTGTTTGCTTGTTGCACTAGTTCACGGAATTGGTCGGCAGTAAAGATGCCACCGCGTGCACCACTGCGCACCGTAGAGATAGCCAATGCACTTGCTACTTCGCCAGCGTTGTGTCCGCCCATGCCGTCGGCCACCACAAACAGGTTCTCTTCGGCACAAAAATCATCTTCGTTCTGTTGCCGCACCATGCCCACATCGGTGGTTGCGCCCCATTTCAATTTCACGAACGCATCTCCAACACTGTTGAGCCCACTTGCAGTCTGTCGCCTTTTCGCAGCGAACGGTCACCGGTGACGCGTTGTCCGTTCACAAAAGTGCCATTTGTACTATCGAGATCAACTACCCATACGCCTTCTGGGCGCAGTTCAATGCGTGCATGGTGCGACGACATAAAGGTGTCATCATCAAGTGCGATGTCGTTATCGGCAACGCGACCCAAAGTGAGTGAGTTCGACAAAGTGAAACTTGCTCCACGATGTTGGCGTGGTTCCACAATCACAAACACCGATGCACCGCCACGCTTTTTAGTCTTGCCGCGTGTGCCAGGAATTTTGCCGGTGGTCGCAACTGGTGTGCGCACTTCGCTCCACACCGCCCACAGCACGCGCGCAAAAAACAAATAGATAAGTGCGAGGAGCACAATTTTGAGAGCGTTAAGAACTTGGTCGGTCATGTGCGGGCTAGGAGGCCTCGAAACGCACTTGCGCTGTTCCGAAATTGATCACATCGCCGTGTTGCAACAACTGGTTGCCACTCACTCCCACGCCGTTGACCTTGGTGCCATTGGTGCTTCCGAGATCGCGCACCGTCACTTCGCCTGCTGCACACACAAACTCTGCATGCTTGCGTGACACGTTGGAGTCGTTCAACACAATGTCGCTCTCTAAATGGCGACCTAATACATAGTGGCCTTCATGCAATTCAATGCGTTGACCAGTAGGCAAGCTGAGCACTGCGGGGGGAGTGTCGGAATTGTTGACCACCATCGTGAGTGCAGGTGCGGGCTCGGGTGAGACTTCCGGTGAATCTGGCGCGGGCACTTGGGGTGCGCCATCGGAGGGCACATCGGTAGAGACATTGCGACAATCAATCTCAAACTTGCCTCGGCGCAGATCTGGGTTGGTGCGCAACGCCACGCGGGCTTTGCCCTCTACGTGGTAACCCTCTTGGCGAATGTATTCACGCACGGCGGCGGTCAGTTCATGAATGAGGGTGTTTTCAATATCGGCAAAACCTTCGCGGTCTGCCACAGAGAGCTGTACCAAATAGCTGTTCGGCACCACCCGGCGACCCTGGGCATCTACATCTCGCTCTGAATCCACTACTTGCAACAGCTTGCGGCCCAGTTGCAGGGGCTTCACCCCAGATTTAAAGGCACGCGAGAACAGGCCGTCAAAGATGTTCTCAATGGATCTCTCCACGGTGCGTTTGGCCATAAGGACAGGCTAGTTGTCTTATTTGGGTGGACTTGGGCACTGGACATTCGCTCCACTTATTTCGCTAGATTGTTCCGATGTGTGGAGGAGTCCAATGAAAGTTCGAACTTCTCGTGTTCAAGGCGTTCTTGCCGTAATGGCGGCCCTTGGAGTGGTCACTATCGGATTTACCTCATCTTCGCCAGAGGTGCAGGCAAGTAACGTCCCGGTTCCACTGTTATGGCTGGATGCCACTCGTACTGACTCTTATACGGGATCTGGAACTTCTTGGAACGACCTCTCGCCCAACAACTACGACGGGACCATTGTGGGTGGGGTCACCTATAACTCCAATAACAAGTCATTTGAGTTTCCTGGTGGCACCAATGGCCAAGGAGGACATGTCTCGTTAAGTGCGAACATGAACGATTTCAGTGCAGGAATCACCATTGAATTCGAAGGAGAATTCGGTTCCGTGCGATCTGCATGGGAACGAATTTTTGACTTCGCTCTGGGCCTGAACCAAACAGCAAACGCATTGTGGGTTGGTCAGTTCGAAAACACTAATGAATTGGCCATCGAAGTTTTCATTGGTGGTACAGGTCAGGGATATTGCTACACCACAACAAACGGCACTGCATTAGGTACAGCGGGAGATCGTTCGTTCAATAAATGGGTGGTGTCTATTGATGGCACCTCACCAAATAAGTGTCGTATCTACAAAAACGGTACGGAAATGAATACGCGAGTGACATCGTTTGCGTCGCGCAACTTCAATCCCACCGGATCAAGTGCAAACGGTTCTAACTACACATTGCCCTCTGTGACATCACGTCCCTCGGCATTTCTTGGGCGTAGCAACTTTGTGGCAGACCGTGACCTCGAGGGCTCCATTCGCTACATCCGCATCTACAACCAATCACTTACAGCGTCACAGGCTGCACAAAACACTTCAAACAATGTGATCTTTGATGCCAATGGTGGAACGGGCACCATGGCCACTCAAGCTGGATTATCCAGTGCAACGCTTACTCCAAATTCGTTTACACGATCTGGGTTCACGTTTAATGGATGGAATACAGACCCGAACGGCAACGGCACGCCTTATCAAAACGGTGCAACGTATCTGTTTACATCAAATGTGCTTTTGTATGCACAGTGGACTCAGAACGCAACTACAACAGTTGCACCGACTACAACCGTGGCCGCTTCTGGTGGATCATCGGCTACAACAAGCACAACTGTTGCTGCTAGTGGTACGGAAAGTTCGAGTGTTGAATCGTCAGATGTATTGCCTGTGTCTGGTGACGACTACGACCAGTTGCTCGGCTGGACAATGGTGTTGTTGATGTTGGGTGCGGGGCTCCTAATGGGACCTGCCCGCCGACGTATTGATTAATTTCTAGCAAACAATTCCGCGGTTAGGAACTAGTTAATCGATCAACCTCGTAAATCCATGCATATTCAACAGCCAGCATTGTCACGGCCAAGATCGAAAAGATGACCGAGAGCGACGCTGCAGTGAACAGCAATTTTCTTGTTGTTACTTTGAGCATCTCAAACTGTGGAATAAGTGTGACGCTTAGAACAGTTCCCAATGCAAGAACAGGATAGAAGTCTGCAAGATAACGAGACGCAATCGAAAATTGCACAAACAGGATCACCGGCGCCGTACTTACTGCTGCGAGTAGTAACACGTAGTGCCATTGTCTTCTTCTCAAAAAGGCGGCCCCTGCGAATAAGGTGGCAAATAAAGAAAGAGGCATGATGTTGGTCAAGCTTGTGATTCTCTCCAACAGCATCGAGTCTTTGGAAAGTGGCGGAAGATAGGTGATTGAGTCAAGTTCAGTGGACTTCTCATTCGCCAGTGTGGTTTCTGTGTTCGGACCAAATCGGAACTGTATCCATGGCCATTCAGTAGAAAATCTGAGCGCATCGGGTCTCAGGTAAGTAAACATTGTTGTGGGAACGTATCTCGCGCTATATCCAAGAGATCCATTGTTGTTATCGGCAACGTTTTGCAATGCCGCCTTTGATTCGTACTTGCTGAAGTCTTGTTGTGGAGTTCCCATCTTGAGCATCAACACTCCAAAACTCATCAGTAATGGCAACAGGCTCAAGGCAATAAGACCCAGTGTGGTCGTCTTACGCAAGGTTTTTTCTTTAGAGAGAGTTAGCCCCACCCCAAGTAGCAACATAAGTCCCACAAATGCCGTCGTTGGACGTGATCCGGCGGAGCAGGCACAAGCCACAGCCATACCAATAATCTGCCAGGCTCGTCGCTCATGCACCCACCGCCAATAAAGATTCGCAGCTACTAGTACACCAGCAACTGACCACATAATGGACTCTTGGTAAACGTATGGATCAAAGATGAGTACTAAAACACTTCCGGGACCAAGTGTTAATGCGACCAAAACCATGGCAATGGAGTTATTTCTTCCAGTCCCACTTGGTCCCATTTGTAAAACTCGCAAACAGAGATTTAATGCCGCCCATAGTGCAACTCCAGCTGCAATGGAAATGAAAACTGCATTGAGTTCAGGAATTGTTTCTCCAAAAACAAGAATGAATGGAATACGAAGAAGGCTGGGGAATATTCCGTAGTAACCAGTGCACTTACCGTCAATGTAAAAACACTCGATCGGAAGCGCAGATTCTGGTACCCAGAAATAGCCGTTCAACATTGAGTTTGCCTGTTCAACAAAGAACCGACCCCCGTAAAGAATCGGCAAATCAGGATTTAATGTCCATTGGGTCGACCATGCATACATATATATGGCGAATGCAATGCTGAATGCCCAAACAAAACGTGCGGACAGAATAAAGCGTTGAACTTGGGAAGAATTCATCACATCGTCATCACTTTCTCACAACTCAAAATTGTATTTTTCACATCAAGACATACGAGTATTTGTTTAACCCGTAGCTCCAAACTGCGACAGCCATGAGTACTGATTGCCCAACATGGTGACCGTAAGAATTGAGAAGATCAGTAGAACCGAAATAGATGTCATCAGAACTACTTTGGAAGAAATTGCCCACTTTGAAACTTGTGGAATGAGTGAAGCTGAAAAAACCGTACCAAGTGCCAAGATTGGATAGAAGTCAGCTAAATAGCGCGCGGCAATTGCGAATTGAACAAAGATAACTACAGGTGCCGAAAGCGCTGCAAAAAGCATCAGAGCCTTTGTCCACTTTCGCCTTCGCAAGACTGTGAGAGCGGAAATGATTGTGGCAATAAGAGCGAGCGGCATGATATTCGTAATGCTTGTAGTCCTCTCAAGCCACATCGAGTCATCCTCAAGCGGAGGAAGATACGTCACTGGTTTAAGTTCGTCGTACCAAGGTCCGGAAAGAGGTCCCTGACTTGGAGGGCCATAAAGAAAACGAATCCATGGCCATTCCGTCCCGATGTTCAACGCATCTGGCCGAAAATATGAGAGCACAGTGGTGGGTATGTATCTAGGGCTGTATGCCAGTGATCCACCGTTTTTGTCCGCAACATTTTGTAGCGATGGCATGGCGTGATATTTACTGAAGTCCAACGTTGGACTTCCCATTTTTAGAGTAAGTACTCCGAAACTAGTCAAAAAAGGCAGGACCGCAAGTACGACAAGCTTGTAAGACATTCGCTTTAGCGAAGAGCGGTCTTTTCTTAAGAGCACTAAAACACCAACAGTTAGGAATAAGCCGGTCAATACTGTTGTTGGTCTTGATGCAGCCGATACCGCACATGCCAAAATCAATCCTGTGAACTGCCAAGATCGTCGTTCATTAGTCCAACGCCAGTAAAAATTCATTGCCAGTAAGAACCCAGCGAGCGACCACATGATTGACTCTTGATAAATGTATGGATCGAAAATCAACATGAGACTGCTGCCAGGGCCAAGAACAAGCGACACAAGAATCATGAACCACGCGTTTATGTTTGGGCTCTCGCTGTGTTCTTTATGAAGGAGACGCAGACATAAATCGAGAGAACTCCACAGCACCAATCCTGATGCAATGGGAATGAAAAGAGAACTCAATTCCGGTATTGAGCTACCAAAAATCAAAACCAGTGGCATTCTGATGATGCTTGCAAAAACTCCGAAATAGCCCACACATTTTTCGTCAATGGTGAAACATTCGATGGGAAGTGCTGACTCTGGTACCCCGAAATACCCATTAAGCATTGAGTTGGCTTGTTCAGTAAAGAAACGACCAGGTGCATAGTTGGTCACAAGAGTGGGGTCAAATGTCCATCTTGTTGACCACCCATACATATACACGCCAAAGACAACACTGAAAATCCACACGTAGTGTGACGACAAGACAAAGCGTTGAAATCTAGATGAGGTACTCACGCGATACTCACAGTAACCCAGGAAGATTCCCTGCATTACGCTGTGTGATTAAGTCAGGAGCTTGCGCATCTTTGGGCGCAAGACGGTATTTGCCAGTGTCGGCCCAGTCAATTCCTAATTGCGGGCACATTGGCGTGATGCCATGTTCTGCAGTCGGGTTGTATTCGGCAGTCACCAAATAGTTCACCACGGTGTTGTCCGCCAACGCATGAAAGGCATGACCCAGATGTGCCGACAGCAAAACAGAACATCCATTGTCGGCCGACAATCTAATGCGCTCCCATTGACCGTATGTGGGCGAGGAGGGTCGAATATCAATCACGTAGTCATCTATTTCTCCGTGGAGAACAGTCACAAGTTTGGCTTGGCCTTGTGGTGCGATGCTGTAGTGGATTCCGCGAATTGTTCCACGAGCAGAATGCGAAATATTTGCTTGCACAGGCGCAAAATCATAACCAGATGCGTCGCGTAGAGAAGAGTGTTTGAACCACTCTTGAAACCACCCACGATCATCACGATGGCGAGTTGGTTCAATGTGCCATGCACCTTGAATGGCGAGTTCTTTTACCTTCATGATTTATTCCTGCTTTATCGTGGCCACGATGTGGGGTAGCGACTCAGTGAGTGCATCTTTCCATGGTCGCATGGCATTAATTCCCAATTGATGAGTAGTTGCGTGTCCCAAGACTGAGTACGCAGGACGAGTTGCACGAGTGGGGTATTCACTTGTGGGTACTGGGGAGACCAAAGATGTATTGGCACCAACTAGACGGTAGATCTCTTGTGCAAATTCGAACCACGTAGCCTCACCCGAGTTTGTGCCGTGGTAGATGTTTGCAGGCGCTTTTGCGCCGACAAGATCAATGATGTGGTGTGCAAGATCTGATGCAAGTGTGGGTTGTCCTAATTGATCATTAACAACTCTCACGGGCGCATTTTGGAGTGCTTTTCGTACGATGGTGCGCGCGAAGTTTGATTTATAAGAGCTGTACAACCAAGCGGTGCGCACAACAAGAGATTTATTGGGATGAGCTAGGCGCACTGCATTCTCACCCGCCAACTTTGTGCGGCCATAAGCACCTACGGGAGCCGGAGTGTCTGTTGCCTCAAAGGGCGTCTGTGAAATCCCCGAGAAGACATAATCGGTGGAGACATGCACACAAGTGGCCTGATGTGCCGCCGCAGCAACGGCAACTCTTCCTGCGCCAAGGCAATTCACCACATATGCAGCATCTTCTTCATCCTCGGCTCTATCAACTGCGGTCCATGCCGCAGCATTAACAACAACAGACGGCTCCACATTTTTCATCATCATGGAGATGTCGTGCATGTTGGTGATGTCGACTTCTTCTCGACCCACGGTCTTGTATTCAATTCCGTGTTCCGACAAAGCAAGTTGCAGGCATGTTCCCAACTGACCATGACCACCAAAAATCAACCACACAGTTATTTGGCCTTTGATTTAAGTGGTTGCCACCACTGAGGATTCGCGCGATACCACTGCACTATGTCGGCGAGTGATGTCGTCAAAGAGAATTGCGGTGAGTAGCCAAGCTCATTTTTGATTTTGTCCCAGTTCACTGAATACCTTCGATCATGACCAAGACGATCTTGTACGCGTTCAATCATCTCGTCACCCACACCAGATTCCTGCAGTAACAAAGTAGTGAGATCACGATTTGATAATTCAGTACCGCCACCAATGTTGTAGATCTCACCTGCTCTTCCATCGCGCACCACTGCATCAATGCCGCGACAGTGATCATCAACATGCAGCCAATCACGCACATTGAGGCCATCGCCATATAGGGGAACTTTCTTGCCTTCAATCAAATTGGTAATGAACAGCGGA
The DNA here is from genome assembly GCA_044239355.1 of Ilumatobacteraceae bacterium. Classification (GTDB taxonomy): domain Bacteria; phylum Actinomycetota; class Acidimicrobiia; order Acidimicrobiales; family Ilumatobacteraceae; genus UBA2093. The sequence goes on from JBIIBO010000005.1 coordinate 60,404, forward strand.
ATTACTTTTTCTGGGTATTGGTAAATACCAAAGTTGTTGGAACAACGTGTAATGCGCACATCCATGCCGTATGTGCGGAAAAACGAACGGGCAACTAAATCACTTCCAGCCTTGCTTGCTGCATAAGGGCTATTGGGCAAGAGCGGTTCTTGCTCATCCCAACTACCTGCATCAATGGAGCCATACACCTCATCTGTAGAGACATGCACAAAAGTGGCTACACCTACTTCTTTGGCAACTTCGAGCATCTGGTGTGTGCCGAGCACATTGGTGGACATAAAGATGGAACTGGAATCTATGGAGCGATCCACATGGGATTCAGCGGCGAAGTGCACCACTACGTCATGGTTGGCAAGTGCGGGACGAATCTCGCTCGGGTTACAGATATTTCCCCTCACGACGGACAATCGTGGGTCATGTTGTACTGGTGCCAGATTTTCAATATTGCCCGCATATGTAAAGGCATCAAATACGGTGACCTGCTCTACGTTGTTGCCCCATCGGCCATCGAGAAGACCTCGTACATAGTTCGAGCCAATAAAGCCGGCGCCGCCCGTCACGAAATACTTCATAGGTTCTCAGGCTAGATGAGTGGAGGTCTATGACTTCGCTAGGCTCGCCACGGTGAAAGGCATTGTGCTGGCAGGGGGAACTGGTTCACGGCTATGGCCAGTGACGAAGGGTGTGAGTAAGCAGCTTTTGCCTATCTACGACAAGCCACTCGTGTACTACCCCATAGCCACATTGATGAGTGCAGGTATTCGCGAAATCATGGTCATCACCACTCCTGCAGATGCGCCAGCCTTCGCCGAGCTCTTGGAGGATGGTTCTCAGTGGGGAATATCAATTACCTTCGCTCAGCAACACAGCCCCGACGGGCTCGCTCAGGCGTTTCTCATCGGGGAGCAGTTCATTAATGGCGACCCTTGCGCATTGGTGTTGGGCGACAACGTGTTCCATGGTGCAGGAATGGGAACCCTGTTGCGCACGCTTACCCAGCCGGTAGGAGCCACAATATTTGCCTACAAAGTGAAAGACCCCAATGCATATGGAGTGGTGGAGTTCGCCCCAGATGGCACGGTTCTCTCCATTGAGGAAAAACCCACAACACCAAAATCACAATTTGCAGTGCCGGGGCTGTATTTCTACGATTCCCAAGTTGTAGAGATTGCAAAAAATGTGAAGCCCAGTGCACGAGGCGAGCTTGAGATTACTGCTGTCAATAACGAGTATCTGCAGCGAAACCAACTGTCTGTCAGCGTGCTCCCTGAAGGAACGGCGTGGCTTGACTCGGGCACATTTGAATCTCTACATGATGCAAGCAGTTATGTGCGCGTTGTGGAGGAACGACAAGGCGTCAAAGTTGCATGTGTCGAAGAGATTGCTTGGCGCAATGGATGGATCTCAGATAGTGAACTTCGTAATGAAGCCGAACGACTCTCCAAGAGCAGTTACGGACAGTACTTGTTGAAGTTGCTGGATTAATTCACAGGCGCGGCTCCGGATGACACCTTTGTGCCATCGCCATCAATTCCACATCGGTCTGCAAAGTAGAGGTATTGACTTTCTCGGTTGCATCGGCTTGCACCAGGCCACCAGGAAGACATTGAATAGTGACAAGCCGATTGTCTGTAATCCAAGACTGAAAGAATTTCAATCTGCTCTCTCGGTCAGTGACATAGCGTGCAAAGAATAATACGGAATCAATCTCAGAAGTTTTCTCAACTGTTGGCATGAGAGGAACGTCTTTCAGAATGACTGGACGAATTGACATCACTGCATTATCAACAGAAATTCTTAAATCAGACGCCGCAAATTCTTCAATTGCCTGATGAGTTGCGGTGATCTCAGATGGTGAAATAAGCGGCAGACGCAGCACATTCGTGAACAGATATCCGAATCCTGTGGGAGGTGCTGAAATTCCTCCAAAGAACAAACTCAAGACCGCAATTCCATACGTTGCATACATCGGAATGCGCCCTTGCTGGGCAGTTGTTGTAGACGCTTCTGAGTCGCGAGACAAACTCACTGCAAGAAGTGGTGCAGTCGCATACAGAATAATGGGAAATAAATGATAGATACCCATCGAATTTTTCGCAGGGTCGATAGCGGTGATGTTAAGCAGTAGCCATGGAATGACAGCTAATGGAAATGCGAGATATTCGCGTTTACGCAGAACTATCGCCGCAAGTATGAATGCGCCCAAACCAATTATGAGGTCAAGACGCGATGCGAGAAGGAAGAGCACTCGATCCAACATGTACCAAATAGAGGTGATATGCGCATACGCCGGTGTTCCTGAATATGACACTGAAAAGACATTGTGCTCGCCGAAGAAAATTTGTTGATATCCCATCAAGACAACGGAAAATACAAAACCTGTGAGAAAAAGGTAGAAAGCTTTTTTGATGGTGCTTTTCTGAAGAAGTTTCCAGTTAGCGCATACAAGAGCGCTTGTCACTGTGATGACTAAATGAACTCCGATGTCTTGGCGTGTCAGCAATCCCAAAACCATTGCCATAACTGCGAGTAATAACAGCGACTTATTTTCTATTCCAGACCATCGGAGTACTAATAGCAATATCCCGATTGCTACGAGCGATGTGCCCATCACTTCCACATGTGGGTACAACAAGGAGCCCAGACCAATATTGCTGAATGGCAAGAGAAATGCTCCTAAAAGCATTGGGACCCATGTCTGTGATTTCGTTGCACCGTTTTGACGAAAAGCCACCAGCATCATCAGAGAACCCGCAATGGCTAGGACTAGATGCTGCAGTCCGAGATACATGATGAAGTTCAAGGGGGCACTTGCCACGACCCTGAATACCTGTGAAATCAACAGGGGCGTAATCAACATATGGGTGTCAAATAACGAGGTGCCAGCAGAGTTGCCAATGGCAGGAGGCTGGTTGCCAAAGTTCTGCGAGGCCAGCGTGTAGACGTAGTAGCCAGCATCGAGGAAATAGATGCCGCTTCTATAGAAGAGGAGAAGGCCGACCACCAAGGCCAATAGGCCCTGACCCATGAGGATGGCGCCTAAGAGAAACCCACACTTATGTCGTCGTATGGTCTTGAATGCAGACTTAGGCGTTACGAAACTCATACAATACGAAACAGTATTACCCAGAGAGAGACGTCTGTCTATCATGAACAATCCTGATCGAGAGTCCACAAAGAACATCTGGATTGTGATGCCGGCCTATAACGCCGAAGCCACCGTACAACAAACATTTGACGATATTCCCACTGCTTTGAAGAGCCAAGTCATTTTGGTGGATGATGGCTCAAAGGATCGCACTGTAGAGATCGCCCGTTCTTTAGGAATTGAAGTGATTCAACACGAGAAGAATCGTGGCTATGGCGGCAATCAAAAGACGTGTTATCGCGCAGCCTTAGATAAGGGAGCAGACATTGTCATCATGTTGCATCCCGACTATCAGTATGACTCTCGAGTCTCATTGATTATGGCCGAGCTCATTCAGTTTGATATCTGCGACATGGTGCTGGGCAACCGCATTCGCACGCGTAACGAAGCACTCTCCGGTGGTATGCCCAAGTGGAAGTATTTCATCAATCGCTTATCCACATTTATGGAGAACTTTATTCTCGGACAATCCATTGGCGATTTCCATAGTGGTTTTCGCGCATACTCGCGTGAGCTATTAGAGACAGTTCCATTTCATGAGAACTCAGAAGACTTCGCTTTTGATCAACAATTCTTAGTGCAAGCAGTTGCATATGGATTTCGAATTGGTGATGTTCCAGTACCGGTGCGCTACATGGATGAAGCTTCGTCCATTAACTTTCGTCGCAGTGTGCGCTATGGCGTAGGCGGCCTTGGTGCGATTGGTACGTACTACCTCTGCAGACTTGGTCTCTCTCGCGATGCAAAATTCCATGGGGCTAAGAAGTTGCGCAAGGAACGCACACAATGAGCACTGACGCAGCGGAACGGTATCCCGTCAAGACGGATCGACATTCCAGCCACTCACAAATTCTTTCCTTGTGCGGAGCTGGTAACGGCAAGAAACTTCTCGATGTGGGATGCGCACGTGGCCACCTTTCATCTGTTCTTCAGGATCAAGGTTGGCAGGTCACTGGAATTGAATTTGATTCCGACGATGCAGAAATTGCACGAGCCTCAGGAATAAAGGTTGTTGTCGGTTCGGCCGACACAGTTTTAGAAAATATGACAGAGATGTTTGATGTGATTGTGTTTGCAGATGTGCTGGAGCACTTTGTCAACCCTGATGCAGTTTTGGAACTCGCCACACGGCGGTTAGCCCCAGGTGGTCAGATACTGATTTCGATTCCCAATGTTGCTCACCTCACCGTCCGCATACCTCTTCTATTGGGGTCATTTACTTATGCGGATCGCGGCATCATGGACCGCACCCATCTTCACTTCTATACAAAGAAGACTCTTCGCCACATGATTACTCAGGCTGGCCTCAAGGTTGTTCATCTGAGCGCTACGCCAGCACCATTGGAAGAAGTGCTTCCAGTGCTGCGCAGAGTAAAAATTCTTCGCCTTCTTCTTGAAATCAATGCATTAAGTGCAAAATTCTGGAAATCGCTTTTGGCCTACCAGTACATCGTGGTGACCCAAAAGAACTAGAGGTTGGTGTGGCTAGTCCTCATTGTTAGCGTTGGGTGTCTACTCGCGCGAGTGGCGGAATGGCAGACGCGCTGGCTTCAGGTGCCAGTGTTCGTAAGGACGTGGGGGTTCAAGTCCCCCCTCGCGCACCATAAGGTGTCTTCACAGATGCCACTTTGGCAGTCTTTTTTCGTGAAGAATAGATACCGATGAGTCCTCAGACCACACAGACAATCTTTGCTGCAATCGCAAGTCTTGTATTCGTTGTTGTTGTCTACAGGCTTGGCCGTAAACAAAAGTTGAGCTTTCGCTACACCGTGGGCTGGATGGTTCTTGGTGGGTTAGGTGTGATTGCCGGCGTGATCTTGCCATTGGCTGAACCAATTGCGGATCAACTCAGTTTGAGCCCGGCAGCTTTTCTTGGTGTGGGGGCAGTCATCTTGTTGGTCACGTTGTGTGTGCAGTTATCTATCAGCATCTCGGGCCTGCAAGAACAAGTGCGCACTTTGGCCGAAGAGGCAGCGTATTTACGTTTAGAACTTCATGAATTGGAAGACAAACATAAGTAGATATGTCGAATAGGAGAGTCCTATAAAGCGACTATCAAAGAACCGTGTATCTCACCTGTACTCTTTTACTGGTTGAAAGTTCCCCCAATGCTCAATAAGACAAATGTTCTCATCATCGTGCCGGCATTTAATGAACAGGCATCTGTGGGCTCTGTACTTCGTGAGCTGCTTGAACTGAACTACAACGTATTGCTCATTAGTGATGGCTCAACTGATGACACAGCAAGTATTGGGAAATACGAAGGATCGCATGTTCTTGAATTGCCCATCAACCTAGGTGTGGGTGGAGCATTGCGCGCTGGTTTCAAATATGCGTGTCAACACAACTATGAGGCCGCTATTCAAGTTGATGCAGATGGTCAACATCCACCCGATGAAATCGAGGCTCTGATTTCAGCGGCGAATGACTCTGGTGCACATATGGTCATAGGTAGCAGATTTGTAGATAGTGCAGGTCAGATGGATGTATCTGGCATTCGTCGATTAGCAATGCGCGTGTTATCACAAAGTGCCACTGCGGCAACGGGAACTCCCATTACAGATTCCACATCTGGTTTTCGCATTATTCGACAACCGCTACTAGAACAATTCTCATTGCATTTCGCAAACAACTACTTGGGTGATACCTATGAAGCTGTGATAGCTGCAGGCCGTGCGGGGTACACAGTTATTGAAACACCTGCAGGTTTATTGCCACGTGCCAATGGTGAGTCAACAGCAAGTTCAACTGCTGCAGCACGCTTCACCCTCAAAGGTCTTGGAGTGGCTTTTCTTCGGCTGCATAAACGACTGCAACCGTTTCACTCGTAATACTTACCGACCGAGCGAGACAATCTTGATGTCTTGTGCAGACTGTATGTAGTTGCGCCCGTCGAGAACAACAGAAACTCCTGGTAATTGTGCAGATGTTAGGTGTTGATACTCGCTGTGATCTGCTTGAAGTATTGCTGCGTCTGCGGATTCTCCGAAGTGAAAGGGCTCGAAACCTTCATGACGTAGCTCATCATCTGTGTACATAGGGTCATGTACTACAACAGTTGCGCCGCGGCGTTGTAGATCTTGCACAGTGGGGAATACTCCAGAAAATGCTGTTTCTTTCACTCCGCCTCTGTATGCGGCACCTAGCACCACAATTTTTTTACCAGCAACAGACCCAAACACTTCTTCAAGTCGACTCACGGAATGAACAGGCATCTGCGCGTTTGCTTCGCGTGCAGCACGCACCACTGTGGCCGATGGGTCATTCCATAAATACATACGCGGGTAGATAGGTATGCAGTGTCCGCCGACGGCAATTCCTGGCTTATGTATGTGACTAAAGGGTTGGCTATTACATGCATCAATTACGGCGTAGACATCGATGTCGTTCTGTTGTGCAAATAAGGCGAATTGGTTGGCAAGGCCAATGTTGACATCTCTATATGTAGTTTCGGCCAACTTGGCCATCTCGGAAGCTTCCGGATTACCTAAGTTCCACACTCCATTTGGTCGAGGCAGATCAGGGCGATCATCAAAATCGAGAACAGCCGCATAGAAATCTTCTGCTGCTTTGCCGCAGGCCTCGGTTAGGCCGCCTACAAGCTTGGGATAGCGACGCAAATCTTCAAAGACACGCCCGGTGAATACTCGCTCGGGGCTAAATGCCAGATGAAAATCCACGCCGGCTTTCAAGCTACTTCCTTCTTCTAGCATTTTGGCGAAGCGGTTTCGCGTAGTGCCTACGGGCAACGTGGTTTCATACGAGACCAAGGCCCCTTTACGCAACCCACTAGCAACATCTCGAGTAGCTGCGTCCATCCATCCAAAGTCGGGGACACCTTCTGCATCTACAAAGAGGGGCACCACGATTACTACTGCATCGGCCTTGGCAACAGCCGAAGCAGTATCGGTGGTGGCAGCAAGAGTCCCATCCGCTACCACCACCGATAACTTCTCTTGCAAATAGGTTTCACCAGGAAACGGCTCGGTGCCTGCATTCACCAACTCTACGGTCCGTGCATTCACATCACATCCAATGACCGTATGGCCTTTTTCTGCGAATTGAACAGCTAAGGGCAGTCCAATTTTTCCTAATGCGACAACGGCTATTTGCATGAGCCCACCTTAGTTTCTGTTCTCGTAGAATGAGTGAGTTCGCATTAAAGGGTGGTCACGTGAAGGTTCTTAGTGTTGTGGGGGCTCGACCACAGTTTGTGAAACTGGCACCCATCCATGCGGCGCTAGTTGCCAAAGGCCATGAACACATCATTGTGCATACAGGTCAGCACTATGACTCGAATATGTCAGACGTGTTCTTTACAGATCTAGGTATCCCAAAGCCCACGCAGAATCTACATGTGGGGTCCGGAACACATGGAGCCCAAACCGCCAGCATGCTTTCTGGTCTCGAAGAGTCTTTTCTCCAACATCGTCCAGATTGGGTCTTGGTGTATGGGGATACAAACTCCACGCTTGCTGCAGCAATAGCGGCTGTAAAGATTCATATCCCGCTTGCTCACCTAGAAGCAGGTCTTCGTTCATTCAACAAAGCGATGCCCGAAGAGCACAATCGCATTTTGACGGACCACGCATCAGACTTACTGTTGGCGCCTACGCAGGTTGCGATGGAGCATCTTGAACGTGAAGGTCTGGCGGCGCGCTCCGTCATGGTGGGAGATGTAATGACAGATGTATGTTTTCGCACCCGCGATTCGGTTACTGTCGACTCCCCAGAGATGCCTCAGGGGTGGGTAGATGACACCTCTTATATTGTGGCCACAATTCATCGTCAAGAAAACACCGATGATCCACAACGTCTTTCCAGAATTGTGGAGTATCTGGCGGCATCTTCCATCCAAGTGCGCTTACTAGCTCATCCGCGCTTGAAAGCTAAAGCACAAGAGTTCAAGGTTGTTTTGGATAGCGGCAATGTGTCTGTCTTTGACCCCCTTGCATATCCCCAGTTAGTGCATGCGGTCATGGAATCACAAGGCGTAGTTACAGATTCTGGTGGATTACAGAAAGAAGCTTTTCTGCTGGGAGTGCCTTGCATCACGGTGCGCACCGAAACTGAATGGACCGAAACAATTCATCTTGGGTGGAACACATTGATTCCCGAATGTGACCAAGAAATAGATGAGGTGTTGCACCACCCACGCACAACCCCCACAGTGTTCCCGTATGGCACTGGTAATGCAGCACAACGTGCGGTGGAAGAACTTGAAAAGTGGCGGCCCCATAATGGATGACAACGAGAAGATTCGTTTACGAGTGTGTAGCGCGCTTATTACGCGGCACAGAGCCGAACTGCAAAAAGCTCTTGATTATCCAGAAGATGTACTCGGAGAAGAACTTCATCAAGCAATCAGAGCTGCCATAAAGACCGCGCCAGTTCCGGGTGACCATGGCTTAGTCAAACTCACTATGTATTTGCCTGCGTGGATGCAATATGTTGGTCAACGGGTCATCTTGTTGTTCCCCAAAGTGGCATCACGACTTCTTCGCAGTAGTGGCTTACACCAACAGATGTACTAGCAATGACTGATTTAGCCACTTCTCATCAGCGACCTCGTGTCTTAGTGATGCATGCACTACGGCCAACGAGTCGCCAGACAACTATTGATCATCTGTTGAGTTTCCGTGAACACCTTCCACATTGTGATGTGCAGTACCTACATTTTCAGCAGCCACTTCCTAGTGGTATTACCGAAAATCTGGAGGTGGATGTTCTGATAGTTAATTATGACTATCTGAATTATCGCTTCACACCACTATGGCCCTATATACGAAAACGACATCGTGGTATTGCCCACCAGGCAAAAAAAGTAGTGGCTATCGCACAAGATGATTTCTGGGCCAATCGACATCTTGATAACTGGTGTATGGACTGGGACGTAGATCGCATTCTGACGCCCATCAACAATGATCTTGATGTCTTATATCCGCGCAGTATCAAGAGGAAAGAATTTCGTACTGCACTCACCGGCTATGTGAAATCTGGGCCAGTGCCCAATACCAAACCACTGGCAGAACGTTCGATTGATCTTGGGCAACGTGTTCGAAACATGCCGCCGCATCTTGGGCATCTTGCACAGGCAAAAGCTCGCCAAGCAGTCGTTCTGGCAGACGCTGCCAGAACAGCTGGATTCATTGTTGATGTCTCAACTCGTGTGGAAGATTCATTTATTGGAACTGCATGGTTTGATTTCTTGGCTTCCTGCAAGTTCACAGTGGGGATGAAGGGAGGCGCAAGTCTGCACGACTCCTATGGACTTATTCACACGAAAGTGCAGGCCTATCTGGCGCGCCACCCCGAAGCCTCTTTTGATGAGATTGAACGGAAGTGTTTCAAGGGTAAAGACATGAAACACGAGTTCACCGCAATTAGTCCGCGGTTGTTTGAAGCGTCCATAGCTGGAACTTGCCAAATTTTGGAGCGCGAGGATTATCTGGGGGTACTTGAACCTTGGCGTGACTACATTCCACTTGAGCGTGATTTTTCTAATGTGACTGAAGTAGTTGAGGTAATGAGAGACACCGAGAGATGTCAAGAGATTGTGCACAATGCACGAGTGGCACTTGTTGATTCCAAGATGTTTGATTATGCACAATTAGTGGACACGGCGTGTGGCGGATTAGTTCCACAACAAGGATTGCAATCTAAGCCATGGGAGAGGCTTGTTGAATTCTTACAATTTGCACAATCAGCCCAGAAGATCTCTCCGGAGCTACATGATGCCGCTCTTAATGCAATGCAATACAACATCAATCTTTTGACAAAAGAATCATCTGAAGGTGAATACATTGCACAAATGCTTCAATATCATTCACTTAGGGAGTGGCACTTGAAGATGACAGATTTATATTCGAATGATTCGATGGAGTTCAGGGCTCCTTGGATTTGGAGAATAGTTTGAGGTCTCCATGGGTCTTATAATCAAGCACCACTCAAACAATGAGGAAATACGAAAGTTAAGACCCTTATCCATGTTTTCCATAGGGTTAGGGACTATCACGGTATTAGCCACTGCGTGGTATCTAGTTTACGCCACCATTGCAAATGGGCCTCACGTATCAGGGGACAGCGCAATTTATTTTGTCTTTCTGAGAGATTTTTTCAGCAGCCCGTTTACTTTTGGAAATCAAGTTTCACACGGCGCAACTTCACCTCTTTGGGTAATGGTCCATGTAATTCCTTTCCACGTGTTGGGACTTGTTAATTGGACCACATTTGCACTAATCACCAATGCTGGACTAATTATTGCGTCACTCGCAATATTCAGTGAAGCTATGCAAAAGGAATTTCGAATCAGCAGGACATTAGGATTTGTTCTTGCTTCTACGTTCTTATTTTCTGCTGATCCGCTTTTTACTGCCGCAGCACAACTTACTGAGGCCCCACTATCTATCTTTTTTTAAGTCTTCAATTTCACAGTCTTATAAATCACCGAGCCCCTCGGGCCATGTTCTTTGCCGGTGTACTTACACTTATAAGACCCGAGTTATTTTTCTGTGGTTTGTTCCTACTGGTTCTCCTAGTAGTTACAGAAAAAATCAACCTCAAGAAGAAAATACAAAATGCTGGTAAAAACTTTCTGTATCTAATGTGCCTTCCGCTGATTGTGTACGGGTATCTAGCTCTACGGACGAGGCTCATAATTCCTACGTCAATATCAGCCAGAGCTTCGACAGCAAATGAATATGGTGTGGATTGGGTTACAGAAATTGGAGAAATTTTTTCAAGTTTTAGCGTGACAAACTCATATTTTTTCATTGTTGTAATTGCAATATTGATTCAAACCATCTTCTTTGCGTTTAACTACGACAACGCGTCCCCTGTAACACTGTTCTCTGTGAGTGGATTACCGCTTGTTGTGGGTCTTCTGGTAAGTCCAACATCGCAGTATTACGGTCGATATGCAATTCCTTTGTTGGCTTTCGCAATTCCATCTCTGTTATTTCTCGCGAAAAATCTGACTTTAATAAGAAGGAAAAATGTTAATCAAATTATGAAGATTCTGATTTATATCGGATGTGTGTTCGTGATGACATTTTTAATACGAGGTTCTGCTCAAAACTCGTTCATAAAAGCAAACGAAGCGTCATGGGATTGGATTTTGCTGTCAGAATTGGAAGATGTCGAAAAAGATTTGAAATGGAATAGAGAGACTGTCCTACTAAATTATGAGATTCAAGGGCAATGGAGTACCAATGCAAGCATGATCAGCATGGACGGAATCGTTGGCCGCGGTGAATTTTTTGGGGTTCTTAACGGGGAGCAAACCTTTGTTGATTTCTTGCATCAATTTAGTGTCGACTACATCGTCACTATGAATGCAATGAAATATAGGCCAGTACTTGAACGCTTGGCTTTAGGAAGAATTTTTGAACACGACTACGTCTCCCAGGTAGGTAGCCAAATAAAAATCGAGGGCGTCACTTATCTAAAGGCCGCTACCAATAGGTGTCTCACTGACAATCGTTGCTATTCAGATTCAGACGGTCAGAGGTATTTGTCTACCAGTTATGGAAATCTGAGTGGAAATAGTCTCGCGTGGAACTCTGTGTACAGGGTCATATTAGATTAGGTCATGATTGAGCTTGATGGTTGTGAGATAGGTGTTGCGTTACATGCGACGATGTTTTTAATTAGAAGAAACTCAAGTAAATCATAAGAATTTTTAGTGCGTACGAAACTTGTGCAGGGAACAAATGGTGAAATTGCAAGCGTTTTACACAGACTTGTTTTTCATCCTCCGACATTGGTTGATAATTGTGATGCGATTCGAAACCAGTGCTCATAGAAGGTTGCGAGATACGAAGAATCAAAGTGAGACACTTCCAGACAAAGGCAATCATGGGACCGCAGAAGAGCAGGTGTAATGGCGTCAGCAGATCTTGTCTGATTTGTCAAAAAATCGGAGTACAACTTCCTTTTCGAAACAACACTTGAAAGAATAGAATGCTGATGAAATAGGACTTAAGAAATTCATCCTGAAACTGAATATTGTTTTAAACGAAGCCAACTGCAGACAAATCTATTTGTCTTTTACAATTTCAAAATAAAGATCAAGTCCAAGAAGACGTGGTAACAGAGTTTTCATCATCAGAATTCTTATACGCGGGAAATACCCTCCAATGATAGGAAGTGGATCTAAATTGCGGGCTTGGATTTTTACATCCCCGTATTGAGACAAGACTTTGTGGAGTGCACGCCTGCTGAAATATTCGGTGGCGGGTGCCGCTTCTCCAGATGAGTTGTGATCTGACATCCAACGGAGATCCTCGTCTGCACGCACTCTACTTCCACCGGCTTTGAAGTTTTTAACAAACTCGCGAACAATCAATTTGGGTCGAAGCATCCAGTTCCGTAGCGAAAACAGAGAGTAGACCATACCCACAATCATTCCTCCGGGTTTCAGAGTTCTAACCAGTTCACGAATTGCAGTGTCAAAATCTCCTGTGTGGTGAAGAGAGCCAATCGCCACCGCTGCATCAAATTCATCTGCTTTGCAGGATGTCAAATCGAGAACATTACCGATTCGCGCAACACTCTCTTGAATGCCTAATTGTGCAGCACGAAGATTTGCCATTTCGATAGGGCCTTTTGCAATATCGAGTCCGACATATTCAAGTCCATGCATCATTAAGTATGTGGCGACAGACCCATATCCAAGACCAACTTCTAACACCTTCGCTCGTGATTGAATCATTGGAGTTAAATGCGACGGTAGATAGGGATAAAAACCAAAAAACCAATCGTCAAACAATGCCAATGACTGGGGGCTGTTATCGGTGACACCTAGTACCTTTGCGATATTAGTTCCGCAAAGTTCATTCCAGAATTCGGAATTACGGGAGTTAGTTTCTTCGTTGTTCATTGCATTATCACCAAAGCTATATGGATACTCAACTAGTCTGACATGAATGCTTGTGAAGTCACTGCAATTGTCTAAGAGAGTTTTTGGAACCGGCCGAAGAATAGTTTTGGGGTGGGTTCCTTGGGGTTTTAGCTTTAGCGCCTATAGAGCCTTGAGAAAATTTCCGCGAATTTTCTTTTTGCTTCGATCTATAACAATGAACGAATTTGCAGGAGACGGCAAGTGAATGCCCTCATTATCCATGGACTACGTTTTGACTCGAGACTGACCACTTTTCAACACACTTTGGCATTTGCGAGGCATTTAAGAGGGTTTGAAGTGACCTATGTGAATGGACAGGGATTCATAGACGAAGATTTATTAAACCAATCTTTCGACCTCGTAATAGTCACGTACGAATTGCTTGCCTTAAGAAACACTCCATTCTGGACTTACATAGCAGAGCGAATTTCAACCTTAATTAGAAATGGAAGAGTTCGGGTTGTAATGCCACAAGATGATTACAGCGCTAGTAGGAATTTAGATGATTTTATTGTTGAGAACGAGATTCAACATGTTTTTAGTCCGTTGACTCGTGATCTTTTTATGATTTATCCCCGAGCCATTCAGGCAGGTGTGAAATTCCACGAGGCATTTACTGGATACTGGGAATCAGAAACTACGCTTCCATTTCAAAAGTACCGAAAAAAGTTTGAACTCAGATCAATTGACCTAGGTCAACGAGTACGACATCTTCCTCCTCAACTGGGTCCAGCTGCTCAAAAAAAAGGAGAATTAGCAATCAGATTTGCGGAAATTGCAAGTGCTAACGGGTTTTATTGTGACGTTTCTACCAAGAATTCAGATGTCCTTCTTGGTGAGGATTGGTGGAAATTTCTTGGAAATATCAAATTTACTGTAGGCAGATTAGGTGGGGCCTCAGTGGTTGATCCAGATGGAAATCTAGCAATGAAAGTGAATCAATTACAGTTGAGAAAGCCAGGAATAACATTTGAACAGCTTGCTAAAAAGTTAAAGGTCGAGAAACTGAAACAGGGAGATTTTTCAGCCATCAGCCCGAGACTTTTTGAATGCGCAGCCATGGGGGTGTGTCAAATTCTTGAGAAAGATGTGTACTTTGACGATTTTTCTCCCTGGATTGATTACCTACCTCTTGAATCTGATTTAAGTAATTTGCCGGAGATATTGCTAGCCATGCGAGATGTTGACCGCTGTAGTGAAATCGCTAATCATGCTGAAAACACCCTGATTAAATCTGGAAAGTATTCGTACTTTGAGTTTGTAAAACTCCTGGTAAAAACGACACTTGGTGTCGAAATTGACGCTCGGCTACCACCAGTGTTAATTGATCATGATGAGAGGCTTATCGCGACATTGAGTTTTGGTGAAATAGAAGAAGTTAAAAAAACAGTTCGACAGAGAATCATTCGTAAGAAGAACATCATGTTGCGAGAGTCTGAAGAGATGTGCACCAGCTGGTATGAAGCCTTTACTAATCGTTTTTTAATCGTAGAATCTCTAACAATTCCATGGTGTTCAGCATTGCCGCACTTAGAGAATTCATAACCAGCGGAGTTGGATTAATGGCTAGAGTCAATATCTAAATGTGTGGAATTGCCGGCTTTCTTTCACTTAGTGGTGACGCAATTGACTCTTGCTCTCGCTATCTCACCGTGCTTGGCGATCTGATTTCCCATCGTGGCCCGGACGGATATGGGACGTGGTTGAGTCCCGAGGCAAGCACTGGTTTTGTTCATCGGCGGCTTGCAATCATTGATCTTTCCGCACAAGCAGCACAGCCGATGACAGGTCATGGTGACTTGACGATTACATATAACGGTGAAATCTATAACTACCTGGAATTAAGGAACAATGCGGAAAAAGCGGGGATTTACCATTCCTCTCATTCAGATACAGAAACAATCTTGACGTCTTACGCACAGTTTGGGACTGAGGCGCCGAGCCACCTTCGAGGAATGTTTGCATATGCAATTTGGGATGAAAAGAAAAAACGACTTGTACTTGCGAGAGATCGATTTGGAATTAAACCTCTGTATTACGCCATTGTGGGCAACCTTTTTGTATTTGCATCTGAAGCCAAGGCTCTGCTTCCTTTTCTGCCCTCCATTAGTACCGATTCTGAAGCCCTTGCGGAGTATCTAACCTTTCAGTATTCCATCAGCGATAAAACTCTTTTTGAGGGTATCCATCAAGTGATGCCTGGACACACTCTTGTTATAGAGAATGGGGTCATAACTGTTGAGCGATACTGGGATGTTCAATACGAAGTTGACTATTCCTGGAATGCTGATTCAGCTGAAGAAAAACTGCGTGAACTGTTAGCAGACTCTATTGAGGTTCATTTGCGCAGTGACGTAGAGGTTGGCAGTTACCTTTCAGGCGGAGTTGATTCCTCATTGATGGCGATACTTGCGTCACGAAGTGCTGATTTTGGTGGCAAGGGGTTTCATGGTCGGTTTACTGACTATCCAGGATATGACGAGAGTGCGTATGCGGAAATAGCCTCTACATCATTTGATGGAGACTTACGCATTACAGACATCACAGCACAAGATTTTCGGGACAATATTCGAAAGGTGATCTATCATCTAGATTTTCCTGTTGCAGGTCCAGGATCCTTCCCCCAATACATGGTCTCCCAACTTGCTAGTGAACATTTGAAGGTTGTACTGGGTGGGCAAGGGGGAGATGAAATCTTTGGCGGCTATGCAAGGTATCTCGTTGCGTATTTTGAACAATGCATTAAGGCTGCGATTGATGGTACGTACAAGAACGGAAATTACGTTGTCACGATCGAGTCCATTATTCCTAACCTAGGAATTCTACGTGAATACACACCGCTAATTAAAGAGTTCTGGAAAGACGGCTTGTTTGGGCCATTGGACCAACGTTTCTTACGTTTGATTGATCGTTCGACAGATATGCAAGAAGAAATCACTTGGCAGGACCTAGATATTCAGGGCGTCTATCAAAAATTTTATGAGATTTTCAATAATCGTTCGAATGTAGCTAAGGAGGCTTACTTCGACAGCATGACTCATTTTGAATTCAAGACTCTTCTGCCTGCTCTATTGCAGGTGGAGGATCGTATGAGTATGGCCCACGGTCTTGAGAGTCGAGTTCCGCTACTAGATCATCCACTCATTGAATTTGCTGCAACTGTCCCTGCCGATATTAAGTTTCAAGGCGGACAATTAAAACATCTTCTAAAGAATGCCTTTAGAGATGAACTACCAAGTGCAATCACAAATCGGCGCGACAAGATGGGCTTCCCAGTTCCGTTAAAAGAATGGTTCTCTTCTGAGTTAAACGATTTCGTCCTTGAGACCGTGGCGAATATGAAGGCAAAAAATCGAGACTTTGTGAATACCGATGCTGTATTGAGGAACTTTGGTGAGAGTGGTCAGTTCTCTCGAAAGACTTGGGCGTTGCTTAGTCTGGAGCTCTGGCAACAGGAGTTTCACGACAAAGCCACTGAATACCGTGCCCTGTTGAAATAGACTAAAAAAATGAAGATTTTTGTGTCTGGTGCAGCTGGTCAAGTTGGCTCTCATGTTGTAGACGAGGCTCTTGGTCGCGGCGATGAAGTTGTTGGTATAGACAACTTTGAGACCGGCAGGCCAGAGCATGTTGCGAAAAATAACCGTTATCGATTTGTAGAAGGGTCCATTAGTGACACGGCTCTTATTAATAAGGTATTTGCTGAATTCAAACCAGATGTCGTTGTACACACTGCTGCCGCATATAAGGACCCAGATGACTGGGTGACTGATGTACAGACGAACACCATGGGAATGGTGAATTTGGTGAATGCTTCGAAGAACGAGGGTGTGAAGAGATTCGTATATTTTCAAACCGCTCTTATCTATGGAGTGAAGCCTGACGAAAATCCAGTTTCATTGAGCCACCCAAGGCGTGTCGATAATTCCAGTTATTCCATTTCAAAAGGAGCAGCTGAGGACTATCTGGTTCTTTCAGGATTGGACTATGTGACTTTCCGTTTGGCAAATGTGGTGGGTCCACGAAATGTATCCGGGCCACTACCTATATTCTTCCAACGTTTGTCTGAAGGAAAGAAGTGTTTTGTTACACCTGCACGACGAGATTTCGTTTTTGTAGGAGACCTAGTGAAGGCTGTTGTTCGAGCAGCAGACGGCACCGGATCAGGCGCATACCATTTCTCAAGCGGCGGAGATGTTGCAATCATTGAGCTTTACAACGCAGTGGTCAAGGCCATGGGTATTACAGAGTATCCAGAACCTGAGATTCGTGAACTGACCCCAGATGATGCAGCCTCAATCTTGCTGGACCCATCTCGGACTGTTGCAGATTTCGGGAATATTGAATTCACGCCACTTGAGACCACAGTATGGAATGCAGTGAAGTACTATCAAGAATTTGGTGTCACCGGCGGTTATACGCACTTGAAAAGTAACAAGTAATGCGTTTGTTGATAACAGGTGGTGCTGGGTCTCTGGGAACGAACATTATTGAACACCTCGGATCTCAATGCGAATCAATTCTTGTAATTGATAATTTTGCAACGGGCAAGAGAGCCGCACTTCTTCCAGCGGACAATCTCCAAGTAGTAGAGATGTCCATCACAGAACGTGAGAAATTGGACTCCCTCTTCGCACAATTTCGACCCACGCACGTAATTCACAGCGCGGCTTCTTATAAGGACCCTAATGATTGGCAGGAAGATTCCTTAACCAACGTTGTGGGAACATGCAACGTTGTACGTGCTGCAGAAAAAAATAACGTCAAACGGCTTATTAATTTTCAGACCGCACTGTGTTATGGCCGGCCACAACAAGTCCCCATCCCGATTACACATGCAACCGCACCATTTACTAGTTACGGTATTTCCAAAACGGCGGGCGAAGCTTTTGTATTGAACGCCGGAATCTCCAGCACATCGTTTCGCCTGGCAAATGTGACTGGTCCACGACTCGCAATTGGACCAATTCCCACCTTCTACAAACGCCTGAAAGCAGGGGAGGACTGCTCAGTCTCGACAACAGTGAGAGATTTTCTGGACATGAGTGATTTCTTGTCCCTCATGGAGTTGGCACTTACCGATGATGCACCCACGGGAGTATTCAATGTTTCAACCGGAGAAGGCCACACGATTGAAGAAATTTTTCGCTTAGTTGCTGAACATGTGGGTAAGCAAGATGCTGAGCCCGTGGCGATTAACCCACCAGGACCAGATGACGTGGCGCAAGTAGTGCTTGATCCAAGCGAGACAGAAGTTCAATATGGTTGGAAGGCAGAGATTTCATTTGCAGACACCATTTCTCGAATGCTGCAGTGGTATGACAGGCACGGAGTAACCGATATTTATAGTCATCTACAGGAAAACAAATGATGAAGCATTCACAGTTAGACGGAAAACATGTACTTGTGGTGGGTGGTGCCGGATTTGTCGGCAGCAATCTTTCACATATGTTGCTGCACAGCGATATCGCCTCTCTCACAATTGTGGATAACTTCATGTCGTCTGAGTCCATCAATATTCCCACGGATGCTCGCGTAAGTTTTATTGAAGGTTCAATTGCTGACGATTCTGTGCTTGAACAGTTACCGGCAAGCCTGGATTACGTGTGGCACTTAGCGTGCTACCACGGTAATCAGTCATCTATTTTTGATCCCATTGCAGATCACGCCAACAACAACTTCACATCTTTAAAGTTGTTTGAACACCTCAGTAAGAGAAACAATCTGACAAAAGTGGTGTATTCGGCAGCTGGTTGTGCAGTTGCCGAAAAAACTTATGGTGAGCCCACAGCAACACATGAAGATGCGCCCGTTTCTTTGTTCCATGACAGCCCATACTCGATCTCAAAATTGGTGGGCGAGATGTACGGGAATTACTACTTCAAGATGTACGGGATGCCTTTCGTAAAGGCACGTTTTCAGAATGTGTATGGACCTCGTGAGATTCTGGGTGCCGGTCAATGGCGCGGGACTTATGCAACTGTGTGGCGCAACGTGACCCCCACATTTATATGGAAATCTCTCCACGGTGAAGCACTTGGTTTAGACAATGGTGGCATGGTGAGCCGTGACTTTATTTTTGTGGATGACATTTGCCGAGGATTGATTGCATGTGGATTACACGGTGCACCCGGAGAGGCGTACAACATTGCCTCTGGCGTCGAGACCACTATCAAAGAACTCGCAGAAACTATTAATTCTTTAACGGGCAATACAACGCCGATGAATATTCAACCCGCACGTGATTGGGATAACTCTGGTCGACGTTTTGGTTCTACCGAAAAGTCTCAACGCGAGATTGGCTTCGTAGCAGAAGTATCCATTGAAGAGGGACTAAGACGAACTGTGGAATGGACCAGACAGAATCAAGATGTGATTGCACGCACTATGTCTCGTCATGAGGCCAATATGGCAGCCCTTGCGCATCCTTAATCTAAAAGATCAAGAGTTCCAAGGTCTATTTGACGTTGAAGTTGAGGAAGTGATTTCCTTAATTCCTCAAAGGTTCCAATTCCAAGTACTTTTCCGTCCTCCACATAGATGACTTGATCCGCGTGTTGAACTGTAGAGAGCCGATGAGCAACAATGACCACTGTGATCGATCCGCGCAACTGTTCAATAGATGACATCACGGCGTGTTCAGTTTCTGCGTCTAGCGCGCTTGTTACTTCATCCAGAAACAACAAAGTGGGATTGCGATAGATAGCTCGTGCTAGGCCGATACGTTGCTTTTGTCCACCAGAAAGACTTTGCCCAGAGAGCTCTGAGGTGGATTCCCTTCCGTCTAAGACATTGGCAAGACGAGCAGTATCGACAGCGTTGCGTACTTGATTTTGGTCAATTTGTTGACTGTCCCATTCGAGTGCAATATTTTGCTCTATAGAGAGACGTGCAATATGGGTCTCTTGGGGCACATAGGCAATATGTGATTTCGGTTGACACGCCACCGTTCCACTTTGAGGTTCTAATAGACCAAGGCAGATATCCACCAAGGTGGTCTTTCCTGCACCAGAGGGACCAACGACGGCATATTGAAGACCAGTTTGTAATGCAATATTGATATCTGTCAAAGCAGGACGATCTGCTGTGGGATACTGAAATGTCACTTGCTGAAGTTGAAGTGCAATGTCCTGGGGGAGTGCAGTTTCAGATTTCTTGTGTGTGGTTGTACTGATTGGCACAAAGGACAATCGAGCGCCTGGAACCGTAGAAAATAATTGAAGTATCAACCCTTGAATGCGGTTGACAATAGGTAATAGTCGAAAGCCAGCCGCCGCAAATACCGTGACAGCAGCGACGGCTGCTTCCGCACCCGACATGGCGTAGGTACCGCCAGCAATAAGCGCTATCCCGATAGCGAGAATCAACTCCATGAAGTATCTCGGAAGCATGCCAAGAAAAATCACTTGCCCTCGTGCCAGGGCAAGAGATTTACGTTGTTGATGGAGGTGTGGACGAAGAGATTGTGATGGGTTGATGGTGAGCAACTTGCTGAGCGAGTATGCATCCGTCAAGGTGGCGTATACCCCGTTGGTGTATACAACTACTGATTCTCCCGCGCTACTTGAAGAATGAGAGAGAAGTCGATGTTGCACCACAGCAACAAGCGCAAAGTAGACAGCAGCGATAAGTGCAGTGACTGGCTGCAAAAGCATCAATGCAACCAAGATGAGGATGGCAGTTACAGCTTCAGCGATGATGGTGACCACACTTATGAGAAGCCCTTGAACCATGCTGTTTGGTCCTCGATCAACTGCGTTATAAAGATCGGTGACTGCAGAATCCACACGGTTATTCCATGTATCAGACATCAATGCATCAAAGTTTGTTGATCCCACTTTGACTTCTTCGAGAGCAAAACGCTTCACTGAAACCCACGACAGCACAGTAGACAACAAAGTGCGCATAGAAAAGAGAGCCACAACCAAAAGAAGAGTGGGTCCACCAGAGGAAATCTCAATGGAATCTCCGCCATTTGATGCTGTGAATACCTGTGACACGAAGTAGAGCGCTATTCCATCTAGTCCAGATAGTAGAATCAGACCAAGACCATAGATATAGAGGATTCTTTTACCCGATCGAGTCAAGAGGGTTAGGCCTTGGCGAAAGACCTTCCAGACCTCTTTCATGAAATAATCATTTGGTCCGCAATAAACACTGCAGCCAAACCATCTGCCAAGGTGACAATTCCTTCGTCATTCTTGTTCTTTACTGCATCACGAAATGCGAGGTGTTCAGCGAGAAGGGGCTCCACCTTGTTTAGGGCAAAACGAACAACGTCACCTTCTGACACGCCCCGGAATGCAGAGACATTTTCCCAGTTGTTATTGACAACCCCGTTTGCGTAATAGGTGAGGTCTGCTGTCAGTGTGTCGGCTACCAAAGCACCCTTGTCACCGATGACAGTTGTATTGCGTTCCTTAAATGGTGATAGCCAGTTCACCACATGGTTAACAATGACACCATTTTCTAGTGTGCCAACTGCAACGACCATGTCTTCGTGGGGCCTACCGCTCTTGTTTGTGGTGCGTGCCGATACTGTTTTGTAGGGGCTTTGGGCCACCCACGCTGTGAGATCAATGTCGTGAGTAGCGAGATCTTTCACAACTCCTACGTCTGCAATTCGTGCGGGGAAAGGTCCCTGGCGGCGGGTGCTGATTTGGTAAATCTCACCAAGTAAGCCGTCTTCAATCTTTTGACGCATAGCGCGAAGGGCGGGATTGAATCGTTCGATATGCCCCACGCCACCAATAAGCCCTGCATTCTTGAAGGCCTCAACTAATTGTGTGGCCTCTACATGTGTGGGGGCGACTGGTTTTTCAATGAGGGCATGTACCCCGGCACTGGCGAGTTGTAATCCCAGTTCAAGATGAAAAACGGTAGGCGCAGAAACCACGCAATAATCCAAGCCTTGGGCAATGAGTTCTTCAAACGAGGGAAACACGCGGTGGCCATCAATAGAGTCCTGCCCAATGAGGGCGGGGTCATGCAGACCCACGAAGTGCACATCATCTATTTGGTTGAGCAATCGCATGTGATGTCGACCCATCATGCCCAAACCCACCAAACCTGCGCGCAACATGATTAGGAACCAGCTCTAGCAGCGTCGTTCACGACAGTCACAATTTTTTCAAGATCCCCTTGTGAGAGTGAAGGATGAACAGGCAACGACAAACATTCTTTTGCTACTTGTTCAGTGACCGGAAGATCGAGTGATAAACCAAACGACGGTAAACGATGAATGGGTGTGGGGTAGTACACACCGTTACCTACGCCATTCTTAGTGAGTTCGTCGGCAAAAGCATCACGATTAAGCCCCACGACGCGGATGGTGTATTGGTGGTAGACGTGCACTGCGCCATCCGCTACTGGTGGGGTGATGACACCAGAGATGTTCTTGCTAAGGAATGCCGCATTGTGTTGACGTTGCGCAGTCCAACCTGCAAGTTTGGCGAGTTGCACTCGGCCAATTGCAGCATGAATATCTGTCATACGAGTGTTAAAGCCGATGACTTCATTTTCATAGCGACGCTCCATGCCTTGGTTACGCAAGAGTCGAACTTGACGAGCAATGTGATCACAACCGGTGGTCACCATTCCACCTTCGCCCGCTGTCATATTTTTGGTGGGGTAAAAAGAAAAAGAACCCGCCACGCCAAATGCCCCAACTTTTGTTCCGTGTAGCGAAGCAAGATGTGCTTGTGCAGCATCCTCGAATAACAACAAATTGTGACGCTGACAAATAGCTTGCAGTTCGGTCATCGCTGCAGGGTGACCATAAAGATGCACGGGCATGATTGCACGGGTGCGAGGAGTGATTGCAGCCTCAACAGCTGTGGGATCAAGATTGAAATGGTGTGTTTCTATATCTGCAAATACGGGTGTGGCGCCAGTAAGTCGCACAGCATTTGCCGTGGCTGCAAAACTAAAAGACGGCACGATGACTTCATCACCTGCACGAATGCCTGCTGCGACAAAAGCCATGTGCAATGCCGATGTACCTGAGTTCACTGCGATGCAATGTCGGTTGTCTACATGAGGTGAGAATTCATCCTCGAAGGCCTTTACTTCAGGTCCTTGAGCCAACATTCCCGATAGCAGCACGCGATCTACTGCAGCACGTTCGTCATCTCCGATTATTGGTTGGGCTGCTGGAATCATGCTGTTTAGATTTCCTTGAGAGTGTCGGGTGAGTCCAAAAGATATTGAGAACCATCAACTGGACACTCAAACTTACCGCCACCAATATCTACTAGCGGTTTTCCGTGCTTGCCTACCCAACCCACTCGCCGAGCGGGAACGCCAACTACAAGGGCGAAATCGGGAACGTTTTTTGTAACAACTGCCCCTGCGCCAACAGTGGCCCAACGGCCAATGGTGATTGGGGCCACACATACTGCACGGGCCCCAATCGAAGCCCCCTCGCGGATGGTGACTCCTACTGGATCCCAATCTGAGGCACTTTTGAGCTCTGAATTGGGCGTGATGGCACGGGGGAATTGGTCATTTGTAAGAACAGCAGCTGGCCCAATGAAGACGCCATTTTCTAAATGAGCAGGCTCATAGACCAGCGCATAATTTTGAATCTTGCAGTTGTCACCTACATGGACATTTGTACCGACATATGCACCGCGTCCAATGATGCAACTCTTACCTATTAATACGCCTTCACGCACTTGTGCGTAATGCCAGATCTTTGCATCCTCACCCAAGATGACATTGTTTCCGACATCTGCAGTGGCATGAACGAACGAACTCATACTTAAGAGGTTAGTTGCTCTAAGAGAGAGACTTGTACGCATACGTAGTTTGTAAGGTGGATTAGTGCAATTACAGGAAATAGTTTTCCGTCAAAAAGAAAATGCTTCCTTGGCAATTTCCACCGCCGTCATAGTTGCCTTGGCATGTTTTGTGGTGGATGTACCCCTTGGTCTGGTATTTGTTGTTTCGCTGATTGCAGGTGCGTTGGGGTGGTGGGTACGAAGTGTTGTAGCACTCGTATCTGGATTTCTTCTCTCACTTATCGTGTGGGTTCTGATTGCACTTATCGCTGGCGTGCTTGCTCCTTCATATTCCGTGAGCGGTCAAGTGATATTGATATCAGCCTTAATAATGACTGTGGTATTCGCCTTTTTGTTTAAGTCATTGTTTCGAATAAACAATGAATATCGACTTGCACTTCCCACGTTTTCTTTTGTGGCAATTTTTGTGTATCTCACCAGCCCTGGTCGTAACTGGACATCTGGAAGTGCATTTGATGCTCTTGTGCGAAATGGTGAAGACAACGCAGCATGGCTCGTTGCGCTTTCACGCTCGGTAGTGGATGGAGAGACACGATTATCCGTAGCTAGTGGGACTTCGGGTGGCCCAGGAACTGGAGTGCTTATCAACTATGTGCGGCAGTTGATGAGCAGCATTGGTGAAACCGATTTGGTATCTAGTGCAGACAACGGATTAGTGCTTGTTCGTTCGTATGTATTTATTGCAATTGTTTTGGCGGTGATGTGTTTTCTTGTTGCATTCAAAATGTTGCAGCAACGAGATCAACTGACTCAAACACTATTTGGTCTAGTGGCAGGTGTGGTGAGTTATGTCTTTGTGATGGGGCTCGCCGCTGTGGGACATTATTCCGCAGTGGTGGCTGTGTTGTTTCTTTCCGCAGCTGTGTATTTCGCAGTCATGTTGGAGGATCTACATCCTTGGTCTGCTTGGTTTTCACGAGGGCTTATTTTTGTGTCACTAATAGCTGCGGGCCAATCGTGGTTTCCATTAACCGGCTTAGCATTTGTGTTTGCCGGATTGATTATTCTTTTTTTACTGCAACCATTTCTTCAGAGACGACCCACTAAAAAACAAGTACAGATTGCAGCATTTGGGCTGATAGGAACCGTTGTTTTTAGTTATGTCTCCTATACACGTCTTTTCCCCAGTTTTTTACAGAATGTGACGAGTCTTGAATTCATTACGCGCAACTTGACGATTCCAGGTGGCTATTCAACAGTTAATGCATGGCTAGTGATGTTGAGTTTTACGGTTGTGCTGTGGTGGGTTTTTGCATCTTCACAGAGTGATGCCGAAGGAAAGCAAGCCGTGATTATTGCAGTGATTTTTCCTATTGTGGGAATGTTCACGTGGTCGTATTTCCTTGCCCCATTCAGCCCCCAATATGGCGCATGGAAGTATCTATATATAGGTGCCGCTGTACTTGCCCCATTAGCCGTGGTTGTAGTGGGTGCGCTCTTGCCCACACGAGTTAGTTCAGGACTGATGCGAGTATTGCCTATTGTTCTCATTCTGCTTGTTGGATTGTTCTCCCCGCCATGGAACAACATCCGATGGGTTGATACAGTCCAAAGTTCGGGCGGTTATGTCTGGGCAGATCACGTAGTTAAGGAACTCAGTGATAATCCGAATCGCGCAGTTGGCTGTTTGAATACCTCAAAGGGTGATACCGGAATGAACTACATCGGGTATCTGTGTAGTCGGATGAGTTTCGGCTTAGGAGGATTCAATGATTATGTACATCGCACGTGGACCGCTGCCAATATCTGTCAAATTCCACCGACACAAGCCGAAGACGCGTTTGGTTCGGAATTTCAAGAAAATTTGACCGTTGTACTTTTTGACGGAACTCGAACATCGTCTTTTGCAGAATGTCAGGCCCCCATAGAGGGCGCACCAAACGGATGGTTGAGCTCCATTGATTGGAGTGTTGTTCGCAAGTTGGATCCCTATGGCAAAGTAGTGGAGATCCCTGCGACACAACCCACCAAAGAATGACCCTTCCGCTGCCCCTTTCACTTTCACTACGCCTCTTAGGTGTGGGTGTTTTGGTGTCAACGACGTTCTATGGCATTAGCCAATCCTCACATTGGTTGGCGATGGTGGCACTTTCGTGTCTTGCCACTTTGGCGGTAATGCGCCGGGTAAACGTGCTCTTGTATTGGCCCATTGGGCTTCTTGCCGTGATGGTTGCGATGTATGGGGCGTATTGGTGGCAATGGCTGAGCGCCCCAGTTGGTGTTGACTTGGATAGTTCACGGACATTATTCGTAGTTCTCACGTTTTTGTTCGGCGTAGTTGCTGTTTTACGTGTGTTGTTGCACCGCGATGTTGTAGTTGTCCCACGTGTCCCCCGAATCTTCACCGTCGCGATTATGCCTGCACTTCCAGTAGTTCTCATTTATCTGGTGACTACAAGATGGGGAGATGAGCCCGTTCGACTTATCTCTGCGCATCTCGGCGGTGGAGATCATGGGGCTCATAATGAAATAGTTCATCGTTTACTCAAGGCATCTGAAGATGTGTCCTACGCGAGTCCCTTACAGATGTATACGTATCCGCAAGCAATTCATTTCATGATTGCAAACTTGATTGCATTTACTCAACCCGCTTCAACACTTCCGTTGTTGGCACAGGAATATGCAATGGGTGCATGGGTTGAATGGGTGCAGTTCGCCGCATTCTGTCAACTTTCCATTGTGGTGTTTATGAAAGGCGCACGGGGGGCTGGCCTACGTCGTGCGTTGTTTCTCCCGCCGCTGATGTTTGTGTTTGCCTCCATGGACAGCTTTGTGATGCATCTTTTGTGGTCTGGATTTACTACATCATTGGGAATCACGTGGATTCTGCTGGCATTTCTTGCAGTATCTGATCGGGTGCACATCAAAGACTCATTTCGTCAATCGTGGTTGGGATTTGTGACACTTGGATTCTTTGCCTACGCAAGTTGGATTGTGTATCAGCCCTACGCGGTTATTTTTGTTGCACTCACTGGGTTGTTGTTCATACGACTCATTGCTACACGTCAACGACTATCGCGGGCTCTAGCGCCAGTATCTGCAGTTCTTGAAAGCCCGGCTGTGTTGGTACTTGCAGTTGCAGGAGGTGTGTTCATTGCATTGATTGGCGTGTTGGGTAGTGACAGCCCAGCGGTGAGATCCCTGCTTCTTGATGGGGCTACTTATAAGCCGTATTTCTACACAGTGATGTTGTGGGCGTTTGCAGCAATGGCAGGGCATTGGTTGTTCACACTCGGGAGAGAAACACACGGAGTTGATATTGCCCAATTGAAGTTCTCACTCACACATTTCGGTTTTGTTGTAGGAATGATTCTGACTGTGATGTGGGCAGGTGATTTTGGGCTTTTAGAGCAGCCGTACTACACACAGAAAATGTTGTGGGTTCTGTTGTTTGTTTCTCTACCCGTTGCATTGTCTATTGGATGTACATGGTTAGAACAAATTGAACTCTCTTGGCCTACACCGAAGCGCGGTGGACTGATTGCAGTACTGGCCGTTGCCCTTTTGTTAACGCCTCTAGTTCAAAGCCGAGCACCCGTTAATGCCACACGAAAGCCAAATATTGATTGGTTTGCCAAAGGGATGATGCTTGATGTGCAGGATGAGGAGTATCGAGCGGTTGCATTTTCATGGACAGATCCACTGGGTAGTCACGTGAGCAATCTTGCACTGCGAGCAACAACAAACTTGGTGATGCCCGTTGACGTAGCACTATCAAACAACTCCTTTCTTACGTGCAGATTCATTAATGAAAATGACGCAACAGTTATTTATTCTCGAACTCATGGACGAGCATCATTAGTGAATTCGGGCTGTAAGACAAATGCCGTCTATATCGAGGAAGATGTCATCATGGAAACTCTGCGGCCAAGGTTTCCCACTCTGACAGTCGGTAGTGAACGCTCCGTATCTGATGGAGTAATAGGTGCGGCCCATATTCTTTACGGTTTTCTCCCGGTGGAAGACTGGGGAGTCTGGTCGGGGGGTTACCAATCTGTATTTGGTATGCGAACTCGCGAGGCAATACCAAACGCAGTTCTGCGAGTGAAGTTTGAAACCCACATGGTGTACGGAAGAGGTATTGGAGTGACGCTACGGGTGAACGGCGAGGTGAGCAATGTGTTCTCGATGCCCCTACGTGGCGAACTTGTTGTGGATGTTGCACTAGGTGATGCCCAGGCGAGTCAACAATTCGAAGTGGCTATTGAATGTGATCGTACTGACGAACAAGTATTGAAAGACGATCCTGCGGACGGACCTATTCCCTGTGTGGGATTGAAATCTTTTGTACTAACTAGCGGTCTGTCTTAGAGAGACCAGTTACCGCCTACGCGGGTCACGCCTTCATCAAACGTGCCACGCTGAATCACATTGAAACGGATTGCTTTTTCTAAGTGGTCGTATGGGTTGACTTCTGCATTGTCGGAGACATCGACGGTGAGATCGAATGTTCCTTCAAGAATGGGGAGCGAATCCACAAAAAATTCCACTGAGCCGGTCTTGTCATTCGTGGGTATAGAAAGACCGCGTCGTTTGGTGTTAGAGCCAAAGACATTGAAACCATGGAGATGAGTAACACGGATTCCCACTACAAGTTCGGTAATGGGTTGAAGAATTTCGTAATTCACACGCACGCGAAATGGTGCGCCACCGTCAAAGTTCTGAGTTTCGTTGCCATCGGTAGATGACATAGTGACTCCAGTAATGCGCACTTCACCCGTGCCCCAACGATTAACAGGTTCATCGGAGAGTGAATCATTGTGGGCATGTTCCACGTTGTGGGCAATACCGGTGTATTCAGAGACCACTTCGTATGCCGGACCAATGCGTTGCACCTCTCCTTTTTCTAGCCACAAAGCATCGTTGCAGAATTGTGAGACTTGGCTGAGACCATGGCTCACAAAGACAATGGTGCGGCCTTCTCGTCGAAACTGTTCAATCTTTTGGAAGCATCGTTGCTGGAACTCTTCATCTCCCACGGCGAGCACTTCATCGATGATGAGAATCTCTGGTTCAACGTTTATTGCCACCGCAAAACCCAGACGGACCGTCATGCCTGATGAATAGTTCTTCACCGGGGTATCAATGAATTTTTCGAGACCTGCGAACTGCACAATGTCATCGAATTTGTTTTCGAGATCTTTTTTGGACATGCCCAAAATGGCACCATTGAGACCGATGTTCTCGCGCCCCGAGAGATCTGGATGAAATCCCGCGCCAAGTTCCAAGAGAGCAGCTACTCGTCCATCGGCACGGATGGAACCTTGGTCAGGTGCCAAAATCCCGGTGAGACACTTCAACAGAGTGCTTTTGCCTGAACCGTTAGAGCCAATGATTCCAAAGACTTGTCCGTGCGGCACCTCAAATGAAACGTCTTTGAGTGCCCAAAAGTCTTCATATTTGGCCCGTCGGCCCTTCATCACAGCAGACTTCAGATATTGATTTTTCTCGTGATAGAGGCGGAATCGCTTCCATAGACCCTCCACTGAGATGGCATTGTCAGCCATTTCTGTCTCCGACTTCTAGTGTGAATGACTAGCAAATAGTACCTGTCGGAGTCGCCAGGATGAGTCAGACGAGTGAATTATGAACAACCGAGTGGAAATGCTGCTGAAAGAGATTCGCCAGACCATTGATGAACGGCGTAGGCACGGAGGATATCCCGAGGGATATGAAGCCTCCTTTGAGAACGAACACTTAGACATCCTTGGCCTGAGATCAGATATCGGCTCGTCTTTTCAAACACAGATTTCATTGGTACACACACTGCAAGGCTTAGTGAGTTCGATGGCGCCTATTGAGCAAGACGCCTCGCGAAACAAGATTGTGCGCTTTATTCGTGAAGTGGCAATGACGCGTCATCAACTACGTCGTATGAATAACGAACTTGTACAGATAAACCAAGTTGTTATTGAGATTCTGGTGTCGTTAGTTGAGGAA
The DNA here is from genome assembly GCA_044239355.1 of Ilumatobacteraceae bacterium. Classification (GTDB taxonomy): domain Bacteria; phylum Actinomycetota; class Acidimicrobiia; order Acidimicrobiales; family Ilumatobacteraceae; genus UBA2093. The sequence goes on from JBIIBO010000005.1 coordinate 90,195, forward strand.
GTGGACAAGAGTCATTCACGAGGTAGTGCAATTCTTTCCTCAGAATTACAAGCCGTGTCGGAACGTGCCCAACTTATAGATGGACTGGTTGTTGTGGTGCGTGGACTTGAAAAACAAGTGAGTGAGCTTCAGGCTCAGATTCAACAACAGAAGTAATCGTCCTCAATGAGAATTTTGTATGTGGTTCATCGGTATGGACCAGGCATTGTCGGTGGCGCCGAAGCTGCATGTCGAATGTTTGCAGAAAAGTTGGTGCAACGAGGCCATGTGGTTGAGGTGTTGACATCGTGTGCTCAAAGTTTTGTGACATGGGAGAACATGTTTGCACCCGGCACAAGTGAAGAAAATGGTGTAGTTGTGCATCGATTACCAGTAATTGCACCAAGAGACCCGAAAATCTTTGTAGCTCTTCATGAACACATCTTGATAGATCCGCTGAATGTCACCTTGGCAATGCAACTTGAATGGCTTGATGCGATGGGGCCATTACTAAACGGTCAGGATGCATGGTTGCGAGCGCATGCACACAACTATGACGTTGCGATCTTCATGACATATCTCTATCCCACCACGGCATACGGAATACCCGTAGTGCACGATCATCTTCCGGTGGTATTGCAACCCACGGCTCATGATGAGCCACCTATTCATTTGCCGTATTACAAGTCGTTGTTCAAGATGGTGGATGCTTTTGTGTTTTTGACTCCCGAAGAACGAGATGTGGTGCACGGTGTTCTTGGAAGAGAACCTGTAGGTGTGGTTAGTGGCATTGGAATGCCCACTGATGAGTCCATCGCATCGTCGAATGCCTTCCGCTCTCGTTTCTCGTTGGGTGACGATCCGTACTTGTTGTATGTGGGGCGCATAGACACAATGAAAGGTGTCGCCGAACTTTTCCGATTCTTCGTGGAATATAAGGGCCATCACCCAGGTGCATTGAAGCTTGTGTTGGCTGGCGATGCATCAATGGAGATTCCTGATTATGAAGGTTTCGTGCACGTAGGTTTCTTGACCGAGCAAGAAAAGAAAGAGGCGATAGCTGGTGCAGTAGCAGTGGTGCAGCCTTCTCCTTATGAAAGTTTTTCGATTGTCGTCTGCGAGGCCTGGCTGCAAAAACGACCTGTTCTTGTACAGGGGTATAGCCCTGTGCTGTCGGGGCAGGTATTGCGAAGTGAGGGAGGACTTCCATATACGGGCTTCGCCGAGTTTGAAGAATGTGTGTCGTTGCTGCTTGATCGCCCAGATATTGGACATGAACTTGGGGAGAGCGGATCTCGTTATGTGCGTCAGACATACAACTGGAACCAGGTCTTAGATGTAATGGAACAAGCCATTGCATTTGCCCAGAAAAACTTCAGAAACCGCTGATTTTCGCGCAACTGCAACGGTTGATGTGGGCAACCGAATTAGGCTCGCTATGTGTCATCTGTAGCAATAGTGGGAACGGGATATGTAGGTCTATCGACCGGTGCATGTCTGGCCCATCTTGGTCACACGGTGGTATGCCTTGATGTGGATGCTGCAAAGGTGGCAATGCTGCAAAAGGGCATGGTGCCCATTGTGGAAGCAGGTCTTGACGAACTTGTCTCTGAGGGCTTGAGTACTGGACGTTTGAGCTTCACTACTGACGCTGCGACTGCACTTGCTAATGCTGACGTGGTGTTTTTATGTCTCCCCACACCACAAGGAGATGACGGCAGCGCAGACCTTTCCTATGTGTTGGCAGCTGCTGAACAGATAAGCGGACCTTTGAAATCTGGTGCTGTGGTGGTGAACAAATCAACAGTTCCTGTAGGAACAGCAGATGTTGTGCACAAAGTTCTCAATCGTGATGATGTGGAAGTGGTATCAAACCCAGAGTTTTTGCGTCAAGGAACTGCAGTGCAAGATTTTCTTCACCCCACCCGTGTGGTGATTGGCGGAGACAATGAGGCTGCAGTGGGCAAAGTTGCCGAGCTGTACACAGGTGTTGATGCACCAATCTTGAAAATGAAGACAGCATCAGCCGAAGCATTGAAATATGCAGCAAATGCTTTTCTTGCCACAAAGCTCACATTTATTAATGCCATGGCAGATATTTGTGAGGCAGTGGGCGCAGACATTTTTGATGTTGCTACAGGAATTGGTCTTGACCCACGTATTGGGGCAGACATGTTGCGAGCCGGACCCGGATGGGGTGGAAGCTGTTTTCCTAAGGACACACGAGCCCTTGTCAATATTGCAGCCAACAATGGATACGACTTTGCACTCCTACGTGGCGTGATTGAAACCAACGATCAGCACTACGCACGCATTGCACAACGTGTTCTTGAAGAATGTGGTGATTCTGTAGAAGGTGTTGTTGTTGCAGCATGGGGTCTCACCTTCAAAGCAAACACTGATGACTTACGCGATTCGCCTGCAATCAAGATTTTGACGATGTTGCATAACGCAGGCGCAGTGATTCGCGCGTATGACCCCACTGCGAAAAAGCAATATGACCATTACCCATGGATTGAAGTCTGCGATTCGCCGTTTAGTGCATGTGAAGGGGCCAGTGTTCTCGCAGTGTTGACTGAGTGGTCTGAGTTCACCCATGTTGACCCTGTGGCAGTTGCACAGGCCATGCAGTATCCGCGCGTAATAGATGCACGTAATCACCTTGATCGTGAACTGTGGCAAGACCATGGATTTGTGTACAGAGGTGTGGGCCGATGATGCGAAAGCGTCAGCGATTATTAGTACCGCCCGATGCACGTCAGTCCCAGGGAAAAGAAGTCCTGCCAGGTATTCCTCTCTCTATAGGAATCACACAGTTACTTGAGGAACACAATGCACAGTCCGACACGGTGATTGATCCGCGTGCACCCGGCGGGCTTAGTAGTTTTGTGGCGTGGCTTGCCGAAGTACCCGCGCGTTCCGTGTCGGGCCTTCCTCGATATATGCAGGCTGTGTATAACGAACGCAATGATCTGCAGGCGCACTATCCCGAAGTGAAATCCGGAGAACTCACTCGGTTTGCATGGTGGGCACATGTTGCTGGTCGATTTGAAGCCCCTACATTTCGCCTCTTTGGTCATGAAGTTCCTGTGCGTCGCACATTGCGTGAGGGTGGCCGTATTAACGGAGGTACCGATGCCATTGGATTTTTCAATGCAGAACATGGCATTGGCGAAGCATCGCGTCTTTTGGTGGAGGCAATGCGAGCAGCCGCTGTTGCTGTCTCCACTGTGGGGTACCGCAACACAGAGAGCCGTCAGAACTATGTCTTTGAAACTGACGAAGTGGGCACATATCGCACGGTGATTGCCGCTATTAACGCTGAGTTGAACAAACCAATGCGTGATTTATTTGGTGCCCATTTCTTCCGCGACACCTATGTGATTGGACAATGGTTTTGGGAACTTGAAGTGGCACCCACTTGGTATGCAGATGCATATCAATATGTAGATGAACTGTGGGCGCCTACCAAGTTCATTGAAGAGATGTTGCGACGCGAGGCACCCTCACGTGTGCATGTGCGCCATATGCCTTTGCCATTGCGCAAGCCACGCGTTGTTGATGCAACTCGTGCCGATTTGGATCTTGATGACCGTTTCATGTTTCTTTTCACCTTTGACTTCATGAGTGTGATGAAGCGAAAGAATCCTCTCGGCTTAGTTGAGGCCTTCAAGAGAGCATTTGCTCCTGGTGAGGGCCCGATGCTGGTGTTGAAATGTATTAATGGTGAGACTCGGCCCGAAGGCTTTGCAGAATTGATGGCCGCATGCGAGGGTCGTGATGACATCATCGTGATGAACAAGTATCTCGATTCGCATCTATCTGCTGCATTAATGAACGTGTGTGATTGCTATGTATCGCTGCACCGATCAGAAGGATTAGGGCTCACCATTGCCGAGGCAATGTTGTTGGGCAAACCCGTGATTGCTACGGGATACTCAGGGAACCTGGACTTTATGACCCCAGAGACGTCTTATATGGTGCCTTGGACAAGAGTGAAGGTGGGCGAAAACGCCGAAGCCTATGATGCAGATGCGACATGGGCAGAACCAGATCTTGATGTTGCTGCACAATTAATGAGACATGTATACGAACACCCAGAGGTAGCACGAGAAGTGGCACTGCGTGGCAAACAAGACCTAGAGACTCGTTTCACTCCAGAGCGAACAGGTACTCGAATGAAGATGCGTTTAGAAGAAGTATGGGAGCAGATTGATGGCAAGTAATCCGATAAGAAAAATTGTGAGTCGCCTTGGAATGGCCATTGATTGGCGTGTGCGTGATGTATTGGAATCTGAGCGTCAAGCAACCATTGAACTTGGCAAAACCTTTGTAGCGGGAACTGCGCACTTAACAGATCAACAGACATTGTTAGAACAACGCGTTGCCGAATTAGAACAACGTATTGCCCAGTTAGAAAAGGGCGCCCGATAGTGGGATCACCCCTTGCGCCAGTCAAACGTGTTGCGGCATCGCACGAGTTGTTGTGGAACTTAACTCTGCGCGAACTACGCACCAAGTATCGCCGCAGTGTGTTGGGCTGGGGTTGGTCCATGATGAACCCCTTGGCAACTGTTGCCATCTACACCTTTGTGTTCGGGCATTTGTTTAAAGCTCAAGCACCCCTCGGCATTAATAGTGATTTACAAGTCTTCGCCCTGTATTTGTTGTGTGGTTTGTTGCCCTGGAACTTTTTCATGTTGGTGACCAACACCGGCATGAACTCGCTGTTGGCTAATGCGGCCTTAGTGCGCAAGGTTGCATTCCCTCGCGAGGTGTTGGTGTTTGCCAATTCATTACACGGGATTGTGCAGTTCAGCATTGAGATGGGGCTTCTCACTGTTGCCTTGCTGATTGCGGGAAGCATCTTTTTGCCATGGATACCTGTATTGCTTGTGCAGATGGTGTTGCTGTTGCTGTTTGCATCGGGATTGGCATTAGGCCTTGCTGCGGCAAATGTGTATTTCCGAGATCTTGGCTACTTGTGGCAAATCTTTAGCCAAGTGTGGTTTTTCGCAACACCCATTGTGTACACACCAGATCTCATTGAAGGTCGTGTTCCCGGATGGGTAGAAGTCCTATTGGATTTCAACCCCATGGCAGTTTTCGTGCAAGGGTTCCGCCGATCTATGTATGACTCAGCATTTCCCGGATGGGACAACCTAGGTGCATGTGCACTGGTTGCAGCAGTGTCGATGGTGTTGGGGTGGAGCTTGTTTACAAAGCTCTCCCGACGTTTTGCCGAAGAGTTATAACGACATCTTGCGCAAGCGGCGCAGTTGACTGTCGATATAGGGGCGAGCACGACGTTGTCCTCCGCGTTCCACAATGGCGGCCTGCAATCTTTCTAGTGATGTGATCACCACATCTGGACGTGGGGTGCGACCCATGCCGATGCAATCTTGCAACCAGCCCGCTGGGCTTTGATGGCCTCGTTCGTTGTTGCAGCGCTTGCAGGCGGCGAGTTCGTTCTCTATCCAACTAGGGCCACCTTTAATGCGGGGCACCAGGTGTTCTGTGGTGGGGGAGTTGCGCTGTGCATCCAATGGGGCACTGCACCATATGCAATAGGGGCCATCGCGGTCCAAGATCACAGCCATACGCTCCCGGCGATTCATCTGGCGCGACCGTGACTCCACAATTGCTCAGGGTAGGGGTTCTAGAAGCTTGCGCTTTGAGGTTGGTCGAAGCGCCATCTTCTTCGACCGAAAACACGAGCAGTGTTTGTGTGTATTGTTACGAAACGTTTGGTGATTTAGGCACCAGAGAATTTATCCAATGGGGGGACAATGACCGAGGATCAAAATTCCAATGGTTCCGATGAATCATCATCTTTAGGGAATGAGGCGGGTAAACCAACTCCGTCAAGCCAAGTAAATGACACTTCACAGTCGGAATCGGTATCACCAGATGTGAGTGCAACCGCTTCGGAAACATTGCCTCCTCCTGCGCCGGAAGGAAATTCTGTAAGCAATAGCACTTCGGCGAGCACATCAAAATTGACAGGGCGAACATTGAAATTTGGAGTTCTCGCTCTGGTCATTGTGTTCGTGTTGGGATTCTTGGTGTTCGGTCGTGGTTCTGGGAATTCAACAGCTCTCGATTATGTGTACTTTGCAACCGACGAGGACAGTGAAGTGTATTTTGCCTCACTCAAGGATGACCAAGTTGTTGTCTCGACAAGACTTGGAGAATCAGTAAAGGCCATCGCCTATCTCGAGTCACTTTCGTCGTTAGCTTCTCAAGACGTTTTGGTCGTGCCATCGTCAGACTCATATTTCGTTTGGAATGATGATGAAATCTTAGAGATTGACAAAAAAGCTCTCACATCCATGAGTGTCTATCGTGGAGAAGATATCGAGAAGGTGATCTACGTAGCAGATGCCAAGACCTTGCTGGTGAACGATGAGTCAAATTGTTTTGCGATTCCCATGGGGAAGCAGTCGACTCGTATTGCATCTGGGGAATGTCAAATTCAAGGTGGAAAGATTTTCACGATTGACACTTCGGCGGAGGACACAGTCCTTACCGAAGTGAATATCAAAGGCGAGTCGATCAATCGTTTCCCACTTGCAATGGGAAGCGATATCAAACTCCACAAGTCTGGACGAATGATTAGTGGAATCTCCAATGCCGATGGTGGCGGTTTTGAGGTCTATTCGACTTCTGATGGCAAACGAATGTTTGCGGCCAAAACAGGTGAGCAGGTAACAGTATTGGATGAACCAATTGATGCCTCCAGTTACCTAGTAGCCATTGAGAACGAAAATGAAGATGCGACTCTCGACATCGGAATCCTAAGTTTTGCTGACGGAAGCGGAACAGTGAAAGTGTTGGCTTCTCCTTTCGAAGCAATGGGATGGGTGAGCCCCGATAGCTCTGAGGTGTTGTTGTTGTCACGAGCAAATGCGGAAGATGGCAAATACGACTTGAATCTTTGGGACGTGGCTAAGGCAACGTCACAGACTGTGGTTTCAGGAATCGAAGAATTGTTGGATTACGCCAGCGACAATGAACAACGAGTGGCTTTGTTGACGAACAGAGAGTTGATCTTTGGATCCTTTGACAATTCTTTTGCGTCTCGTTCATCGGGAAGCTTTGACGGTGGCTCGTTGTATTTTCAAGCTGATGGCATTGTTGCGAAAATTGAAGCAAACGAGAAATATGACCTTATGTATGTAAAGAATGGCCCCGCCGACGACAGCGGCAATAAGGCCATCACGCTAGCCACGGCCGCCGAGTCCATTACGTTGTATGGATCGTCGTTGGCAGTGGATGGCTACATCTACTACACAGAGGAATCCAACGATTACACCGATGTGTATAGACAAAAACTCGCAGATGGCGAGGCCCGTGAGCGTGTGGCTGAAGGGCGCATCTCGCAACTAATCGTTCTTGGCGATGGTCAGATGTTCTATTCAGAGAAAGATGGCGATCGGATTGTGTCGTACATCCAAAAGAACGAAAAACCGGAGAACAAAATTCAAGTGTCAGATCGGTATATCTACTTTCCGAGCGCCACCGCGTTCGATCCAGATGCCATATTCTTTACGGGCGTCCAATATCGATCATCAGCAACGGCGACAATTGACGCAGACGCGGCACGATGCCGGGAAACTAATACTCCATTTATAAATACGGGCTCGTCTCTTGACGTGGCGTTGATACGTGAGAATAACTCCTCCTACTCAATACCGCTCTCTGAATACAAGCTTTTCTGCGTGAGAAATGCTGACGCCATTGCCATTACTGCAGCAGCAAGAAATGATGGTGACATAAGTGGAAGTAGATGGCTTGGCATTGAATGTTCAGACTCAGAGGGCGATGATCCCACAAGTCGAGGGAATTTTGCTAACGGCGAAGTTTCTGTGAGCGTAGGAAGCGGAGTCGTCATTTGTGGCGTATACGACTGGAATGATTACGAGAGCACCTTTGATTACGATCTTTATGAATATGTTGATCCCGTGCGAGGAATGTCCGTTACGGTGACTGTCCGATAGAAATCGAGTGGAATTTCAATTCAGAACACGTCATTGATTTTTGTTTTTTCTTTGTATTGAAGAATGCTCCAGGCGATGATGCATTGAGGTCTTGCTATCTCTTTGTATCTGACTACTCTTTTTTCAGCATCAAGGTGTCAGAGAGGTGGCTTTTGTGTCCAATTTTGGTCGTTTTGCGCCTTCGCCTACGGGTCCACTTCACGTGGGCAACTTGCGTACTGCATTGCTTGTATGGGGTTCGGCGCGTACCCATGGTGCGCAGTTCATTGTGCGCTTCGAAGACCTTGACCAACACAACGCCTCTCGCACCCATGCCACCCAACAACTCGATGACTTGTTGTTGATGGGAATCACATCTTCCGAGATGCCGGTGTTTCAAAGCGAGAGATTTAATCTATATCGCGATGCAATTGCAACGTTGACTGCGCGTGGGCTGACCTATGAATGTTTCTGTACACGTCGCGAAATTGCAGAAGCTGTTGCCGCACCCCATGGAGCACAGGTGCTCTACCCGGGCACATGTCGTGAGTTAACAACGAGCGAGCGTGCGGCTAAACGTGAGGTGCGCCCTGGGGCTGTGCGTTTACGTACCGATGGAGCCATGGCTAGCTTTGAGGATCTTGTATGGGGTGCCCAAAGTGGGGCCGTTGATGATGTGGTGTTGCAACGCAACGATGGTGTGCCGGCATACAACATTGCGGTTGTGGTGGATGATGCGGCTCAAGGCATCACAGAAGTTGTGCGCGGCGATGATCTGTTGTCCATCACTGCCACACAGGTGTATCTGCAACAACTCTTAGGTGTTGCGACGCCTCGCTATGGGCATGTGCCGTTAGTGGTGGGCCCAGATGGTGAGCGATTAGCTAAACGCCATGGGGCAGTGACCTTGGCTGATCTTGCAGGTGTGGGTGTAAGTGCTGACGAAGTGCGAGAGACGCTGTGGGCAAGTGCAGGCCAACATGGTGATGTTGTTGATTGGGATGCAGTGCCACGCGAGCCTTGGATGTCTCCGTGGAGTGCCGCATAACGGTGTAGTTGTGCCGGGAAAAGAAAAGGGCGACACCGAAGTGCCGCCCAATTCCACCTGAAGGTGTTCGTGACTCTCTTGAGTCACGTCAGTTTCGTCGTCGTGAAGTGTATACACAACAGAGCCGGCGGGAATTCCCACCGGCTCTGACTACTTGATGTGTTCCAACGTCGTCACTGTTGGTGAGAACGAAGCGCACGAGCACCTGTTCATCTTTTGTTTTACGAGAGCCACAAGCCGGAATCGAACCGGCACCGTTGAAGTGACGAAATCAACATGCTGCCATTACACCATCGCGGCCTCGGAGTGAATGTGTACCGCGAAGAGTCTCGATGGAAATGAAAAGTGGAGCGGCATTTGTGCCGCTCCACTCCTTCAACGGTGTTCAGGTTTCCCTGGTTGATTTCGTCGTGGGTAAGTGTACGAGAAATGGGCGTTGGCAGTGGCGGAGAAGTCACAGTTGTGTACCCCATTAGTGACACCATAGATACATGGGAAATCTTGAAGCCATATTGGGTTATGAAGGCGCACGCCGTGAAGGTGATGCAACGATGGTGGCGCCAGAGATTGTGCAGATGCCCTTTTGGACTCCTGAGTTTTGTTCCACGGTGATTCGTGCTGCAGAGGCCGCCGGTGGCTTTCACCCACACGATGATGATCCTGTACCTGGCTATGAGGTTTCGCTTGCAGCTATTTCGCCGCGCTTGTTTGAAGCTGTGGAACAAGACATTGGTGCGCGCATGTGGCCTGCTATTCGCCAATGGTGGCCATATGTGGATTACCACGGCTTGCGTGATGTGTTTGTGATTCGTTATGCAATGGGCGAACAAGAAGAGTTGCGTATGCACCACGACATTGCCCAAGTGAGCGCCAGTATCAAATTGAATGATGACTATGAAGGCGCAGAGTTAGTTTTCCCACGCCAAGAGTTTTCTAATGCTGCAGTGCCAGTAGGCGACATAGTGGTGTGGCCAAGTTTGGTGACACACCCACACGAAAGCAAGCCGTTGCGTAGCGGAGTGAAGTATTCACTCACTGTGTGGTGTGAGTTGCCCTTGCCCATTGATGGCGCACGCATGTACTAAGCCCGATGGGCAAAAGAAAAAGACGGCACTTCGGTGTCGTCTTTCTCTCTTCAGAGGTGTGATACAGGTTTCCCTGCCTGATTTCGTCGTGAGTAAGTGTACGAGAAATTAGGTGCGCTTGCGGACGCGAATAGCTTTCTCGGCAGCGTTACGACACTGACCCGTCTCTAAATCGAACTTCCAGCCGTGCAAGGTGCACACCAAGTTGTTGCCATCAATTTCGCCAAACACCGAGAGGTCTGCATTGCGATGCGGGCAACGTCGCTGCACCACATAGTCACCAATTTCAATGTCTGATTCATCACTCGGTGCGCCACTGAGTTTTTGTTTGGCCTCGGCCTCGGTGCGATTCATGCGCTCCACCGACAGCGACTTCAAAAAGTTATAGAGGTATTCGTTATAGGCGCCCTCGCGCCATGCAGTAAAGCGACACGACAAGAACAGCGAATTGCTCCAGTCCACCGCGCGCGTTGTGACCACATGTTCCACGAGATCACGTGCGATATCAAAACGATACGCATAGGGCTGACCTGCGTGTTCTTCCACGGTGCCATCAAAGAAGTTCACAAAAATAGCCAAGTCACCCGCGTTGATGACACAGTTGCCGCCAATGCCTTGACGCACTGATGTCGCCATGGCCATCAATGGTTCCCACCACAGTTTCAGCGTGGCGATGATGTCGGTTTCAGGTGATGCCCATCCTGCGCGAAGATCACGTAACCACCCGGCCCAATCGGCTTGATAGGTGCGCAAATAGTTTTCTTTGTCGGCAAAGATGCGAGTGATCTCTTCGCCCGACATGGGTTGTTCCACTGTGACTGCACCACCAAGGACGGTGAACGTGGTGCCAGGAATTGTGGTGGCGGCATTGAGCCGGTCCTCATCTGAGAGGCGACGTTGAAATTGTGTTTGATCGGGAAAGATGCTGGTCTCTGCGCCATCGATGACATTTAAATGAAACAACTCTTCATCGAGAAAACATGGAGGCCCCGCCGACGGCACAACAGTTGTGGCATTCAACGCTTCTACATAACGCAGTGCGCGTGTGAATTGGCTTTCTACTTTGTCGCGTGCGAGTTGTGCTTTTTCATCGGCATCCATTTCATAGACCATCGGATACCAGATAGCACCCGAGAACTGCAACCAATGCAGATCAACATGGCCATACTTTGCAAGTTCGTTCAAGTCTTGTGTGCGGCAATCATTCTGATTTACTAATCGCGCCTCACCATCTGAGACCACTAGTGCACTGTCTCCACCGGGACCATCTGTAATGGAGGACTCAATGTGAATCGCAATTTTTACGCCCGGTGCAATTTCACGTTCGGTGGCGTTGATAGTGCGTTCAAACTTCTTGAAACCCAACTTGTTGAATTCACGTTCCAACTCGCGTGTGGGGAAATCGGGCAACAACACCGTGGTGTTTTTGTTCATACGCTCCGACAAGAACGACGCGTCAAAATGGTCGCCGTGAAGATGTGAGACATAGAGAAAATCTGGATTACAGATTTCGTGCATTAACTCATCGGACAATTGATCATTTCGTGGAAAGACAAACCACGATCCGAAAAATGCAGGCACGAACCATGGGTCACACACAATGGAGACACCATGTGTGCGGACAAGAATGCCTGCATGCCCAATGGAGATGGCTTGCATCAATTAAGCCCGTGGTGGATCAACCGATTGCACACCGCCCGAAGCAACGTGTTCGGTCCAAGCTGAGCCATTCCAGTAACGCAGTTCGTAACGCTTGGAAGGATCTGGATACCAGTTCGCAGGGACCGATGGCGCACCGACTGATGCAGTGGCAGATGGCGCTGACGCGGCTGGTGATGATTGCGGTGCAGCATCGCCAAGTGGACCTGCAACTGTCTGCAATTGTTCTGGCTTCATGCCCGGATGGGGAGCCACGCCCACACTGCCCGAGTGACGAATGAAAGCATGGAACCATGCAGCACCGTCATAGGTGATTTGCACAACTTCCCAACCTTCACTAGAGCGCCGGGTGAGTTCGGCTGCTAATTCGTGTGGGTTGCGAACAGATTCAGAGACAACGTCGTAGGTGAACATGGGCAAAGCCTAGTGGGCTTGGCCGTCATGCTCACCTGCAGGATCTTCGGTGCGTACCAAACGGTCTACATCTATCCCTTGCGTGACGCCGTCATAGACCAAAGCGCCATCGCGCAGGGCCACCACTCGCGACACCGTGTGCACAAAGGACAACTCGTGTGTGGCGACCACCACAGTGGCACCGTTCTCGCTGGCGCTGGCCAGCAATTCAAGTAGGGCTTCTTTGCCAGATACATCAAGGCCCACGAACGGTTCATCCACAAACAACACTTCGAAGGGACGAATAAAGCCCAAGGCAATCGCAGACTTTTGTTTAAGACCACGGGAGAAACGATTGGGCATGTCATCGGCTCTCTCATACAAACCTAAGTGACCCAAAAGATCTGCCGCGGTTTGTTCCCATTCATCTACACCATGAAGACGTGCGATGTATTCGAGGTGTTCCCACAATGACAAGTCGTCATAAAACGTGGGGTTGTCGGCGATGAAACTTAACGCTGCACGCGCATGCAGTGAACCAGCGCTGTGTCCACACAATGAGACGCTGCCTTGGCTGGGTTCTAGTAACCCAGCTGCAATGCGCATAAGTGTTGTTTTCCCCGAACCATTATGACCAATAAGTGCCACACGCTCACCGTGATCCACTGTGAGCGATAGAGCATTTAATGCAGGTGCATCGCCATAGTTTTTCGCAATGTCATCGATAAAAACAGCCAAAGTTTGCACGGGCTCTGGTTTGTTGCGGCGTTCACGACTCATGAGTGGATCCTTGTGATGAAGTAGTAGGAGATTCAGTGGGTTTTTTCTTTGCAGCGTTTGCTTGTTGTGATGCGCTGCGATACCAGGTGCGAATGGCGTCGCGTTGACGAATCCATCCGCCAACCAACACAACCAGCAGTGCAACAGCACCCACTGCACGTAGTGCGTTCAACAATTCATCACCGTTTGCCACACTTTCACGTGCAGCCAACAACGGTAAACATGCAACAACTGTGATGGCGGGGGGAAATGCCCCACGAATGACGGTGCCCATGCCGCTCATCTCTGGCGGCAATGCAAGACCTGCAGTTGCAGAGCCTGCGGGGTCTGGTGCGCCAGAGACTGAATTCAATGCAGCTCCTGCAACAGCACCTGCGCCGGCTGCAAGCCCCAGCAATGTGCCATAACCAAGAGTGGAAATTTCTGGGCGTGCAATAAATGCGGCAACAACACCCACCTTCACGAAAGGCAATGCAGTCACGGCGGGCACGATGAGATGTTTGGTGAGTAACAGTCCGCGTTCGCGCGGGAAAGAATCGGTGCGATCTGGTTGATCAATTTCCTGTGACAACGGCTCCACCACATCAAGTCCCACAATGAACAACAACAACCCGGCTGCAACTAATGCAGGTGTGGTGCCGTTCCAAGCAACAACGAAGCAATAGCCCGCAACTCCACTGAGGGTTGCCATGCGCACAAGACGCCGCAGCGGGAAACGCATGAATGAACGCAATCCACGAATAACCACGACATCGCCACTCATAGAACGCGGCAGACGCAACCAAGGTTGTGTGCGCATATGTTCTTGGCTGAGTTGACGACGCAACAACACCACAGTGCGTAAATCTTGCAAGGTGACTGCAAACTTCATTTGAGATACCAAGGCACTGCGCCGTGCAAGTGCTTCTAACGACAGTGACCCCACACGCACAATGGCCACAACAGTGAGCGCTACTACCACTGCGATGCCAATGAAATCCCAGTAGTGCACGCGCAGCCACCACATTGAGACACTGCCTACAAAATCAAACGGGCCCGCAATGTTCACACTTGTGAAGAACACCACTGCCTGTAGTGCAACAATCAATGCACCAAGTGTTGTAGCTATGGATTGTGAAAAACCAAAACTGTGTGCAAGCAATGCACTCACCACAAACAATGCCCCCATGATTCCGCCGGCAATAGCGCCCCACATGATGAACACAATCATTGGTGCACTTGCATCTATGAGGCGACGCTCCAGTAACTGATTGGCCACACCACCAGCAATTGCACCTACAAATATGAATGAGCGCAAACGTTGCACTGCAGGATTGCGCAATGCGGTACTGCGTGCAATTGGCGCCATCAATACATGGCGTACTTCTGCTTCTTCAATGGCAATAGGGCCACCGTGTGCACCGCTACGTAGACCCAAAAAGACCACAACAGCAGTAACAAGACCCACTACGTGTGGAGTGTGTGTAGTGACATCGACAATTTCTTGACCCACAAGCGGATCATCGCCCACTAATCCCGACAAAAACATAATGACGCCAATGCCCACAAAGGCCGCCAGATACACCCGATAAAGGGCATCGAACCATTCAAGATCTTGAATACGGTTCTTGCGCCGACGTATGCGCATCTCACCCAAAGCACCAGGGCCCATCGCCAGAGAGGATGCAGGGGTTATGGACGTCACCTATTTATCCTGCCACTTTGAGCCTGAAAATGACGCACGACCCCTCAGTGCCGCAAGAATGGGACAATGAACACCGAAGCAGTCCAGATTTTTTCTGCGGTGCTTGCTGTGGCGGTTTTGGCCACTGGTGTGGTGACGTGTGCGGGCTTGTTACTGGCTTCACGCATGGCATGGGCGGCCTCGTGGGTGCGCGCCATGGATGACATTGCGCTGTGGGCCATCAGCGCAGTGGCCACCGGAGCCATGTTGGGCAGTTTGTATTTCAGCGAAGTAGCCGGTTTTGCCCCGTGCGAATTGTGTTGGTACCAGCGCATTGGCATCTACCCGATTGCGATCATGTCCTGGGTTGCTTTAGCGCGCGGTGACAGAAAGCTCGGTCCGTATTGGATTGCATTGTCGCTGGCGGGTCTTGCCGTGTCGATTTACCACTATTTATTGGAATGGTTTCCTGAAATGAAATCATCGGTGTGCAGCGTTGATGTTCCCTGCACCACTGTGTGGTTTCGTGAATTGGGATTTGTGACTTTGGCATTCATGGCGGGATGTGCATTTGTTTTTGTCATTGCGATGTCGTTAGTGATGATAAATAACCCCAGCGATGGGGAAGAATAGAAGTAGCAAGAAAGAGGCAACCCCGTGGCTCAAGCACAACGTAAGAAAAAGCAGATTCAACACAACACGCGCGTGAACAATTCGAAAAAAGCATTTGCTGTGTTGGCAGTGTGTGTAGCGGCAGCTGCTGCCATTGCAATTGGTATGAGCAGTGGCTCAAGTGCGCCTGCACCCTCTGATGGTCAAGCCACAATCATCACTGGCCAATTTCAAGATGTGACTGTTACTGGTTCGCCATTGCCAGAGTTAACTCAAGATGCCGACCCTGCAATTGGTACACCTGCTCCTGGTTTGAGCGGTTTTGATTTCCGTGGGAACTCAGTGAACATCAACACCGATGAGAGTCGTGCGAATACTTTGTTGGTGTTTCTTGCGCACTGGTGTCAGCATTGCAATGACGAAATTCCCAAACTGATTGAGTGGCGCGAGGCAGGACTCATTCCGGCTGATCTTCGAGTGGTGGGGATCACCACTGGCTCACGTAAAGATGCGCCCAACTGGCCACCATCTGATTGGATCTCCGAAAAGAAATGGCCCTTTGAAGTGTTGGCCGATAGTGAACAACAAACCGCAGCCCTGTCCTATGGCTTAAGTGCGTATCCGTTCATGGCAATTGTTGATGCAGAGGGCAATCTGCAAGCACGTTTCTCTGGCGAGGTGGAACCAGAAGCATTAACCGAGCGAGTGGCCGAAGCGCTGAAATAGCACGCCATTAAATAGGCACAGGTTGGCCACCTATTGGGCGTAACCTTGCCCTTCGTGACGTACACACCACAACGCATCGGGTTCTTAGGGCCATTTGGCACTTTCACCGAGCAGGCTCTGGTGTCTCAACCAGATCTAAAGACGGCCGAGTTGGTGCCGTTTCGTTCTGTGCCCGATGTGTTGGATGCTGTCGCTGCTGGCGATGTTGATGCAGGGTTTGTACCGATTGAGAATTCCATTGAAGGCACAGTGAACTTCACACAAGATGCATTGATCTTTGATTATGAATTGTTGATTCAACGTGAAGTTGTTTTAGATATTGAACACTGTCTGTTAGCAGCGGCAGGAGCAACACTTGCCAGCATTACTACGGTGTTATCTATTCCTGTTGCAACTGCACAATGCAGTGCATGGTTGCGCAACAACATGGGAACAGCTGAAGTACACGCAGCAAACTCCACAGCCGATGCAGCACGCACCGCAGGTGAACGCATTGCACGTGGTGAGACAACAGTGGCAGCTCTTGCACCTGCAAATGCTGCGGCGTTGTATGGGTTAGAAGTTGTGGCGCGCGATATTGCAGATCACACAGGAAACCAAACACGCTTTGTGATGGTTGCACGCGAGGGGATTCCCGCATCCACCGGTCATGACAAAACAGGCATTGTGGTATTTCAACGCGCCGACGAACCGGGCAGCTTGATTTCGATTTTGCAAGAGTTTGCTGCGCGACGCATCAACTTGTCGTTGCTGTCATCGCGACCCACCAAAGAGGGCGGGCTCGGTGATTACTGTTTTGTGATGTATGCCGACGGCCATATTGAAGATGAATTAGTGGCTGATGCATTACGTGATCTGCACACCAAACAAGGTGGCGTGAAGTTCTTGGGCTCCTACCCAGCAGCTGGGCAACAGGCCCATAGTGTGCGCGAACATGCCGATGCTCGCTGGCAACAGGCCGATGACTGGATCAACGACCTGCGCTCCAACATTCGCCGATAGGACCTCAGCCCAGGTTTTCTCTTTTCGGCTCCTCGCAGATAGCGTGGAGAACGGAACGGTGGCAGAGCGGACAAATGCACCCGCCTTGAAAGCGGGAGGGCCAAAAGCCCCGGGGGTTCGAATCCCTTCCGTTCCGCCAGTACACTCGACCTCTCCCAGGAGAGGTGCCAGAGTGGCCGAATGGGGCGCCCTGCTAAGGCGTTGTCCGTCTTAAAGCGGACCGTGGGTTCAAATCCCACCCTCTCCGCCAGGCTCTTTTTGGGCATCCCGCAAGGGACAATTGTTGCTGATTTTTGCAACTGCACACACATTTTTTCCTTGTCTGTACTGGGCGAGACAAGGTGTGCTGTGCATCGCAGATGTATCTCTTGTAGACACAACAGGTCATGAATGTGTCCCACCACACTCGTCGTGTGCTCATTGGAAGTGCTGTTGCTGTGATCGGAGTTTTTGCTTCGATCACTCCCGTTGCCTCTGCTCACACTGTTGAATCGCGCAGCGCACAAACACAATGTGCAATTTCCTACACAGTGGTGCGCGGAGATTCATGGTGGACCATCTCTCAAAAAGCAGGCACTTCGTTATCTGCAGTGTTGAAAGCTAATAATGCAGAGACATCTACGAACTTGTTAGTGGGCAAAACTGTGTGTCTACCTGCAGGTGCAAAAGTAGGCACAGGTGCATCTGCATCAACTGATGCAACGTGTGGTGTCACTTATAAGACAGTGCGCAATGATTCATGGAGTCGTATTGCGCAAAAGAAAAAAGTGTCGCTGAAAGAATTGTTGAGTGTGAACTCTGCAACCAGCAAGACCAAGATTTTTGTGGGTGATGTGTTGTGTTTGCCTAAGTCTGCAAAGTCGACAACTCAAGCATCGACTGGTTTGACTCTTGGGCCTCCACCAAAGATCTATTCAGCAAAGAAATCAACTGCGATCATTCGCGAGATTTTCCCCGAGCGCCTGCATACTCGGGCTCTAGCCATCGCCAAGCGCGAGAGCCGCCTGAACGCCGCTGCCTATAACTGGTGCTGCGTGGGGTTGTTTCAACTGAACTGGTATTCCCACAACAAATGGCTAGGCCAAATGGGCGTGACAGTGCCCGAACAATTGCTGGATGCCCGCGTAAACGCCGAGGCGGCATATGCCCTCTATAAGAGGTCGAACGGGTGGGGGCCCTGGGAATAACTATCCAGTAGTAGCCGCGGAATTGACCCGATAGTCTTTAAATCCTTGCGCTCGTAGCTTAATGGATAGAGCATCTGACTACGGATCAGAAGGTTGTAGGTTCAAGTCCTGCCGAGCGCGCCACACATCTTCAGCGACCTGAAAGTTAAATAGGGTTGATTCTTTAGATTAAATCTCTATTCAATGTAGGTTTTGGTTATGGCCAATTCTCTTCTTGCTCGTGGTGTCTCCGTTGTAGGCCTCTTTTTCACGTCGCTAGCCGGCCTGGCGTTATTGGCTTCATCCGCGTTGCAAGCGACACCTGCATGTGTGGTGTCGCTCTACACCGTCAATTTTTATGACGGCACTGTTTCTGTAGTGAATTCATCGACAAATACGTTGTCACACACGGTGGGAATTGGCAGTAATCCGGAGGCTGTTGCGCTATCGCCTGACGGCTCGAAGTTGTATGCAGTGAGTGGGGCTACAAGCGGAATTGTTTCGGTGATGAGCACTTCCACGAATGCAGTTCTGGCGACTATTCCGGTGGGTAATAGTCCGGACGAAATCACAATCAATGCAAATGGGACTGGTGCTTATGTGGCAAATCTTGGTAGCAGTTCTATAAGTGTGATTGATCTCTCCACAAACTCAGTGGTTACCACTATCTCCATACCGAACAATCCCATCAACGGACCAGCAGGAGTCATTCTTTCGCCCGACGGATCTCGCCTGTATGTCAGTTATACATATTCTGGGAAAGTCGCAGTTATAGATACTGCAAACAACACAATCGTGACGACAGTTACAGTCGGTAATTCACCAATGAACATGGCAATCTCGCCCGACGGTTCCAAGTTGTTTGTTAACAACTATGCAGGCAATTCAGTGTCTGTCATAACTACGTCAACTAATTCAGTCACTGCAACAATCGCGGTGGAATCTGCGCCAAACGGCATAGGTATCACTCCTGATGGAGCACGACTCTATGTCGCGAATCAGTTGAGCAATACGGTAAGTGTGATTAATACGGCTACAAACACAATGATTTCGACGATCTGGGGTGTCGCTAACCCGTATGAAGCAGTAATGGCATCGGACGGATCGTTCTATGTGACAAGCGTTCTAGATAATGCGATCTACAAGATCAATACCTCAACAAATACGTTGACAAATACTTATGTCGCTGGAAACGCACCGATAGATGTCGTCGCCGGACCATGTGTGGCAGTCGTTGTTCCATCAAGCACGCCGGTGACCACAACGACAAATGCGAGCAACGCTGCAACAACAAATGCGAACAATGTCTCAATGTCAAATACTCCGGCTACAACAACCAAAACTGTGTCGTCTCAAGACTCACTCCCAACTACCGGATTAAGTCATTGGAGTTGGGCGTTGCTGGGCGCTGGCATCGTTATTGTTGGTGGAGTGCTACGACAACAGCGTTCGCGCGTTCACTGATCCAGTGCACGCAATGTGCGACCTGATGGTTCGCTGTAGTTGGTAACGCCACCTGGGAAAAATGCTCGTGTGCGAACACGTTGTTCCACATTGCTGAATGCATCTGCAAGATCTTGCGGAGTCCACGCGCCTTGCGTACTCCAATCATGTTCCACCGTGAATGGTTGATAGATCGCAACGTCTGGGCCTTCAATGGCAAAGATGCGACCGGTGAACTTATTCAGTGCGCTTGCGAGATACACCACAAGCGGCGCCACGTGTTCTGGTGCGTGACGATCGAATCCCTCTGTTTCGGGCATGAGGGCCAACACGCCAGGTGAATCTTTCACCATGCGAGTGCGTGCAGCTGGAGCCAATGCATTCACGCGCACACCAAGACGTGCAAGTTCTTGTGCGTGACTCACAGTGAGTGCAGCAATTGCAGATTTCGCAGCGCCGTACACACCGCCACCAGCAGCAGGATGTAGACCCACTGCAGAAGTGGTGTTGATGATTGCACGATGTGGTTCAGCACCGATGGTGTTCCAATATGCAGCAGCAAAATGACTGACGGCCAATGTTCCTTTGAGATGCACATCGAGATGACTATCAATATCTTCTTCGCTGAGATCTACAAGAGACGACGGGCGATTGTTGCCGGCATTGTTCACCACAATGTCGAGGCGTCCAAAGTGTGTGACTGCATCATCGATGATGGTGGCAGCGCCATTCCAATCCGCAACACTTGCAGTGTTAGCAACTGCACGACCACCACGGGCAATAATTTCTTGCACAACAACATCGGCTGATCCGCTACCTGTGTGTTCGCCAAGAACATTGGCGTCGTAATCATTCACCACAACGCTGGCACCGTGGTGGGCGAGTGCAAATGCGTATTCGCGCCCAAGACCACTGCCTGCACCAGTGACTACAGCAACTTTGTTCTCCAGCAACCCCATGTTCGGGCACCTTAGTTGGTGGAGTGTGTGAGATATCCTGAGAGCACTGCGTCCGTAGCTCAACGGATAGAGCATTTGACTTCGGATCAAAGGGTTGGGGGTTCGAGTCCCTCCGGGCGCACCAATTTGGACAATTGACCCTTGGCCGTGGCAAAAGCGGGCCCCTTGGACATCCAGCAAACCCTTATTTTATAAGGGTCTTAGAGCCAGGTGACTCCTGGAATAGCCTCTATACGGACAGTCCGATTGCCTCTAGACTTTTAGTACCTCTATTTAGGGGTGTTTTCCGCCAATGACCACCGCCTCCATTCTTCTCCGTCGTACCGCCTCGGCCGCCACCGGCCTTCTTTTGGCGACCCTTGTTGTGGTTGCACCATCGGTGGAACAACGCGTTGCAAAAGCTTCAACTGTGGGACTTGATGACACATTTTCAACGTTTAACGGTTCGAACTATTTCAGCGCAAACGACAATGACATATTCGATGTATCAGGGAACATCACCGTGTCGGCATGGATTCGCCCTACATCACTGTGTGAATCAAATGAGTGTGTGTTTGTTTCCAAGGAAACCAACTACCTCTTCGCAATCAAAAACGGCACGTTCCAGTATGCATTGATGAATTCAGGTGGCACTACTTGGGACTGGAGACCCACCAACGTGATTCCTGTACTCAACCAATGGCAGCATGTCTCATTTACGGTGGCCCGAAGTGCAAGCAGACTCACGATGTACTTTAACGGTCGTCAGGTATTCCAAGTAGTAAATGGCACAAATGTGCCGACTACGGGCTTTAACAGTACTACTGGCTTCAGCATCGCTGCACGCTGGGGTGGAGTATCGAGCCGTTTTTTGGGTTCCATCGATGAAGTGCGTGTCTATAACACGACGCGTGAAAGTGAAGCACAAGCACAAGCAGATATGAACACATGGGGTCCCGCAAATGCAACAGGGCTTGTGTTGTATTACGACTTCAACGAAGGATCTGGTTCTACGTTAAATAACCGCGTAACTGGTGCATCGACTGCAACACATCTCACTGCAGTGAGTGGGCCGACGTGGAATCGTGTAATCCGCACTGCAATAAACGGAAATCGTCAAGTGGTTGCGTTCCCGCGTTCCTATTTGGTTGCAGCTGGTGGGTACACGATTACCACTGGGGTGACGCGAGTTGATTATTTGGTTGTTGCTGGCGGTGGCGGTGGTGGAACACGGCACGCTGGTGGTGGTGGCGCAGGTGGTTATTTGACTGCAACAAACGTCACTGTTGCACCTAACGACATCATGCGAGTGTCAGTGGGTGGCGGTGGCGTAGGTCAGATCAACCCATCTGGTACGCAAATAGTCAACCAAACAAACGGCGCAGATTCTGTGTTAGCGCGAAACGGTTCGAATCTTGCAAGTGCAATTGGTGGTGGACGCGGTGGCGGCAATCAGGTATGGATGTCTGCTGGTGGCTCGGGCGGTGGATCTAATGGAACCAGCGTGGGCGAAGCAGGAACACCTGGGCAAGGTAATAGAGGTGGTTGGGGTGCAGATGCTTGGAGGTGCAGTGGACCGACTTCTGGATGGTGCGGTGGTGGCGGCGGAGGTGCTGGAGGTGTCGGTGAAGATGCAGACAATGGCAATAACAACCGTGCTGGTAATGGTGGTGTGGGTTTAGCAAGTCCTTTGTTAACAACTGCGAACGCATCCTCTCTAGGCGTGGGACAGGTAGTGAGCAGCTCGGTGTTCTTCGCCGGTGGAGGCGGTGGAGGTATTGACACAGGTGCAACCGCAGGTATTGGTGGCAACGGTGGCGGTGCTGTGGGTGGTGTCGGTCGGGCTACAGCGTCAGGTGGTACGGAATCAACAGGTGGCGGCGGCGGAGGTGCTGGATTCGACTCAGTTGGAAACGGCACTGGCGGAGCTGGTGGAACAGGTGTGGTGCTGTTGTCTTTTGTGATGCCATGTGAAGAACAAGTGTGGGCAGGTGCGGGTGGATCGACATTGATTCAGTATCAAGTTCCGACTGGATTTACTTCGTGTAACGCAAACTTCACTACACCTGCCAATGTCACTGCACTTGATGCGGTGATTGTCGGTGGCGGTGGCGGTGGCGGTGGCGGCAACAGTCCGCGTATGGCACCTGGTGGTGGCGGCGGAGGCGGCCAAGTGTTAAACCTGCGGGCACAAACTGTTTCTGCAAGCACCACATATTCGATTGTTGTAGGTGGAGGAGGAAGCGGCGGTGCTGGCTCTGCAGTGAGCGGAACTCCTAGTGCCGCCGGTTCCACGGGTGTCGCATCAAGTGCATTTGGATCCACAGCAAATGGTGGCGTGGGTGGCGGCGGTTCAGGTTCGACCGCTTCCCAATTGGGGTTCTCGGGCTACGGAGGTAACTCTGGAAGTGGAAACGCAGGTGGAGCTCCGAACTGGGAAAGCGGCGGTGGTGGTGCCGGCGCAGGAAGTCCGGGTCGTCCCGGAGTAGATGGTCCCGGCGGCGGAGCCACTGGTGGTGATGGCGGTAACGGTGTGATGCCGGGTTGGGTAATTGGATGGTGTGGTGGCATATTCGGTGGTGGCGGCGGTGGCGGATCTGGTGGTACCGATGTTGTCTATCCACTACCTCTTGGTGGTGCGGGTGGCGGCGGCAATGGAGCCACGAATGGAGCCTCGGGACCAACTGCGCCAACGGGCGGCGTAAATCACTGTGGTGCTGGTGGTGGTGGTGCGGGTACACACGGCACATCACAGAACGGTGCCAATGGCGGCAGTGGAGTTGTGTATGTGCGCTACAACCATGCGTACTCTGCAGAATCATTTAGCCAGGGCGCGAACCTGTCTGTTGCATTAGGCAGTGCAACAAATCTGGGTCTCGGATCAAATGTTGTCACCGACTACACCTTGGGTGAGACAGTTCGCGTGCGTGTGAATACAACGAATGGAACGATTTCTATTCCCTCTGCATCCGGTACAACAGTTACCAACAACAACTCAGCAAATGTCACGTTGGTCGGTTCGCAATCAAATATCAATACCGCACTTAACTCGGCCACGTTGACTGCCTCATCTCTTGTGTCTACACAGATCATGTTGGACATTGATATGAATCCGGCAACTCAAACATTTGGGGGCAATACCTATACGTCTCACACCAATGGACATTTCTATACGTTCCGTACAATTGCTAACGCACGAGTAGCAGATGCATTAACTGCAGCACTCGGAATGCAATTGGGTGGACGTCAAGGATTTTTGGCGACGCCTACTAGCGCAGATGAGATGACGGTGTTGCGCTCTGTAGCGGGCACATCATCTGCTTGGTTAGGTGTTACCGATGACTTCCAAGAAAACACATTTTCCCTTATCGGCGAGGATGCGTGGGGGCCTATTTCTACGGGAACATCTGCCATTAACGGGCGATACTCCACATGGACAAGCAGCGAGCCGAATAATACGTGGGGGCTGGAAGATTATGGACATATCAACCACGGTTCATCTTCTGGATGGAATGACATTCAAGCCAGCGCCACTTTGAATGGTGCCTTGGTGGAATTTGAACCTAAGTCGTCACGTCGTGTACACAATGTGAACTTCACTGCTACTGCATCGCGCACGGCCACGGTGTCTACCGCATCAAATCTTGGCCTGGGCTCCACCTACATTGGAGCATCCACATTTGTGAATGATGAAACGATTGTTGTAGAGATTTCGTCGCCTGTGGGAACAACTATGGCCACCACAGGTGCGGCAACGATTACTGGTTCAGGAACGCGCACCCTCACTATCGAAGGCTCTAAGACGAACGTGAATGCCACGTTAAACAATGTGACGTTGACATCTGGAACAACCGGCAACAACGCTGTGACGATTTCGTATAGAGCAAAGTTGGCCGACAACGGAACTAGCAGTTCGTATAAGTACAACGCTGGTACTGGGAACTTTTATCTTCTGCGAAGCGCCATGACGTATGCATCAGCTGAGACCGATGCGGCAACGTTACGTTTCGGTGGTGTGCCTGGCCACATGTTGTCGCCGACTAGTGCCGCTGAGCAGACGTGGTTGAACACGAATGTGTCCACGAGTTTGTTCTGGACGGCGCTCAATGACATTGACAATGAGGGTCAATGGACGATGCGTACGCGCGATGCATTTCAGACCAGCGGCTTCGACAACGTAGCTCTACCCGGTGCATACATTCCTTGGGCCACAGGTGAACCGAATGGTCTGCGCACTGAAAACTGTCATCATCGACGTTCGGGCGCCTCTGACGTAAACGATTCCAGCTGTACAACATCGATGGCAAGTGTGGTTGAATTCCGGACATACCCTGTAGCTCAGGAATTAACCGTTGCGGTAGTAGGTGCGCCGACAGTCGTGACACCCACGTCATCGTTGACTGCAACAGTGGGCACAGCATATTCATTAACACTTTCTGCATCGGGTGGCACCAGCCCCTACACCTATGCAATTGCAACGGGCGCTCTGCCCGGTGGTCTCGCTTTGTCATCGGCAGGTGTGATCTCTGGTACTGCTACTGACGCACCACAATCACAAGCGATCACTGTGCGTGTCACTGATGCGAATGGTGCAACTGCAACATCATCATCTTTCACATTGCTCACCAATGCAGCCACGTGCACAACTGCAACAACAGTTGTAGGCGGCCACACTGTGCAGCAATTCACCACCTCCGGATTTTGTCAATGGCAAGTGCCCGCGGGAGTAACTGCTATTGATGGCTTTGTTGTGGGCGGCGGTGGCGGCGGTGGCGGCGATGGTGGTTCCGGCGGTGGTGGCGGTGGCTATCACCCAGTCAATGGAATCGCAGTAACACCAGGTGATGTTTTGATTATCCGTGTGGGCGCTGGCGGTGCAGCAGGTGTGTGGGGAGGTAACGCCACAGCAGGCGGTGCATCATCAATTGTCCGAGGGTCTTCGGTTTTGGCACGCGCCGAAGGTGGTGGTGGCGGTAACAGTGGGCCAGGTACCGCGAGAAGTGCCGGTGGTACTTCAACGAATGGTTTCGCTGGTGGTGCTGGCGGCATCAGCGGAGGGAACGGCGTCATTGTGTACCCAGCAGAGGGTGGCGCGGGAAGTCGTGGTGTAACCAACTATTTTCTTGGCTCGGCACGAAGTTACAGCGGTGGCGGTGGCGGTGGTAGCTACACGCAAGGTCAAAATTATGCAGTGCCGGCCGGTTTTGATGGCGGTGGAAATGGATGTGATCCTGGACCTTCAAGCAATACACCTGGTGTGAACGGTGCAGTAAATACCGGCGGTGGCGGCGGTGCTGGTTGTGCAGGGTGGATTACTGCTGGAGCAGCCGGTGGAAGCGGTATTGCAATGATTCGCTACACCACAGATGCATTAGATGCATTCCCCGCCGACATCACTGGCTTGCAAGCACGATTTGTTGCCGATGATTACCAAACATTGGATGGCGCTCGTAAGACGTGGATTGATACCAGCAATAGTGCACGACATGCAACAACGGTGGGTGGCTTACCTGCAGTGATTGATGTGACGGGAAATGGTT
>JBIIBO010000041.1:0-2719 GCA_044239355.1 Ilumatobacteraceae bacterium
TGGTGCGCACGTGGGAGTGAGACACGGACATGCCCCAGGATGGACCTTTGCCACATACTTCGCAAACAGCAGCCATTTTGGAAACCTCTTTGTATCGGCGACAGGCATCGGGCCTATCGGACGCAGAAGTCAAAACTACCAGCGAGACCAAACCGACCCCAACCGCCAAGGCCTGAAAACACCTAAATTCGTATATTTCCCACCTAGGGCCTCTGGCTCACTAGCCTTTCGCCCGTGACAGGGCTTCAGACTTTAGGGGCAACCGAACTCCGCCAAATCATCACGGTCTTCCGCGATGCGATGAAAGTGCATGCTCCTTCCATCAACAGACTCAACGTGTACCCGGTTCCCGATGGGGACACTGGTACCAATATGTTTCGCACACTTGAAGCGGTGGTGTCCGAACTTAGTGGTGCTGAAGAAAACCTTGCTGCAAGTTGTGCTGCGATTAGTCATGGATCGTTGATGGGTGCTCGCGGCAATAGTGGTGTGATCTTGAGCCAAATTTTGCGCGGACTTGCATCCACGATGGGTCGAGAAGAATCATCTGCTGGCATTAGCGCATCAGTGGTGTCTGAAGCCTTCACGCGCGCGGCCGCTGCAGCGTATGAAGCAGTGTTGAAACCCATTGAAGGCACGATTCTTACTGTTGTGCGAGAAACTGCCGAAGGCGGTGCAGATGCTGCACGCAATGGAGCAACTTTGTCAGAGGTTCTGATTGCTGCTCGAGAGACAGGTCGCACGGCGCTTGCACACACACCTGAGCTCTTGCCAGTGTTAAAAGAAGCTGGCGTTGTGGATGCCGGCGGTGCGGGATTTTTGTTGTTGATGGATGCATTCATTCATGTGGTGACGGGTGAGGCAATGCCCGAGCCCGATGAAAGCGCTGGACCTAGTGCTGAACAACTTGATGCGGTTGCGCAACGTCATCATGAAGATGGCACTGTCGATGTCAGCGAGCTTCGTTATGAAGTGATGTTCTTGTTGAATCTCGATGATGCACGTGCACCTGATTTCAAATCAGCATGGGGTTCATTGGGGGACTCAATTGTTGTTGTAGGTGGAGATGGTTTGTATAACTGTCACATTCACACCAACGACATCGGGGCGACCATTGAAGCTCCGCTTCTTCTTGGTGGCGTACCTAAAAATATTCGTGTCACAGATTTGTTTGAAGAAGTTGCAGAAGAGCACGCAGCACGCGAAGCAGAGCTGGGCGCCCCGGTACTCAATCGTTCCCACACTTCGTCATTGCCGCCAGTGACATGTGCAGTGGTCGCTGTTGCAAGCGGTGATGGAATCGCAGAGTTATTCGGTCAACTTGGAGTGCATGGAGTGATCTCTGGTGGTCAAACATTGAATCCATCTACTGCAGAACTTCTTGCAGCAGTAGAGAGAATGAATGCACGCCAGGTCATCATCTTGCCGAATAACAAGAACATCATTCCTGTTGCACAACAACTAGACGCCCTCACTACCAAAGATGTGCGAGTGGTGCCGACGTGTTCCATGCCAGAAGCGTTGGCTTCTTTGGTGTTCTATGACCCCGAAGTCACCGCTGAGACAAATGCACGCGCCATGACGGACGCCGCACAAGCAGTTGCAACAGGTGAAGTCACCCAAGCAGTGCGTGACACCAAGACTGACGCAGGCCAAGTCACCGAAGGGGATTGGATTGGCTTGGTACGCGGAGATGGAATTGTTTCCATCTCGGGAACAGTGGTGGGTGCAGCCCAACAATTGTTGGAATCACTCATCGATGATTCGCGTGAACTACTCACGTTGATTACCGGTGCTGATGCAACAACTGCCGACACCGAGCAAATCACTGCATGGGCTGCCTCTCATCGTCCAGACTTGGCCGTTGAGGTTCACTTTGGTGGACAACCGTTGTATCCGTATTTGTTCGGCGTTGAGTAATTCACCTCTTACGTATCGCGACTTAGACCAACTTGGTCTTGAACGCATTAAGGGAATTGGTGAGAAATCGCTCACCGCACTGGAATCTTTTGGCATTCATAGTGTGCTGGACCTCATTGAGACCTATCCACGTCGTTATATCGATCGTTCGAACATGGCAAAACTCAGCGAGATGCAAATGGGCGTGGACACATTGGTGATGGTGAAAGTGGTGTCATCGCGGTCTATGCGCACACAACGCGGCAAGACCATGGTGACAGTGACCGTCGAGGACGACACGGGAAAATTGTCACTAACTTTTTTTAATCAGGCATGGCGAGAAAAGCAACTTCAACCAGGGATGGAAGTGGCGGTATTTGGTAAGGCTGAGCTTTATCGCGGTTATCGCCAAATGACCAATCCGGTTGTGGATCGAATCGGCGATCAAACCGGTCGAGTAGTTCCGATGTATCCACAAAGTGAAAAGGTTCGCATTTCATCGTGGGATCTTGCTCGCTGGATTACCGATGCATTGGCGAAGTGTGAACCACGAGGTATCGCAGATCCAATTCCTGGTGATGTGATCTCGTCGCGAGGTTTGTTGTCGCGCCACGATGCATTACGAAAAATTCATCGCCCAGATGCAGTGGATGACCATGTCCAGGCACGTCGCCGATTGGCATTTGACGAAGTGTTGCGCGTGCAGTTGATGCTGGTGGGAAAAAAATCTCAATGGGAACGCGAATCGGCTGGTTTCTCTCATGCAACAACGGGTCACCTCATCGATGGCTTATTCGCTGCTCTGCCATTTCCGCTCACT
>JBIIBO010000042.1:0-10692 GCA_044239355.1 Ilumatobacteraceae bacterium
TGCAACGTGAATCGTTTGAATGGTTCATGTCTCATGGTTTGAAAGAAACCTTCGAAGACATCTCACCTATCACCGATTATTCAGGAGATCTTCGCTTAGATCTTGAATTCGATCCCAACGATGAAGATTTGTGCCCCGGGCCAAAGTTCACCGAAGAAGAGTGTCGTGAAAAAGAGATGACCTTTGCGACGCCAGTTTTTGTGCGCGCTGTTTTCTCAAACCGTCAAACCGGTGAAATTAAAGAACAAGTTGTCTTCATGGGTGATTTCCCCAAGATGACCAACAAGGGAACTTTCATCATCAACGGTACAGAGCGTGTTGTGGTGTCTCAGTTAGTGCGAAGCCCTGGCGTTATTTTCGAACCAGGTGAGCGTTACCGCTTGCGTAACTTGTCGAAGCACCAGTTGGTGAAGGGCACAGTGCACCCATACCGCGGTGAGTGGCTCGAGTTCGACGTAGAGCACAAGCCAGGTAAAGACGTCACCGCAGGAACGCGCGTTGCTCGTAAGCGCCGCATGAGCATTTTTGTGCTGTTGCGCGCTTTGGGTTACGACGAAGTGGGAGCTCCAGGATTCTTGGATCGCTTCGTGAACTATTTCGACTTCCTTGAAGGCCAGTGGGAAAAAGAGCGCAACATCAACACCACTCGTGAAGAGGCACTGTTAGAGATTTACAAGCGCGCTCGCCCAGGTGAGCCTGCAACTTTGGAATCGGCACGTGTGTATTTCGAAGGTGCATTCTTTGAAAACCGTCGCTATGACCTCAGCCGTGTTGGTCGCTACAAGATCAACCGCAAGTTGGGCGAAGAAGTCGCAAAACTTACAGAACTCTTTGGTCTTACCCAAGATCAGTTGGATCTTCCCACCGATGACCAAGACGTGTTGTCCAAGTGTGAAGTTCTTGCAGCAGTGTCGTACATGTTGCACCTCGTCAAGCAAGAGCCTGGCTATCGCCTTGACGACCAGGACCACTTCGCAAACCGCCGTATTCGTTCGGTAGGCGAGTTGATTCAAAACCAGGTACGCATTGGTTTGTCTCGTATGGAGCGTGTTGTGCGTGAGCGCATGACGACCCAAGACGTAGAAGCAATCACGCCACAAACACTCATTAATATTCGTCCCGTTGTTGCGGCAATCAAAGAGTTCTTCGGAACTTCGCAGTTGTCTCAGTTCATGGACCAAGTCAACCCATTGTCAGGTTTGACGCACCGTCGTCGTTTGTCGGCACTTGGACCTGGTGGTCTTAGCCGTGAGCGCGCAGGTTTCGAAGTGCGAGACGTTCACTTTTCTCACTATGGCCGTATGTGCCCGATTGAAACACCTGAAGGTCCAAACATTGGTCTGATTGGTGCGTTGTCGTCATATGCACGCGTAAACCAATTCGGATTTATTGAAACGCCATACCTTCGCGTCAAGAACGGCAAAGTCACAAAAGAAATTGTGTACATGGCCGCTGACGAAGAGGAAAAGTACGTTGTTGCCCAGGCAAACACTCCAGTAGAAAAAGATGGCTCGTTCAAGAGCAACCGCGTTCTTGTGCGTCGCTCGCCACAGGCAGCAAGCCTTGATGACTTGCGCAAGATGTTGGAAGCAGAAAGCTTCTTTGGTTCAACCACCGACATCGCATCTGTATCGCCCGAAGAAGTGGACTTCATCGACGTGTCGCCAAAACAGATTGTGTCTGTTGCAACTGCACTGATTCCTTTCCTCGAGCATGACGACGCAAACCGTGCCTTGATGGGTGCCAACATGCAACGTCAGGCTGTTCCATTGATTCGCGCCGAAGCACCTTACGTAGGTACTGGTGTGGAGAAGCGCGCAGCACATGACGGCGCCGATCTGATCTTGGCAAAAGATGACGGTCAAGTTGTTGAAGTCACCGGCGACACCATCGTGGTGAAGTACGCAAGCGAATCCAAAAAGACCGAATACAAGTTGATGAAGTTCCATCGTTCAAACCAGGACACTTGCATCAACCACATCATTCGTGTGTCTGAAGGTCAATCATTCAAGAAGGGTCAACTGCTTGCAGACGGCCCATCAACTGATGACGGTGAACTTGCCTTGGGTAAGAACTTGCTCGTGGCATTCATGCCATGGGAGGGCTACAACTTCGAAGACGCCATCATCTTGTCTGAGCGCATCGTGCGCGACGACGTATTGACATCGATTCACATTCACAACTACGAAGTTGATGCACGTGACACAAAGTTGGGACCAGAGGAAATTTCTCGCGACATCCCGAACTTGTCTGATGAAATTGTGCGCGACTTGGACGACGCAGGAATCATCCGCGTCGGTGCTGAAGTCAGCCCAGGAGATGTTCTTGTTGGCAAAGTCACTCCAAAGGGTGAAACAGAGTTGACACCAGAAGAGCGCTTGTTGCGTGCAATCTTTGGTGAGAAGGCTCGCGAAGTTCGCGACACTTCTCTCAAAGTGCCACACGGTGAAGGCGGCAAGGTCATCGATGTCAAAGTGTTCTCACGTGACAACGGTGATGAATTGCCACCAGGCGTGAACCAATTGGTGAAGGTTTTTGTTGCTCAGAAGCGCAAGATCTCTGTTGGAGACAAGTTGGCAGGACGTCACGGAAACAAGGGTGTTATCTCCAAGATTCTCCCCGTTGAAGACATGCCGTACATGGAAGACGGAACTCCTGTTGACATCATCTTGAACCCATTGGGTGTTCCTAGCCGAATGAACGTGGGACAGGTGCTCGAGTCACATCTTGGTTATGCAGCACGTTGGGGTTGGACCGATCCAAAGTCGGGCAAAAAAGTGGGTAACGAACCAATGCGTGGCACCGAGTCCAAGACTCGTGCAGCAACGGATCCATCCACATTTATCGCTACACCAATTTTCGATGGTGCGCATTGGGATGAAGTGGAAGCCGCAGGCGACCACCCGACCATTCAGGCAATCTTTGAAAACATGAATCCAGAGACCACCGACGGCACACGCCTCATCCAAAAAGATGGAAAAGTGCGTTTGCGTAATGGTCGAACAGGTGAGTACTACGACAACCCCATCACCGTGGGATACAAGTACATCTTGAAGCTTCACCACTTGGTGGACGACAAGATTCACGCACGTTCAACTGGTCCATACAGCATGATCACTCAGCAACCACTTGGTGGTAAGGCACAGTTCGGTGGACAGCGCTTTGGTGAAATGGAAGTGTGGGCACTTGAGGCCTACGGTGCGGCATATTGCTTGCAAGAACTTCTCACCATCAAGTCTGACGACGTGCTTGGTCGCGTGAAGGTGTACGAAGCCATTGTGAAGGGTGACAACATCCCAGAGCCTGGCATTCCAGAATCTTTCAAAGTTCTCATGAAGGAAATGCAGTCCCTGTGTCTGAATGTCGAAGTTCTCGACAATGCAGGCAAGGAAATTGAAATGCATGAATTCGACGACGAGATCTACCGCACCGCCGAAGAGCTTGGTATCGATATCAGCCGTCCAGAGCGTGGCTCTGACGATGACGACCGTGACCGCCGACCAGCTCGCGCCTACTGACCCGACCGACACTTAAGGAAACGACACTGCCATGCTCGACGTGAATATGTTCGACCAACTCCGCATCGGACTAGCCACCGCGGATCAAATCCGCCTGTGGTCCAAAGGCGAAGTAAAGAAGCCAGAGACAATTAACTACCGCACACTGCGTCCCGAGAAAGATGGTCTTTTCTGTGAAAAGATTTTCGGACCAACCCGTGACTGGGAGTGCTACTGCGGCAAGTACAAGCGCGTTCGCTTTAAGGGAATCATTTGTGAGCGTTGTGGCGTTGAAGTCACTCGTTCCAAAGTTCGCCGCGAGCGCATGGGCCACATTGAATTGGCTGCACCCGTTGTGCACATTTGGTATCTACGCGGTACCCGTTCATGGTTGGCGTATCTCTTGGGTGGTCTTGAGCCAAAAGAAGAGCTCAAAGCCAAGCAATTGGAAAAGGTCATCTATTTCGCTGCCTACCTCGTCTCTACAGTCGATGCAGATAAGCGTCACGAAAAACTCTCTGAACTTGAAGAAGATTTCATCGAAGAATGTGATGCAATCGTAAAAGATCGCGAGAAGGCTCTTAAGGCAAAACTCAAAGAGCAAGAAACAGAACTCAAGACGATGGAGAAAGAGGGCGCGAAAGAGTCCGATGTCAAAGCTCGTCAAAAAGTGATGGACAAAGAGGAAGCTCTTTTGCGTGAGCGCTTTGACACCGAACTCGACATGGTGAAGCGCGCATGGGATGAATTCCGTGATCTTCATCCTCGCAAGATCATCGAAGATGAGCGTTTGTGGCAGGAAATTAAATTCCGCTATGACGAATTCTTCACCGGTGGTACAGGTGCTGATGCAATCAAGATGTTGATTGACTCCATCGATTTCGATGAAGAAGAGATCAAACTGCGCGATGCAATTGAAAACGGTTTGCGTGGCAAGCCACTTTCCGCACAGCGTAAGCAAAAGGCAATCAAGCGCCTCAAGATTGTCACCTCGTTCAACAAGCGTGATGAATCTGGCCGTCGTGCTAACAGCCCGAAGGCAATGATCCTTGATGCTGTTCCTGTTATTCCTCCCGACTTGCGCCCAATGGTGCAGTTGGAAGGTGGACGTTTCGCAACATCTGACTTGAACGATCTCTATCGTCGCGTGATCAACCGCAACAACCGTTTGCGTCGTTTGCTCGATCTTGGTGCACCAGAAATTATTGTCAACAACGAAAAGCGCATGCTGCAAGAAGCAGTGGACGCATTGTTTGACAACGGCCGACGTGGCCGTCCTGTGACTGGTCCGGGCAACCGTCCGCTGAAGTCATTGTCAGACATGTTGAAAGGCAAGCAAGGCCGTTTCCGCCAAAACCTTTTGGGTAAGCGCGTGGACTACTCAGGTCGTTCAGTAATTGTGGCCGGCCCCACCTTGCGTTTGCATCAGTGTGGTCTGCCTAAGTTGATGGCACTCGAGTTGTTCAAGCCTTTCGTGATGAAGCGCTTGGTCGATCTTGAACTTGCACAAAACATCAAGAGTGCAAAGCGCATGGTGGAGCGTCGTCGCCCACAAGTGTGGGATGTTCTCGAAGATGTCATTAAGGAACACCCAGTTCTTTTGAACCGTGCTCCAACATTGCACCGCCTTGGTATCCAAGCGTTCGAACCAGTACTCGTTGAAGGTAAGGCTTTGCAGATTCACCCATTGGTGTGTACTGCATTTAACGCCGACTTCGACGGTGACCAGATGGCTATTCACTTGCCATTGTCCACCGAAGCACAAGCAGAAGCACGCGTGTTGATGTTGTCTGCGAACAACATCTTGTCGCCTGCATCGGGTCGCCCCATCGTGACTCCATCTCAGGACCTCATCATTGGTGCGTTTTGGTTGACAGAGGCCGTGGAAGGCTTGAAGGGACACGGACGTGCATTCCAGCAACGCTGGGAAGTATTCCGTGCTCTCGATGAAGGTGCAATTCATTTGCACTCAATGATCAAGATGTATGACCGCGATGACAATGGCAAGCGCGTTGCATTTGATACAACTGCAGGCCGTTTGTTGTTTGAAGAGACATTACCAAGTGACTACGCACATCGTTTTGGCCACATCACCGCTCCTGTGAAGAAATCAGAGATGAGCAATGTGGTTGAGCGTTTGTCGGATCACTATGACAAGTCAGTGATTGCTGCAACTCTCGACAGCTTGAAGGGTGTGTGCTACCGCTACGCATCACAGTCAGGTCTCACCGTTTCTATCGATGACGTGAAGACGCCAAAGAAGAAGCGCGAAATTCTTGATGGTTACGAAAAGCAAGCGGACAAAGTGGAAACACAGTTCCGTCGCGGAATCATCACCGATGGTGAGCGCCGTCAGCAAGAAGTAACAATCTGGACCGATGCAACAGCAGAAGTGCAAGCAGCGATGATCGAAGAATTTAAAGCTGATCGCTTTAACCCCATCGACATGATGGTGACTTCTGGTGCTCGTGGAAACATGACCCAGATGCGCCAGATTGCTGGTATGCGTGGATTGGTGTCGAACCCTCGTGGTGACATGATTCCTCGTCCTATCAAGAGCAACTTCCGTGAAGGACTTGAAACACTCGAGTACTTCATTGCAACTCCTGGTGCTCGTAAGGGATTGGTAGACACCGCACTTCGTACTGCGGACTCCGGTTACCTCACACGTCGACTTGTTGACGTGGCACAAGAATTGATTGTCCGCGAAGACGATTGTGAAACACGTTTGGGCCTTTGGGTAGAAAACGTGAAGGCAGATGCAGGAAGTGTTCGTGGTTACCTCGAAACCAAACTGTTTGGCCGCGCATTGTTGAACGATGTAGAGCTTTCCGATGGCACAGTTCTTGCAAAGAACCTCATCGTGGGTGACATTGAACTTGAACAACTTCGTGAAGATCCAAAGATTGAGCGCGTACAAGTTCGTTCGGTTGTGGCATGTGATGCTTCTCTTGGTGTGTGTGCATTGTGCTACGGCCGTTCACTAGCAACAGGTAAGTCCATTGAATTGGGCGAGGCAGTGGGAGTCATTGCGGCTCAATCCATTGGTGAGCCTGGAACACAGTTGACGATGCGTACCTTCCACACTGGTGGTGTTGCAGGAAAAGACATCGCTGGCGGTTTGCCGCGCGTTGTGGAATTGTTTGAAGCTCGTACTCCTAAGGGATCTGCACGTTTGGCTAAGGCCACTGGTGTGATTCGCATTGGTGAAGACGAAGGCAAGGGAATCCCCATCACAGTGATTGATGACAAGGGCGAGGAACACCTCATCTTGTTGCCATCGGGTAGCCGTCCAAAGGTCACCGATGGTCAAAACATCGAAGCTGGTCAGCCCGTCACCGATGGTCCATGGGATCCAAAAGAAATCATGGAAATTCTTGGAATTCGCCAGACCCAGCAGTACCTCGTTGAAGAAGTGCAAAAGGTGTATCGCGACCAAGGTGTACAGATTCACGACAAGCACATTGAGTTGATTGTTCGCCAAATGACTCGTCGCGTGGGTGTTCAAGAACCAGGCGATGCAGGATTCCTCCCCGGGGAGCGCGTGGACGCCAAAGTCTTCCGCGACACCAACCGTGCAATGGTGGAATCAGGAAAGCGTCCCGCCGAAGGTCGCCCAGAAATCATGGGTATCACCAAGGCATCGTTGGCAACAGATTCATGGTTGTCGGCAGCATCTTTCCAAGAGACCACTCGTGTTCTCACCGAGGCTGCTATCGATCGTCGTGCTGACAGCCTCGTGGGCTTGAAGGAAAACATCATCATTGGCAAGCTGATTCCTGCAGGAACAGGCATGGAGCGCTATCGCTACTTCGATATCGATGCCCCTGACTATGTCCCGATGGAGTACTTCTCGAGCGATGAAGCCGACCCAGCTGCATACCTTGCAGGTCTGCAAGGCAACTTTGTGGCCGATGACAATGCCGTTTTCCAAGATCTCGCCGAAGAGGATGAGGTATTGGAGACCTTGGTCACCGTTCCCGAGCAAGAGCTTGCTGTAGAGCCAGAAGTTGTTACCCCAGAGGCTCAGATGCCCGAGGTGGAGACAGTTTCCGTCGATGAAGTGACCTCTGAAGAAGAGCCACCAGAAACATCTGCGCTGTGAACCGGTGGCGGGTTGCCACTGGGGAACAGTCGCCCCTAGCCTTACAAGGTCTTGATGGCCTTGCCTGTGGGGCGGAATTCGTTCCAACTCACGACCATCATTCAAATTTCTAACAACGAGGTAAGTGCGTGCCCACAATTCAGCAGTTGATCCGTCAGGGTCGAAGCAGCAAAGTAACAAAATCGAAGACTCCCGCGTTGAAGGGTTCCCCTCAGCGACGCGGTGTGTGCACACGCGTGTTCACAACAACACCAAAGAAGCCCAACTCGGCTCTGCGAAAAGTTGCTCGTGTTCGTTTGACCAGCGGTGTTGAAGTCACTGCATACATCCCAGGTGAAGGCCACAACTTGCAAGAGCACAGCATTGTGTTGGTGCGTGGTGGTCGTGTTCGTGACCTTCCAGGTGTTCGTTACAAGATCATCCGTGGCGCACTTGACGCCGCAGGTGTAAAGAATCGCAAGCAGGCGCGCAGCCGTTACGGCGCAAAGCGCGAGAAATAAAAAGGAAGCATCATGCCGCGTAAGGGCCCAGCACAACGCCGCGAACTCATCGCCGACCCCATCTATCGTTCACTTGTTGTCACTCAGTTGATCAACAAGGTGATGTTGCATGGCAAGAAGAGCATCGCAGAAAAGATCGTGTACGACGCGATGCAACTCATTGAAAAGAAGACTGGTGAAGAGCCATTGTCGACAGTGAAGCGCGCAATCGAAAACGTTAAGCCACCATTGGAAGTGCGTAGCCGTCGCGTCGGTGGCGCCACCTACCAGGTGCCAGTGGAAGTAAAGCCACGTCGTGCATCAACATTGGCTATTCGTTGGATCGTCGATTACTCGCGCGCTCGCCGTGAAAAGAGCATGTCGGAATGTCTTGCTAACGAGCTCATGGATGCAGCCAACGGTTTGGGCGCTGCGATGAAGAAGCGTGACGACATGCAAAAGATGGCCGAATCCAACAAAGCATTCGCGCACTACCGCTGGTAGGGCTGCGAGAACACAACTGAGTATTTCCGAGGGCGCACCTACAGAACATCTGAGGTGCGCTCCCGTATGTACGACCAAGAAATTTTTAGAACTCCTACTTCATATACAAGGTGAACCCAAATGGCCAAGCGTGAATATCCACTAGATCGCACTCGCAATATCGGAATCATGGCGCACATCGACGCCGGTAAGACAACGACTACCGAGCGCATTTTGTACTACACAGGCAAGAGCTACAAGATCGGTGAAGTGCACGAAGGTGCAGCCACTATGGACCATATGGCCCAAGAGCAAGAGCGCGGAATCACCATTACCTCTGCTGCAACAACGTGTATTTGGGACAACCACCGCATCAACATCATTGACACCCCAGGTCACGTGGACTTCACCATTGAAGTAGAGCGCTCATTGCGCGTACTCGACGGTGCTGTCACTGTGTTCGACTCGGTTGCTGGCGTGGAGCCACAAACCGAAACTGTGTGGCGTCAAGCAAACAAGTACAAAGTTCCACGTATGTGTTTCATCAACAAGATGGACCGCATTGGTGCAAACTTCTACCGCACCGTAGACATGGTGAAAGATCGCCTTCAGGCTGTTCCTGCAGTGATTCAAATTCCTATCGGTGCTGGTGGCCCAGAAAGCAATAAGCCTTTCATTGGCTTAATCGACATCGTAAAAATGAAGGCACTCATCTGGCGTGACGAAGAACTCGGTGCCAAGTGGGACGAAGTAGACATCCCTGAAGATCAAATCGACGAAGCCAATGACTATCGCAGCCAACTTCTTGAAACCATTGCAACAAGCGATGATGCGTTCATGGAGAAGTACTTGGGCGGCGAAGAAGTCACCGAAGCAGAAATCAAAAACGCAATTCGTTTAGGAACACTTGCATTTGATTTCGTGCCCATCTTGTGCGGTTCTGCATTCAAGAACAAAGGCGTACAACCAATGTTGGACGCGGTTGTTGATTATTTGCCAAGCCCATTGGACATTCCGCCTGCAGTAGGAACAAACGCAAAGGGCGACCAAGAGCTCACACGTGCAGCCGATGAGAATGGTCCGTTTGCAGCACTCGCATTCAAAATCGTTGCCGACCCATTCGGTAAGTTGACCTACTTCCGTGTGTACTCGGGAAGCATCAATAAAGGTGACGAGGTCTACAACAGCACCAAAGAACGCAAAGAGCGTCTTGGCCGTATTTTGTTGATGCACGCAAACCAACGCGAAGACCTTGATGTGGCAATGGCCGGAGACATCGTTGCAGGTTTAGGTTTCAAAGAAACAACAACGGGTGACACTTTGTGTGACCGT
The DNA here is from genome assembly GCA_044239355.1 of Ilumatobacteraceae bacterium. Lineage (GTDB taxonomy): Bacteria > Actinomycetota > Acidimicrobiia > Acidimicrobiales > Ilumatobacteraceae > UBA2093. The sequence continues at coordinate 9,897 of JBIIBO010000042.1, forward strand.
GACAACTTGGTGATCTTGGAGCGCATGGAGTTTCCAGAACCAGTTATTCACGTTGCTATTGAGCCAAAGACCAAAGACGACCAAGACAAGTTGGGCAAGGCCCTTAAGTCATTGTCGGATGAAGACCCCACGTTCCGTGTGCGTTCAGATGAAGAAACTGGTCAGACAGTTATTTCAGGAATGGGTGAGCTTCACTTGGAAATTCTTGTGGACCGCATGCAGCGCGAGTTCAACGTGGAAGCAACCGTGGGTAAGCCACAGGTGGCCTACCGCGAAACAATTACCAAGACGGTCGAGTCGGTGGAATACCGCCACATCAAGCAGTCCGGTGGTTCTGGTCAGTTCGCTGTGGTGAAAATCACCGTTGAGCCCACAGGCCCTGGCAGCGGTTACGAGTTTGTTGACAAGATCACCGGTGGACGCGTTCCTCGTGAATACATTCAGCCAACCAACCAAGGCATCCAATCAGCCCTCGATAACGGCGTTCTTGCTGGTTACCCCACAGTGGACGTACGCGTCAGCTTGGTGGACGGCCAGTACCACGACGTGGACTCCTCTGAAATGGCGTTCAAGATCGCAGGCCAGATGGCATTTCGTGAAGCAGCCCGCAAGGCCGCCCCAGTCCTCCTCGAGCCCATCATGGGCGTTGAAGTGGTGACACCTGATGAATACATGGGTGACGTGATGGGTGACTTGAGCAGCCGCCGAGGACGTATTGAGGGCATGGAAGCCCGAGGAAATACACAAGTAGTTCGTGCCCAGGTTCCGCTTTCGGAGATGTTCGGATACAGTACCG
>JBIIBO010000018.1:0-34818 GCA_044239355.1 Ilumatobacteraceae bacterium
GATCCTGAACTGGATATCTCCGACATCGACGCATTGCGCCGCGTAGCTGAATACTGCAACCGTTTGCCTGTGCCCGAGCGCCACCCCTACGTGGGTGATCTTGTGTACACCTCATTTTCGGGTAGCCACCAAGATGCCATCAAGAAAGGTTTTGAGGCTCTTCCAAAGAATTACGACAAATGGGGCGTTCCCTACTTGCCCATTGACCCCAAACATGTGGGCCGCAACTACGAAGCGGTAATCCGCGTGAACAGCCAGTCCGGCAAAGGTGGCGTTGCCTACATCATGAAAGCCGAACACGGATTTGATCTTCCACGTCGGCTACAAATTGAATTCTCCAAAACAATTCAACACATGACCGAAGACTCTGGAACAGAAGTGAGTTCAACGGTGATTTGGGATTCCTTTGTACAGGAGTATTTGCCCACTGCACCGCAGGTGAAATTACTCAGTCATGAGTTAACAAGTGATTCCACCTCTGGGCGCACCACTATCTCTGCCCAAATACTTCTTGGTGATGATCACCGCACAATTGCCGGCGAGGGAAATGGACCAATTGACGCATTTGTACGTGCGGTCAATAACGGATTAGCCGCTCAGATTGATGTGGTGGATTATGCCGAACATGCAATGGGGCAAGGTTCACAGGCCACTGCTGTGGCCTATGTGGAAACAACCGACGGCGACGGAAACGTGCGTTGGGGTGTAGGAACGGACCCCAACATCATCTCGGCGTCATTTCGCGCAGTACTTAATGCATACGAAAGACACACAACAAACATTTCTCCCATCATTGGCGAGTAGTTTGGAGACTGACAAAGGGGGTCCCCATGAAGGTGACAGTTGATTTCGATGTGTGTGCTTCCACAGGTGCATGCACCCAGGTTGCACCTGAAGTGTTTGAAGTACGTAGCGATGGTTATCTCTACATCTTGATTGAAGAGCCAGGCGAAGAGCTTCGTGACAAAGTCACACAAGCCGCCGACCTGTGCCCCACTGCTGCCATCACTATCGAGGGCTGACATTGGGGTTTACATCCCTTCTTGAGCGTCGCTGGGAAACATCTCAGTCTTTGTTGTGCGTGGGCCTTGACCCCGACACATCACGCTTCCCTAAGAGTTACTCCACCGATGCCGAAGGCATTGAATGGTTTCTGACCGACATTGTTGATGCCACGGCCGAATATGCATGTGCCTTTAAGCCCCAGATTGCGTATTTTTCAGCTGTTGGTGCCGAGCAGCAATTAGAAAAAGTGTGTGCCTACATTCGTAACAACTATCCCGATATCCCCATCATCTTGGATGCAAAGCGCGGCGATATTGGCGACACAGCTCGTATGTACGCACGCGAAGCTTTCGATCGATACGGCGCACACGCCGTCACTGTGAACCCATATATGGGCACCGACACCATCGAGCCGTATCTCTCCCACCCTCAAGGCGCAGCAATTGTGTTGTGCCGCACTTCTAATGCGGGAAGTGGTGATTTTCAGTCACAAATCATTGATGGTGAACCGTTGTATGTCCACGTGGCCCAACGCGCCACAACTCAATGGGCCCAGATGGGCGATGTCTCTTTGGTGGTGGGCGCAACTTACCCAGAAGAACTTGCCACTGTGCGTTCCATTGTGGGCGATATGGCATTGCTTGTTCCAGGTGTAGGCGCACAAGGTGGAGATCCCGAAGTTGTGGTGCGCAATGGATCCAATAGCCACGGAACTGGCCTCATTGTGAACTCTTCGCGAGCCATCTTGTACGCAGAAGGTGGCATTGCCGGTGCTGCCCAAGAAGCACAGCGCACACGCGATGTGCTCAATGCTGCACGCTAAGCGCGCAGCGATGTCACTTCAATAATTCCGGGTTGTGCACGAAGTTCTTCGAGAACTTCATCAGGTACATCTGCAGTGGGTGCAATCACCATCAATGCTGTTCCGGGGCGATCAGCACGACCTACATCCATGTCTGCAATATTGACGTTATGTCGACCCAAAAGCGTTCCGACTAATCCAATGACTCCTGGGCGATCATCATTACGCACCACCAACATGTGATTCGATGGCGGCACATCGGTGCCATGTTCATCGACCATGACAATGCGTGCCTGGCGACGAGGGCCGACCAATGTGCCAGCAATGGCATGTGATCCTGCACGCAATGTCACAAGGTTCACATAATCGCTATTAGCAGCTGCGGCAGAAACCTTTGATTCCTTCACCTCTATGCCCTGTGCTTGTGCCACTTGTGGGGCATTCACATACGTCACGGCATCATCGCTGCGCATAGAGAAAAAGCCCTTCAGCGCCGACAGCGTCAAGATGCGTGTGTCGTATCCCGCAATTTCACCTGTGGCGATAATTTCTAGATCTTTTGCATCACCAGCGGCATCTGAGAACAAACGCCCCAGTCGCTCTGCCAATGGCAAGTACGGCTTGAGTGTTTCATTTGCATCAGCTGCAGAGATATTGACTGCGTATGGAACAAAGTCTCCAGAAAGAGCAAGAAGTATCTGATCCGCAATGTCGAGACCAGCGCGATCTTGAGCTTCAGTAGTGCTTGCACCCAAGTGTGGAGTCACCACAATTCCATCCACGCCAAACAACACAGACTCGGTAGTGGGCTCTTTGTCGAACACGTCAAGTGCGGCACCGGCGATGACACCATTTTTCACCGCATCAGCAAGATCTGCTTCAGAGATGATTCCACCACGTGCAACGTTGATGATGCGCAAACTTGGTTTTGCCTTTTTGAACATCTCGGTATTGAAAAGGCCAATTGTTTCTTTGTTCTTTGGCAGATGCACTGTGATGAAATCTGAACGCTTCACCAAAGTGTCGAGGTCAAGCAATTCAATATTCATTGCGCGCGCACGCTCATCAGATACATAGGGATCAAACGCAACGATACGCATTCCAAAAGCTGCCGCACGTTGTGCAACCAATTTGCCAATACGGCCAAGACCCACAACACCCAAGGTCTTGTCAAAGAGTTCTACGCCTTCCCATTTACTGCGTTCCCAACGGCCTTGCACCAAAGCGGCATGAGCTTGAGGAACATTGCGTGCAACGGCAAGCAACATCGCCATCGTGTGTTCAGCTGCCGAGACGATGTTTGACTCTGGCGCATTTGCCACCATCACACCTCGACGAGTGGCGGCCTCAACGTCGACATTGTCGAGCCCCACACCAGCGCGACCTACCACCATCAAGTCGTTACCTGCTTCGAGAAGATCTGCATCGACTTGTGTCGCCGAGCGCACAATTAGAGCATGTGCCCCCGCAATGGCTTTTTGTAGCTGCTCGGGAGATAATCCTGTTTGCACGTCCACTTCGTGGCCGGCTGCACGCAACTTATTTAGACCGCCTTCGGCAAGTTCTTCAGAGACCAATATTCGAGCCATTGTTCAATTCTCGCTTGTCCACCACCAGAATCCGACATTGGATAACAATCAATACACTCAAACCCCTAGCGGTAAAGCCGAGGTACCCCGATGAGTCATCTTTTTCTGTCCGATGAATGGATTACAGCTGCCCGCGACATCCGTCACAGGCATGCAGAATCGGTACCCACCATCGAAGCCTCCATCAGAATCAACGTGGTAACCACCAAGGTGCCGTTTGGTGAGGGAACCATCAAAGCGTTCATTGACACCTCCTCGGGCACATTGGATATGGAACTTGGGGAACTTGATTCCCCTGATCTCACCATCACTACAGATTTCGATACCGCGAGATCATTGTTTGTCGACCAAGACCCCACGGCAAGCATGCAAGCGTTCATGTCGGGTCGCATCAAAGTTGAAGGCGACATCACTCGATTAATGATGATGCAAACCGCGATTCCTCAAACTGACATCAGTCTTCAGGTAGCAGCTGAAATCAAAGCAATTACCCTCTAGGAGATTCGCTCTAAAGATCTATCTGATGAGCGCAAACGGGTTGCAAGAATTGTTCCCACCACAGCTGCAGCTGCTCCACTGAGCAATGCATATGCATAGCTTTGCACCACACCACTCCCCGCAGTCATCTCGTGAATTGAAATCATCACAGTTGATCCAAGCACAGCGCCCATCTGACTGAGCAGTTGTTGCATGGCGCCTGCAACACCGACTGTGTCGTCATCAACAGAGTTTGCAACCAACGCACCTAATGCTGGACCTGCAATACCAAAACCCACTCCAGATAGTGCAAGACCTAACGCAATGACGAAATCCGATGCTCCATCATTAAGCGTTCCCAACACAATCATTGAGGCAACAATGCCAAGTGCTCCCACAATGCCCGAGACACGTTCTCCAAATCTCATCGTGAAAAAACTGGCCAACGGTGCAGTGATAGAGAATGCCAATGGGCGTGCAATCACTAGCCAACCAATGTGTGCGGGGGAAAAACCAAGACCTATTTCCAGCAACTGTGGCACCACCATGAATCCACCCATGTAGGCAAAGTTCAACAGTGACTGAATAGCGATGGGGAAAATGATGTTGGGAGTCCGCAACCAGGACAAAGGCATCAACGGCGCTTCAGCTGCACGTTCCACGCGCACAAACCACCACAAGGACAACACCGATGCCACAAAGCACGAAAGAATTAATGGAGACGTCCAACCCCAAGAATGTCCGCGATTGACACTTAGCAACAACAAAGTTGCACCTAATCCAAGCGACACAGAACCCAGAACATCAAACTTCACATCATCTGCTCGGGAAGTTTGTGGCAACATCTTCCACGCAAGAATGCCGGCTCCCAATAGCAAAGGTGTCTGGATCACAAAGATCATCTGCCAACCAATTGTTGCCACTAATGGTCCACCCAGCACCACGCCAAGCACAGGTGCACCCGCAGTAGTGAAACTCCACAGACCTAAAGGACGCACTCGTTCATGAGGCTCAAATAATCGGTTGATGTATGCCATGGCTGCTGGGCCTGTGGCTGCGCCAGCCACAGCCGACAACAATCGAAATCCCACCATGGAAACTGCATTCCATGCAAACACTGTGGCCAACGAAAACAATCCGGAGAACACAAGGCCATACACATAGACCTTCTTGTGACCATACAAGTCACCGATTTTCCCGTATGCCGGACCAACTACACCAAAAGCCAACATCGGCCCAGTGATGGACCAGTTCAACACCGACACCGTTGAATTCAAATCACGAGAAATGGTTTCAAGTGACACCACCAAAATGGTGATGGTGGAACTGGTAGTAAACAGACCACCGAGAACTACGAACAATGTTGCCCACTTGCGCGTTATTCCTACTTTGCGCGCGATACGACGAGGAACCATCTGTGTCCAGGGGACAACAGAGATTTCATCAACGCCGGCTTGTTCGAGTGTGATCGTCTCACGCCCGTGCGGTGTCAGAATCTCCTGATCGCGTTTGGGGGGTTTCATGGGCAGTTATAAACAATAGTTGCCTATTTATTTACCTGGGCAGCCATTGCGTTCAAAGCTGCTGTGAGTTCGGACACCTTCCAGCGATCATTTTGTTCCACAGTCTCAGCTCTTTCCCAACTGCGAATGCGAGTGACTTCTCCAGCTTTCACAAAGAAAGTTTCTCCTGTGAAATCGCAGGCCTCAGAAGCTAGGTATGCGACAAGTGGAGAAATGTTCGCAGGGTCCCATTCATCGAATTGTGCCGCATCGCTTGGTGCCGCAATGCGCTCACCGAGCCCTGGAGTTGCTTCTGTAAGACGCGTGCGCGCAGCTGGTGCAATGGAATTGCTCTTCACGTTGTAACGAGCAAGCTCTTTGGCCAAGATTTGGCTAAAGGTGGCAATGCCAGTTTTGGCTGCGCCGTAATTTGATTGACCAGGATTAGAAAACAATCCTGATGTCGATGAAGTGTGCACGATGTTGCGTGGCTTTGTGACACCAGCTTTATGTTGTTCACGCCAATATGCAGCCGCCCAACGAGATGGAGCAAAGTGTCCTTTGAGATGCACGGCGATAACTGCATCCCATTCGGCCTCAGTCATATTGACCAATACGCGATCACGAAGAATGCCCGCATTGTTCACCAAGATGTCTAAGTCACCAAATGCTTCCACTGCAGCATTGATCATGTGTTGGGCGCCTTCCCAGTCGGCAACGTTGTCGTAGTTAGCTACTGCTTGGCCACCCATTGATATGATTTCGTCTACAACTTGTTGTGCAGGAGTTGCATCTGTGCCGGTGCCATCATTTGTGCCACCCAAATCATTGACCACAACTTTGGCGCCTTCTGCAGCGAACAAGAGAGCATGTTCGCGACCAATTCCTCGACCAGCACCAGTAACAATTGCAACGCGTCCATCTAATGCGCCCATAACTTCTCCTTCGTAACGGCAATTAACTGCCTCATAGTGAGATTAGGGGAACTTCAGGTCCACTTTCTTACCGATGACTATTCGGTCGAAATCTCGAACGACTTTGCCATCAATTGATGCAGACACCAGGCCTCGGGACTTATTTCCCGTCACTGTGCCAATCACCATGCCGTAGCGCTCCAAGCGTTCCTTCACCACATCAAAGTTCTTGCCATAGATACTTGGAACCAAAGTGGTGCGCTGACCCGCCGACACTGTCACAGTCACGGTTCCACCACGAGCCAAAGACTCGCCTGCAAGCGGTAATTGCACTGAAATCTTTCCTGCGGCAATGTCAGGATGAGGAACAGACGGCGCCTCGGCCACAACAAGACCAAGCGCGGTTAATTCTGTCGTTGCCTCGAGGAGTGTTTTGCCTGTGAGGTCAGGAATTACTCGCGGCGCGGGCCCACTCGACACATTGACCGCAACAGTTGTCCCCTTCACCACAGAATCACCTACTGCCAAAGTGGGTTGATCAGGAATGCTCCAGGAAATCACTGTGCCGGCAGCAATAGTTTCATCTGCGACATCGGCTTGCTGAGCAACGAGTCCCAATGCGTCAATCTTTGCCAGTGCATCAGCTACAGCCAACCCACTGACATCTTCAAGAACAGACAATGTGCGTCCTTCAGAAATCACCAATGTGATGGTGTCGCGTTTGGCGACGTTTGCTCCCGTGACGGGGTCTGTACGAATAACAGCACCAGTATCTACTTCATCGCTGCGTTCTTTGGTAACTGTGATACCCCAACCAAACTTTGCAATCTGATTACGCGCTTCAGCTTCTTGAAGTCCCACTAATGCAGGAACTGGATTCTTGGGATTCAACACAGTCATGTATGCAACTGCACTTCCACCCACAAGGAGAATGAGTGCAACAAGTGCAAGCGCAATGCGCTTGCCCCACTTCTTCTTTTTGGGAACTTCCACTTGTGATGTGGGATCTTGGGCAGCAAGTTGTTGCAACGTTTCCACATCAACTGCAATGGGCCCAGTGTCGTCTCCACCAATTGTCAGCGGCGCCATCGTGGGATCTGTCGGATCGATGATGGCAATAGGAATGGGGCCGGTGGGGCTATCAACTTTGGGAGTTGTGCGAATCAAAATGGGACCATCAGGTGCAACGTTTTGCACTGGCTCGGCTTGAGAAAAATCTGGACGCGGTGCAGGCTGTGTGGCTTCACTTGCTAAGTCGGTGTCAAACAATCCTCCACCCACAATGTCAATCGGTGTGGGGCGCGCCATTTTTTCTGCAGCTTGAACGAGAGCTTGACCCATTTCGCGCGGTGAGAATCTTTCGCCTGCATCACTACGTCCTGCACGTTCCAGCACTTGAGCCAATGCACCAAAGTCGGCACTCACAGGAAGAAGTTTTCCGGCGCGATTAGTGAAGGCAGCCGCCACAGTCTCCGCAGTAAACGGAACCTCTCCCGTCATTGCTTCCACCAAAATCAATGCCAGCGAATAGACATCAGATGATGCTCCACGTGCACCACCTTCGGCTAACTCGGGTGCACCATAAAGCGCTTGCTCAAGACCGATGGATTCAAAAGGTCGAACAGGAGTTCCAAAACCCACAACCCGCACACGCTTATCAAGACCAAACACCAAGCGAGTGGGGCGAAGATCTCCATGGGTGATGCCCTGTTTTGCCGCAGCATCCAAGGCACGGCAGACATCGATACCGACAATCAATGCCTGAGATGGGGTGAGTCGACGACCCCGGTCGAGAAATTCACGCAAAGATCCGCCGGCGAGTCGTTCAGCCACGATGTAGACATATCGCTCACCGTCAATCGTGGCCTCGCCATGGTCTAGGACTGACTCAATACATGGGTGTCGAAGGCTGGAGGCGACATCGGCTTGCTGCTCAAAAAGGGCCTGGGCATCGGTGGCCGTCGTGCTGCCTAGAGAAGGATCCACCAAACGCTCCAGCGGGCTCAGGCGCACCGAGACCACTTCGTCAGAGGACAGGTCCGTTGCATCAAACAGCGCAGACCCAGAGACCGACAATGCGGCCTCTCCGCGAACTTGGGTCAGTTCATACCTGCCGCCCAGAACGGTGCCGGGCATATTTTCTGGCTCCCTCATGACCATACGAACCTAGCGTGTGACCACTACCGAGGTGTATCGCGGACAAAAAACCGCGAGAATAGAGGCGTGAAACGCCCCATAAATAAGCAAAAACTCCTGATGAGTGCCGGAATCAGCCTCGGATTGGTCCTTGTCATCTTGGGGGCAATGAGCGCCACAACCGGTCGAGATGCCCAAAACATCCCCGAGGCCATCGAAAAGATTTCTCCCGGGCCAGGTGAACAGGTTCTTCAGCAGGCGCAAATTCTTGTCGACTTTGTCGAGGGCTACGAAGCCTCGCTGACAGTTGATGGGATCGAAATTGAGACCACTCGTCTCGATGAATTGTCCTCCGAAGGCAACACTTTGAGTCCAGGATCACAACTCAACATTCCCCCTACTGCCATTTATGACCCGGGCAACTACACGATTAGTTTTCAACCCCAAGAGGGCGCACCCATCGAACGATTTTCTCAGGGGCTACACAATGTGGTGGTGCGCTATTGGAAAGCAGTGGATGGACCGAGCAAAGCACGTACTTTTGCCTGGGAGTTTGAAGCGAACTAGCTCGGCAACTCGCCAGTACGTAACAAGATCTCGAAACCTGCCTCATCAAGCATGGGGATGCCAAGTTGTTCGGCCTTTGTGAGCTTGCTCGCACCTGGTGATTCACCTATGACCACCGCAAAAGTCTTGGCACTCACACTGCCTGGGCTCTTTCCGCCACGTTTCTTAATTGCTTCCTCTGCACCTTCACGCGAAAAATTCTCTAGCGAGCCCGTGACGACCACGGCCTTACCCACGAGAGTTTGAGGCTCACTACTTTTTTCAACGCGGCCAAATTCCACACCAGCTGCCCGCAACTTTTCAATCACTTTGTGGTTTGTTGCCGCACTAAACCAGGTTGCAATGGATTCTGCAATAACAGTTCCCACGCCATCAATTGCAGAAAGTTCTTCGCTGCTCGCTGCAGCAATGGCATCAATGGTTCCGAAATGCGTCGCAAGAGAGTCGGCGGCGGCGGGGCCTAAATGTTTGATTCCTAATGCAGTCAATAATTTTGGCAGTGGCCTGGTTTTTGACTCAGTGAGTGCATCGACAAGATTTTGAGCACCTCGTTGTGCAAATCCTTCCAATGTCAACAAGTGTTCAACCGTCAGTGAGTACAAGTCGCCCACGTCTTCCACAAGTCCTGCATCAGATAACGCAAATACCGTGCGTTCACCTAGGCCTTCAATATCCATGCCGCCACGAGATGCAAAATAAATAATGCGTTGGTCACGCTGGAAGGGGCACCCAGATTCCACACATCGTGTATCTGCTTGGTCATCAATTTTCACCAATGTTGACTTCACACTGCACGGACAGGTTGTGGGGAACACCCAAGCAGTGGAGTTTTTGGGACGCTTAGAAAGAATGGGGCCCACAACTTCTGGAATGACATCGCCGGCTTTGCGCACGACAACGGTGTCGCCTGGGCGCACATCTTTTGCAATCACTTGATCACGATTATGCAAAGTCGCCATCGACACGGTGGAGCCGCCAACAAAAACTGGCTCTAAAACTGCAAACGGCGTCACGCGACCAGTGCGTCCCACTGAAATTTGAATATCGCGCAGCACTGTGTGTTTTTCTTCTGGTGGAAATTTAAAGGCGATAGCCCATCGAGGGGCACGCGAGGTAAAACCCAGTTGCTCACGTTGTGAAAGATCATCCACCTTTACAACTGCACCATCAATTTCGTATCCCAAATCGTGTCGATGCTCTTGCCAGTTACGACAAAAAGCAATGACTTCTTCCAACGAATCAACCGTGGTGATCTCAGGATTCACGGGAAAACCCAAAGAATGCAAAAACTGGAGCGTGTCGTGATGGCTTGTGAAATCAGGACCGCCAACCACTTCACCGAGTTGATATGACCACAAAGACAAATCACGTTGTGCCGTAATGGCGGGATCTTTTTGTCGCAAACTGCCTGCCCCTGCATTGCGGGGGTTCACAGGCACAGCCAACTGTGCTCGACCCTTTTCTGTGCGCAATCGATTCTCTTCAAGGCGTTCTGCCTGCAATTTCTGAAAAGCAGCGATGGACATATAGACCTCGCCCCGTACTTCGAGAACTTCAGGAGCACCTTTGGACAACTGTTGGGGTAGCGATGAAATGGTTGCAACGTTGGCTGTGACGTCTTCGCCTACTTTGCCGTCCCCGCGGGTGGCGGCCTGAACAAGGCGTCCTTTTTCATAACGGATACTGATCGCAAGTCCATCAATTTTTAGCTCACACACATAGCGAGGAGATTGGCCATCTAGGCCTTTAAGCACACGCTCACCCCAAGCACGTAGTTCGTCTTCATCCATCGCGTTATCAAGACTTGTCATAGGCACGGCGTGCACAACAGGATCAAAAGTTGTAAATGACGCTGCACCAATTGCTTCGGCCGGCGATTGTGCGTCTGCAAATTCGGGATGTTCGGCTTCAAGATCTGATAACTCTCTGACGAGAGCATCAAATTCGGCATCACTAATTTCTGGAGAATCTGTGCCGTAATACAGATCCATATGTCGACGGATAAGACGACGCAGTTCTTCAATACGTTTTTTCGGCGAAGGAGTGCGTGCCATTGCCTTACAAACTACTCAATGGGTGAGTATCTAGCCCTTATGTGCCAAGAGTGAGACGAGAGGCAGTGGCCTTTTCGCCCATTTTTCTTGCCACGTTGCGTACCGTGTCAAAAACGGCATCAGCAATTGCGTCGGAATGGGTACCCAAACCACATGCTGGAGTGATGTAACTCATTGCACGTAATTGCTCGGGGTCTACTCCGGCGCGCACCAAAGCACACATGCCATCCACAAGAATTTTTGTTGCACGTTCGGCACTGCCACCAATGGGGCCGTCGGTACGTACTGCTCCCCATGCAATTTGGCCACCATGTTCTAAGTGATCAGAGATGCGGCTTGCGGCAGCAACCATCGATGCCACTTCTTCTTCGTTTGCGGTGTGAGGTACAGGAATAGAAATAATTTGTGCACCCGTAGCAAGTAGTGCAGCCCAGTTGGTACGCCCACAGCAATGCACTCCCCCCACATTGCCCGAGGTCACCACAGCCAACGCACCAGAGATGAGATCAATCACTTCTTCAGACGAGATGGGAAATCCTGGTTCCCACGTCTCTTCTAAAGAAGGCTCGTCCAACATGATGATCTGAGTGATGTCACCACACACTCGCCCTACTTCAAGTTCTAGAGCTTCCACATGGGAGCGCACAGCTTGTAATGCGAGAGGAAAAGCGATGTGGGCTTCAAGACCCACCCGCAACAAAGCGGTTCCCAATGTGACGGGCCCAATGAACTGCCACTTCACCGTGTCGACGTGAGAGGTGTTGTGTTCATCGAATGAATCCAAAAATGCAGCAAAGGCACCATAAGCATCCGATGAGATATCGGTAGTAATGAAGTGGTCAACATCTAGCTGCGACACATCTACTCCAATGCCGCCATATTGACCCACAGACACACCTTCAATGCCCACTAGCGCCTGAGCCACCATTGCCTCGGCGGGAGAACGTCGCGGAAGCGAAGGAATAGTAGGGATCTCGGTTGCTCGCCATGCACATTCGATGGCCTCGGCGATATCGCGATGCGGCAAACTGCCAATTGCAAAGGTTGCCCCTTTGCGTGGACGTGTTCTCTCTGATGTCATCTGGGGCCTCCCTTCATGTGCAATTCAATGTGTGCCCTCATTGGTAGCAGCACAGTTCGGCCAGCCACGAACCGTGGGGCAATATTCATGAACTACGCAGAATGCACCTGATTCGGGCAGGCTATAGCTATGGCTTTCCCCACGCGCCTTTCTCCTGGTGCTCGACTTGTTGCAATCACTCTTGCCGCGTGGATAGTTCTAGGTATTTTTGTTCCTTGGCAATCACTAGGCAACGACACATCAACTCCTGTTGCAATTGCACTGATGGTGTGGGGTTGGCTGTTGTGGATTGCAGTTGCCATCGCACTACTTGTTCCCTCACCAATTTCTGCAACAGTCGTGCATGCAATATCACCACTAGCGGTGTTATGTGCTGCCCTTGATGTTGACCCGCCTTCGCTTTTTGCTGCACTAGTTGCCCTTATCGTTCTGCGCTCTGGGGTACTGATGGACTACATGGTGCAAGGTGGTGCCTATGGACAAGAACAACGTTTTGCCTTACGCACACCAGTGCCATTTATGGCCCCAGCTGTGCTTGCATGGAGTCTTTTGATGGGCACTGTTCTGGGAGCAACTTTTTTCCTTGCTGCACAACTTTGGTGGATCGGAGCGGCGTTGTTGGTTATGGGCGTCATCGCGCTTGTCACTCTTCCCCAACGACTACATCGGCTCTCGCGTCGTTGGCTAGTGATTGTTCCTTCCGGAATTGTGATCCATGATCATCTCGTCTTGGCCGAAACAGTGATGTCGCCACGGAACAAAATTGCCTTAATCACTTTGGTAAATGAACAATCCGACAGTGCTGATTTCACCGGCGGAGTCTTGGGTCCTCGGCTGGCTGTTGAACTACGCGAGGCTGACAAAATCGTTTTGTCAAAAATCACGGCCCGTACTTTAGGAACAACAGAAGCACTTCATGTGCGTTCATTCCATGTGGCACCGCGTCGTGTTCACGCAGCGCGCGAGGCTCTCAACCTCTAACGATTCCGCCACCGAGCACATAGGTGTCACTCGGGTCATACAAAACAACAGTTTGTCCTGGCGCAATTCGACGATTAGGTCGCAACCACGTCAACGTCATCGCATCACCATCAATTGTTGCCCGTGCTGCAATGCGTTCTCCGTGAGCGCTCCCTTGCACTAGCACTTCAGTGGAATTCAATCTTTGCTCATCATCGGCGTATGGCCACACCAAAGTGTCCACGTGTGTTGCAGGAGTAAACAGACCTGATTCATCGCCCACCACAACTTTGCGTCCCGGCACATCAACCGACACCACATAGCGCTTATCGCCGCCACCAAGATTCAAACCACGTCGTTGACCCAGTGTCACAAGTTCCACAGCGTCAACTTGGCTCACCGTATTGCCTTCTGTATCCACCACATCGGCAGAGTGAAAAGTGAGGCGTGGCTCTAGAAAACCTTTACGTCCAATTGTGGATCCAATGAAACACACATCTTGGCTATCAGGCTTTGTTGCTGTGCGTAATCCAAACTCCTGCGCCTTTTCGCGCACCTGTGATTTCTGCAGATGCCCCACCGGAAACATCACATAAGAGAGATCTTGTGCCGACAACATGTGCACCACATAGCTTTGATCTTTTGCAGCATCTTCGCCACGGGCCAAACGTAGTTTTCCTTCAAAATTTTCTGTGCGTGCATGATGACCAGTTGCCACGGCCTCAAAACCCAATTGACGACCACGTTCAATCAATTTGTCGAATTTCAAATGTCTATTGCATTCAATACAAGGGTTCGGAGTTGTTCCTTCGGCGTGGGATTGCACATACGGATCAACAACATGAGCATTGAACTCTTCGGAGAAATTAAACACCAAATGATCTATTCCCAATTGTTGGGCCACTCGACGAGCGTCATCCACATCAGAAACAGAACAACACCCCGTGTCGCTTTCTCCGCCCCACAAACGCATGGTCACACCTACGACATCGTGGCCCTGTTCGCGCAGCACTAATGCAGCAACCGAGGAATCCACTCCGCCCGACATTGCCAATAACACTTTCATCAGTTACCTACCTGTAGTAGTCGATGTGCTGCAGCAATAGTGGATGCCGCCGCCACAGAAATATCTTCTGCAGTGGTGGTATGGCCCAAACTAAAACGCAGTGAGCCTTTAATGAGTCCCCTATCTAGCCCCATTGCTTCAAGAACGTGGGAAGGTTCCATAGCGCCGCTTGCACATGCAGACGCGGCGGACACACACACATTGTGAGTATCAAGCAGATACAACATTGACTCACTCTCTACGCCGTCAATGCACACATGTGCAACACCTGCAACAGCATCGTCTCCATCAACTGTGGCCACTGCACCGGGAACTGATTGCACAATTTGTGCAATCAAATCATCACGCAAGGCACGCAGTCGAACATTTTCTTTCCCACGATGTATGTCGGTGATATGAAGTGCGGTTGCAGTGCCCACAATGCCCGCCACGTTGTGCGTACCGCTTCGCCGATCACGTTCTTGGCCACCACCAAATAGCAAGGGCTCTAGGTGCACCCCTTCGCGCACCACCATCACACCCATGCCTTTGGGGCCACCGAACTTGTGCGCAGACAGTGTCATCACATCAACATGTGGCCAGATAGTACGCAGATCAATCCAGCACGCTGCTTGAACAGCATCGGTATGCAAGATTGCATTTTCCGCACGACCTCGTACCGCATGCGAGACGCCCTCCATGTCGGTCACCACGCCAGTTTCATTGTTCACCGTCATCACCGATACCACGGTGACGTCGGAGAGTTCTGCAAGATGTGCGCGCAACACTGCAGGGTCCACAGCACCACGAGGTGCAACAGGAACAACATCGCCACCAAGGTGCTCCACACAGTGCAGCACCGCATGATGTTCAGTTGCCGGACACAGCGCACGTCCGCCGTGACGACGCACCGCTCCAAGAACAGCATTATTTGCACCTTCGGTCCCGCCACTTGTGAAAACAATTTCACCAGGTCGACAACCGATCAACTCGGCAATCTGATCGCGCGCCTCATCAATGACTTTGCGTGCATCTCGAGCAAAGCGATGTGACCCTGAGGGATTTGCAAAAATTTCATCGCCATAGACATCCATGGCCTCTTTGGCTTCCGAGCGCAGCGGAGACGTGGCGGCATGGTCGAGATAGATGTATCTCTGAGATATTGATGCCGTGGTCACATCATTGAGGCTACCGATGGGACCGAAGCGATGTCAGCGTGGTGGAATGAGAAGGTGACGGACAATACGGCCAACCCATTTGGCATAGAGGGCTACAGCGCCCATTCATATGGAGATGCCTTTGCCGACGTCTATGACCAGTGGTACCAGGACCTCGATGATCACGATTTCATCGTCATGATCAGTGACTCGCTTGGGCCTAAGCCTGCTCGCATATTGGAACTAGGCGTGGGAACCGGGCGTCTTGTACGCGTTCTGCAGTCTTTGCGCCCAGGGATTGCAGATGAGATTGTGGGAATTGATTCCTCGGCCGCCATGTTGGAGATTGCTCGTGGCAACTGCGACGCATCGGTGGTCTTGATGCAAGGTGATTTCTCGGCCACATTGCCCGACGGGCCTTTTGATGTGATCTTCGTGGGATACAACACCTTGTTTAACCTGCCCGATGAACACGCTTTACGTTCGTGTATGACACTGGTGAGTTCGCGATTAGGTCCGGAGGGGAAATTCTTTGTCGATGTGGTGCTGCCGCCACAAACATCAACCCAAGACCACATGGGTATTCGCTCCATGTCAACCACCGAAGTGGTGGTCAGTGTGAGTCGCCATGACGCCGAGAGTCAGCACATCACGGGACAATTCATTCAGTTCACCGATGGTTCACCTGTTCGGCTCCGTCCGTGGTCGATTCGGTATTTCTCTCCCACACAACTAGATACCCACGCACGCAATGCGGGTCTCGAAATGACCCAACGTGTCAGTGATGGACACGATCACAGCTTTGACCCCACCGCCGACCGACACATCAGTTGTTTTTCTTTGGCTCCACCCAAGTGACCTTGGACATCTCCACCACTTTCCTCTCACAGCGACCTATCCTGAAATCATTGTGAGCCAGCTACGTCTCAACCTCCTCACGGGCCGATGGGTCACCGTGGTACCCGCCCGAGCACAACGCAACACCGACTTTGCCCCGCGTGCCCAACAAGTAGAAGCAGCACCAGAGAGCGATTGCCCTTTCTGCCCTGGTAGCGGCCGACCAGATGTTCCTTTGTATGAAACACACAATGCCCAAGGTGATTGGACCATGCGTGTTGTGGGAAATCGTTATCCCGCATTCGTTGGTGATGAATCCTTAGCGGTACGTAATCTTGGCCCAGTCCATGTCATGGCCGAAGCAAGCGGCACGCACGAGGTATTTGTTTTTTCTCCAGATCACACCATGCGTCTCGACATGTTCTCTGATGAAAAAATCAAAGAACTGATGGTGGCATTGAAGAGTCGTTTTCTTGCTCATGCCAATACACCCAACATTCGCTACACCCAAGCAATTGTGAATCATGGTCGTGAAGCAGGAGCCTCACTTTCACATCCACACGGACAACTTCTCGGTCTTCCATTTGTTCCAGGTGAAATTCTCGAAGAAGAACGAGCTTTCGAACGCTTTAAAGGTGGATGCATCGTGTGCACCACTGTCGAGGCCGAATCACACAGTGAGCGTTTCGTTCTCGATAACGAGCATGTGGCAGTCGTGTGTCCGTTTTGGAGTTCGAGCCCTTACGAGTTGTTGTTGATGCCCAAGGCACACCATCAACACATCACAGATGCAAGCGATGATGCACTCACCGCAATGGGTCTTGCCATTCGCGATGCTCTTGCACATCTTGTGCGGGCACTTGGCGATATTGCTTTCAACTTGGTCTTTCACACGGCGCCTTCTCATCATGAAGGTATGTACCACTGGCATGTACACCTTTGGCCCAAACTCACCACCGCTGCAGGTTTTGAACGAGGCACAGGCGTGATGATCAACATTGTTCCGCCCGAAGATGCAGCACAACAACTTCGCCACTCATCAGTAAAGGCCTGACATGAGCCATATTCAGGTGTCGATTGACATCAATGCACCCGTTTCTCGCGTATGGGAGATAGTTGAACCTGTAGAGCGACACATTGACTGGATGGCCGATGCTGTGGCCATTCGCTTTCAGACTGAACAAACACGCGGGGTGGGAACCACATTTTTCTGTGACACCAAAGTAGGTCCCATCAAATTGGTTGACGTCATGACAATCACCGCATGGGAACCAAATGCTGTGATGGGAGTGACCCACACGGGCGTAGTCACAGGAACTGGTGAATTCACACTCACTGCACTGTCGGATTCCAGCACTCGTTTTACATGGACCGAATCTTTGGTCTTTCCATGGTGGCTTGGTGGCCCCATTGGAGCAATTGTGGGCGGTCAAATTGTGATGAAAGCAATCTGGCGTCGCAATCTTCGCAAGTTAAAAAAACTCGTCGAAGCCTAAAACTTCGCTGACTAGCTCAGTGCGCGAAGCACTGCTGTTGTTCCCACACCAAGAACAATCACCACAGCCAACGGCATTTTGCGCCATGTGGCAAAGATGGCAACACTCACGCCGGCAAGACGAGCATCAATCACAATGTCTTGCCCAGTGGTGAAAGTGTCCTTTGTAATGAGACCTGCAAGCAAAGCAGCGGGAATCAACATCAACGTGCGTTCCAACACAGCAGGCATAGTTCGCTGACCTACAAGCACTGCACCAAGAAGTTTCAAACTGTATGCACCTGCAGCAAGTAACAAGATAAACGCCCAACTCATGGTGCACCGTCTGTATCAATATGGGAGCTCTTTGAATGAGCAGGAGACAATCCAAACAACATTCCTAATGCTGCAACCAAAATGGGAAGACCCACAGGCAAAAACGGTGCCAGCACTACTGTGACGACACCGCCGAACAATGCAGCTTTACGTCCTTGTGGAGTGCGCAGGTGCGGAGCAAGCATTGCAATAAACAACACAGGGAATGCGGCATCCAATCCAAAATCATTGGGATCAATGTTTGTTCCTACCAAGGCTCCGAGAAATGTTCCTGCACACCAACTGGTGTACAAAATGGTCCCCGAAATCCAGAAAGCTCGACGGCGATCTTCAGGGTCGGCTTCTGCAGTCACCATGGCTGTTGTTTCATCAATCACCCATTGAGCCCCCAGCCACTGCGCTACACGTGAGTGCCCA
The DNA here is from genome assembly GCA_044239355.1 of Ilumatobacteraceae bacterium. Classification (GTDB taxonomy): domain Bacteria; phylum Actinomycetota; class Acidimicrobiia; order Acidimicrobiales; family Ilumatobacteraceae; genus UBA2093. Next base: position 18,354 of record JBIIBO010000018.1, read on the forward strand.
CGCAACACTGGAGCCATAGCCAGGCCATAGACCGCATTGCGTCCCGCCAACAACAGTGCTCCCCCAAAGGCACTACTCACACTGCCGCCGGCCGCAATGACCGACACCGCCGACATCTGCGAGGCGCCGGTAAAAATCAGAAGCGACATTGCGGTTGCTTGAGCAACAGATGCCCCAGCCGACACCGCCAACACGCCAAACGATGCACCAAAGGCAATGAAGGCAACCCCGATCACCAAAGATGCAGAGACAAAACGCCGCGACCGCGGTTCGCGAAACATATTCATGTTACTTGCCGGTGAAACGTGCTTTGCCGGGTCCGTTTTCTAGGAAACTTGCAACACCAATCTGGCTGTCTTTCGTGCGGAAGATTTTCTCGAATGCATCAACTTCTAAAGACAATGCAGTGGAAAGATCTGTGCGCATTCCCGCATCCACTACTTCTGAGATTGCACGAGCAGCAAGAGATGCTCCGCTTGCCACAGTGTCTGCCAAAAACAGAGCGCGCTCCATGAGTGCATCTGGATCTACAACTTCATCAACAAGGCCAATACGTAACGCTTCGTCTGCTGACACCTGGCGCCCTGTCACCATCATTTCTTTTGCACGACCTGGACCAATGAGACGTGGAAGCCTCTGGGTTCCACCTCCACCAGGAATGATGCCCAACAAAATCTCTGGCTGACCAAACACTGCCTTGGTAGAGCCAATGCGATAGTCGCACGCCAATGCAAGTTCGCATCCTCCACCTAATGCAAAGCCACTTATGGCTGCAATGGTGAAACAGGGCAATGCATCAACTGCGTTGAGTGCGCTATGAAAAGCGGTGCCAATTACACGTGCTTGCTCTGGGCCGGAGAACTCTGAGATATCTGCGCCAGCGGCGAATAAACGAGGGCCGCCTGTAATTACCACTGCACCTGCAGGTGTTGTGGTGAGATCTTTTGCAATCTCACGAAGTCGCCCAAGGAGCGTGGTGGACAGTGCATTGACCTTGGGTGAATTCAAGGTAATAACTGCTGCTCCACTTTCTCGCCGTTCCAAAAGAACAATGTCATTGTCTGTCATGGCTATGCCTCCACTCCACGCAACATCTCATCGGCTGCCGACCAAGGATCGATAGTGCGATCAAGGACACCTTGTTGCAAAGTATCCCAGCGATCTCCCGTACAGATTTCTCGTGCACGCTGTTCAAGTCGACGCGCAACAATCTCACGTAATTCTTCGCGCAATCGAAACTGGCGACGTTGTGTGAGTTCGCCACTTGCTTCAATGACGGCTCGATGTTCACCAATTGCATCCCACAAACCAGGAACACCTTCTCCGGTATTGCCTACCGTGGCAATGATCGGTGGACGCCATGCATCGTGAGCCAGATCACTGAGTTCCAACATTTGCTCTACGTCGCGACGAGTCTCTTCCACGCCTTTGCGATCTGCTTTGTTGATCACAAAAATGTCAGCGATCTCCATCAGGCCTGCTTTATTGGCCTGCACGGAATCTCCCCAACCAGGATTTAGCACCACCACAGTGGTATCTGCTTTCCCAGCAATCTCAACTTCCACCTGACCCACGCCCACGGTCTCTACCAAAATCCACTGCCGGCCAACTGCATCAAGCATGCGGATCGCCTCGGGAGTCGACAGCGACAGGCCTCCTAAATGCCCGCGAGTAGCCATGGAGCGAATAAACACTCCGGGATCCGTTGCGTGATCTTGCATACGTACCCGGTCACCCAAAATGGCCCCACCAGTAAATGGTGACGATGGATCAATTGCCAGTACCGCAATCTCGATGTCTCGTTGTCGAATATGGCGAATAAGTGCACTTGTCAATGTGCTCTTGCCAGCCCCTGGCGCCCCAGTGATGCCCACTGTGTAGCCAGAACCACTTCGCTGATACGCCAAGCGTCCTACTTCGCGCGCAACAACGTCACCGCGTTCTAAAAGGGATAACACTCGCGCAAGTGCTGCACGATCACCTGCACATGCAGCATCAAATAATTCGGTGGGGTTCTGATTGCGGCGGCTCACTTAGGCGACCTGCACAACCTCGGTCACACCATCGATGCGGTCTTTCATGATGCGCTCGATACCGGCTTTGAGAGTTTGATCAGAGGCGGGGCATGTGGTGCAAGCCCCCGTGAGGGTGACACTGACCACTCCACTTGTTTCATCAACTTCACGAAGGATGATGTCACCGCCGTCGGCCTGCAATGCGGGCCTGATGACTTCAATTGTCTCTTCGACTTGCTGACGCATGGACATCTCTGCCTCCCATTCCCCTAGAACGATACCCACCTCAAGCGCTCTCACGCCTACGATGAGACACATGTTCGCCCACCAAGGCGGATGGGATGAGTTTCTCTACGTTGCTGTGCCCATCGCGCTGATTTTTGCACTCCTACGACTAGCCAATAGCCGTGCAAAAAAACTCGGCCAGCCCCCTGCTAGCTCTCCGGACGAATCCGAGTAACCGACGCTCCAAGCCCAGCCAGGCGTCCCACTATGTCGTCGTAGCCACGATCGATATGAAATACATCGCTGATTTCCGTCATTCCTTGAGCAGCTAATCCGGCGACCACAAGTGCCGCACCAGCACGAATATCAGGCGCCACGACGGTAGCGCCTCGTAGATGATCAACTCCGCGCACCACTGCATGATGTCCGTCAATGGAGATATCGGCACCCAATTTACGCAATTCTTCTACGTAGCGAAAACGCCCGGGATACAAATTCTCTGTCACGATGCCCACACCTTGTGCAATGGACAACATTGCAACTACCAGGGGTTTGTAATCGGTTGCCACGCCAGGATACGGAAGTGTTGCCACATCAATCGATGACAATCGCTTTGGTGCAGTGGCCACAATTCCATCAGGATCAATCTGAAATGAAATTCCCATGTCGGTGAATCGAGACAACATCATTCCCATGTGTTCGGCTACTGCACGTTCCACGCGAATAGATCCTCCACACATACCCACTGCCGCAACATATGTAGCTGCTTGCACACGATCGGTGACCACACAATGCGTCACCGATTGCAATGTGGAAGGAGCCACCCCGTGAATCACAAGAGTTGATGTAGCTACACCTTCAATACGGCATCCCATTTTCTTGAGCATCTCACACAGATCCACAATCTCTGGCTCACGTGCTGCATTGCGCAATGTGGTTGTTCCTTCCGCAACCACCGCTGCCATCAAAATATTTTCCGTGGCGCCCACACTGGGAAAATCAAATTCAATATCTGCACCACGAAGTTTTTGACATCTCCCCACAATGCCGTCACTAGTGACATCAAAAACTGCACCCATTGCTTCTAATCCGCGCAAGTGCATGTCAATAGGTCGGCCACCAAAATCATCTCCACCAGGAAGCGCAATATCAATCTCACCAAATCGACCCAACAGTGGACCCACTACGTTGACCGACGCACGAATGCGATCGGCCAATTCAAAAGGTGCCACAGGACGAATGGCTCCAGAGTTCACAATTTCAAGATGTTGCCCCACCTCGCCAAGGGGCGCGGCAATCTTGGTAATACGCAGACCTAAGGCCTCTAACAAATCGGCCATGATGTCCACATCGTCAATCACCGGAACATTTGTGAGTCGATATGTGCCATCGGCGAGCAATGTGGCTGCCATCAACTTGAGTACCGAGTTTTTTGCACCCGGCACCACAACTTCGCCAAATAATGGCCCGCTCTGCGAGGCCACAATCACATCGTGGCTATTCGTCGGGTCAAAAGGCATGGCTATCAGTATGCTCCCGCCGTGACCATGAATGGGAGGACTCGCCTCAATCGCATGCCCCAATGGGCTTTGCCCGCCGAGCCTCTCACTGCCCACCACCGACGCATTCTGTTACTGATGGCATTGGCCTCGATGTCGTCGGCCTTTGTCAACACCTTGTTCACCCAAACAGTGGCCTACGCAGCCGATGAATTTGACGTAGGTCGTACTGGTCAAGGAATAGGTGCCGCCATCGTGCGTTGGGGCATCATCATTAGCCTGCCCCTTGTTGCCCTCGCCGATAGACACGGTCGTCGACCACTCATCATCACTGTGGCGTGGTGTGCCCCACTGGTGTGTGCACTCGGTGCGTTATCGCCCTCATTTGAATTTCTCGTTGCCACACAAGCGGTAGGGCGACCTCTTGGTCTCACCCTTGACATCTTGATTGCAGTTGTTGCCATTGAAGAGATGCCACGTAATGCGCGAGCATATGCCACTGGATTTCTTGCAGTGCTCAGCGGGATTGGTGCAGGTATTGCAGTTGCCTCGCTTCCCCTTGCAGACATTGGACCCAGTGCATGGCGTTACGTCTATGTGGTGACATTGATCTGGACAATCACTGCATACATCATCACCAAACATCTTCCTGAATCAAAAAGATTCATTCCCCGCATCGATGTCACACCTGATATGCACACTGCCGCCAAAGCAGCATTGCGTCGCAACATTGGACGTATTTGTTCAGTGGTGTTTTTGACCAACCTCTACATTGCCACCGCATCAATATTTCAAAATCGATATCTCAAAGAACAGCGCGATTACTCAGCAACCTTGATTGCTCTGTTCACCATCGCAACGTCATCACCTGCATCAATTGGTTTACTTGTGGGCGGACGACTGGCAGATGCAAAAGGGCGACGACTACTTGGCGCAACCATGGTGCCATTGGGGGCGATGTTGTTGGCATTGTCGTTCACCACATCAGGAGTTCTTATGTGGTCCACAGCAATCGCGGGTGGTGTCGCTTTTGGCATGTCATATCCGGCAATGGCTGTATATCGCGGCGAACTTTTCCCGACCAGCGTGCGCAGTCTTGCCGGCGGAATCATCATGACATCAGCTTTGGTGGGTGGAAGTTTTGGTCTCATTGGTGGCGGACTTTTTCTCGACAACGACATCTCGTATGGGTCGGTGATGATGTGGCTTGTCCTAGGACCGGTTGTGGCTTCATTGATTGTGTGGTTTCGTTATCCAGAAACCGCACATCTCAGCTTGGAAGAAATTACAACTCCTGGGACTTCAACGTCCCGCTAAGTTGCGACACCCACTGCGTCACTGCAGTTGCAACTTCACGATCTTTGCCTGCAAGTTCGTGTCGGCCATTTTCTATCCACACCCACTGAACTTCTCCCCGAACTACGGCAAAAGCTTGTGTCATCTCTTCAGGTGTTCCAAAGTTGTCCTTCGTGCCACTGACACACAGAATTGGTGTCATCACCCGTGGTAGATGCTCAACACGAAGATTGTCTGGTTTTTTTGGTGGATGCAACGGGTACGAAATCAACACAACCCCAGCAACATCTAACGGGTCGTCGGTATCGGCAACGGCCATCGAACACATGCGCCCACCCATTGATCGTCCACCGATCACTAACGATGATGTGGATACACCCAAGGATGCAGCAAATGCCCGAACCTGGGTGCGCACACTGTCTATGAGAACCGGAGTTTTATCAGGAAAAGATTTTCCTGCGAGTCGATAGGGAAAATCACATCGCAAAACAGGAATTGGCTGCAACGATTCTTCGATAGCGATAAGTGAAATGTGCGTAGATGATGACCCAGCTCCCGGAAAAAGAACTACTCCTCGAACACCACTCACAATGTCTCCAACAACACGCGGCGCGCCTCTGAGATGTCATTGATGGCCTTGCTTGCATGACGTTCATCGCCGCCGTGGTCGGGATGCACACGCCGCAAACTTTCGCGATAACGCGACATAATCTCTCGCTTGGAGATAGTGATGGTGCCTCCCGGAAAACCCAACACATCTAGTGCCCACGCACGAGGGTCAGCCAGTGCAGACACCGACGACACATTTGAGCCGGCAATGTAGGCAATAAAAGACGGACCAATAGGACCACGCCAAGTAGATGCACGACGCATCACTGGAATCATTTGTTGACGCGTCGAATTCTCAAGACGTTCCAAGGCATACACCGCACCAAGCACTTGTTGTAACGCAGTTCCACGACTCTCCAATTCAAACTCCACTGTGTCACCCACACCCATGAGGCGATGAGTGCTGTAGGAAAGTCCGTGTCGGTCAACTTGAAAGCGATGGCGCAATCGTGGTTGCACCACGCGAGTTCCTCGTTCAATTTCTGTGAGCAATCTTTGAATATCCACATGCAGGTCATCGTCCACGTCGCGCATATGTTCGGCAATAATTGCGCCTAACAAAAGCCCACCAAATCCGGGAACCGGATCAATAGGTAAATACATGTGCCCGAGAGAAATTCTGCGGGTGGGTGCAATAGGCCGAGAGTGGAAAATCTCAAGCTCGGCTAACAGCATGGGCTTGACGCTATCGAGGTGTCACCCCATCAACTCGTGGAGAAATTCCTCGGTCATGGAGTATTCACGAATGACATGAAGTGGGTCACGAAATCCGTGACCTTCGCCGTGCATCACTTCAAGACGCACCGCACCGCCTGCCGCATTGACCACATCACGCAGTTGTTCTGAGTGCGACAGGGGCACCAATGTGTCTTGGTCTCCATGAAACACCAACAGTGGTGTGCCTGCAATCACATGGGCTCGCGACAACGGTGAACGCTGCATCACCATTGGATCAGAACTATCGCGCGCCCCAATAAGTCGTGGCATGTAGTGGGTCTCAAAGGGGTCGGTGCCTTGCATCAACTCGGCAAGATCTACAACAGGAAAACTCACCACAGCACCAGCCGCCAAGGTACGAGATGTGCCCAATGCATTTAATACAGCAAGTCCGCCTGCACTCGAGCCCATCAACACTGTGCGTTCAGTACGAAAACCAAACGCACGTTGTACTTGTCGAATCACAGCCACCGTGTCCTGGGCGTCGTATTCACCCCACTGTCCTTCCAACTGTTGTTGAAATGAACGACCATGCCCAGTAGTGCCGCGATGATCGACTACTGCAATTGACCAACCGCGCGAGAGCCAATAGGAAAACTTCGGACGAAATGTCACTTGCCATTGATCTATAGGGCCACCGTGCACCCACACAATGACACCCCAATTGGGCGTCTTTGCCCGATAGAGCCGATATGGAACAACAACACTTCCATGACTTGCTTCGTGCATCGAGGGCTCAACAAGTTCTTGTTCCATCTCTGGTGCCAACCATTGTTCTGCTCCTGGCTGTATCACCACAGTGCGCTCACCAAATTTTTGTAACGACATGTCGTATGCAACAACTTGTGTGGGCGTGCGTGCACCAGTGCGCAATGCTGCCAATGTGTCATGTTCCCACGACAGACATCCAAAGATTCCTTTGTCGATTTTGGTGCGCTCAGTAGTGAAGCGGTCATAGACCCACAATGAGCCAAAGCCTTTTTCATTACGCGTGTAAGCAACTTTGGTGCCATCTGTATTGAAACACCATGTGCGTTGTCCTGGCCCCCAGGTAGGGCCGCCATGTTCACAGTCATCATCAATCACCACATCATGGGCCATCACACGGTCAGCACAGATACGCACATTGGTGACACCTGATGCATCTTCGATATAACCAAAACTATTTCCTTGCGCAGAAAAACGAGGTTGCTGCATCGACACTTCTGAGATTCCTGGCTCGGGATAAATTGTGCTCTGTGTCCATGGCATATGTGGCCGATCCCACGTCATACACATTCCATCTGCACCGGCAGTTGCATCAATGGCATATCCGTCGGTGCGATACACCAACTGTGGTTCACCCCCATCGAGTGTGCATTTCCACATTTCGCACCAATCGGCAATCGCATACACACTTGACTGCGTGAAATCGATTGCTGGTGTCGTCCAATTTCGCTGGGGTGCAAAAGCCAAGTCGCGTTGGCCTCCGGGTACATCGTCGACAAGTGCAACTTCTACGATGCCCTCTTTTGCGGTAGCTACAAAGACGCGCCGACCTTCTAAATCCCAACAATGCACTCCGCCCGACAGCCCTCGTCCAGCTAACGGCATCGGGTCCACCACCAGATCCACCACGACATCTCGATGTGCGACTGACCACATACACAGGCGACTGACTGTGCCGTGGAGACCAGGCTCAGACACCACGCCCGAGACCCACTGGCCACCAGGACGCACACGAATATCGGTTACTTCCTTGCCCGCAAGACACAATTGAAGGGGCACAACAGACATCGTCTCAGGCTAGTGAGCCCACTAGGTTGGGGACATGCCCACTGAACGCCCCGACCGCAACCTTGCCCTCGAACTTGTCCGGACCACCGAAGCTGCCGCGATGGCTGCATCGCGCTGGGTGGGCCGTGGAGACAAACTGGGCGCCGATGGCGCAGCAGTAGACGCCATGCGCACCGTATTGTCCACTGTGCCGATGTCGGGCATCGTGGTCATTGGCGAAGGCGAAAAAGATGATGCGCCGATGTTGTTCAACGGCGAAGTTGTCGGTGATGGCTCCAAGCCCGATACAGACGTTGCTGTTGACCCCATCGATGGCACATCGCTCACAGCATCTGGAAAGGGCAATGCCATCGCAGTGATTGCCGTGTCTGAGCGCGGCACGATGTTTGATCCAGGCCCTTGTTTTTACATGGAAAAAATTGCCGTTGGCCCCGATGCAGTGGGCTCTATCGACATCACCGCCTCCCCCACTCAAAACCTCAAATGGATTGCCAAGGCAAAAGGTGAAAGCGTGCGCGACCTCACGGTGATGATCTTGGAACGCGATCGCCACATCGACTTAATTGAAGAAGTGCGCGCATCAGGTGCTCGCATCAAATTGATTTCAGATGGTGACATCTTTTCTGCGATTGCCACAGCATGGCCAGATGCCGGCGTCGATGTCATGTTTGGCATTGGTGGCACACCAGAAGGCGTTGTGGCCGCGGCTGCACTCAAGTGCATGGGTGGCGAGATTCAAGGTCGCCTATGGCCACGCAATGACGCAGAACGCGATCAAGCAATCGCACAGGGGTACGACGTCAGCCGCATTTTGACCACTAATGATTTAGTGCAAGGCGACAACTGTTTCTTTGCTGCCACCGGAGTCACCGATGGAGAGCTTCTCAATGGCGTGCGTTATGCACCAGGAATTGTGACAACACAAAGTTTGGTGATGCGTTCACGAAGCGGCACAGTGCGCCTCATTGATGCACAGCATCGCCTCGACAAGATCAGCCTGTTTTCGGCAATCGATTACAACTAACTCTTTATGCCCGCAAGGGCGTCACAATTAGTGTGAGGAACCAAGTCCGCCAGAAGCGGACAGACGTGCATGTGCACGACGCAGATCAGCTTCCACTTCAGTGGAGTGTTCTGTACGCAACTGTGTCTCAGCGCGTTCCTTGGCGGCTTTCGCACGTGCCACATCAATGTCTTCTTCAAGTTCTGCAGAGTCAGACAAAATTGTGACGTGATCGGCGCCTACCTCAACAAATCCGAGGTGGACTGCCAAGTTTTGAATCGAACCATCTGACAAGTAAATGCGAGTGTGGTTTTCCGTCAGCGCACCCAAGAACGCAGCATGGCCTGGAAGGAAGGCGACTTCGCCTCCCTCCAAGGTACGCGTGATGACTTGTTTGGCTTCGCCTGAGAACAAAATGCGCTCTGGCGAGACAACTTCCACCCGCATGGTGCCGCTGGCTTCTGCCATTATGCGTTCTCCTGCAAAGCCTTTGCCTTGGCAAGTACTTGCTCAACAGAGCCCACGTTCAAGAACGCTTGCTCTGGAACTTCGTCCAACTCACCGTTGATCAAAGACTCGAATGACTCCACTGTTTCTGCAACAGGAACGTATTCGCCCTTCACACCGGTGAAGACTTCAGCAACATAGAACGGCTGAGACAAGAAACGCTGCACCTTACGTGCACGTGACACGATGAGGCGGTCTTCTTCAGAAAGTTCATCCAAACCAAGAATTGCAATGATGTCTTGGAGTTCCTTGTAGCGCTGCAAGATTTCCTGCACGCGACGAGCAACTGCATAGTGACGATCGCCCACGGTCTCTGGAGTGAGAATTGTGGATGTTGACGCCAATGGGTCCACTGCGGGATAGATACCCAACGACGCAATAGAACGTGAAAGTTCTGTTGTTGCATCAAGGAAGGTAAACGTGGTGAACGGTGCTGGGTCGGTGTAGTCGTCAGCAGGTACGTACACAGCCTGCAGCGATGTAATTGAACGTCCACGTGTTGAAGTAATGCGCTCCTGCAATTGGCCCATTTCGTCAGCAAGTGTTGGCTGGTAACCCACAGCAGATGGCATACGTCCAAGAAGTGTGGACACCTCTGATCCGGCCTGTACGAAACGGAAGATGTTGTCGATGAACAACAACACGTCCTGGTTCTGAACGTCACGGAAGTACTCAGCCATGGTGAGTGCAGACAATGCAACGCGAAGACGCACGCCTGGTGGTTCGTCCATCTGGCCAAAGACCAAGGCGGCCTTTTCAAACACGCCGGACTCTTCCATTTCCAAACGAAGGTCGGTTCCTTCACGTGTGCGCTCGCCCACGCCAGCAAACACCGACACACCACCGTGCTTGGAAGCCACGCGGTTGATCATCTCGGTGATGAGAACGGTCTTACCCACTCCTGCACCACCGAACAGACCAATCTTTCCACCCGCGAGGTATGGAGTGAGAAGGTCGATGACCTTAATGCCGGTTTCGAACATGCGCTTTGATGGCTCGAGGGTGTCGAATGCAGGCGCTGGACGGTGAATGTCCCAACGCTCAATGTCGGCAAAGTCAGCATTGTTGCCGTCGAGAACCTCGCCCCACACGTTCCACACGTGACCGAGTGTGCGGTTACCCACTGGCACCTGAATGCCGTGTCCGGTGTCGCGCACTGGTGTACCACGACGAAGACCGTCAGTTGGCTTCAAGCACACGGCGCGCACGCGGCTATCGCCAAGCTGCTGCGCAACTTCTGCGAGCACTACGGTTTTTTCACCTTGTGTCTCAATTTCAAATTCGATCGCTGAGTTCAACTCGGGCAAGTAGCCGCGAGGAAATTCAACGTCAATAACTGGGCCAGCAATTGCTACTACTCGGCCGGTGTTGTTGGTTTGGGTCATGCTCATGTGGATTTCTCCTGTGTTGTCGCTCTTAATTGCCTGATGCCATTGCTTCGGCACCACCGACGATTTCCATAATCTCAGTGGTGATGGAGTCCTGGCGGGCTCGGTTCATAATTCGTGAAAGGTTCTTAATCAACTCTTCAGCGTTGTCGGTTGCGGCCTTCATGGCGCGTTGACGAAACGCATGTTCAGATGCTGCGGCATTTAGCAACGCTGCATACACACGTGCTTCCACGTAACGAGGAAGCAGTGTTTCCAAAATCAATTCTGGAGTGGGCTCAAATTCGTAATCATGGCCAGCTTCGCTTTTCCCGTCGCCACCTTCTGCAACCTGAGTGTCAAGCGGAACCAATGGTCGCTGAACCACTTCTTGATTACCGGCTGAAACGAATCGGGTGTACACCAATTCCACACGGTCAACTTCGCCACTGGTGAACAGACCGGTCACAAACTCGCCAATTTCTTTGGCGATTGCGTATGTGGGGCTATCTGTAAAGCCAGTGAAGGACTGTGCCATGTTGTAACCACGGAAGCGGAAGTAACCCTCTGCTTTACGGCCAACGGGCACAATCACATGATCGCGTCCATTGATGGCGTCTTGTTTGATTTCGCCTTCAGTTGCGCGCATTACACCAGAGTTGTATCCGCCACACAATCCTCGATCTGCGGTGAGTACGACGTAACACACTTTCTTGACTTGGTCTCGACCAGCCAAAAGAGGTGATTCGCTTCCCGCACCAGCTGCCGAAAGATCGCGAACGACTTCAGTAATCAACTCGCTGTATGGCACAGCAGCGACAACGCGTTGCTGTGCTTTAACGATGCGCGATGCAGCAATGAGCTCCATTGCGCGCGTGATTTTCTTCGTCGCTTGCACGGAACGAATACGTCCGCGCAAAATGCGTTCTTGACCGCCAGCCACTTACATCACTCCGTTGCGAGGGTCTTGTTGCTCTCTGCTTCACCAAGTGCATCAGCATTGGTTGCAGTGGGATCTACGCCAGCGCCTTTGGCAACTGTTGGCTTGAACTGTGCTTTAAATGTGGACACGATGTCACCCAAGTCAGCAGGAACATCTGCTTTTGGATTGGTACGCAACTCAGCGAGCATTGCACCGTGACGTGAACGCACATAATCAAGCAATTCTTTTTCAAAGCGCTGCACATCTGGAGCAGGAATGGAGTCCAAGTAACCCTTTGTTCCTGCAAAGATCGACACAACTTGCTCTTCGACTGGCATTGGTGAGTTGAGGCCTTGCTTCAACAATTCCACCAAGCGATATCCACGCTCGAGCTGTGCTTTCGACACTGCGTCAAGTTCGGAACCAAAAGTAGCGAATGCTTCAAGTTCACGGAACTGCGCAAGATCGAGCTTGAGAGTTCCTGACACGCTCTTCATTGCCTTGGTCTGTGCTGCGCCACCTACTCGTGACACTGACACACCTACGTCCACTGCGGGACGCACACCAGACTTGAACAAGTTGTCCTGCAAGTACACCTGACCATCGGTGATCGAAATCACGTTGGTGGGAATATACGCCGACACGTCGCCGGCTTTGGTCTCAATCACAGGCAACGCTGTCAAAGATCCTGCACCACGCTCATCGCTCAACTTTGCAGCACGCTCCAAGAGACGGCTGTGAAGATAGAACACGTCTCCGGGGTATGCCTCGCGGCCTGGTGGACGACGCAACAACAATGACATCTGGCGATATGCCTCTGCTTGCTTTGACAAATCGTCATACACAATGAGAGCGTGCTCGCCGTTTTCCATCCAGTGCTGGCCCATGGCGCAACCTGAGTACGGAGCGAGATACTTAAACGGTGCAGGCTCAGATGCAGGTGCTGCCACGATGACCGTGTATTCGAGTGCGCCGTACTGACGAAGGGTCTCCACTGTTTGTGCAATGGTGGAACCTTTCTGACCAATGGCGACATAGATGCACTTCACACCAAGACCACGCTGGTTAATGATGGTGTCAATCGCAACAGTTGTCTTACCCGTCTTGCGGTCACCAATAATCAATTCGCGCTGGCCACGACCAATCGGGGTCATTGCGTCGATCGACTTGATGCCTGTTTGAAGCGGCTCGTGCACGGGCTTGCGACCCATGATTCCAGGCGCCTGAATTTCCACGCGGCGGTCAATGGAACCAACGATGTCGCCCTTGCCGTCGATGGGCACACCAAGTGCGTTCACCACGCGACCAAGCATTGCGTCACCCACTGGCACGGACAAAATACGACCAGTTGCCTTCACAGGCTGGCCTTCTTCAATACCGAAGCCGTCGCCAAGAACAACAACACCAACTTGGTCTTCGTCGAGGTTCAACGCCAAACCAACGGTGCCGTCTTCAAATTCGAGCAACTCGTTCACTGCGCAGTCGGGCAAACCCGATACGCGAGCGATACCGTCGCCTACTTCTGCAACGCGGCCTACAGTGCGAGCCTCTAGCGATTGCGAGTAGCCGGTGAGGCCACCTGTAATCGCTGCAGCAATGTCACTGGCGGAAAGTGTGATGTCAGCCATGTCTTCCTTTTTCTTTCACAATTATTTAGAACCGGCTCTTGAGCTGGTCGAGTCTGTTGCGTACTGAGCCATCGATGACCTTGTCGCCGACTGTGGCGACAATGCCGCCCACGACGGTGGGGTCAACAACAACTTTGAGATTCACTTGCGATCCTGTTGCCTTGGACAATGCTTCGGCCAAACGACGCTGTTGGTCATCAGACAAAGCAACTGCACTGCGCACTTCGGCAACTTCACGGCCTGCGCCGTGAGCTACACGAGAACTGATGCGCTCGGCAATGTCACGCAAATCGCGTGCATGGCCAGCGCCAATTACCAATGAAATGAACTGAGCAGTGAGGCGATGTGCCTTACCTTCAAGCAATGTCTCCACAATTTGTTGACGTGCTGCACTAGGAATCAGCTCGTCAGTCAATTTGGAACGCAGATCGTTGTTGGAGTCAATAGTGCGCACAACGCTTGAGAACTCTTCCTCAATACGTACTTGTACGCCCTCTGCCTCAGCAATATTCATGATCGAGTCAACGTAGGTATCGATACTCATCGAGAAACACCTACCTTCGAAATGAATTCTTCGATCAAGCCTTGCTGTGCGCGATCATCAAGTGCTGTGCGCACAACACGATCAGTAGCAATAGCTGACAAGCGAACAATTTCTGCGCGCAACTCATCACCTACGCGAGATGATGCATTTGCAATATCGGCCATTGCTTTAGCTTCAATGTCTTTCATTTCAGCATCGATACGGCTGCGGCCTTCTGCAAGAAGTGCTGCTGCTTGTTGATCGGCTTCGGCAAGAATGCGTGAACGCTCCTTGTCGACATCACCAAGTGCAGTGCGAATCTGTACTGCTTCTTGGTCAGCTGAAGCTTTTGCGCTACGAGCCGAATCAATTTCGTTCTGAATTTTCTCCGTGCGATCGGTCAGGGCTTTTTTCGCAAAAGGACCTGCGAACTTCACAAGAGCGCTGATGATGATGACAGATGCAAGACCACCGTAAATAAGTTCGAATCTTTTCGGAATGAACCAATGCGGAGACTGCGAAGGGTCACCAGCAGCAAGAAGTGTCGAGACGATGCTCATCATTTGCCTGCACTTTCCATTACTTGTTTCACCACTTGGTCAACCACAGATTGCTCTGGTCGAGACCCCGAGGCGAGCTCAGCTGCTTGTGTCACCACAGTGGCTACAGCTGTTGCAACTTGTGCTTGACCCGCAGCACGTGCAGCATTGTTTGCTGCATCTGCTTGGGTGCGCGCTGTTGCAATGCGTGCATTCACTTCGGATAGACGAGCTGTGCGCTCGTTATCCAGTGTTTGACGAGCAGCGTCCACGCGTGCTGCTGCTTCTACGCGCACTGCAGCAACTGCAGCGTCATAGTTGGCAACGTCAGCACGTGCACTCGACTTGACTTGATCGGCGCCCTCGATATTGGAACGAATCGATGCATATCGCTGGTCCATGCCCTTTTTCAGGCGTGGGAACAAGAAGTAGCGCATGACCACCAGGAGGACCAAGAAGGCTCCTGCTGACCACAGCAATTCTTTGGGTTCAGCGGCAATCGGGTTCGGACCCGTATCGACGGGTTGACCCGTTGATGCCGTATCAACTTCATCGGCAGCAATGGCCGATGAAAGCCGTACATCAACGACTCCACCACTCGATTTGGTGACTATGAAAGTCAGCATTTCAACTCCTGTACTCCGTCAAAACGGAGAAAGAAAACGGACGGGAACTCAGGTGCGACTTAAGCGAACTTGAGAAGAATGAACACCACGAAGCCGATAAGCGCAAGCGCTTCGGTAAACGCGATGCCGAGGAACATGGTGGTACGCACCATGCCTGCAGCCTCTGGTTGGCGGGCCATTGCCTCAACGGACTTGCCGACGAGGTTTCCGATTCCCAGTGCTGGTCCGATTGCGGCAAACCCGTATGCAAGTCCTGCACCCATGGCTGTGAGGCCATCTCCGGTGCTGACCGCATCTGCGGCTACTGCCTCTTCGGCTGCGATGAGCAGTGAAAGTGCTTCCATTTTATTTTCTCCTAGTTGGTTTGGTTTGGTAGGGAGACCTAGTGATTAGAACTCGTGTGGTTAATGCTCTGGGTGTGCGGCGCCACCGATATACACGGCCGCGAGAATGACGAAGATGTATGCCTGCAAGAAGGCCACCAACACTTCAAACGAAGTGATGAAGAGCAACATGAAGAAGGGCAAGATTCCGAAAGGAATCAAGATCACATCTTTAGCTTGGAAAAGCGCCTCAGACAGCAATGCAAAGGTGATGAGCAAAATGTGACCCGCAAGCATGTTGGCGAAAAGTCGCACTGCGAGTGAGAACGGACGAACCAAGAACACCGAGATCAATTCGATTGGTGTCACAAGGACGTACAACGCCTTAGGTACACCCGGGGGAAACAACACACTCTTGAGGTATCCGCCAACACCTTGGTGCTTGATGCCTGTTGCGTTGAACACAACCCACACAAGAAGCGCAAGGAACATTGGTACTGCCATACGCGCTGTTGCGGGCATCTGGAAGAACGGAATAATTCCTGGAACGTTGCACAAATAAATAAACAAGAACGTGGTGAGCAGGAATGGCGTCCATCCCAAACCCTCTTTGCCCATTGTTTGCATAATGACGCCGTTCTCAATGAACTCAACAATTACTTCAGCAAAGTTGCGTGCACCTTTAGGAGCTTCAGTTGTTGGACGACGTGTCGCAAGAATGAAAAGCACAATGCTGATCACGGTTGCAAGGATTGCGATTAATGCAATCTTGTTGAAACCGGGGAACAGGTCTTTCCATCGAAGGAGCTGATTAATTTCTGGAAACTTGAGCGCAAGCACTTGTCATCCTTCAGGGTTCTCGGCGGAGCGGGACGCTCGCCATTCTTGTA